>NZ_FTMR01000054.1:0-1133 GCF_900156005.1 Rhizobium sp. RU35A | reverse complement strand
CTGGCGCCGGACGACAGTGCAAGAGCCGTCTGCGCCGTGACACCGATCGAACCGTTTGCGGCCTCGATCGCATCGGTCAGGTCGAGCCGGCCGGCCACGGACGCGATGCCGATCGTACCCGTACCACCCGTCTTCACCTGGCCGATCGTGGCATCCGTGCCAGCCGACAGTGTCACGCTGCCCGTGCCGCCATCGATCAGCGAACCAGAGGCCTGCGTCAGGCTGCCCGTCGTTGCCGTCAGGGATACGCCAGTCGCACCCGCAACCGAGCCCGTCGCGGCAACCACGACATTCCCGTCAGCCATCACCGTGACGGAACCACCCGACGAACTCAGCGCATCGGCAAGCTCGACAGAACCACCAAGAGCAGAGGCAGAGACCGCACCCGCGCTCTTCACCTGGCCAAGCGTGGCATCCGTGCCCGCCGACAAGGTCACCGTGCCCGTGCCACCATCAATCAGCGAGCCAGAGGCCTGCGTCAGGCTGCCCGTCGTTGCCGTCAGGGATACGCCAGTCGCACCCGCAACCGAGCCCGTCGCGGCAACCACGACATTCCCGTCAGCCGTCACCGTGACGGAACCACCCGACGAACTCAGCGCATCGGCAAGCTCGACAGAACCACCAAGAGCAGAGGCAGAGACCGAACCCGCGCTCTTCACCTGACCGATCGTGGCATCGGTACCCGCCGACAGCGTCACGCTGCCCGTGCCACCATCGATCAGCGAACCAGAGGCCTGCGTCAGGCTGCCCGTCGTTGCCGTCAGGGATACGCCAGTCGCACCCGCAACCGAGCCCGTCGCGGCAACCACGACATTCCCGTCAGCCGTCACCGTGACGGAACCACCCGACGAACTCAGCGCATCGGCAAGCTCCACCGAGCCACCAAGAGCAAAGGCAGAGACCGCACCCGCGCTCTTCACCTGGCCAAGCGTGGCATCCGTACCAGCCGACAAGGTCACCGTGCCCGTACCACCATCGATCAGCGAACCAGAGGCCTGCGTCAGGCTGCCCGTCGTTGCCGTCAGGGACACGCCGCCTGCACCCGTCGCCGTCACGCTTGCGCCGGACGACAGTGCAAGAACCGTCTGCGCCGTCACACCGATCGAACCGTTTGCGGCCTCGATCGCATCGGT
>NZ_FTMR01000053.1:0-1138 GCF_900156005.1 Rhizobium sp. RU35A | reverse complement strand
ATTGAGAGGACCAGAGGATGAAACGCAACCGTTTCACAGACGAACAGATTATCGGGATACTGAAGGAGCACGAAGCTGGCACGCCGGTCTCGGAGCTTTGCCGCAAGCACGGCGTCAGCGATGCCAGCATCTATAAATGGAAGGCCAAATTCGGCGGCATGGACGTATCCGAAGCCAAGCGGCTGAAGACGCTGGAAGACGAGAACACGAGGCTGAAACGGCTCCTGGCAGACGCCATGCTCGACAATGCCGCTTTGAAAGACCTTTTGGGAAAGAAGTGGTGACGCCCGCAGCAAGGCGGAAAGCTGTCACTCATCTGATGGATCGCCACCAGATGAGCGAACGGCGGGCGTGTAAAGCCATCGGCTTTTGCCGGATGACGATCCGTTACGAAACCAGGCGCAGCGATGACCATGACCTTCGCGAGCGGATGAAGACGCTGGCGCATGAACGCCGCCGCTTTGGATATCGACGCCTTCATGTTCTGCTCAGGCGTGAGGGTCACCTTGTGAACCACAAGCGGCTCTTCAGGCTCTATCGGGAAGAGAAGCTGACGGTGCGCAAGCGCGGCGGTCGGAAACGAGCGACAGGCACACGAGCACCGATGCTGATCCCGCTTGCCGCCAATGATCGCGGGTCACTGGACTTCGTGTCGGATCAACTCACCGATGGTCGCAGGTTCCGGGTGCTGACCGTCGTCGACGATTGCACCAGGGAATGCCTGGGCCTCGTCGCCGATACGTCCCTTTCCGGTCTGCGGGTTGCCCGTGAGCTGAACCGGATCATCGAGGAACGAGGCAAGCCGAAGATGATCGTCAGCGACAATGGCAGCGAGTTCACCAGCAACGCGATCCTGCAATGGACGGACCGCACCAAGGTGGAATGGCACTATATCGCGCCTGGCAAACCGATCCAGAACGCCTTCATCGAAAGCTTCAATGGGCGGCTGCGAGATGAGTTCCTGAATGAAACTCTCTTCTCGTCACTGACGCGTGCCCGGTCAGCGCTTTCAAACTGGCGCAGCGATTACAATGATCATCGACCACACTCCGGACTCGGCTGGATGACCCCTGCAGAGTTCGCTCAAACAATCAACCCGCGACGTGATGCGCTGCTGCACAGCCGGAATGGCTCCGCA
>NZ_FTMR01000052.1:0-1159 GCF_900156005.1 Rhizobium sp. RU35A | reverse complement strand
ATACCAACCGTCATTGATCAGAACCCTTGCGTCCATTTGCGTCTACCGATCGACATGATGTTCCACGGTCGGTCCTGCAGGGTTCGCCAAGCGTACAGCAGTGGTCGACAATGTCGTCATAGGACTTGAAGACGCGGTTTGAGAGCCAGTTCTCGCGCATGAACTGCCAGATGTTTTCGACCGGGTTCAACTCTGGTGATTTGGGCGGCAGCGGCAGGATTGTGATGTTTTCCGGAACGACGAGATTGTTGGACATATGCCAACCCGCCTGGTCCATGATGAGGACAGCGTGGGCATTGTCAGCGACGTGGCGGGAGATCTCGATCAGGTGCTGGTTCATGGCATGGGTGTAGCACCAAGGCATGACGAGAGCGGCTGCCTTGCCCTTCTTGGGGCAGATGGCACCGAAGATATAGGCCGAACGGGTTCGCTGATCGTGCGGCGCGGACGGCCTTGTTCCCCGCTTGGCCCAGCGGCGCGTGATCTTGTTCTTCTGGCCTATCCGAGCTTCATCCTGGAACCAGATTTCGATCACTCTGCCCTTGGCAGGGCCGGCGGCGATTTTTGCCACAGCGGCGGGGAAGTTTTTTTAAATGCCTCGACCGCCTCCGGGTCCTGCGCATGATGTCTTGGACGAGCCGAGAGCTTGCGATACCCCAGGGCACGCACTTCCCGCCCCAGGGTCTCCTCGCTCACCGAGATGCTGAACTCTTCCCAAATCCATTGAGCCAGATCACACAGACGCCACCGAACGACGCCATCCAGATACGGCGTCGGTCCGCGCTCGATGGCTTGCGCCAAGGCTGCTCGCTGTTTGTCGTTCAGGAGAGAAGATTTTCCAGGAGCCTTGCCGTTGATCAGTCCGTCGGGTCCGCGAGCATTGAAGCGGACCACCCAGTCGCGCACGATCTGAACTGTCACGCTGTCGAGCCGGGCGGCATCGGCACGCGAGCCGCCGTCATAGATCGATGCGAGCGAAAGAAGCCGCCGTGCCTGATCGGCATCGCGCGTTTGCCGGGCCAGTCGCCGTAGCATGGACCCGTCGAAATCCGACCGTAAAGAAAGCGCTGAACCCATCGCAAACCTCCTGTTTGCCACAGAGATTCAGATTCGTCCGCTTTTGGGAATCCCACGGGTCGGCATCAACGACGGTTGGTAT
>NZ_FTMR01000051.1:0-1187 GCF_900156005.1 Rhizobium sp. RU35A | reverse complement strand
CTCGACATGCCGACCACGACGCGCACGGCCAAGGGCTTCGTGATGACTGCCAATGGCGATCATCGCGCCGTTGCCATATCGCTGGCCGTCGGTGCCTCGACGGGAACTGCCGGCGTCGGCGGCGTCGTGGATGTCGGCGTGTTCAGCAACACCGTGACGGCGCATGTCGCAAACGGCGCCTCGATCAATGCGGCCCTTACGGGCGCAACGCTTGGCAATTTCGGTGCTGCCCAGGATACTATCATCAGTGCCCAGTCCACCGGACGGATGATCGGCTTTGCCGGCATGGTCGGCGCTGGCGCAACGGCGGGCGTCGGCGGTGGTGCGACCGTCAATGTCTTCAACGGTTCCACCCAGGCCTCGGTCGATAGCGGTGCTGTTGTGAAGGCCCGCCGCGACGTGGCGGTTGCCGCGCGGCGACAGCAGCAGATCGGCGTTGCCGGCTTTGCCATGGGCGCCGCCACCGGACCCGCCGGCGTGGGGGCTGCGGTCAACGTGGCCGTCATTTCCGGCGCTACGACCGCCCGCATCGACGGGCGCGCGGATGCCTATCGCAATGTGACTGTCGATGCCCGCGAAAGTTCGCGCCATCTCGAAGTCGTCGGTGCGATCGGCGTGGCGGGCACGGCTGGCGTCGGCGGCGCGATCAACGTGGTCGTTGCCAACAGCACGACCTCCGCGCTGCTCGGTGCATCCGGTGCGATCAATGCCATGGGCGATACCGCGATCACGGCGCGTGCCCGCGAGAACATCGGCAACATCATCGTGGCTGGCGGCGTGGGTGGCACGGTCGGCGTCGGCGCTTCGATCAACGTGGTCGATTCCCGTCGCGGCATCTCGTCCTATGCCTATGGCAGCATCAACCAGGATTCCGCCTTCAAGGCAGCCGGCAGCGGCCAGGATGTCAGCATCGAGGCCGACAGCGCCATCGACATGTATCGCCTGGTCGGCGGTCTCGGCGGCGGTGGCACGGTCGGTGTCGGCGTCAGCTTCGACATGGCGACGATCCTGAACCAGACCGACGCGGCCGTTGGCGGCAATGCCAAGGTCTATGCCGGCGGCAAGGTCGATATCGATGCCGTTTCGGCCAAGAACTATGCGTCCAACACCATTGCCGGCGGCGTCGGCGGTGTGGTGGGCGTGGGCGGTGCCGTCGTCATCAACCGCACCGGCTCCGGCAATCTCAA
>NZ_FTMR01000050.1:0-1235 GCF_900156005.1 Rhizobium sp. RU35A | reverse complement strand
TGACGTGCTCCCAATAAATTGGGCCATTTGGAACTGGAATTTTCCATTTATCATCCCTGCGGGGAGAGAGGAGAATTCCGATGAAGGCATCGAAGTTTAGCGAGGCGCAGATCGCGTTTGTTTTGAAGCAGGCGGAGGACGGCACGCCGATCGGGGAGGTCTGTCGAAAGGCTGGCATTTCCGATGCGACGTTCTACAATTGGCGCAAGAAGTATGCGGGCCTGATGCCGTCCGAGATGAAGCGGTTGCGTCAGCTTGAGGAGGAGAACGCCAAGCTGAAGCGGATCGTCGCCGACCTTTCGCTGGATAAAGCTATGCTACAGGATGTTCTGTCAAAAAAGCTCTGAAGCCTGCCCGCAAGCGTTCACTCGTCGACAAGGTCCGATCCGACTGGAAGATATCCACCCGCCGGGCCTGTGCGGTCCTCAATATCGACCGGTCACTCTATGTCTACAAGTCGAAACGCGGCGAGCAGGCTGAATTGAAGCTGAGGATCAGAGACATTTGCCAGACACGTGTCCGGTATGGATACCGGCGCGTGCATATACTGCTTAAGCGTGACGGATGGCCGGTCAATCCGAAGCGAATCTATCGTCTTTACAAGGAGATGGACCTTCAACTGCGCAACAAGGTGCCAAAGCGGCGGGTGAAGGCAAAGCTGCGTTCAGACCGGACCGCAGCGACCCGGTCCAACTATGTCTGGGCCATGGACTTTGTGCATGACCAGTTGGCTACCGGCCGCAAGATCAGGGTCCTGACGGTCGTTGATACCTTCTCCCGCTTCTCGCCGGTTGTCGATGCACGGTTCAGCTATAAGGGGGAAGATGTCGTCCAGACCCTGGAACGCACATGCCGCCAGATTGGCTATCCGGCGGTCATTCGTGTCGATAACGGCAGCGAGTTCATCTCTCGCGATCTCGATCTGTGGGCCTATCACAAAGGCGTTGTGCTCGACTTTTCCCGGCCTGGCAAGCCGACGGACAACAGCTTCATCGAAAGCTTCAACGGCAAGTTCAGGGCGGAGTGCCTGAATGCCCACTGGTTCATGAACCTTGACGACGCGCGGGTAAAAATGGAGGATTGGCGCAGAGACTATAACGAATTCCGGCCACACAGCGCCATCGGCAACAAGGTGCCGATTTCGCTCATGAAGGGCTCATCGGCACCACCGCTGACCTGAGCCATAACCCCGGAAAATTCCAGCTCCCGGTGGCCCAAAATCGGGGAGCACGTCA
>NZ_FTMR01000049.1:0-1281 GCF_900156005.1 Rhizobium sp. RU35A | reverse complement strand
GCGCTGAACCCATCGCAAACCTCCTGTTTGCCACAGAGATTCAGATTCGTCCGCTTTTGGGAATCCCACGGGTCGGCATCAACGACGGTTGGTATAACAACCTGTCGAAATCACCCACCTCTTTTTGAGGCAGTCTCTGAGCGCGCTTGCAGCAGAACGCGCTTTGCTCTTTCGTACATCCGGCGTTTAATGAGTTTTAAGCGTGTGATCTCCCCTTCCGTTTCCCGTTCTACCACGGCGAGATGATAGCGTTTCTTAAAGCGTCGAGGTTCTTTTTGAGTTCCACTCATAGATGTAGGTGTACAAAGTCGTCGCCGTCTACTATGCCGACGGGCGTAAAAATACTTGGCGGTGCAATGGCGTCTTGCATCGCCCCTTTTGGAAAGGTGTTGATAATGAAAGTGCTAGAACTTATCATCGAACGAATTATAATTTCAAGCCGATGGCTTTTGGTCATCTTTTATATCGGACTGGCCATTGCACTTGGTGTGTATGCTCTTTCTTTTGGATATAAACTGACAAAGGTGGCATTTAGCGTCTTCAGCGCCGATGAGAGCGACATGATCCTTTCGATGCTTGGTCTGATTGATGCGGCACTCGTTGCAAGCTTGGTCGTCATGGTGATGATCTCCGGATATGAAAACTTTGTCAGCCGTTTCGATGAGGCCGAAAAAAGCGGAGAAATATCGTTTCTTGGGAAGCTAGATTCCGGCAGCCTAAAGATAAAGGTTGCGTCATCTATTGTTGCAATCTCTTCGATCCACCTTTTGCAGGTTTTCCTCAATGCCGATCATTATGATGACGGAAAGCTGCTATGGCTCACCGTTATCCATCTTGCGTTCGTCGGCTCTGCAGTCATGCTCGGTTATCTCGAAAAGCTGATGAAGAGGACGGACTGACTCGGCTACATAGCGACCTATTTATGAGACCTGTGTGTACAGAAACGGTATTCACCTGACAGTGCCTCGTCTTGAAGCGGGTTCAGGCGGTGCGGGTTTCGGGTTGCATTGAAGTCTGTTTCTGGGGTGTTGTCAGCGTACCTCCTTTGGTTTTTTGCGGTGTTGTTACGGGCTCTTTTTTCAGCCCGTCGATGTAGGCTTGGCGCGGTGTGCGGCCTGCCATGTTGCGACCCTAGTGGGGGCGCTTGGTGTTTTAGAGCACGTCCATTGAACTCGGAATCGGATTGAGGATTCCGTTACGGTGCAATTTCTGATTCCATGATCCGACTGGTGATTTGGTCGGAGGCAATATGACCCGCGCTTTCAGCGATGATCTTCGCAG
>NZ_FTMR01000048.1:0-1358 GCF_900156005.1 Rhizobium sp. RU35A | reverse complement strand
GCCTTTTCAATTGATGTTGTGGATGGCTCCTGCTCCCGCCGGCGTATTCCGGCATAGTTTGGATGACATCATCCAGATCAAAGGAGCGATCCATGTCAGAGCTTGCCACAGTGGGTATCGATCTCGCAAAGAGTGTCTTTCAGATCCACGGTGTGGACGAGAACGGTCTGGTTCTTGTGCGCCGGCAGCTTCGTCGCAGCCAATTACTTGCATTTTTCCAGAAGCGTCCACGATGTCTCATTGGCATGGAGGCTTGCGCCGGCGCTCACGATTGGGGCCGCAGGCTTCAGGAACTGGGGCATGACGTTCGGCTGATGCCGCCGTCTTATGTGAAGCCTTACGTGAAGCGAGGAAAGACCGACGCCGCGGACGCGGCCGCCATTTGCGAGGCAGTGACGCGGCCCTCGATGCGGTTCGTGGCTATCAAGAGCGAGGCCTGCTCGGCGGTCATGGTTCTTCATCGCACGCGAGACTTCCTGGTTCGCCAGCGCACGCAGATCGGCAATGCGATCCGAGCACATATGACAGAATTCGGCATCATAGCTGCGAAGGGCGCGCAGAATGTTGATCAGTTGAAAGAGCAACTGGATCAGTTGCCGAAAGCAGCGCGATTGCCCGTGGCCTTACTCTTCGACCAACTGTTCGAGACAAACATGCGGATCGAACGGCTGACAGAAGAGATCGAAGAAGCCTACGTGCAAAACGAAACAAGCCAGCGTTTGGCGACGATTCCAGGCGTGGGTATACTGTCGGCAACGATAATCGCGGCCACCACCCCGGATGTCGACAACTTTGACAGTGCGAGGGACTATGCCGCCTGGCTCGGCCTTACGCCCAAACCTCACTCAACCGGAGGTAAGCAAAAAGTGGGCAGTATCTCTAAGATGGGAAATCGCTACATCCGGCGTTTACTGTATCTCGGCGCCATGGCGCAGATCATGCTCAGACGCCGGCTCAAGCGGAAGGCAGGATCGGACTGGCTATCGGGCATGCTGATGCGGAAGAAGACGAAGGTTGTCGCGATTGCCTTGGCGCATCGCATGGCACGAATGATTTTTGCCGTCCTCAGGGACGGGTCTCGATACGAGCCGCAGGTCGCCTGACGGGCTCTCAGAATGGTCAGGGCAACGTGAGGTGATGGCGAACAAGCGGAGACGAAGAACCAGGACACCCCGATCAATCCGAAGCTCTTCAAGCGCGCTCGATTGAGTGGGACCTGTTCTCCAAGCGGATATTCATCAGGGCGCGCAGCAGTCTCGCTGCATATCAGACGCCGTATACATGGCCGCAACCGACCTGTTTACTGGAACCAATCGTATCCTTGACACGCAGGAGCCATCCATACAAGGATTGAAGTC
>NZ_FTMR01000047.1:0-1381 GCF_900156005.1 Rhizobium sp. RU35A | reverse complement strand
GGCTGAAGCCTGGCTTCGATTCGAAGGATCGTCGGTCTCGTACCGTTGACTGCCGCCGCGACCACCTTCATCGGCAACATTCGTCGTCCCATGAATTCGGGAACCCAGAGATTTTGACGACCGAACAGCATTTGCACCGCGACGAAAGCCAGGCAGGTGCCAAAAACCGGCCCAAGCGGGTTGGGTATCGGTACAACGGCGGGAATTGCAAGCATCAACAACGCTATCGCGACGCCAAGACGTCCCTCCCGCAACAAGATCGTTCGAATGTGCAGACCGTTGTTGCGCTTTGCGGTCTCGAGCAATTCCAGGAGATAGTCCGACCCCTTCAGTGCTGTACTTCCATCAGTCATCGACGTTCCTCAAGACGCAAACCTAGAGCCAGACCGCGGGTCAGGTTTTCTGTTTCGAGCCAGTTCTCCGGAGCGAGTAGGCGACGCCCGCACCCAGAATGACGAAGGTAATACCAAGCGACCACTCGGGCGGAAACTTTTCCCAGCCCATGGCCCAGGCGATGAAAATCTTCGAGCCAATGAACACCAGAAGAACGGACAAAGCATATTTCAAATAGGCGAAACGATGCAGGATTGCGTCGAGTGCAAAGTAAAGTGCCCGCAGGCCGAGAATGGCAAATATGTTCGAGGTATAGACGATATAGGGGTCGGTCGTGATGGTGAAGACCGCCGGTACCGAATCGACAGCGAAGACCAGGTCGGCAATCTCGATCATGATCAATGCAAGCAGAAGCGGAGTCGCGTAGCGCTTCAGTTTCCCGGTTGACGGATCCAGTTTCCTGATCACGAACCGGTTGCCGTGAAGCTCATTCGTGACATTCATGTGGCGCTTCAGAAAACGGATCAGACCGTTTTCTTCGATTTTGTGTTCCTTGTCGGCCATGAACAACATTTTGATGCCGGTCAGGATCAGGAACACTGCAAAGATGTAGAGCACCCAATTGTACTGCTCCACGATCGTTGCACCCAGGCCGATCATGATGCCGCGAAGAATGATGACGCCAAGGATGCCCCAGAACAGGACGCGGTGCTGGTACTCGCGCGGAATGGAAAAGAAGGCGAAAATCATGGCGATGAGGAAGATGTTATCCATCGCCAACGTCTTTTCCACCACGAAGGCGGTCAGGTACTGTGCAGTCGCTTCAGTATCCATCTGCCAGTAGATGAAGCCGGCAAACAGAAAACCGAGAGACAGGTACATGACTGAAAGCTTCAGGCTCTCGGCAACACCGATCTCGTGGTCATCCTTATGCAGAACACCGAGATCGAATGCGAGCAGAGCCACAACCAGGCCCATGAAGACGAGCCACATCCAGAGCGGCTTTCCAAGGAAGAGGAAAAACAGAATTTCCAATTACGCGACTCCA
>NZ_FTMR01000046.1:0-1394 GCF_900156005.1 Rhizobium sp. RU35A | reverse complement strand
CATATTCTGTCAGCCTTTGACGAAGACCTGAAATACCTGAACCGCCGGATTTCCGAGATGGGCGGTCTGGCCGAGGAGATGTGCGGCGCAGCCGTGCGCGCGCTGGTGAATTCGGATGCGGCGCTTGCCCAGAAGATCATCTCGGACGACGTGATCCTCGACAATGCCGAGCGCGAGATCCAGGAAAAGGCGATCGTGACGATCGCGCGGCGCCAGCCGATGGCCGGCGACCTGCGCGAGATCATCGGCGTGCTGCGCATTGCCGCCGACCTGGAACGCGTCGGCGATCTCGGCAAGAACACCGCCAAGCGGGTGATTGCCGTGCAGGGCACCGGCGTGCCGCGCAAGCTTGCCCGGGGTCTGGAACACCTCTCCGATCTGGCGCTCGTCCAGCTGAAGGAAGTGCTCGACGTCTTCTCCAACCGCTCGGCGCAGAAGGCGGAAGCCATCCGCCAGCGCGACGAGGAGATCGACGCCATGTACACCTCGCTGTTCCGCGAGCTTCTGACCTACATGATGGAAGATCCGCGCAACATCACCACCTGCACGCATCTTCTGTTCTGCGCCAAGAACATCGAGCGCATCGGCGACCATGCCACCAACATCGCCGAGACCATCTACTACATCACCACCGGCGCCCAGCCGGAAGGGGAGCGTCCGAAGGACGATACCTCCAATACGCTCGGCGCGATTGCCGAGTGAGTGACTGACGGAGTTGCGGACCAATGCTGCCGAAGATTGCGGTCGTGGAGGACGAGGAGGCGCTGAGCGTGCTCCTTCGCTACAACCTCGAGGCCGAGGGCTACGAGGTGGAAACCATCCTGCGGGGTGACGAGGCGGAGATCCGCCTGCAGGAACGCCTGCCGGATCTTTTGATCCTCGACTGGATGCTGCCCGGCGTCTCCGGCATCGAGCTGTGCCGGCGGCTGCGCATGCGCCCGGAAACCGAGCGGCTGCCGATCATCATGCTGACGGCGCGCGGCGAGGAGAGCGAGCGGGTGCGCGGCCTGGCGACCGGCGCGGACGACTATGTGGTCAAACCCTTCTCCACGCCGGAACTGATGGCGCGGGTGAAGGCGATGCTGCGGCGGGCACGGCCGGAGGTTCTTTCGAGCATCCTGCGCTGCGGCGACATCGAACTCGACCGCGAGACGCACCGGGTGCACCGCAAGAGCCGCGAGGTTCGCCTCGGGCCGACGGAATTCCGCCTGCTGGAATTCCTGATGGCCTCGCCCGGCCGGGTGTTTTCCCGCTCGCAGCTGCTCGACGGCGTCTGGGGCCACGACATCTACGTGGACGAGCGCACCGTCGACGTGCATGTCGGGCGCCTGCGCAAGGCGCTCAACTTCTCCAACATGCAGGATGTCATCCGCACCGTTCGCGGCGCGGGGTAT
>NZ_FTMR01000045.1:0-1634 GCF_900156005.1 Rhizobium sp. RU35A | reverse complement strand
TGTGGCGGAGGAGTTGGAATGTCCGCTGTGCTGCAAAGTAGAAATGTCCGCAGCAGTCACTACACAGCACCACGATCAGCCCCGATCTGAGCGGCAGACCCGCTTGCAAGATCAGATCGGGGCGGGTGGGGAACTCCACTTCGGCTTTAGCTTTGAGACGATTGTCGGGTACTTCACTCCGCAGCGTCCTGCCGAGACAGCGCCTTCATCCGTCTCGCAATCACCGCCGGATCATTCGTGAAATCCGTCCGCCGGCCAGGCTTGCCCACGCGCTTGACGTAGCCATTCTTGTCGCTGTTGCTCTTCACCTTCGGCTTGTCATCCTCTTCCTGGCGCTCCCTGATATAGGTCAGCACCTCGCTCAGTCGCTTGTTCTCCGTGATCGCTGCATGTGTTACCCGCTGCTCCTTGTCAAACACCGTGTAGGGCAGGGAATATCCCTTCCAGCGCACATCGAGACGACCATCCGCATAGGCATATGTCTCGACATAGCGGCCGGCCAGACCGCGCGTCACCTCGCTCTCCTCCAGCATGATCCGCTTGCGCTCGAACGAAAACGTCAGCTGCGATCCGACATAACGCTGCTCGCGCTTGCACAGGATCTCCGTCAGCCGATCCGGCGCCAGATTCAGCGGACGATGCAGGTCGTCCGAACGGGCAGGGGAAACCGCAAAACGCGCATTATAGTCCTCCATGAAAACAGGTAGAAACGCATTGCCCGCCTCCATGCTGTCGATACCGCAAAGCCTGAGCTCCTTGACCAGACGATCCTGCAGCGTCCGGTTCATCCGCTCGACACGGCCTTTGGCCTGGCTCGAGTTTGCACAAAGAATCTCGATATTTAACTCGCAAAGCGCACGTCCGAACTGCGTCATGCCCTGGCCACCTTTGGCATCCTTCTTCGCCACCCGAAACACCGAATGCTTGTCCGAATAAAAGGCAATCGGTGCGCCGTGACGCTTGAGATAGAGCTCCAGCGCATCGAAGTAGGTGAAGGCACTTTCGGAATGCACAAAGCGCAACTGCATCAACTTGCCAGTCGCATCGTCGACGAACACCAGCAGCGAACACGGTGGTCCGCGATCCTCGAACCAGCGATGCTCTGACCCGTCGATCTGCACCAGCTCGCCATAGGCTTCGCGCCGCAGTCGCGGTTGATGAAACGTCCGGCGCTGCTTGCGTGACAGCCACAGCCCGGCATCGGACATCCAACCGCGCACCGTCTCGCGTGACACCCGCAAGCCATCGCGCTCAGCCAACTTCTCCGTCGCCAACGTCGGACCGAAATCGGCGTAGCGTTCGCGGACCAGTGTCATCGCATAATCGCGAACCCCGTCACTGATCCGATTGTTTGAGGGCCGGCCGATCGCCTTGTGCCGGATTGATGCCGCGCCGCCGGTCCGGATACGCTCCAGCAGTCGGCGTAGCTGACGCTCGCTCAGGTCAAGCACATGCGCCGCCGACACCACAGTCATCCGGCCGGCAGTCACTTTCGACAAAACCTCGATCCGTTGCAGATCGCGCTCGCTCATCGCTATCAATCCCATCTGCAATCTCCCAGACAACTGTCAGAGCCGGGGAGTGTGACATTCCAACTTTGCAGAAACAGGACATTCTAACTTTGCGGCTACATG
>NZ_FTMR01000044.1:0-1640 GCF_900156005.1 Rhizobium sp. RU35A | reverse complement strand
CTGGCGCCGGACGACAGTGCAAGAGCCGTCTGCGCCGTCACACCGATCGAACCGTTTGCGGCCTCGATCGCATCGGTCAGGTCGAGCCGGCCGGCCACGGACGCGATGCCGATCGTACCCGTACCACCCGTCTTCACGTGACCGATCGTGGCATCGGTGCCCGCCGACAAGGTCACCGTGCCCGTGCCGCCATCGATCAGCGAGCCAGAAGCCTGCGTCAGGCTGCCCGTCGTTGCCGTCAGGGATACACCAGTCGCACCCGCAACCGAGCCCGTCGCGGCAATCACGACATTCCCGTCAGCCGTCACCGTGACGGAACCACCCGACGAACTCAGCGCATCGGCAAGCTCGACAGAACCACCAAGAGCAGAGGCAGAGACCGCACCCGCGCTCTTCACCTGGCCAAGCGTGGCATCCGTGCCCGCCGACAAGGTCACCGTGCCCGTGCCACCATCGATCAGCGAGCCAGACGCCTGCGTCAGGGCGCCCGTCGTTGCCGTCAGGGATACGCCGCCGGCACCCGTCGCCGTCACGCTGGCGCCGGACGACAGTGCAAGAGCCGTCTGCGCCGTCACACCGATCGAACCGTTTGCGGCCTCGATCGCATCGGTCAGGTCGAGCCGGCCGGCAACGGACGTGATGCCGATCGTACCCGTGCCACCCGTCTTCACGTGACCGATCGTGGCATCGGTGCCCGCCGACAAGGTCACCGTGCCCGTGCCGCCATCGATCAGCGAGCCAGAAGCCTGCGTCAGGCTGCCCGTCGTTGCCGTCAGGGATACACCAGTCGCACCCGTCGCCGTCACGCTGGCGCCGGACGACAATGCAAGAGCCGTCTGCGCCGTCACACCGATCGAACCGTTTGCGGCCTCGATCGCATCGGTCAGGTCGAGCCGGCCGGCAACGGACGTGATGCCGATCGTACCCGTGCCACCCGTCTTCACGTGACCGATCGTGGCATCGGTGCCCGCCGACAAGGTCACACTGCCCGTGCCGCCATCGATCAGCGAGCCAGAGGCCTGCGTCAGGCTGCCCGTCGTTGCCGTCAGGGATACGCCAGTCGCACCCGCAACCGAGCCCGTCGCGGCAACCACGACATTCCCGTCAGCCGTCACCGTGACGGAACCACCCGACGAACTCAGCGCATCGGCAAGCTCGACAGAACCACCAAGAGCCGAGGCCGATACCGCCCCCGCGCTCTTCACCTGACCAAGCGTGGCATCGGTACCCGCCGACAGCGTCACGCTGCCCGTGCCGCCATCGATCAGCGAGCCAGAGGCCTGCGTCAGGGCACCCGTCGTTGCCGTCAGGGATACGCCGCCGGCACCCGTCGCCGTCACGCTGGCGCCGGACGACAGTGCAAGAGCCGTCTGCGCCGTCACACCGATCGAACCGTTTGCGGCCTCGATCGCATCGGTCAGGTCGAGCCGGCCGGCCACAGACGCGATGCCGATCGTACCCGTGCCACCCGTCTTCACGTGACCGATCGTGGCATCCGTGCCAGCCGAGAGCGTCACGCTGCCCGTGCCACCATCGATCAGCGAACCAGAGGCCTGCGTCAGGCTGCCCGTCGTTGCCGTCAGGGATACGCCAGTCGCACCCGCAACCGAGCCCGTCGCGGCAACCACGACATTCCCGTC
>NZ_FTMR01000043.1:0-2064 GCF_900156005.1 Rhizobium sp. RU35A | reverse complement strand
GCGGTCAGGTTGACGTTCTTTCCGGCGATCGTTGCGTTGGTGAGGCTGATAGACTGGCCGGACAGCGTGACGTCACCGCCGGCATAGCTGCCGCTGCCCTGGGCGAAGATCGCCGAGCCGTTCTTCAGGTCGATCGTCGGAGCCGTCAGTTCCACGGCGCCGGAGATGCCTGTCGAGGCCGCCGTGGCATGGCTGTTGCGGTCCGTCGCGCCGCCCACCTGGCGCGTCGACAGGAAGACGTTTTCCGAAAGCGTGACGCTCTGGCTGGCCTGCAGGCTGAACTTCGTGCCGGCCGACAAGGCGCTGGAATAGGCACCGCCACAGCCAAGGCAGGTATTGGCGGAAATCACGATCTGGGCCGGATCGATCAGCACTTCGCCGCCGGCGCCGAAGAAGGCTGCCGCATTCAATGTGCCGCCGGCGAGCGTCACCACATTTTGCCCGCTGAACTCGATGAAGCCGCCATTGCCGGAGACCTCGCCCCCCAGCGCCAGCACGGAGGCATCGGCTGCCAGTTGCGATTCGTTCTCGGCAAAGATCACCACGGAGCCACCATCGGAGGCCGTGCCCTTGCCACTGGCGGAGATCAGGCTGCCTGCCTTCACCGCGACGTCGTTGCCGGCCTCCACGCGCACGGACCCCGCCTTGCGGCCGTTTGAACCGTCGGCCGTGATGCGACCGCCATTGATGACGGTGTCATCGACAGACTGCACCACGATCTGCGGGGAGATTCCGGCAGCACCCGCGCCCTCGACCGTCAGCGTGCCGGAAATATCGACATTCTGCGCGGCGATGGTGACGCCGGACTTCGCCGAGACGAGGCCCGCCACATTGACGATGCCCTTGCTGTTCTTCTGCAGTGCACCGATCGTCAGAAGCGAGAGCGCATCATTCTGGGCAGGCGCGCGACCGGCCTTCAGAAGCTGGTCGACGCTTTCCAGGGACGGCGTGGCAAGCGTGATGCTGTCCGCCTTCAGGATGCCGCTGGCGCCCACCACGATGCCGCGCGGATTGAGGAAGTAGACATTGCCGCCGATCTGGCCGTTCTTCAGCGCATTCAGCTGGCCATTGATATCCGACTGCTTGTCGCGAACGATATTGATCAGGTTCGAAACGGAAGACGGAACGATCAGGTTGACCGTCTGGCCGGCATAGACGTCGAAGATGCTGAAGGAGTTGTAGGCGTTGTTGCCGTTGATCGAGGTGGTCGAGATGTCGACAAGCCCTTCGCGGATGGTCAGCGCCGTTTCCGTGCGCGTCTCGGCGCTCTTGTCCAGCACGATCATCTTGCGCTCGGGGGCGGTCTGGCCTGCGCCCAGCAGCGAGATGGTGCCATCGGCACCGACCGTCACGGATTCCGCGCCCTTCTGCAGGCCCCCGGTATTGACCACATTCTCGAAGATGGCGCGCGAGGCCTCGGCCCCTTCGCGCACGGTGCCGTGGATCTCCTGGCTGGCAGAACGGATGATCAGCTTGTCGCGGGCATTCACCTCGCCGAGGATGCGCACGCTGCCATCCTTCGACAACGGCACATCGCCCCGGATGGCGGCCTCCACACGCGCATGGCTGATGGCGCCCTGGTTGTCGATCAGGGCCTCGGCGAATTCGGAGGTCGGGGTCTGCAGCGTCAGGCGGCCGGTATTGACCACCCCCTTTTCGCCCACGACGACCCCATGCGGGTTCAGGAAGTAGACGTCACCGCCGATCTCGCCGTTCTTGTAGCTGTTGAGAATGCCGTTGATCGAACTCTGCCTGTCACGCACCACGTTGAGCAGACGGTCCGCCCCCTGGGGGACATAGAGGTTGACCGTATGCCCCGCGTCGACATCGAACTTCGAGAAGGAGTTGAAGGCATTGCCATGGGCGATCGTGGTCGTGGTGACATCCGTCACCGCACCGTTCACCTGCAGCAAGGTCTGGGTGCGGCCATCGACGACGATCTGCTGCGCATGCGCCAGGAAAGGCTGGAGAACCAGACTTCCCGAAACAACGGAAACTGTCAGCGTGCGGGAAAAGCGCGCCAACACCGGATACCAGTGGCGAGACCGATCGACCATGTCCAAA
>NZ_FTMR01000042.1:0-2621 GCF_900156005.1 Rhizobium sp. RU35A | reverse complement strand
CATGGATCGCTCCTTTGATCTGGATGATGTCATCCAAACTATGCCGGAATACGCCGGCGGGAGCAGGAGCCATCCACAACATCAATTGAAAAGGCATTCTCGAAGATGGAAGCACTCCTGCGCAAGGCGGCCGAACGCACTGTGACCGGCCTTTGGGACAGGATCGGGAAGCCGATTGACCTCATCGAGCACCAGGAGGTTCGAAACTTCTTCACATATGTGGTTACGATCCAGCATGACGGGCAACCGCTCTAGTAACCTACTTCGAATGATACCGTGGACTATGTTACGCGCCTACAATATTTTATGAAGGAAAATTCACATTGCCCGTTTCCGCTTATTTAAACATTGAAATTTTATATGACGAATAGCTAATCAAGCCGCGGGGAAAGAACGATGCCAATAGTGAGCATGACGGTCTCAAAAAAGATTTATGTAGCGTCCGGTCTAGCAATCTCCATGATCGCCGGGTTGATCGTGAACGATTATCTGGCGCAAAAGGCCATCACCAATGCCGAGGAGGTCGTTCAACGTGAGCAGATCATATTCGATGGGATTGCTCAAGCTGAGAAGACTTTGCTTAAGTTGCAAATCTATCTACGCGACATTTGCCTTGCGGATACGTCCGAGGAGCTTGATAGGGCCCTTTCCCAAGTCGCTCCTGTTTCCGAAGCCGGGCAAAGAGGACTGGATGAGTCCATCCGAATCGCAATGAAGCCAGATGTCCTTAAAGACATCCAGACATCCCTGAAAGATTACGCAAAAGCCACTACAGTTGTCGCGGACTATGTGCGGAGCAATAATTTCACCAATCTGAAGCAGTTGGATGCCGTTCGTGCACAGTCAACGGTACCGATCAGTACGGCTGCCAAAAAAGCTATCGACGCCTCCATCACGAATGCCAAGGGTTTTACACAGGAAGCTAAAGACGCTCTTTCGGAAACAAAAACTGCTCAACGCTGGATCTCTGACCTCATTAAATATAGTATTTTGAGTGTTCTGGTGCTGACGGCAGTTATACTGCGACGGAGCGTGATCAAGCCAATCAAGGACTTGATCGAAGCGACCGTTCGTCTTTCGCAGGGGGAGACGAATGTCAGTTTCCCTCTTGCAAATCAGCGGGACGAGATCGGAATGATGTACGCCGCACTCGAGACGTTCCGAGATGCAACGGTCGCGAACGCTCAGTTGCAGAAAGAAACCGAAGAAATGCGTCAGCGAACAGAAGCCGAGCGGCAGGCAGCCCAGGCGCTTGCGGAGGCGCAGGCTGATGAGAGGCTTCGTGTTGCGACTAGTGGTCTCGCGCGCGGGCTCAAGCTTCTCGCAAGCGGCGAGCTGAACTTCCAGCTCGATGAGAAATTCTCTCCGGAATTTGAGCCTTTGCGACTCGATTTCAATCAGTCTGTGCACCAACTTAACGATACGCTTTCGGCTGTAAGCCAGAGCATCGCATTGATCGATACTGGATCCAACGAAATTGCGGTTGGTGCAAACCAGCTTTCAAAACGCACAGAGCAACAAGCAGCATCGCTGGAGGAAACCGCCGCGGCCGTCGAGCAAATCACTTCGAACGTCAAGAACTCTACTCAGCGTACGGAAGATGCACGACAGGTCGCGAGCCAGGCGAAGCTCTCGGCAAACAAGTCATCAGAAGTGGTGGCCCTTGCTGAAGAGGCCATGAAGCGGATTGAGGATTCATCGCAAAAAATCTCCAACATTATTGGTGTGATCGATGAAATCGCGTTCCAGACAAACCTGCTTGCACTGAACGCTGGAGTCGAAGCTGCCCGTGCTGGGGAGGCAGGGAAGGGTTTCGCAGTTGTTGCGCAGGAAGTGCGAGAGCTCGCGCAAAGGTCGGCTACTGCAGCAAAAGAAATCAAGGCGCTGATTCAGAACTCGACAGGCGAAGTCTCAAGTGGCGTAGATCTTGTCCGCAAGACGGGCGAAACCTTGAGAACAATAGGATCACTGATCGTTGAAATGAATGCACATATGGATGCCATTGCTCTTTCCGCTAAGGAGCAATTCACAGGCCTTAGTGAAGTCAATGAAGCCGTAACATCCATGGATCAAACCACGCAGCAAAATGCGGCTATGGTTGAGGAGTCGAGTGCGGCCTCCAATGCTTTGATGGGCGAAGTCAGCAAGCTTCGAGGATTGATCGCTCAATTCTCGCTTGCGACCAATCGACCCGGACATAAGGAGGGTGATGCTGTACTCGCAGTACGAAATCCGAAAGCATCTCCAAGCAGATCTGATCAACGTACCACAGCGCCTGTGCCTCGGTTGAGGGCAGTAGGACAGGGTCGTTCGAGTGGGGAGAGCTGGGAGGACTTTTGAAACGGGGCTGGCACCGGGCAAAAACTTCGCTGTTGCCCGGTGCAACTCTACTCCGTATGGCCAGTATTCCGGTCCGTTTCTCTTTGACGTGCTCCCAATAAATTGGGCCATTTGGAACTGGAATTTTCCATTTATTGAACTGCTCCCAGACATTGGACCAGCGGAGGCTGGAGTTTTCCGGCTTCATGACGTGCTCCCCGATTTTGGGCCACCGGGAGCTGGAATTTTCCGGGGTTATGGCTCAGGTCAGCGGTGGTGCCGATGAGCCCTTCATGAGCGAA
>NZ_FTMR01000041.1:0-2765 GCF_900156005.1 Rhizobium sp. RU35A | reverse complement strand
CATGGATCGCTCCTTTGATCTGGATGATGTCATCCAAACTATGCCGGAATACGCCGGCGGGAGCAGGAGCCATCCACAACATCAATTGAAAAGGCCTTTTCCAAGCTCAAGGCGCTCCTGCGTGCGCGAGCCAAGCGCAACGTCGAAGCTCTGTGGGACACGGTCGGCGAAATCGTCCCCCTCTTCAAACCCAAAGAGTGCGCCAACTATTTTGCGTCGTGCGGATATGACCCCGAGTAAAGTGGACGCGCTCTAGCTCGAGCTGGTCCTCGAACCAGCATTGTCGTTTTTCCTGGATGTCTGGACGGCTCTGCTCTACCGCATGACCAGTCTTTTTTGCGCGTCTGGTCGTGCCGAACCAGAAACCGGTGCAGCGCCGACTTGCTGGCAATGATGCCCTGGGCCGCAAGAGCGTCACGAAGCTCGAACAATGTCCCATCGCGGTGCTCTCCGAGCCAGGCCATGATCAGATCGGCATGGGCTTCAATCTTGTGGGAGCTACGGTCGCCACCGAGCGGACCGGGACGAACGTTCCCCTGCCGGAGTTGCAGGCTACGCCAACGGCTCACGCTGGCCGCACTCACGCCGAAACGCTCGGCCGCCTCTCTATGCGACGCTCCCCCTTCGACGGCGGCAAGAACACGTATGCGAAGATCAACGGAAAGGGCTTTCGACATGTCTGTCGACCTCCATCGGCAGATAGCTTGAATCAGAACGCGCGCGATTTGCAAAGCCATTCGATTCAATCAGTCTGGGAAACGCTCTAATGTGAGAGTTTGTCGCAGTAATGCCAAATGATGATTTAAGTGACACGTACCGCACAACCTTGATATATCGCTACTATATTCCAATTTCATACAATATTAAGCAAAATCTTCATTTGTAAGGATTCGTATCAGGTTCCGTTAAATCGTTCGGTCTTAAATCGGTAGTGAAACGCCGAAAGGGTCTAAAACATGTTTGGTGACTTGCTCAATTTCAGTCGGATGGCGGACGGGGTGAGGGCGATCTGGCGCTCGCAGGCGATGATCGAATTTTCCCCTCAGGGCTTGGTGCTAAATGCCAATGAAAACTTCTGTAAGGCAATGGGTTACCGCCTGGACGAAATCATTGGGGAACATCACTCCAAGTTTTGCGAGACTGAGTTCACGCAGTCACCTGACTATAAGGCATTCTGGCGGGATCTGGCAGCGGGGCAGTTCAAATCTGGCCAGTTTCGGAGACGCCCAAAAGCTGGCCAAGATGTTTGGCTCGAAGCCTCTTACAACCCGGTTTTCCACGGCAGCAAGGTCGTGAGGATCCTCAAGATCGCTTCTGACATTACTGTCACCAAGTGCGCATCACTGCATGACGCAAACCGCCTGCGAGCAATTGATCAGTCTCAGGCTATCATAGAGTTTACGCCGGATGGTGAGATAGTGACCGCCAACGAACGCTTTCTAACCGCAGTAGGTTATGAGCTTGAGGACATTGTGGGCAAGCATCACCGCATGTTCATGCTTCCGGCTGAGGCGGCATCGAATGAATATGGCCAGTTCTGGGAGCGACTGAAGGCTGGGGAGACTGTCATTGATAACTTCCTGCGTATTGGAAAAGGCGGCAGAAAAGTCTGGATGCAAGCCGCATATACACCAATTTTCGACTCTCGCGGAACGGTCTATCGCGTCATCAAGGTTGCCATTGATGTGACAGCCCGAATGGAATCTGTAAGCGTGTTGGGCCGAGGCATCGGCAGTCTAGCTGCTGGCAATCTTGCTACCCGTATCCCGAACAAGATCGATCCAGCGCTAGAGCAGACCCGAGCAGACTTCAACGCTGCAGCGGCAGCCCTTGATCAGATCGTTTCAGCAATCAAAAGCGCCGCGGGATCGCTGTCAGCAAATGCCGAGGTCATTCGTACCGCGAACGATGATCTTGCGAAGGGTGCGGAACATCAGGCCGCAGCCGTTGAAGAAACGGCCGCAGCGCTGGAGCAGATCCGCACAACTGTTAACGACACAAGCCAGCGTGCCGGAGAGGCCAAGCGTCTAACCTCCGAAACGCGCCAAGCTGCTGAGAAGGCAGGGTCAATTGTTGGACGAGCCGTTGAGGCTATGGCAGGCATTGAACAATCCGCGCGGGAGATCTCGCAGATCATCGGCGTCATTGACGAGATCGCTTTCCAGACCAACCTGCTCGCGTTGAACGCGGGTGTCGAGGCGGCTCGTGCCGGTGAGGCGGGCAAAGGCTTTGCAGTTGTGGCGCAGGAAGTGCGGGAGTTGGCACAGCGATCTGCAAAAGCAGCAAAAGAAATCAAGGAACTGATCGTCAAGTCCACGGCAGGCGTTCAACAAGGAGTTACTCTGGTCAATCAAACAGGGGAAGCTTTGGGTCAGATCGTTGGACAGGTCCAAGAGGTTGACGTGAACGTGTCTGCCATTGCAACGGCAAGCCAGGAGCAGAGTACCGGCATTCACGAGATTTCTGGGGCGATCCATGCCATTGACAGTGGCTCCCAACAGAGCGCCGCGCTGCTGGAAGAGGCGAACGCCGCGGGACGCCAATTAGCTGACGAGGCAGAAGCCCTTCGCGAAATGATCTCGCACTTCAGCACAACCGGATCGTTCGAGGCAGACCGTCAACGGAACGCTGCCTAGCGCAGCTTTCCAATGCGCATGAGTGCATTCAGTAATACCAACCGTCATTGATCAGAACCCTTGCGTCCATTTGCGTCTACCGATCGACATGATGTTCCACGGTCGGTCCTGCAGGGTTCGCCAAGCGTA
>NZ_FTMR01000040.1:0-3591 GCF_900156005.1 Rhizobium sp. RU35A | reverse complement strand
TTCATGGGACGACGAATGTTGCCGATGAAGGTGGTCGCGGCGGCAGTCAACGGTACGAGACCGACGATCCTTCGAATCGAAGCCAGGCTTCAGCCGAGAAGGCTCGCACACTTGACGGGACGAGGCGCGCGGGTTCTACTGGCCATCCCCGTCCTCTTTCTTGCCGTGCTGATTGCACTGCCGATACCGTTTGGGAACACTCTTCCCGCAATCTCGATTGTGCTCATCGCCATCTCGCTGGCTGAACAGGACGGGCTTCTGATCCTGCTGGCGATGGTGGTCCTGGTGGCTGCCTGTTTTGCCTGCTACTATCTAGCAATCACGGCTGGATCACTCGTGCTTACGGCTCTTTTTTAGTCTGCTCACGGTCTGCCCTGAAGCGCATGAATTTTGCTTTGCATAGACTACGTGCAGCGCTACGGTGACGCTTGCAAAGGCCTTGTCGCAATTTTCTAGATTTATACCAACCGTCATTGATCAGAACCCTTGCGCCCATTTGCGTCGGCCGATCGACATGATCTTCCATGGTCGATCCTGCAGGGTTCTCCAAGCGTAGCAGCAGTGGTCGACGATATCCTCGTAGGACTTGAAGACGCGGTTTGAGAGCCAGTTCTCGCGCATGAACTGCCAGATGTTTTCGACCGGGTTCAACTCGGGCGATTTGGGCGGCAGTGGCAGGATGGTGATGTTTTTTGGAACGACAAGATTGTTGGACATATGCCAACCCGCCTGGTCCATGATGAGAACGGCGTGGGCATTGTACGCGACGTGGCGGGAGATCTCGATCAGGTGCTGGTTCATGGCATGGGTGTCGCACCACGGCATGACGAGAGCGGCAGCCTTGCCCTGTTTGGGGCAGATGGCACCGAAGATATAGGCCGATCTGGTTCGCTGGTCGTGGGGCGCGGATGGCCTTGTTCCCCGCTTGGCCCAGCGGCGCGTGATCTTGTTCTTCTGGCCTATCCGAGCTTCATCCTGGAACCAGATTTCGATCACTTTGCCCTTGGCGGGGCCGGCGGCGATTTCTGCCACAGCGGCGGGGAAGTTTTTTTTAATGCCTCTACCGCCTCCGGATCCTGCGCATGATGTCTTGGACGAGCCGAGAGCTTGCGATACCCCATGGCACGCACTTCACGACCCAGGGTCTCCTCGCTCACCGAGATGCGGAACTCTTCCCAAATCCATTGAGCCAGATCACACAGACGCCACCGAACGACGCCATCCAGATACGGCGTCGGTCCGCGCTCGATGGCTTGCGCCAAGGCTGCTCGCTGTTCGTCGTTCAGGAGAGAAGATTTTCCAGGAGCCTTGCCGTTGATCAGTCCGTCGGGACCGCGAGCATTGAAGCGCACCACCCAGTCGCGCACGATCTGAACCGTCACACTGCCAAGCCGGGCGGCATCGGCGCGTGAGCCGCCATCATAGATCGATGCAAGTGAAAGAAGCCGCCGCGCCTGATCGGCATCGCGTGTCTGCCGAGCCAAAAGCCGCAACCTCGCTCCGTCGAAGTCCGACCGTAATGAAAGCGCTGAACCCATCGCAAACCTCCTGTTTGCCACAGAGATTCAGATTCGTCCGCTTTTGGGAATCCCAAGAGTCAGCCTCAGCGACGAGTGGTATTATCCATCACAACGACATCGCCAACTGTCAGCGTTGGAAGCAGAACCTGTTCGACATATGCGCGGAAGGCCCTGCCGTTCATGGCACCATCGAGCACCATGGGCGCGGTCATGCCCGAGAGCTTGAGCGCACCGGTGAAAGTCGTCGTCTTCCAGTGCCCATGTGGGATCGCGGCTCGACAACGCTCGCCGCAAGGGGACCTGCCGCGCAGCCTGGACATCTTCGGAGACAGGCCAGTTTCATCGATGAACACGAGCCTTGCCGGATCCAGATCAAGCTGACCATCGAACCAGTCGCGACGACGTTTCAGCGTAAGCGTCCGGTCAGGCCATTTCTGACGGAACTGGCATGTTCCACGGCAGGAGTTCGTCGATCCGATTGATGGGATGATCGGCGATGCGGGTGAGGACCTCCCGCAGGTAGGCTTCCGGATTGAGGCCGTTTAGCTTTGCGGTCTCGATCAAGGACAGGATTGCAGCGGCGCGTTCGCCGCCCTTGTCTGATCCCGCAAACAGCCAGTTCTTGCGGCCGAACGCAATCGGCCGGATGGCCCGTTCAGCCGCATTGTTGTCGATCTCGATGGTGCCGTCTTCAAGGAAGCGACAAAGCGATTTCCAGCGGGACAGCGCATATCGGATCGCTTCAGCCGTCCCGGATTTTTGCGGCAGGCGTTTGAGGTTGTCGTCCAGCCAGGACCGCAGGGCTTCGACCTTGGGAGTGCTGCTGTGTTGCCGCGTTGCTTTGCGCATGTCTGGCGGCTCGCCACGAATGGCCTTTTCGATGTCGTAGAGTTCGCCAATCCGCCTCAGGGCCTCCTCTGCAATCGGCGCTTTGCCCGACGTCGTCAGATCGAAGAACTTGCGTCTTGCATGCGCCCAGCAGGCGGCTTCCAGGATGGTCGGTGGGCCGCCTGGCTTGTGTGGTTCGTAGAGGTCACGGAAGCCTGCATAGCCGTCGGCATGCAGCACGCCGGAGAAGGTGGCAAGATGCTGCCTGGGATGCAGTCCCTTGCGGTCCGGACTGAAGAAATAGCAGACTGCAGGTGGGATCGTGTGACCCCAGGGACGACCGTCGCGAACATAGGTCCACAACCGGCCGCTCCTGGTCTTGCCCTTGCCCGGCTCCAGTACCGGGACGGGCGTGTCGTCACCATGAAGTCGATGGCCAGCGAACACATGGTCCCGAAGCTTCACCAGCAGCGGCTCCAGCAATGTGCTGGCCTTGCCGATCCAGTCCGCCATGGTCGAGCGAGACAGATCGACGCCTTCCCGCGCGTAAATCTCGGACTGGCGATAAAGAGGTAGATGATCGCAATATTTGGCGATCAGCACATGGGCGACGAGGCCCGGTCCCGGCTTGCCGCGTTCGATGGGCAGCGACGGCATCTCGGCCTTGACCTGCGTATCGCAGCCCTTGCAGGTGAAGCGAGGCTGGACATGGCGCACGACACGGAACGAGGCCGGGACATAGTCGAGGACCTCGCTGACGCTCTCGCCAGCGCGGATGAAGTCTGAGCCGCCACAGACCGGGCATGAGCAAGTTGCCTGATGTGTCACGTCGTGGCGCGGCAGGTGATCGGGCAATGGCTGGCGGCTTGGTTTAGCTTTTGCTGCACCGGCAATCGATGGTGATGCCGGGATCATGTCTTCCGCTTCGGCCGCCTCGATATCTTCCAGCGCCAGTTCGAGCTGCTCGATGGCGCGGTCCATCTTCTCGGACGACGAGCCGAACCGCGCCCGTTTGAGAACCGCAAGCTGTGCCTTCAACTTGTCGATTAGCGTGTCGCGGGATTGAAGCTTTCGAGCCTGTTCAGCCAGTTGATCCGCCTGCGCGACGATAATGGCACGCAACGCATCGATGTCGTGAGGCAGGATCGAATGGCTCGCTTCCATGCCAAACTTTATAGCCGATTTGCTCTCAGATTGCCACTTATCTGTCTGTAAAGATTGGCATCTGCTTTACGCAACCCGT
>NZ_FTMR01000039.1:0-2500 GCF_900156005.1 Rhizobium sp. RU35A | reverse complement strand
CCGGATGCCTACAAGCAGTCGGAGGGCGCAAGCCTGACGGCGTACCTTTTGTATAATGGGTCAACGACTTAGTGTGACGAGCAAGCTTAAGCCGGTAGGTGTAGGCGCAGCGAAAGCGAGTCTGAACAGGGCGTTCAGTTCGTCGCATTAGACCCGAAACCGAGTGATCTAGCCATGAGCAGGCTGAAGGTTGGGTAACACCAACTGGAGGGCCGAACCCGCATCTGTTGCAATAGATTGGGATGACTTGTGGCTAGGGGTGAAAGGCCAATCAAACTCGGAGATAGCTGGTTCTCCGCGAAATCTATTTAGGTAGAGCGTCGAGCGAATACCCCGGGGGGTAGAGCACTGGATGGGCTATGGGGACTCACCGTCTTACTGATCCTAACCAAACTCCGAATACCCGGGAGTACTACTCGGCAGACACACGGCGGGTGCTAACGTCCGTCGTGAAAAGGGCAACAACCCTGACCTCCAGCTAAGGTCCCCAAGTCATGGCTAAGTGGGAAAGGATGTGAGGATCCCAAAACAACCAGGATGTTGGCTTAGAAGCAGCCATCATTTAAAGAAAGCGTAACAGCTCACTGGTCTAAATAAGGGTCTTTGCGCCGAAAATGTAACGGGGCTAAAGCCATGCACCGAAGCTGAGGATGGTGATCTTCTTACGAAGACACTGTGGTAGCGGAGCGTTCCGTAAGTCTGTGAAGGCGGACCCGTGAGGGCTGCTGGAGATATCGGAAGTGCGAATGTTGACATGAGTAACGATAAAGGGGGTGAGAGACCCCCTCGCCGAAAGACCAAGGGTTCCTGCTTAAAGTTAATCTGAGCAGGGTTAGCCGGCCCCTAAGACGAGGCGGACACGCGTAGTCGATGGGAACCACGTTAATATTCGTGGGCCTGGTGGTAGTGACGGATTGCGTAACTTGTTCATTCTTATTGGATTGAGTGGGCAGGGAAGCGGTTCCAGGAAATAGCTCCACCGTATAGACCGTACCCGAAACCGACACAGGTGGTCAGGTAGAGTATACCAAGGCGCTTGAGAGAACTATGTTGAAGGAACTCGGCAAATTGCACGCGTAACTTCGGAAGAAGCGTGACCCCTTTTTACGCAAGTGAAATGGGGTGGCACAGACCAGGGGGTAGCGACTGTTTATCAAAAACACAGGGCTCTGCGAAGTCTGTAAGACGACGTATAGGGTCTGACGCCTGCCCGGTGCTGGAAGGTTAAGAGGAGAGGTGCAAGCTTTGAATCGAAGCCCCAGTAAACGGCGGCCGTAACTATAACGGTCCTAAGGTAGCGAAATTCCTTGTCGGGTAAGTTCCGACCTGCACGAATGGCGTAACGACTTCCCCGCTGTCTCCAACATAGACTCAGTGAAATTGAATTCCCCGTGAAGATGCGGGGTTCCTGCGGTCAGACGGAAAGACCCCGTGCACCTTTACTATAGCTTTACACTGGCATTCGTGTCGGCATGTGTAGGATAGGTGGTAGGCTTTGAAGCTTGGACGCCAGTTTGAGTGGAGCCATCCTTGAAATACCACCCTTATCGTCATGGATGTCTAACCGCGGCCCGTCATCCGGGTCCGGGACAGTGTATGGTGGGTAGTTTGACTGGGGCGGTCGCCTCCGAAAGAGTAACGGAGGCGCGCGATGGTGGGCTCAGAGCGGTCGGAAATCGCTCGTCGAGTGCAATGGCATAAGCCCGCCTGACTGCGAGACTGACAAGTCGAGCAGAGACGAAAGTCGGTCATAGTGATCCGGTGGTCCCGCGTGGAAGGGCCATCGCTCAACGGATAAAAGGTACGCCGGGGATAACAGGCTGATGACCCCCAAGAGTCCATATCGACGGGGTTGTTTGGCACCTCGATGTCGGCTCATCGCATCCTGGGGCTGGAGCAGGTCCCAAGGGTTTGGCTGTTCGCCAATTAAAGCGGTACGTGAGCTGGGTTCAGAACGTCGTGAGACAGTTCGGTCCCTATCTGCCGTGGGTGTAGGAATATTGACAGGATCTGTCCCTAGTACGAGAGGACCGGGATGGACATATCTCTGGTGGACCTGTTGTCGCGCCAGCGGCATAGCAGGGTAGCTATATATGGAAGGGATAACCGCTGAAGGCATCTAAGCGGGAAACCCACCTGAAAACGAGTGTTCCCTATCAGGGCCGTGGAAGACGACCACGTTGATAGGAGGCGTGTGGACGTGCGGTAACGCATGAAGCTTAGCCTTACTAATAGCCCGATCGACTTCATCGTTCCCATTGTTCATGCTCATCAATTCGATGATCAAAGACGTGTTCAAAAAAAGAGGTTCAATCCTCTCCAGCTTCTCAAAAACATTGCCCTTAGCTGACCTGGTGGTCATGGCGGGGCGGCCGCACCCGTTCCCATTCCGAACACGGCCGTGAAACGCCCCTGCGCCAATGGTACTTCGTCTCAAGACGCGGGAGAGTAGGTCGCTGCCAGGTCTGCTAAAGGCAATCAATATCTTCTCAAAACAAAA
>NZ_FTMR01000038.1:0-6755 GCF_900156005.1 Rhizobium sp. RU35A | reverse complement strand
GCACCGACGGCCAGCGATATGGCAACGGCGCGATGATCGCCATTGGCAGTCATCACGAAGCCCTTGGCCGTGCGCGTCGTGGTCGGCATGTCGAGGAGCGCATCGCGCTTGGCCTTCGACTGGCCGATATTGCCCAGCGTATCAAAGGCAGCCTCGACGTCATCGGCGAAGGCAAGGCCGGTATCCTTGAGGCCGTTGAAGCTTTCCACGATGCCGGTACGCTGCGCTTCCTTGGCCTCCTCGACCTCCTGCAATTCCTCGAAGGTGATGACATTGCCCTCGAGGCCGCGCGCGGTGACGCTGGCCTTGCTGCCGACCTCCGCCAGCGTATGGCCGAGTACGACCAGCGCACCAACGCTTGCGCCGACGCCGACCTCCTTGCCGGCACCGATGCCGCCGCCGAACTGCAGCAGGCTGCTGTCATCGGCTGCATCCAGCCAGACATTGCCGTTGGCCGTCACAGTCGCGCCCTCGGCGATCCGGGCGGTCACGTCGTTGTCGAGCACCAGAACGGCGACCGTGCCACCGACTCCCGTACTCTTCGTGCTGGCGCCGCCGGCACCCGCCAGCTGGCGAATGTCGTTGCTGGCGCGGGCGGCAATCTCGATGTTGCGCGCCGAGGCATTGCCGATCTGGGCTTCCACCGTCTTGTTGACGCCGGTGCCCGGCATGGTGAGACCGAAGGCGGCTCCGCTCATGGAGAAGGCCACGCTGCCGGCGATTTCCAGCACGTCCGACTGGTTCTGTGCCTTGACAGAGACGTTGCCATTGCTGGCCGTCAGCGTCGATGTCTTGTCGGCCACTGCGCGCGTGGTGCTGTCGACCACGGTGACGCTGAGTACACCGGCGTCCCCACCACCGGCGACAGGAATGGACAGCAGCCGCTCACTGGTGTCCGCACCGAGATTGACCGAACCGCCGACGGACGTCACGGTCACAGCCGAACCCAAGAGGCTTTCGGCGGACGACAACTGAACGTTGCTGACGAGGGTCCCGGCGACAGGGTTCTTCGTGCCGAAGGTTACGCCGAGCGCACCGGCAAAGGCGAAGGCATCAATGGCGTTCTTTGCCGTAATGTTGGCATCATTGGCCGCAGTGATCGAGACATTGTCGGCGATGGCCGTCTTCGCAGAACTCTGGAACGTATTGGACGAAATGTTGGCAGCGACCGTCGTTGAGGTCGAGCCGGAGAGCGAGGCGACGGCCGTGATCGACATCGCCTGCGTCTCGGCTTCGGAGGTGAAGTCCGCCGCGCCGCCATTGGCGACGAACACGCCGCCCTTGCCGACGGAGGTCAGCACCTCGTCCATCACGACATTGACCGCGCCCTGCGCGCCGAAGGTTCCGCCAGCGCCTGACAGGCTGACGGTCAGCGAACCACCGACACCCAGCACCTCCTGGTTCATCCGGCTTTCGACATTGATCGCCTTGGCCTCGACATGGGCCCGATCGCCGACATCCACCTTCGTCACGCCGTTGGCAATGGTGATGCCGAGCGCACCGCTGTAAGAAGCTTCGGTGCTCTGGCCGGCAGCGGCGGCCGCGATAACCTGGTTATGCAGCGACTGCGTGACGGCCGGATCCGCATTGCGCAGCGGCGCTGCAATGTCACCGCCGAGAACCGGATCGACGTAATCACGCCAGGTTGTCGAGGAGACGAGCGAGCCCTTTTCCGGTCCAACCCAAGCATCAGACGGTGCGAGGACCCTGGCCACAATATCGGCGTCCTTGCCGGTACGAAGGTCGAGGTCCGTGCCAATGGTCGTGGCAACTTCGCGACCACGGTAAATGACCGAGCCAACGGCGCCGCGGGCCGATTTCGTCGTGCTGGTGCCGGTGCCGAGCGCCGCCGACACGCCCCAGGCCTTATTGGCGACCTTGGACTGGTCGTAGGCGGCAATCGTCGCGTCGCCTGTCGCATTGATCGAGACACGATTGCCGAGCGTCGTGGACGTATCGCCGAGATAGACGGTCGTGGCGAAGGCACCCGTGAAGGACGATCCCTTACCGCCTGCACCGGCAATCGCCTCGGCCGCATAGGCAAAGTTGGGGACTGTCTCGTCCAGAACCTTGTTGCCATTGACGAGGACATAGTTGCCCTTGGCATCTGTCTTATAGCGCAAGAGATCGGCAACATTGACGCCGGTATTGAACCGGCTCATCGCCTCGACCGTGACATCGGTGGCTTTCCGTTCCGAAGAGCCAAACGTCACATCGTTTCCAACAACAGCGGCTGACGTTGTATTGATGACATTGATGCTGATTGCGGCGCCGGTCGCGGCGTCGCTGAGGACAGCCGCACCGGACACTTCAGCCATCGACATGGCATCATGATCAGCAATGACGTTGATTGCACCGCCGGTTTCGATCTTTACGCCATCGGCAACGATCGCCTTGGTGTCGTGATCGGAGAAGTTAAAGCCGACCGCGGCGGCGAAGGCCTGGCTTGGCTTGGCGTCTTGGGTCTTTTCCGTCGCCTTGCTTATTTCTTTGTAGGTCGTTGCAAATCGGTCAGCGGCGCGGCCGAAAATCCCCGTATTCGCATTGCCGCCACCGGAACCGAGCAGAAGGCTGTTGATGGAGGTTTTGAGCTTGGCCGCATAGTCTTCAACGGGCGTTCCGCGAGCAGACGCCTGGGCATTGACCACTTCCATGGTATCTGCGGTCGCCGTCACGGCGACATCGCCGGTGGCGCGGGCGGAAGCCGACAGCGTGGCAGTCGTGTCGAAGTCATGCAGGTTGAGGGCGCCCGCATCCCCGTCAGCCGCCTGGGTGCCAGCCGCCTTGCCATCGGCCGTCGCCTCGGCCATTGCCTGGGTCTTGGCGCCCACGGTGACGCTTTTTGCGAGGATCGTGCCGTCGCTCGTCAGAGCGTCGAGCCCCTTGGCTGGGGTCGCTTCACGGACCGTGGCGGCGCGCCCCTTGCCGACAGCGGCGCTGACATCGCCGTAGACGACGTTGATTGCGGCTGCGGCATCGGCAGCCGTTGCTGCGGTCTTGGTTGCCTTGGCCGACAGGCTGAGGATTTCGTTTGACGGCCCAGAGCCCGCCACACCCAGGGCGCTGCTTCTGACGCGCGCTTCGCCTGTTACCGAGAGGGCACCGGCATCCACAACGGCATTGCCGGCCAGAATATTCGCCTTCACGTCGATCGAGCCGACATTGATGCCAACGCCAAAGCCCTTGGCAGAACCGGATCCGCCGGCCGTGGGCGTCTTGGTCAGTTCGGCCTGGCGCTGACGGACACGTGCGTCGAGATATTCGCCGAACAAGGGGGTCGCCATCTGGGCAATGGTCACACCCAGTGCAGCGCCACGCGCTTTCTTGGTCGTTTCATAGTATTTCAGCAGGCCATCTTCGGTGGCAAAGAACATGCCGTTGACGCCGGCCGCCGCATTGCCTTCTGCCTTCAGCGTGATCGATGCGAGGGAATTGACCGTCACATCGGGCTTGTCACCATTCGCAGAGACTGCAGCATTCATCGCCGCCTGCGTCGAAGCGGCATAGGCCGCCTGAGACAGGATCGTGACGTTGTTGTCAATTCTGGCTTCATTCTCGAAATCGACGATGTTGAGCCCCAGCGACACAATCAGCTGATCGCCACCGATGGTCGCCTTGCCAACGCTGCGCGACAGGAAGTCACTGGACGCTGTGCTCAGCGTTTCGTTGCCCTTGTCATCTTCCTTCCAGGCTTTGGTCGAGGCATCGACAGCCAGCCCCTTCTTGCCGGCAACGACCGTGCTGCCGGAGCCGATGAGGGCGAGATTGTCCTGGTTGGCGAGATTGACGGCCGCGGACAGCACCTTCGCGCCGGCGCCTTGCGAGAATTTTGAGGTCGCGGTGATGTCAACCTTGGCGTCGGTCACGTTATAGGCACCGACGCGTATGCCGTCGGCGCTGAGAGTGAGCCCTGGCAAGGTTTCCGCCACGCTGTCGAATGAATTGAAGGAGAATGCGCCGCTGAGGACGAAATCGGACTTGGCCTGATCCTTCATCACCTTCTGTGCGTTTTTCTCCGCGGCCAGCGCCTTCTCGCTGTTTGTCTTCATGCTGCTGCTGTTCGCAAGCGCATTGCCGACAACGCCGAGGCTCATGATGGCGCTGATGCCCAGCGTTGCATTCTTGGCATCATTATCATCATCGGAGGAACCGCTGTCTTTGAGGTCAGCAAGGTTGCTGAGCAATTCCAGGCCATTGGTAATGGCGGTCGTGACGGGAGCGACTGCACCACCGCCCGCCGTCGAGGCAGCAAGATAGGTGCCGACGGTGTTGGCGCTGGCCGCTTCCACGGCAAGCGTGCCCTGGGCGAAGACACTGCGCCCGAGCTGAGCCGAGGTATCGAGCATCTGGACGCCACCAGAGACCGTAATCAGGCTCGCAGCCGTCGCATCTCCGGTCATCTTATCGGGCGTCGAACTGGTATTCGTGATACTGAACCCGGTCTCGTTGCGAGCGCTGACGCTGACATCGCCAGTAGACCACAGCGTGTTGGCGGCATCCTTTCCGCTGGCCCCGGCACGTGTGGCGATGTTGGCGACCGTTTCACCCAGCAAGACGTGGGCACCAATGTTCAGCGCCTGACCGGTAGAGGCCTTGTCGGCGCTGCCGCCATTGACCGTTGCGAAGGTACTCAGTCCGCCTTCCATGGAAGAATGCGCGAGGACCGAGATGTCGCCGACAGCACCGGAAAGAAGACCGCCAAGTGCGACAGAACCGACCTGCGCACCGCTTCCAATGCGGGCAGCGGTGTCCTGCGTGATGAGATTGAAACCGATCGTGTATGTGGAGCCGATACTGGCAACCGCTTCGCTGGCAGCATCCTGAACGGCGCCATTAACGGCACCCACAAGGGCCTTCTGCGCCTCGGCCTTCTTGATATCGTCCTCGGCCTCGGCAATCTCCTTGTCGGCCTCAGCCTTTTCGACGGCCGAGACTGCCAGCCTCTTTTTCTCCTCAGCCTCTGCTTTCGCAGCAACCTTGGCATCCCGGATCTGTCCAAGCTCGCCGTTGAGTCGCGACATTGCAGCCTTGGTTCCAACAGCTGCGGCTTCTGCAGCGTCACCGGCTTCCAGGTAGAGAATGGACAGACGATTTTCAGCGACGACGGACAGCGCGCCAATCCCGGACAGCTTGAGCGCGACATTGTCGAGATTTGCCTGCGTATCGCGGGTGGAGATGCCAATCCCGATACCGTAGGTGTTGGCAGCGGCCTTGGTCGCCTCAGCACGTGCGTTGGCGATGATGGCGCGCCCATTCTGATAGCGGTCGGCATCCATCTGCTGGTTGCGGAACGTCAGGACAGATTCGTCCTTCGAAAGCGCGGTTGTCTCGAACTCGCTCGCCCTGACCGATGCGGAGGCGGCATTTACGCTCAGTTTTCCGCTGTTCGTATCGCTGCCGACAGATGCCGTGTTCGAGATGTCTTCGTATGACAGATTGACGGCGAGCGCCGTTGCTGTACCGCCGGTTCCCTTGTACTTGATGGCGGACTCGACGAAATTGCGCGTCAGGGCATTTGAACGGCTCTCGACCCGCAACGCGCCGGCCGAGTCGATGGTCACGGCTTTCAGTGGATCGCTGGAAATCTCTGCAGAACTCTCGTCCAGCGCGACAAGCACGCCGCCGGTCGCCCCCCACAGGCCGCTATCCTCGTCACGCTTCCCGGTAATACCGGACTTCTTGCCCCAAGCGGCGCTGTAGAGACTGGCCAGCTTGTCGATCCCGGATGCAGCACTTTCGGTGATACCCCAGTATTTGTTGATCTTCTCGCCCGTGGCATTGACCTTGCCGTTGTCGGTGAAGAATTCGCTGACGACGGCGCCGACGACAGCCCCGATCAACTCCAGCACATTATCAGAAGCGCCGTCGCTGACGTTCAGCGTCCCGGCCTGATCAGCCCGAAGAATGCTATCGGCGAGAACGTTGACGCCGCCCGTGCGGGCAGTCACGCCGGAATTGCGAACCTTTGCTATGGCCTTGTGATCATTGAAATTGAAGCCGGCACCGAGGGCTCCGTTTGTGGAACCGCCACCGAGGACGTCGAAGCTCGTCGTATTTTCACTGAGGGCATAGGCGTGCACCTCAACATTGTTCCTGGCGTCAAGGGACGAGCTGTCAACAATGACCTCTGCATCATTGGTCAGGACGCCCACCGAAACCGCGGCGGCATAGGGAAGCGAGCCCTTGCCGAGCGTGATGTTGCGGGCCGTGGCAATCGCCTCGATTTCAGCGCGACTATCGGCAATCAGGCCGATGCTGGCCGTCTCGCTGGTCAGGCTGGAACCGTTGACGACATTGACCTTCGCACTGGACAGCGCAACGCCGACAGCGGCGTCAAACGGAATCGGGATCGGCAGTATGCTGTCGGTCAGAAGATCGCTCGCCAGCGACACGGTCTTGGCGGTGGCCTCGACGTTCACATCACCTTTGGCCGTCAGGCTCGACGCATCGATGGTGACAGACGCAGACGCCGTGTTTGCCGAAGACAACAGATAGGGCCGATTGACATTGAGCGTCAGGTCTTCGACCACAGAAGATGCGGTGGCGCTGACGTTCAGCGTCCCGTCCGCCTTGATAAGGCTGCCCTTGGTGATGCTGACATTGCTTGAAGACGAACCGGTCTGGATGATGAAGGCGACGGAATCGGCCTTTTCATCCTTGGCGGTCAGGTTGACGTTCTTTCCGGCGATCGTTGCGTTGGTGAGGCTGATAGACTGGCCGGACAGCGTGACGTCACCGCCGGCATAGCTGCCGCT
>NZ_FTMR01000037.1:0-6785 GCF_900156005.1 Rhizobium sp. RU35A | reverse complement strand
GCACCGACGGCCAGCGATATGGCAACGGCGCGATGATCGCCATTGGCAGTCATCACGAAGCCCTTGGCCGTGCGCGTCGTGGTCGGCATGTCGAGCAGCGCATCGCGCTTGGCCTTCGACTGGCCGATATTGCCCAGCGTATCAAAGGCCGCCTTCACGTCATCGGCGAAGGCAAGGCCGGTATCCTTGAGGCCGTTGAAACCCTGGACGACACCGCTGCGATCGGCCTCCTTGGCTTCGGCAATCTCGGGCAGTTCCTGGAAGGTCACGACGTCACCCTCGAGGCCCCGCGCGGTGACGCTGGCCTTGCTGCCAACGTCCGCCAGCGTATGGCCGAGTACGACCAGCGAACCGACGCTGGCGCCGACACCGACGCTCTGACCGGCACCGATGCCGCCGCCGAACTGCAGCAGGCTGCTGTCATCGGCCGCATCCAGCCAGACATTGCCGTTGGCCGTCACAGTCGCGCCCTCGGCGATGCGAGCGGTCACGTCATTGTCGAGGACGAGCACGGAGACCGTTCCGCCGACACCGGTGGCTTGCGCGCTGACGCCACCGGCTCCGGCCAGTTGGCGAATATCGTTGGAGGCGCGGGCACCAATCTCGATGTTGCGCGCCGAGGCATTGCCGATCTGGGCTTCCACCGTCTTGCTGACACCGGTGCCGGGCAGAGTGAGACCAAAGGCGGCTCCGCTCATGGACAGGGCCACGCTGCCGGCGATCTCCAGGATGTCCGAACTGCTTTCGGCCGTCACCGAGACATTCCCTCTCGCCGCCGTCAGCGTCGAGGTCTTGTCGGCCACCGCACGCGTGGTGCTGTCGACAACCGTGACGCTGATCACGCCTGCCAGACCGCCGCCGGCCGCCGGAATGGACAACAAGCGCTCGTCGGTTTCTGCTGCGAGATTGACGGATCCGTCCGTGGATGTGACCGTTACGCCCGACCCCAGCAGGCTTTCGGCGGATGACAGCTGAACATTGCTGACGACCGTCGCGGCAATGGCATTGCTGCTGCCGAAGCTGACGCCGAGAGCACCGGCAAAGGCGAAGGCATCGATGTCATTCTTCGCGGAGATGCCGACATCATCGGCTGCGGTAATCGCAACATTGTCGGCAATCGCGGTCCTGGCGGAGCCCTCGAACGTATTCGACGAAATGTTGGCAGCAACGGTGGACGAGGCGGAACCGGACAGTGAGGCGACAGCCGTGATCGACATCGCCTGCGTTTCAGCATCAGCCGTGAAGTCGGCATCACCGCCATTGGCCACGAACACGCCGCCCTTGCCGACCGAGGTCAGCACTTCGTCCATCACGACATTGACCGCACCCTGCGCGCCATAGGTGCCGCCGGAACCCGACAGGCTGACGGTCAGCGAACCACCGACACCCAGCACCTCCTGGTTCATCCGGCTTTCGACATGGATCGTCTCGGCCTCGACATGGGCCCGATCGCCGATCGCCACCTTCGTCACGCCATTGGCAATGGTGATGCCGAGCGCACCGCTGAAGGATGCCTGCGTGCTCTGGCCGGCGGCGGCCACCGCGATGACCTGGTTATGCAGCGACTGCGTGACGGCCGGATCGGCATTGCGCAGCGGCGCTGCGATGTCACCGCCCAGAACCGGATCGACATAGTCGTGCCAGGTCTTGGACGAGGTGATCGAATCCTTTTCCGGACCGATCCATTCCTCGGACGGCGTCAGTACCTTGGCGACGATATCCGCCTGCCCGCCGGTTTCAAGATCGAGGTCGGTGCCGATGGTCGTCGTGACGTCGCGACCGCGATAGACGATCGAGCCGACCGCCCCGCGGGCCGATTTCGTCGTGCTGGTGCCGGTGCCGAGCGCAGCCGACACGCCCCAGGCCTTGTTGGCCACCCTGGACTGGTCATAGGCGCCGATCGTGGTGTCGCCGGTCGCGTTGATCGAGACGCCATTGCCGAGAGTCGTGGACGTATCGCCGAGATAGACGGTTGCGGCGAAGGCGCCCGTCAGCGAAGAGGCCTTACCACCGGCGCCGGCAATTGCCTCGGCCGAATAGGTGAAATCGGGGAAGGTTTCGTCGAGAACCTTTTTGCCATTTTCCAGGACGTCGTTTCCGTCCTCGTCGGTCTTGTAGCGCAGGACGTCGGCGACGTTGACGCCAGCGTTGAAGCGGCTCATGGCCTCGACGGTGACGTCCCCGGCCTGATGCGTCGCGGAGCCGAGCGCGACATTCTTGCCGATGCTGGTTGCAACCGTCGTCTTGATGACGTTGATGCTCATCGCAGCGCCCGTGGCATCATCGCTGAGCACGGCAGCACCCGAGGCCTCGACCATCGACATGGCATCGTGGTCGGCAACGATGTCGATAGCCCCCTCGGCCTCGATCTTCACATTGTCGGCCACGATGGCCTTCGTGTCATGATCGGCAAAATTGAAGCCGACCGCCGCCGCAAAGGCCTGCGTGGGCTTGGCGCCCTGCATCTGACTGCTGGCCGCGCTGATATCTTTATAGGTGGTCTTGAAGCGGTCGGCCGCTCGGCCGAAGATACTCGTATTGGGATTGCTTCCATCCGATCCGAGCAGGAGCGCATTGGTGGAGGTCTTGAGCTTCGACGCATAGGCTTCGATCGGCGTACCGCGCGCGGAGGCCTCGGCCTTGACCACCTCGACCGTATCGGAGGTGGCTTTGACGGCCACGTCGCCCGTGGCGCGGACGGAGGCCGCCAGCGTTGCAGTCGTATCGAAATCATGCAGGTTGATGGCACCTGCCGCACCATCGGCAGCCTGCGCACCGGCCGCCTTTCCGTCCGCCGTAGCTTCCGCCATGGCCTGCGTCCTGGCGCTGACCGTCACCGTTTCCGCATGGATCACGCCATCGCCGGTCAGCGCGCCGAGGCCCGCCGCTGCATCGGCATCGCGCAGCGTGACCGTACGACCGGTACCGATGGCGGCAGACACGTCACCATAGACGACGTTGATCGCAGCCGCCGCATCCATTGCCGTTGCTGCCGATTCCGTTGCTTCCGTCGAGAGGCTGAGGATGGCATCCGATGGACCCGTGCCGGCAACGCCCTGGGCGCTGGTGCGCACGCGCGCATCGGTCGATACCGCAAGGTCGCCCACATCGAGGATGGCATTGCCGTCTCCGATGGAAGCCTTGACGTCGAGTGACCCGACATTGATGCCGATGCCAAACCCCTTGGCGTCGCCTTCTCCGGCGGGATCATGCGCTTCGGTAAGTTCTTTCTGACGCTGCTTGATGCGGGCATCCAGATAGCCGGCGATCAGCGGCGTCGCCATCTTCGCAACGGAGAGGCCAAGCGCCGCGCCCCGCATGTCCTTTGTGGCGTCGTAGTAGCTGAGCAGGCCGTCTTCGCCCTCGAAGAACAGCCCATTGGTGCCATTAGCCGCATTGCCTTCAGCCTTGAGGGTGGTGGACGCAAGCGATGTCACCGTTACGGCCGGCTTGTCGGCGCCATTGGACAGGACGGTTTGAAGCTGCGACTGGTTGGCGGCATCATAGGCGGCCTGCGACAGCACCGTTACAGTGTTGTCGATCTTCGCCTCGTTCTCGAAGTCGACGATATTGAGGCCAAGCGCGATGATCAACTGCTTTCCCTTCAGACCGGACTTGCCGATGCTGCGGGCAAAGAAGTCGCTGGTATCCGCATCCAGCGTCTCGTCACCGTTCTCATCGGTGCCGTAGGCCTTGGTCGAGGCGTCAACCGTCAGCCCATCCTTACCGACTATGACGGTGCTGCCGGCGCCGAGCAGCGCGCGGTTGTCCTGGTTGGCGAGGTTGGCGGCGACCGACAGAACCGTGGCGCCGGCGCCTTCGTCAAACTCGGAGTTCGCACTGACGGAGACATCCGCATCCGTCACATTATACGCACCAAGGCTCACACCTTCGCCGCGCAGCGTCAGGTTGGCTGCCGTTTCAGCAACGCTGTCGAAGGAATTGTAGGAGAAGCCGGCACTCAGGACGAAGTCCTTCTTGCCCTGCTCCTTCATCACCTTCTGAGCATCCGCCTCGGCATTCAGCGCGGTCTCTGCCGATTGCGCCATCGCAGTGCTGTTGCGCAGTGCATTGGCGACAAGCCCAAGGTTGAGCACGGCGCCGATTCCGAGCTTGGCATTGGCAGCGGTCTCATCCTCCTCGCCAGCCGGAGGCACCCCGTCTTCTGCATCGTCTCCAAGATCATAGCCGGCAATGCCGGCAATCAGGTTGAGACCATTGGTGACCGCGGTGCTGACCGGCGAGACACGACCACCAGCCGTCGTTCCCATCAGATAGGTCGCAACCTTGTTGGCGCTGGCCGCTTCCACGGCCACATGGCCATCGGCAAGCACGCTCCGTTCAAGACGCGCCGTGGTATCCAGCATCTGGATGCCGCCGGACAGCGTGATGAGGTTGGCAGCCGTCGCGTCACCGACCATCTTTTCGGCGGTTGCACTCTTGTTGACGATCTGGAACGATGTTTCGTTGCGGGCGCTGACCGTCACGTCATCACTGGAGGAAAGAACGTTCTGTGCATGTGCACCGCCGCCGGAACCGGTTCTTTCCGCGATCCTGGCCGTGGTCTCTCCGAGAAGCACATTCACGCCGATATTGAGCGCGGTGCCGCTGGAGCCCTTTTCAGCGCTTCCGCCATTCAGCGTCGCATAGGTGTTCAAGCCGCCTTCCATGCCGGAATGCGCCTTGACTGCGATCGCGCCGACATCACCGGACAGGACCCCGGTATTCGACGCCGTCGACCCGACGGATACGCCACCGCGCAATTCTGCGGTTGTGTTCTGGTCGATCATGTTGAAGCCGACCGTGTAGGTCGAACCGAGACTTGCAACCGGATTTGCCGCGGCGCTCTGCGCGGCTGCCTGTGTCTGGGCCACCTGCGTCTGTTGTGCCTGCGTCTGTGCCAGGGCCGCATTGGCCGCCGCAATCTGGCTGTTTGCCGCCGTCTGCTGTGCCGGTGTGGTAGCCGTGTTGCTGGCCTGCGTGGCCTGGGCTTTCGCAGCCTCCGCCTCTTCGCGGATTTTGGACAGCCGGTCGGCCAGACGACCCGTGGCAGCCTCGGCGGCAAGCCCGGCCATCTCCTCGGCGTCACCCGCTTCCATATAAAGTACGGACAACACATTTTCGGCGCCGATCGACAAGGCACCGTCATGCGAAAGCTTCACGGCGGAATTGTCGATATAGGCGTCCACATCCCGCGTCGAGACACCGATACCAATCGCATAGGTGTTGGCGACAGCATCCGGCGCTGCAGCACGGGCATTGGCGATGATGCTACGGCCATTGGCGTAGTGGCCGGCATTCATGTCCTCGCCGCGGAACTTCAGAAGCTCGACCTTGTCGTCGTTCGGATCGACGTTTACCTCGAACTGCGTCGCCTTTACCGAAACGGCACCGGAATCGATGGAGAGATTTGCCCCTGCGCCATTGATGAAGGCGCTATTCGCCATGTTCTCGTAGGACAGGTTGAGCGCAAGCGCGGTGGCGCTGCCGCTCTCGCCGTCATAGGCCACTTCACTCGCAACCGAATTCATGGTCAGCGCATTCGAGCGGCTTTCCACGTTCAGGTTGCCACCGGCCGTGATGCGGGAGGTCTTGCCATTGCTGGCGGAGACCTCCGCCGAACTGTTGTCCAGCGCAATGAGCGCACCGGCCGCGGCACCCCAGACCTTGTCCTTGCCGTCCTGCCGCTTGCCGGAAATGCCCGATTTTTCGCCCCAGGCCGCGCTGTAGACGGAGGCCAGGGCATCGATTCCCGTTGCGGCATCCTTGGTAATGCCCCAATAGGTATTGATCTTCTCCCCGGTATCGTTGACCTCGCCACCGTCGGTGAAGAACTCGTTGACAACGGCCGTCACCACACCTTCCAGGAGGTCGAGGATGTTGTCGGCCGCATTGTCCTTCACGGAGAGCGTCCCAGCCTGTTCGGCGCGCAGAATGCTCTCCGTCTGAACATTGACGTCACCGGTCGTTGCGGTCACGCTGGAATTGCGGACGCGGGCAATGGCCTGGTGATCGGTAAAGTTGAAGCCGATCCCCAGCGCGCCTTCGGTAGAGCCGCCGGCCAGAACGTCGAACGTATTGCTGTTATCGCTCAGCGCATAGGCGCGGACATTCACATCGCCGTCGGCCGCCAGCGTCGCATCATCAACGGTGACCGCCGCAGTGTTGGTCACTACCCCGACGGAAACCGCCGCCGCATAAGGCAGAGAGATCTGGCCGAACGTGATGTTGCGCGCCGTGCCGACAGCTTCGGCTTCGGCACGGCTGTCGGCCGTAAGATTGACATCGCCACCGCGGCTGAGCACCGAAGCACCATTTTGCACGCTGACCGTCGCGCTCGAAAGCGCAACCCCCACCGCCGCATCAAAGGGAACCGGAATGGGCAGGACACTGTCGGTCAGCAGATCGCTGGCCAGGGACACCGTCGTCGCCTTTGCCTCGACATTGACATTTCCACCGGCTACCAGGCTCGACGCATCGACGGTGACGGTTGCAGACGCCGTGTTTGCCGACGACAGGAGGTAAGGACGGTTCACGTTGAAGGCGAGATCCTCGACAACGGCCGAGGCGGTTGCCTTCACGTCGATGTTACCGTCCGCCTGAAGACGGCTGCCCTTGGTGATCTTGATGTCACTGAAAGCTGTCCCGACCTGGACCACCGCCGAAAAGGAATCGGCCTTTTCATCCTTTGCGGTCAGGTTGACGTTCTTTCCGGCGATCGTTGCGTTGGTGAGGCTGATAGACTGGCCGGACAGCGTGACGTCACCGCCGGCATAGCTGCCGCT
>NZ_FTMR01000036.1:0-7284 GCF_900156005.1 Rhizobium sp. RU35A | reverse complement strand
CACACTCCGGACTCGGCTGGATGACCCCTGCAGAGTTCGCTCAAACAATCAACCCGCGACGTGATGCGCTGCTGCACAGCCGGAATGGCTCCGCACCGCAACCCGCCGCTACCGCCCAAAATACCGCAAACCAAAACCGCTGGAGCGAACTCAAAACTGGATAAAACTTGGGGGCAAGGTCACTCATAGTCTCGTGATAGTTGCCGCCGAAATCGAACGCGCACGTCTTGGGGCGATTTCAACGTGCTCGCTATCGAGGTCATGTATGCTTCCTACTCCTGAATCAAGTTGATGGCCGTACCTGTGTCCAAGATGATGTGAAGATCGCGCATCATTTCGGCAGCATGTAGCGAGCCTTGGTACAATTCCTCCCGTGGCACTCGGTCTGCTCCCGCAGCAACGGTTCGAAGGTAAATCACGGCATCAGGTCCAAGGATAGGTATGATTCCAAGCTGAGGCCTTAGATCGTTTATCACTGTGATCGCCCGGTCGGGCAGCCTCGTCACCTCCGAGCTAGATAGCTTGTCCGCTTCGTTCGCCGCGCCGATCAACTCCGATATGAACTGCGGGATCAAGGGCATTCAAATTCCAGACGTGCGATGCGTGGTTGTGAACTCATGATACATTGAATGTGTCGGCACGCTCGGCAATCCTGCCTCTGGGGCCAAGTAATTGTTCGCGACCGCCACTTGATGCGCCTTGCTTTTTCTCTTTGTGTTCTTTTCTTGCCTGTTTTGGTTGCTAGAACGGGCGTTTCCGCTGCCACACGGTCGCGGAATTTTCACTAATTGACCTTGGACGTCATGCTGTCGTTTTGACCTACCAATCAAATGAAAGGCGCTCTTTCAAATCGGCTTCGAACGTTCCGAACAACTCGCTGGCGTGGGCGATATCTATAAGGTTTTCGCTATAGGCGCGAAGACAAAGTCTTTCGAAACGACGGGGCATTTCATACTCTTCAGGCAAGCACTCGGGCTCTTTGAACGGCGGCGTTCTCCAGCCGCGTTCTGCGAACACCTTGAACAACTCACGGAATGTTGTCTCCGAAACGATCCCAAGCTCCCGACAGCGATACGTCAACGCTTGTATACTAACTCCGTACCGCCGCTTCAGAGCTGCAAGTTCGCCGAGGCTTATCGTTGATCGAGTGGCCCCTACCTCTGCACGAAGCATATCTGCCGGTAGCAGGAACGCGCCTGCAAAACGATGTGCCGCTTTCTCAGCGTCAAGGCTGGTTGTGAGCCCCAAAACCATGTGGCCCAACTCATGGGCCATCGTGAAGCGTTTCCGCTCGGACCAGGTGTTTCGCTTGACGACAATCACTCGGGCTGCGTCACGGTCCCGCCGAGGCGCTTGGGCAGCAAGCCCGTCAATGTCGTCGAGATCAACAGACAGGACCTTGATCCCGCGCTCTTCGAGGAGTTCGGCGAGGCGAGGGATCGGGTCATTTCCCAGACTCCAGGCCTCTCTAACCGATCTAGCTGCGTCCTCCGCGTCACGAAGATCATTGACTGGAAAAGGGACGCCACGTGGTTTCTCCCAATCCGTGCTTTCCAACCCTAGGATCGCTTCGATCTCAAGATAGTGCTGGAGCATCGTTATGGCTTTAGCCTGAACGAATGCTTCTTCTTTTGCGGAACTCATGCCCTTCCGAAATTCGACACTCTCAAGTGTGAGTTGCTCCTCGCTCTCCAGGTGCGCAACGCTGACACCCAATGCGACTGACAGAGCCTTCAGAACTGGTGGGCTCGGAATGTCCTCACCGCGTTCGTATTTGCCAATGGCTTGCGCACTGACTAAGCCCGCGATGCGTTCCGACAGCTCTCTGAGTGAGAGCCGCATTGCCGCTCGTGCGATCCGCAACCTTGAGCCAAGCATCACGCCTCCCATCTCTTCAGTTTACATCTGTGGATATCCAGGTCTTTTTGTAAACCGCCTCTTGCGGCCGACCATCGCCGATACAATATTACCGATAGTTAAGGCCAAGTTAAGATGGGCGATTGGAAACCAGACGCTCCGAGCTAAAAATTCGCTTCCGAAAGGATTTTTCGCATGCCTCTGACCAATGCCGCCCTATTGAACTATGACCACAATGTCCTTCGTCTGCCCGCCGACAAGCGGAAAGAGTACCATGAGCAGGTTGACCGGCTGGTTTCCGAACTGGGGAAAACCCTCAAAGGCCGTGTCGACATTAAGATCACACGGGTGTTGAAGGCCGGATCATTTGCCAAGTTCACCATCCTGAAGAAGACCAGCCAGGACCCGGTTGACGTTGACCTAGTTATCTACGTCGCGGGGGTCGATCCCGATAAGGAAACGCTGGAGCAGCTCCTTGACGACATCCACGCAGCACTGATTTCCATCTATCCGTCGAAGTCCGTGGAAGACTTCGAAATCCAACGCAAGGCCGCTACCGTGAAGTTCGTGGGTAGCGGGCTCTATGTCGACATCGTGCCCGTCGTCGAAGACCCGTACCGGCCAGGCTATGGTTGGCAGTTCGACCGTGATGGCGGGAAGATTGAGACCAATCCCCCGGGCCACTTGAAGTTCATCAAGGATCGCAAGGATGCGGACCGTCATTTCCGAACACTCGTCCGCATGGGAAAGCGTTGGAGCCGTCATGTCGAATTGTCGGCCCTCAAGGGCTTCCATATCGAGCTGATTATGGCGCATGTTTTCGCGAAATACGGAGCAACCGAGAGCATTGAGAAGCGCTTCCGCGACTTCCTTCTTTACATTGCAAATTCGGGCTTGAAAGAAAAAATCAGCTTCCCGGAAAACGCTGGGATTCTTGGCAACTTCACCGACCCAGTCGTCATTCTCGATCCAGTCAATGGCGAAAACAACGTGACATCCCGTATCACGGAGGCAGAGCGCCAGGAAATCGTCAAGGCGGCGGATCAGTCCTGGGAAGATGCGAACTACGCTTCGGCCGAAGACGACGACGACATTTGGAAAGAAGTATTTGGCAATCGCTTTTCGGTCGAGGAGGCCTGAGACATGACTGCAACGCGTACTGCGTCCGCTACCGGCAGCTATACGACGACCGATATCACCATCGTCGTCCGCCAATTCACGACCGACCTGAAAATGATCGCCTCCAGCACTCGTGCCATGACTGAGAAGGCCGCATCAGACTACGGTGCAGACATCGAGCTTCTCGCATCAAAAGGCTATTTGAAGTCCGTTGATGTAACGCAGATGTTCGGTGGGAAGGAGATCAGGGCTGTAAAGTATGACGTTGATGAAAACACCGGGACGCTTAAGTCAGCAAGGCCCGGGGGTGTACGCTGGCCAGAGCTTCCTGGCTCTGAGATCAGGATTGTGATGACCCACACTGACAGCTTTAACGCAGCCGTTCTTCAATCTCTTTCTGGTCGCCTCAATATTAGCTGGGGCTTTACCAGCGTTGATACGAGCCATGCGTCTCTTACCTCTTCCGGTGGCCGCGACTACGCAAGCAACGGCTGGGGAATGCGCCGGGAGGATTGGTCTTGAGTGAGTCCTTGTTTGATGCTGAACTGCCTTTGCCCGACGACGCTCTCGCTCAGAAAGCCAAAACGCTCATTGGCTTCGACGAACGGTATCAGGCGGTTCATGCGCAGCTACGCCTTTTGCTGAATTCGGGCGATCTCCCAAGCTGGAATAGTAAGTTTCATCATGGAAAGCTGAATCTGGGGGCATTGCTGCAGGAGCAATATCCTTTTGCAATCTTTCACGGAGACGTTGGTACCGGTAAAACCGCGACGGCAGAGACAATCGCCAACCGGCTGGTTGCTGAGGCGGGCGTCGAGGACGCGACTCTGTTCAAAATGAGTAACCGTGTGCGCGGGAGCGGCATGGTTGGCGAGATGGGAACACTGATTTCCCAGGCCTTTCAGCAAGTGATCAAGGCAGTCGGAAAGAGCAAGCGGGCGATCCTGATCATCGATGAAGGTGACTCCCTTGCCGCCAATCGGTCGCAGGAACACAGCCACCACGAGGACAAGGTTGCCGTCAACACGCTCATTCAGCACATAGACGATCTACGACGGTTTAACGGACGCATTCTCGTAATTCTCTGCACAAACCGCCTTTCCGTTCTCGATCCCGCGCTTCGGCGCAGAGCAGCCCTGGTCCGGGCATTTTCCAGGCCGACCTCGGATGAGCGAAAAGCTCTCTTCATCAGCGATCTAGCCGCTTTGAACCCTTCAGTAGATGATGTTGCCAAGCTTGTTGCGATTACCGGACCGCGCGCCGATCAGCCGACGTGGACGTATTCGGACATCCGTACCAGGCTCTACCCGCAGGCTTTGGCTAAAGCTTTTCCAAATCACCCACTATCCGTGAACCTCCTGTTGCATGTCGCCGCAGCTATGACGCCGTCGCCAGTGATGGAGGACAAGTAATGCCGAGGTCACCACTGTTTGGGCGTCGCATCCATATCACCGGTCGGATTTCAGAAGAGATCGAGTACGCTTCGCCTGAAAATGTAGAGCTAGCGCGCAAATTCGTGGCAAGCCTCGTAACGGCTCTTATCAAGTTGGGGGCGAACTTTGTCGTGCCTGTCGACAAAGAGCCGCTCCGTGCCATTGATGGAAAGCCGTTATGCTTCGACTGGCTGATTTGGGAGACGATTTATCAGAACCAGATTTCGCGTCCTTCCGATGTCCCCGGTGTGATGGCTGTTGCAGTCCAGCACCACAAATCCGAGGCTCAGATTCCTGAGCAGTACAAGGAGATGTGGAATAGCCTGCGTCGGACTGACAAAGTGAAGATCGACAACGCTTCGTTCTGGAACATGGCAAGCAAACGGATGGAGACGCAGGCCCATTGGGGAGACATCCTCATCCCCATCGGCGGTGACGAAGGCGTTCTCTTTCTCACAAACCTCTACGCTGGCAATGGTAAGCCGGTCGCTCCGGTGAACATCCCGCTACGCCCCCAGACGACCGGCGCTCAGCGTGTCTATGACTTCGGCTTGGGACGCAACAACACTAAGCGGCTGTTTCAAACAACAGGCCACCTTGATCCTCACGGTTGGCTGAACCGAGTAAACTTCGCAAGCCAGACCGACGTTAGGCTGATGGTCGAAGAGTTTATTGAGCTGCTTGAAGCCCTTGAACCGCCCAGAGCCTTTGCAGTGCGGCTGCTCGACCCCTCACACGATCAATTTAAAGCCGTCGACGATTTCTTCGAAGCGGTGGTAAAACCAGTTGTCGAAGGGCGTCTGGGCTATAAGCTCCTGGTGGTCGACGGACAACAGTCAGTCGGCCAAGCTCGTATCGACGGTGATATTTTCAGTAAATTGCACCATTGCCAACTCGTCATTGCCGACGTCACAGGTTCCAGGCCGAACTGCTTCATCGAATTGGGTTATGCTCTGGGGCGCGGGATTCCCACAATCGTCACGGCGATGAAGGGCGAGAAGCTACCGTTCGATATCGCAACGTATGCTGGATATCATTGGTCAAATGACACAACTGCGGCTGATAGGCAGCGTGAGTTTTTTGATCATTGGGCTTCTGTCGAGGCACGTCCGCCTCTGGTCGACGTGGAGCCACTAATCTCATGACCGAAAAACGAAAAGAAGTTTTTATCTCTGTCGACATTGAGGCAGCTGGTCCCATCCCACCCGACTACAGCATGCTTTCTCTGGGTTGTTGTTTGGTTGATGACCCCACAAAAAGCTTCTACGTAGTGATCAAGCCGATCAGTGAGAACTTCATTCCAGAGGCATTGGCCGTTAGCGGGTTTAAACTCGACAGTTTGAATGACACGGGGACGGACCCTGAAGAGGCGATGCTAAGCCTGGAGGATTGGATCACCACCAATTCCGAGGGTGGGAAGCCGATATTCGTGGGCTTCAACGCACCTTTTGATTGGGCTTTTGTGAATTATTACTTCCTCCACTTTCTCAAGAGGAACCCCTTCGGTATCGGAGCCGTAGACATCAAGGCGATGTATATGGGTGCAGCAGGCTGTTCATGGGACGCAACTCGGTCAAGCCAGTTTCCCGTCGAGAAGCAAGCAGAAGAGCAGAAGCATGACGCTCTTGCCGATGCTCGTCATCAGGCACAGCTTTTTCAATTCGTACGTGACCTGCGCGATCACTCCCTGTAATTCCATGGCGTAGGTACGTCGATCTGGCACTTCGAGGCGATCTGCACCTCCTGCATGGCGCGTTATGGCCTCACAATTGGGTTCGCGCGCTGTAATCGTGACGCGAGTTGCTGTTTCAAATCTCAAGCTGCTCGGGAAAGATGCAGTGGATGCCACTCGTGGCTGCGTTCAAGCTGTTTGTTCTCTGTGTATAATCAAACTGTTTCCCAGAGAGGATCACCAATGGCCGACAACTATGCGGAGTGGAAGGGCAGAATGGCAGAACTGGATTCCGTGATTGCCAAAATGGGGGGCAAGGTTCTGGTGATCCGAAAACTCGACGGCATAGCAGAATTTGAGAACAAACTTATTTTAAACCCGCCCCGAAACGGCGAAGTCGCTCCTGAGCTTGACGACTATTTTGATCGACTATCCACCAAGCTCTTCGGTATCACCCGAGACGATACCCGTTTCAAATTTCCTGATAGTTTTCATAGCTTGATCGAGGGAACTGAGGAATGGTGGCAAATTCAGTCCAGTGCGGATCAACACGAGCGCCACTTCGTTACAGACGATAGTGCTGACGACGAGGCCGTTTCTACGCTCCTCATACTGGGCGTTGACTTTCGTGATGAACGAGGAGACCCGCTCCGCTGCACGAAGCTCTTCGGCCGCCAGGTAACTGCCGCTGTCATGAAGATAGCGGGCCTTCTTCCAGATGCCGATGCCGTGGAATTGAAGAGCTTGGAGAGCAAGCTTGAAAAGGAAGCGCAGTTGCATCTGGCTCGCCGAGGGAAAAAAAACGGTACGGGAGCGAGCCGTCAGGATGCTGTTAGCAACGGCCATGATTCAAGCTGTAGCCTACTCAAAGATGGTTAGATGAACGAAGTGATATGGTGAAACTGGTTGGTAGCGCGGACGAAAATTGGCTTGATGATTTCTTCAAGTTGTTCTCTGCCGGTGACCTGCTCCCCTGGAATGTCCTCGGTTTGAGGTTAGTCTGTTGTCCGGAGAAGGAAACAGACAATGAAGCGTTCTCGTTTCAGCGACGAGCAGATCTTCGGTATTCTGAAGGAGCATCAGGCCGGTCTTTCGGCTGTTGATCTGTGCCGCAAATACGGTGTCAGCGACGCGACCTTCTATAAATGGCGGTCGAAGTATGGCGGCATGGAAGTGGCGGAGGCCAAACGGCTGAAGGCTCTT
>NZ_FTMR01000035.1:0-7733 GCF_900156005.1 Rhizobium sp. RU35A | reverse complement strand
AACTATGCGTCCAACACCATTGCCGGCGGCGTCGGCGGTGTGGTGGGCGTGGGCGGTGCCGTCGTCATCAACCGCACCGGCTCCGGCAATCTCAACGACTACCAGGACAATGATGGCACCTCTGCGGTCGACGGCGGCGGCATGGCAGGCGATGTGGACGGAATTCTGTCCATCGTGGCCGGAAACCGCATCCAGACCAGTGGCAATGCCACGCTCGACGCGACAATCGCCAAGGCCAACAGCGCGACGGCATCCGGCCTGTCCGGCGACGCAACCAGCGTTTCGGCCATGCTGACCAAGGACGGCCACGACCGCACCTCCGCCACGATCGGCGACAATGCCGAGGTGGTGACCGGTGGCTCCGTCGATCTTTCCGCGAGCGATTTCGGCCGTGTCTATCAGTTTGCCGGTACGATCGGCGGCGGTGGCACGGTGGGCGTTGGCCTGACCGTCGGCGTCAACGACTTCTCGTCCTCCGCCATCACCGCCATCGGCACCAATGCGCGGGTGACAGCGGGTGCTGCGCTGAGCCTCCAGGCACAGGGTGCTTCCGTCCTTGAAGCGGTCAACTTTGCGGGTGCGGGTGGTCTGGTCGGCGTTGCCGGTTCGATCAACTACAACCGTCTGCGCAACAGCGCCGAAACAACGATCGGGGCCGGCGCGCAGGTGAGCGCGACCCAGGCCGTGATCAGCGCCGAGAACGAACAGAACCTGGCTGCAACGACCATTGGCCTCGCGGGTGGCCTGGTCGGCGCCGGTGTTTCGTTCACCTATGCCGAACTGGAGGGCGGTGCGACCACCACCCTCGGTAACGGTGCAACGGTCACGACGCGCACCGGCAGTCTCGAAGTGCTGGCGCAGCAGCGCTTCCGGATGTCCGTCGATGGACTGGCGGGCGCCGGCGGTGGCGTGGCCGGCCAGGCTGCCGTCTCCGAAATCGAGGAAGACAGCGACGCGACCGTTCAGTTGGGCGACAACGTCACGCTCGATTCGGCCGGAATCCTCAACATCACGGCTGACAATCTGGGCTGGTCCGTGTCGAACGTGGTCGGCGTCGCGCTCGGCGCGGTGGCTGCGGGCTATGTCCATTCCTATGCCGAAAGCCATGGCGATGCGACGGTCAAGGCTGGCAACAATCATGTGCTGAAGGGCAGTGCGGTGGAAATCTCCGCCCTTGTCGGCGAATTGCAGACCGCCGGCCGCCTGGCAGGTGTCTCAACGCTCGAATCGACCGCAAGCGGCGATTCGAGCGTTGAGGCGGCCGCCGACAGCATTGGCATTGTTCGTCCGACCTACCGTCGTGCGGAAAGCTTCGCGCTGGCCGCGGCTGGCGGCCTGGGCGCCGCGCAGGGCAGCAATATCGGGTCCGCCACCGGCAATGATGCCGTCATCGATCTCGGCATCGGCCAGATCACCGCACGAACCGGCGATGTCGACATCACGACCGAGAATCAGGTCGCCCTTCAGTCCAGGATCATCGGCATCACTGTTGGTGGCCTGTCGCTCGGTGCGCATGTGGCCCAGGCGAAGAATGAAAACACCAGCCGCATCACGCTTGGCTCGTCCGTCAATGCTGCAAGGAACATCCATGTTCTTGCCAACAGCGACACGAAGACGACGGCCGAAAGCTTTGCTGTGTCCGGCGGCGTCTACACGGCGGGCATTTCCAGCGCGACCGTGATCGACAAGGGGGCGACGACCATCGAGCTCTCCGATCTCGCCAGCACGCCGACTGGCGATGATATTCGCGCAACCGGAGAAATTGTCATCAAGGCCGATCATGATCGGCACTTTGATGGCAAGATGAACTCCTTCGGCGTCGGTCTCTATGGCGGCGGTTCCGGCCGCACCGATTATGACATCGAGGGAACGTCGACGGTCGATATTGGCGACAACAGAAAGATCGTTTCCAAGACCTATGACGACCAGAGCAACGGCGAGAAGATCCAGATTCTGGCACGCAATGCCATCGCAAAGGATCTGTTCAGTGACAGCAATATCAATCTGAAAGCCTATGGGGCTATCGCGATTGCCGACGTGGATTCGGATGTATCGGTGAAGACCAATACGGGTGTTTCAATTGGCAAGAAGACGAGCCTCTATTCGGCCGGCGACCTCACGGTCAAATCCATGGCGAATGTCGGCGGCGACGACACCATCACCGTCGACGCAGCCGGTGCTGGGGCCGCCGCCAGCGGCAAGACACGCTTTACGCATGCCGGCATTTCCGGCAGCCGTGCACAGTCCTTCGTGACGGTCGGCCAGTCCGCCTCGCTGTTTGCGGGCGAACACCTGGAGGCCTCCGCTGTCACCGATACCAAGATGGCCACCGCCGGGGATGGCTCGGCCTATGGCGCCGGTGCATCTCTGCGGGTGGATTCCGTCACCGCATCGACCTCCGACAATGTGGTCAAGATCGGCGAAAACGCCAGGATCGCCAGTTACGGCGATGTGTTCCTGGGCGCCGGCGAAGACTATGTCGCGGCAAACGATACGCTCGCGCTCGCCGGCGACCGTCTGGTCGGCTACCGCATCAACAGCAACGATATCGCGGCTTCGGTCATCTCCATCATCGGTGCTGCGATCGGGGTTCCGCGTGACAACATCTCGCGCGCGACGAGCGACCAGAACAATATCCTGAGCATCGCCAGCGGTGGCAAGGTGCAGTCCGGCGAGAACCTTCATGCCGGCGCCGCTGACGAGACGCGCGGTGGCGCCACCGCCTATATCGATGTCCGCAACTACTCGGCGACCAGCTTCCTGACAGCCCTGATGGACATCAAGGGTGTCGGCACGGCCAGCAAATCGGGCACCGTCAATCTCAACGGCACGCTGGAAACGGGCCTTGACCGTTCGCGCTGGATCTCGATCGACGGCACCGACATCAGTTCCGTCACCGGCAGCGGCTACAACTGGCGCAAGGCCGTCAGCAAGTCCGGCAACACCTGGAACGTCAATTACGAGGCACCCCTCGGTGACGTCGTCCTGCGGACCGGAGTCGAAAACGGTGGCCTTACCGGTACCGGCGCCATCGTGACGCCACGCGATGCCGACCTGCGGGTGGCCAACACCTCCTCGAATGCGCTTGCCATCACCGGCCTGTCGATCCCCTATCTGGTGGGCGGCAAGCTTTACCTGAACGGCACGCCGATCAAGCAGAACGGATCGCCGCTGCTGGGTGCCGTCTCCTACGCGCTGCCCACGAAGGACGCGGTGCTTGCGGTCGTCAACACCAATGCCAGCGGTCCCGATCTGACGGTGAAGGGGCAGATCAGCAATATCGGCGGTTCGGTAACGCTCGCCAACATTTACGGTTCGGTGATGCTGCAGTCGCGCGTGCAGGCAGCAGACCTGACCATCCTTGCAGGCCGCGACTTCCGGATCGACAGCGACGACGACGTCAATCTCGGCAACGACCCGATCAAGGAGTTTCAGAATCTGGTCAATGCCAACAGCAACACGCAGACCGCCGGCAATACGGATGTGAAGCTCACTTCGGCAACGCCGGGAGGGACAGCAGGTTCGATCGAGACCCTGGGCAACATCTATATCAAGGCCGACGGGGTCAACATCAACGGCACCATTCGCTCCGGTGTGAGCGGCCGGGATACGACCGTGACGCAGGCGCAGGTGGACGCGGCCCTGGCGAGTGCCCAGAAGACCCGCTATGCCCAGACCAAGAGCGAGGCGGACCGCTATTATCAGCTGAATGCCAAACTTGGTTTCGATCCGCTGACGGCCACGCGTGATCAGCTGGCCAGTATCTCGATCGATGATCTCGCCGAAATTCCGCTCTATTACGACTATGCGACGGGTCGCGTGGTCGCGAAGAACCTGCAGGCCGAAGGTGGCACCATCGTGATCGAGGGTCGCATTGCCAGCACTGGCCGCGGCAAGGTGGAGGCGCTGGACGGCTTTGCCCGCTTCGACATCACCAACCAGTCGACGAGCGCGCTGGAACTGCGCGACATCGATACCGGTAATGGCGTGGAAGGCACGATCGTCTTCAACGATCACAACTATCAGACCGCCAACAGCAGCTATCTGCAGACCCGCTGGGCGCGCATTGGCAGCGACATCGTCAAGTACGAGAACACTTCGAACAAACTGACGAACGGCATTGCAATGACGCAGGTGGCGACCGGTGCGGCAGCGGCCACCTACAACCCGCTCGCCAACCAACGCTACCAGTGGACGGTGACGGCTGACTATTACGACCTTCAGCGGTTCTATTCGTATCACGAGGACGAAGACGAGGGTGAGGCCAGTGTCGAGGCCATCTACAAGGAGCGCAAAGGAAGGCCGTGGAGTGACGTCAGCTACGATTGGATCCGTGGCAAGCTGACCACCAAGACGAGCAGTGATGGCTGGGAGCGCTGGCGCGATGAACACCTGAGCTGGTCCACTCCGACCTATGGGAAGGATCCGGTTGGCGCCCTGGTGGTGAATGCGTCCGACAGCTCGGAATTCCATTATACCCGCAGTGTCACGGAACAACGGCGTGAGGTGCAGAACTTCACCAGCGAGACCGTGTGTGAAACAGACGTGGCCATCTGTTTGGACTACGAAGTCCGTCCGAAGATGGACTATCGCATCTATTACCGGAGCAATCAGACCTACTCGGTGAAGGCGGACAAGACGATCAATATCGGCTTCTTCGGCGAAAACACCGGGCGGATCGCCGTGGACAGCAAGGGTGATGTGCTGATCGGCGGCACCGTGCGCAACATTTCGGGCGAAACCCGCCTGACGAGCCGGGATGGCGGCATCTACACGGCGGAGAATGACGGCCAGGCCGGTGTGCTGATCGCCAACAATATCAAGCTGAATGCGAAAACCGCCATCGGCATGTCATCGACCGATACGTTCCGCATCGAGCAGACCGGTGCCAATGCCATTGTCAATGCCTCGGCACCGAGCCTCTATCTGGAAGAGGTTGCGGGCGGTCTGCGCCTTGGCCAGATCACGGTCGATGCGGCCAAGACCGCCCATGGCGGCGATCTGACCCTTGTTGCGCGCGGCGATCTTGATCTGAGCGCCTCAAACATGAAATCCGCCGTGAAGGGGGGGCGTATCCAGCTGGAAAGCAAGACCGGCAAGATCCTGACCGGCCTTGCCAACAACAAGCTCGATGTCGACACCGACGCGGCGGGTGGCGGCACCTTGTCCGTCGTCACGAAGGATAAGAACGCCGTCACCATTCGCGAGGTCAACGGCGACCTGAGGGTTGACACCATCGACGTGGGAGGAGACCTCACCCTCCTCGTTCAGGGCAATCTTCTCAATGGCCAGACGCCGGCGAGCGACTTTTCCGCCCGCGATGCCGCCTTTGCCGACTACCTCGACGCGCGTGGCCTCGGCACCTCGGCTCATGCCGCCTCCGAGACCGCCCTGGTCAATGAGGCCAAGGCCAAGCAGATGACGGCGATGTACCATGCGTACTGGAAGATGCGCGGCGCCGGCACCACTTCGACCTCCGTAACGAGCCAGATGCGCGGGGCTGCTGCGGATGTGACCGGCACGATTGCGCCCTATGACCGCGATTTTGTCTATCATGTCTCGGATGCAGATCGTGCGGCTCTGGTGGCCAACGGCTTCACCGACGCGGACATTGTTGCCTACGAGGCGAAGCAGACGGCCTTCTACCAAGACGCGAACACCAAGCTCGGCGCTGCGGCGCAGGGCACCTACGATGCGAATTTCGTCTACACGCTGACCGACAGCGAGCAGACCGCCAACGCCGCAGGACTGACCTTCGATCGCAATGCCGTCCTTTCGGCTGTCAATGCGGAGGTCGCCGGCGGCAATGCGGGCGGTTCGAACCAGGCCAGCAACATCCAGGCCGGAAGCCTGAATGTACAGGTCTCCGGTACGATCGGGGAAGAAAACGGCAGCTTCAGCGTCAACCAGGGTGGTGGCAACACGGTTTCCGTCGCCGACATGCAGCGCATGCGCACCGCGCAGGTCGGTGATGTCCAGTACAATACCGACGGGTCTGTCACCGTGACCCGGCGTGACGGCGTGTCGATCAACACGGGCGGCACAGTCAGCGTCAGCGCCGGAGAGGATGCCTATCTTCAGAGCCAGGGCGACCTCAACGTCAAGACGATCGCGGTCGGCAACACGCTGCAGTTGAATACGTCCGGAAGCCTGCTGAACGCCAATGAGGATGGACAGGCCAATGCGACCGGCCGCAACCTCATCCTCTCGAGTGCCGGTGAGAACCTCGGCACAGCTGACAAGCGCTTCGTGACGGATACGACCGATGACGGCTTCGTGCAGTTGCGCACCGATGGCGCTGCCTATCTGGCCGAAAAGACGGGTGACCTGCGCCTCCAGGACGCGGCCGGCCCGACGCTCGACCTGGCCGCCAATAACGGGCGCATCGTCGATGCCTTCGCGGATGCGGGCGTAGACCTCAACGGCAGCAACATCAAGCTCTATGCCCGCGACGGCATCGGCACACAGGGATCGTCGCTCGATATCACGACCCGCACCGATGGCAAGATTGAGCTGCAGACGCCGGGCGATTCCTATATCGCAGCGCCCGATCTGCCTGTGTATGTCAAGGAAGCCATCGTCGGCGGCATTTCGCAGATCGTATCTGCCAGCCAGATCCTGGTCGAGGCCGGCAATACCTTCTCGGCGAGCATCATCGACTGGTTTGCGCCGGATGACGTGATCTTCGGCGAAAACAGCAAGGTGATCTCTCGCGACGGAACTGCCAAGATCCGCACGGAGGCCAACCTCGTGATGGGCAAGGGATCGACCATCGACGCCAAGGGCAATGCCATTGATCTCGGTGCCGCCGGCAACATTGTGCTCGGTAATCTGGTCAGCCAGAAGGGGGGAGACAACGCTGTTGTCGTCAATGCCGGCGGTTCGATCAACGGAAACGGCGACGATCTGAAGGACATCGACGTTTCCGATGAAACCGCGGGTGTGACATTGTCAGCACATGGCGGAATCGGCGGCGAAACGGGGCTCTCGACCAATCTCGCGCATCTCGCCTTCACCAATGCCGATGGCGGCAATGTCGTCATCGAAAACAGCAGAAGCATGACTCTGGAGAGCGGCATGGTGGCCGCAGGCTCCTCCATAACGCTGTCGAGCACTGGGGATTTGCTGACCCAGTCCCTCACCGCGATCGATGGCGATATCGCGCTCTCGTCAGGTCGTCGCCTGACGCAGGCCTCTGGCTCGCTGATCGATGGCGGTACAGGCAGCGTGACGCTGTCGGCGGGCACCGATGCCACGATCGGTCACGTGAAGACGGGTGGCACGGGTACGATCGGCATCACGTCTGTGGCCGGCCGGACCGACCTGACCGATGCGATCGAGGCCGCAAACGGTTCGATCGGTGTGACGGCGCAGACGGCTCTTGCACTGTCGTCCGGCGCCAGCGTGACGGCGACGGGTGCAGGCGGCGTATCCCTGACGGCAACGACGGGCAGCCTGACGCAGGCCTCTGGTTCGCTGATCGATGGTGGTACGGGCACCGTGACGCTGTCGGCGGGTACCGATGCCACGCTTGGTCAGGTGAAGAGCGCGGGGGCGGTATCGGCCTCGGCTCTTGGTGGTTCTGTCGAGCTTGCCGATGCGCTGAGTTCGTCGGGTGGTTCCGTCACGGTGACGGCTGACGGGAATGTCGTGGTTGCCGCGACGGGCTCGGTTGCGGGTGCGACTGGCGTATCCCTGACGGCAACGACGGGCAGCCTGACGCAGGCCTCTGG
>NZ_FTMR01000034.1:0-8107 GCF_900156005.1 Rhizobium sp. RU35A | reverse complement strand
ATCGGTTTGTCGCTTGTCCTCGCTGGCTCGCCTGCTCAGCGGGCTCTTCAGCCAGGCGTAAAATCCACTGGGATGAACCCGCAAAAGGCGGCACACCGGCCAAACGGCTGGACGATTATCCGCACCAGTTTTCGGGAGGCATGCGGCAGCGGGTCATGATTGCCATGGCATTGTCGTGCTCGCCGCAACTGCTCATCGCCGACGAACCGACGACTGCCCTCGACGTCACCATCCAGGCACAGATCGTTGCGCTCATCAAGAAACTGCAAGCAGAACTCGGCACGGCGGTAATCTGGATTTCCCACGATCTCGGAGTGGTTGCACGCCTCGCCACCAATGTTGCCGTCATGCGTCGAAAAGGCGCCAGTCGATGAGCTCTATGCGCGCCCGGCGCATCCTTACACGATCGGTCTCCTCAATTCCCTGCCTCGGCTCGACGCCCCCACCAAAACCAAGCTTCAGGCGATTGGCTGCCTGCCGCCCAACCTGCTTGGCGTTCTGACCGGCTGTCCATTCGCTCCGCGCTGCAGCTTTGTCACCGAGATCTGTCGCAAACAGGATCCGCCCGTTGCCGAGATCGTACCGGCCCACACGGTTGCCTGCTAGAACCCGCAGGCAGACGGATCAAGGGGATGGTCATGAACGATAACGTCCTCGTCCGCGTCAAAGACCTGAAGATGCATTTTCCCATCCGGGCGGGGATCCTGAACCTCCCCGTCGGAGCTTTGAAGGCGGTGGATGGCGTGTCGTTCGCCATTAACAAGGGCGAAACCCTCGGCCTGGTCGGCGAAAGCGGCTGCGGCAAAACCACGGTCGGTCGCACAATCCTCCGGCTTTATGAGCTGACCACTCTTCAATGCGGCTCAGCACCAACACGGCCTGCGCGCGCTCCGGCAGGGCTGCAAGCGCCGTCTGAAACACACCGAACGTCTGCTTCTCGATCAAAGCCTGTTCGATTGAGGGGATATCAGCCGAGCTTCCAGCAAGCAGATGCTCTTCCAGTCCCTGCACTTCGGCGCCCGCCCGGGTTTTGCGGCGCCGCAGATGGTCCAGCGCAAGATTGCGGGCCGTCTGGTGGAGAAAACCTCTATATGCTCGACCCGTCCGCTCTCAACCGCTTTGTGAGCGCGCAGAAAGGTTTCCTGCGCCAAATCTTCTGCCGTCTGCGGGTCGCGCACGATACGCATGACGGTCCACAGCAGGGAGCGCCGGTGGGCGGCAAAATCGCGCTCAAAATGGCAGGCACGCAATCTGCCTTCCCCACAATTGTTGCAACACATCCGGGAGAGCAAAGTCATCTACTCGATGAAGCACCGTTCGCGATTTGAAACGCATCAGGGGCATTTGGCACTCAAAAATCCGTTAGTCTCCGTCAGTGTTCTCTTCCTAAATCGGCGCCTGGGACCACGCAACACATAACCTGAGATTAAGCGGCAGGTTATTTCGTCTTAAGGGCAACAAATGGATGCCACGCTTGGTGAGCGTGAAACACCGCGGCCATTAAGCCCTCCGCCTGATCGGTGTCTTCCAGCTCTTGAAGGGATTTGAACCGTTTGCACGTGCATAAGCCATTGATGCAGATCTCAAGCCGCCACCCTCAAGCTCTCGCAAATTTCCTCCATCAGATGCTGAACAAAAACCGGTTGCCCTCGGCTGCCGCTCCTCATCAGGGCGAGGTCTATCCCCTTGACCTCTGGCAGATCGGGGCCAGGTTCAATGACGTCCAGGTCATCGGGAACCGAGCACAGAGCGATGGCAGCAATCGCAAGCCCGGCGCGAACCGGCGACAGGATGCCGGCCAGGCTGTGACTCGAATAGGCGATGCGATAGGGACGGTTCGCCTTGGTGCAGGCTTCGATGATGTGCGCGCGCGACACGCAGCCCGGCTGGAAGACCGCAAGGGGCAGGGGTTGGGTCATATCCAGCGGTTTGCCGCGCGCCTTCGCCCAGACGACTGGCTCCATGCGGATGACCTGCGAGATATCGTCATTAGGACGCCGTGTAACCAGCGCGAGATCAAGCTCGTTGCGGCCGATGCGTGCTGACAGCCCTTCGCTCGGCTCGCAGGTCAATTCCACCTGAACATTCGGAAAACTTCGTCCAAATCGCTCGAGGATATTTGGCAGAAGTGCGTAAGCGTAATCATCTGGCGCTCCGAGCCGGACAGTCTCCGGGCCTTGAGCCAGTGCCATCTTATGCCACAGCGTGTCGTTCATCTGCAAGATCACCCGTGCATGGGCAAGCAGTTGCTCTCCTTGTTCGGTCAACCGCTTTGTGCGCCCGCGCTGCTCAAAAATAGGCGTGCTCGCAAAGAGGCTTTCGAGGCGTTTCATCTGCATGCTGACTGCCGACTTGGTTCTCCCTACCTTTTCGGCCGCAGCACCGAAGCTGCCACCATCTGCAATTGCGACGAGAGCCTGAAGGAGAAGCGGGTCAATCTTGCGTAGGTTCGGCATGGAATAGTTCATCCAATTTGAACAATCAGGTGAATACAATTCGATTGTTGTTGGAGAGTCAAGGATATAGCCATCTTTCTACACGGTACCTTTACCGTGGAGCTCAACTTCAACATCAATAGAGACTGCAAGGAGCGCAGTGGCGCCGGCGTGGCCGGGCAATACCTTTGCACGTCTTTATGCAACCGTGGAGATAATCGATGTCGAATAGCTTTCCGTTCAAGGCCAACGTCTTCAAGTCGTTTCCTGCAGGCGATTTCTACCGCGCCAACGCCAAGAACTTTCCGGTCCTAAAGGGACTGGCGGTCCAGGCGCTGGAAATCCAGCCCGGTGGGGTTCGCGAGCCGCACACGCATCCGAACGCCAACCAGCTCGACTTCTGCGTTTCCGGCAAGGGCCAAGTCGGTATCGTCGGTCCGGAAGGGGAAACCCACTATCTCGAGTTGTCGCCGGGCGACATTTCCTTCGTGCCGCAGGGCTATCTCCACTGGATCGAAAACCTGGGCGACGAGCCGCTGTCATTCCTGGTGGTCCTCTCGCATGAACTGCCGGAAACGATCGAGCTGTCCGAAATGTTGACCGGCGTTCCCAATCCGACCCTCGCCAAGATGTACGAGGTTCCGGAGGCGGTCTTCGAGCAGATCCCGCAAAGGACCGTGATCATTGGTGGTGCACCCGCGGAGGACGGCTTCCGCCAGGCTGCCGAATAACCTCGAACCTCCCGGCGGATCACGATAATGCGACATCGAGATACCATCCTGCTTTGTATCGTAGCTCTCGTATGGGGCTTCAATTTCATCGTGATCCGCTGGGGTCTGAACCAATTTCCGCCCCTGCTGTTCTCCGCTCTGCGCTTCGCCGTCTGTGCCCTGCCGGCTGCCTTCGGGATGCCGAGGCCGGATATCCCCTGGAGATCTCTTCTGCTGCTGGGATTCACACTAGGCTTTCTGGTGTTCGGCCTTCTCTATCTCGGGATCTATTTCGGGCTGGGCGCGGGGCTTGCGTCCGTCCTGATGCAGACGCAGGTTTTCTTTACTGTCGTTCTGGCACGTCTCGCGCTGGGCGAGAAAATGGGCAGTGTGGCGATGTTCTGTACCGTGTTGGGTCTGAGCGGCGTGATGCTGATAGGTCTTGAGGCGGGAGCTACCTTCACGGCCCTTGGCTTCGCGCTGACGACTGGGGGCGCCTTTTCCTGGGGGGTGTCGAATGTGCTGATCAAGCGCCTTCCATCCATCAACACGCTGCATCTGATGGTCTGGATCAGCGTCGTGCCACCGCTACCCTTGCTCGCAAGCTCGGTCCTCTTTGAAGGGCCAACCCAAACCGTCGAAGCGCTTCGGTCCATGACGGCGGGTGGCTTGATGACGGTTCTCTACACCTCCTTCGTGTCGACGATCTTTGCCTACGGCGTCTGGGGTCGCATGCTGCAGCGCTACAGCGCAGGCCAGGTGTCGCTGTTTGCGCTGTTGGTCCCTGTCGTGGGACTGACTGCAGCATGGTACTTCCTGGGCAGCACGCTCAGCCCCGTTGAAGTGGTGGGTATCGCTGCCATCATCCTCGCCCTTCTGATCAGCACCGGTCAACGGGCGGTGCGAGGGGCGGCACAGGCTCGGCAATCAACTGCCGAGCCATCACATTAAGCAACAAGTGAAATTTCCGCAGGCATGGCCAAAGCAGAGGAGGGATTACCATGCACGTCACGTTGGCCGACCGGCCCCAGCATCTTTTTTCTCTCGGGGTTCAATTGCTGGCACTGAAATACAAAGCGCTTGAACTGACCGAGGACGAACTCGCCAAGGCCATTGATACAGCGATCGCGGAGGCCGACTCCGTGTTGCTCCAACTTATGGAAGACCTCGCCGTCGATGCGGAGGGGGATACCGCCTAGGTGGGGTCTTTCCCAGCTTTTCTGTATCGCCACATAACGACCGGAGGAAGGCTGCGGCTGGCATCGGTCGCAGCCGACTCGCAAACTTCTTTGGCAGGATACTGGGTCGGGACAATTGTGAACCCGCCTACCGCGGTCCCCACGATGAGTCCGGCCGCCCAGGATTATCCTACTCATGTTTTGCACGTGTATTCGTGTGTCAATGGACCGCAGGCCGGCTCGGCGGCGGCTGAAATTGCTCTGCCTCTGCCAGAGCAACGCTTATCAGGTAAACCAACAGGTCACTGTTGGTCTGCTTGGCGAGGGCCAACGCTTCGCGCAGCTTTCCCACAATGTCGGTACGATCCATCTGCATGTCCTCCCGCCCTTGGACGCATGATGTAGAAACGGTAGCGCAAAACGTGTGGGCTTCAAGCCCGCTAGCGCCACAGAATAGCAGGCAGATTGCAAGAGGTTTTGTTTCCTGCCTTAAAACATGGGACTGCAATTGAAGGCACTGCAATCTGCGACTACCGCTCACCCCTATCAATTCGGCAATTCGATTTCTACACCATTTGCCATGCGATACGTCTAGTATCATAGTTGACAACTTCCGATTAGCGGCTGGTTTAGGGACGGGAATGACCAATGCGCTGCCAATCAATTCTGAATTTTGCCTTTGTGGCCGTGCCACTCTCTGTATCAGTGTTGACCGTGAGCCTGGGGCAATGTCGCGCTCAGTCGATCACCAGCCATACGATCGGTGAAAACCGCTCAAAACTGGACGAGCTCGGCTCCGCCGCTTGGGAGTACGACTTCGGCCAATATGGAAACGCTACGTTCAAGATCGGCACCGGGGTCAGCCTATCCGGCACGATCGAGAAGTCGACCGGCAAAGTGGTCCGTCTGGAAGCGAGCTGGTCCGGACAAGGCCAACCGCAACCCGCTCATTTCTCCGACTTTCGTTTTGGCCAGACGAGCCTTGCGGCTATCAGACAGCGCTTCGGTAGTGCCGGGGCGCTCCCTGGAAGTGGATCACCTGTTCTTACGACATCAGATGGCGGGCTCGCGATTTCCAGCTTTTTTGAAGTGGCAAGCTCCAGCGTTATCGCGACCTTCGTTACGAAAATCAGCCGGGATGCACTTGTCGATCTACAGCGTCGATACGGCGCTGATATATATGCGCATGCTACGAAAGCTGCAGTTCTGGACTCCGTAGTTCTTTCAGATGCGGCCTACTTCAAGACCGTTCGCGGGACGGCAACCGTTTTTGATATCGGATACCGCCCAATTAGGTGGGAACCGACCATTAGCGTGGCCGTGGACACTAAACGGGAACTATCACTCGGTCGGATCAAACCGTCGCAGCTTCCGGTCCCTCGAATTTATTCAGGCCCGAACAATCCGCCAGACCTTGCTGGCCAAAGCGCATCCTTCCGGACCTACGGGACAAGGATTGCTGATGGCATGTCGAATGGGCCGACATTCTCGGGCGAATTTGCGGTCATTCAGATCGATTGCGGCGCCGGTTGTTCGAACGCATTCGTTGGCAATGTTCGCACGGGCGAAGTCTTCAAGCTCCCGATCGGAGGTGATGACCATCCGAACCTGAGCCTCAAATATGAGCTTTCTAGCCGCATGATGATCGTCCAGTCGTCGGAGGTCGAAACCGCCAAATGCTATGTTCGGTTCTTTAGTTTCGATGATGGCGAATGGGTGGAGCTCCTGAGGCAAGACATCGGGCCCTCCAGCCGTTGCCAAAAGTCAGTCGCGCAAAATCTGAAGCAGTAACGGTGCGCAACCGAAACTTTCCGTTGTGGGCGCAAAAAGTCACCGGTATCTTACGCATGGGTTGTAAACGTCGCAACCGCAGAGAACATTCATGAAAACTTCCCCTCCCTCTACCAAGATAGAAATTGAAGACTCTTTTCGCCCCTGGCTTGGCGACGCTGTGATGCGGTTTCAATATCTCTACCCGCACGTTGAACTGGACTGCAACGAGGGGATGGTCACTCTTCATGGTGAAGCGGCGAACGACCCAGCGGTCAAAAGAGATTTTCTATTCGTCCTCTATCGGCAGAAAATATATGCGGAAACCTTGCCCTTACGGCAGATCCTGATTGAAGGCGTGACAGGTCTTGCAAATCGTACCGCTTAAGTTTCGGCCCACAGACGACGGCCTCATTCTTTTTGCCGACGACGCCGGCGGCTATTTCAAAGCCGATCAAAGCTTCTTGAAACGCTACACGGAAAATGCGCTCGACCAGGCAGACCGCCATTTCCTCGACCGTAACGGACACGCCTTCTCCGAGGTAGGTGATCTCGCCTATGCCGGGTTCGAATACCGATTTGCGAGCCGCCTCTATTCGCCGACGGAGCTCGACTACGTAATCCTGGTCCCGACGCTCAGGTGCAATCTTGCCTGCGGCTATTGTCAGGTCTCTCGTGTCAATGAAACCACGCCCGGATTTGACTGGAACGATGAAATCCTGAATGCGGTTTTGAAGTTTCTGGGCGGGTTGTCGACAAAGCACATCAAGGTCGAGTTTCAAGGCGGCGAGCCATTACTCCGGCTCGATGTCATCAAGCAAGTTCAGGCATTCTGTCGATCTAAGTTCGAGCATTGTGAATTCGTGGTCTGTACGAATCTTCAGGAGTTAAGTTCTGAGGCATGGGCATTGCTCGAAGAGCCCGACGTTTTCACGAGCACCTCGCTAGATTCTGACCGCGCCACTCATCAGGCCCAGAGAACAAAAAGTGCGGAGAAAACCACTGTATTTTTTGACAATCTAGCAGCGGCCGTTGGCCGGATCGGCGCTGATAAGATTTCGGCGCTGCCGACGATCGATCCCGCGAAACCACCTCCAGCGGCTACGGTGATCGACACATTCGTCAATTACGGTATTAGGTCAATCTATCTTCGCCCTGTGAACTACCAAGGCTTTGCCCGCAAGCAGTTCAACGCCCTTTCGGTCGCGTCTAACTGGAACCGATATCACTCCTCGTTCATCGACGCTCTGATCGATTACAACTGGGAAGCCAGTGTGCACATCGAGGAATTTTACTTCACCCACTGTCTTCGGCGTGTTCTGCGTTCCGGCCACAATCATCATGTCGACCTGCGCAATCCAAACATTATAGGTTACAGCTATCTGGTCATTGACCATGACGGCAAATTATACCCGACCGATGAGGCTCGCATGATAAGCCGCGTCGGGCAGTTCGACCTTTCCATGGGTGATGTCTTCAGCGGGATTGAGCGCGACAAAATCGAGACATTAAACGCTGAAGCGCTCAATAACTTTCATCCGGACTGCGTCCATTGCCCCTACCAGGCATTTTGTGGTGTTGACCTAGTCGACGATCTGTCCCGATATGGACGTATCGATCTCCCCAAGCACCTGACCGACTTTTGCCAGAGGCATATGTACATCTTCGACAAGGTTTTTTCCTTGATCTACTCCGCGGACCCAAAAGTGCAGAAATCGCTTGCGATCTGGGCCGGCGCAGTGGAGTTCGATCCCTCTTTGTCGAAAGTTCACTGACCTTCTCCCCTGGAATGTCCTCGGTTTGAGGTTAGTCTGTTGTCCGGAGAAGGAGACAGACAATGAAGCGTTCCCGTTTCAGCGACGAGCAGATCATCGGTATTCTGAAGGAGCATCAGGCCGGTCTTTCGGCTGTTGATCTGTGCCGCAAATACGGTGTCAGCGACGCGACCTTCTATAAATGGCGGTCGAAGTATGGCGGCATGGAAGTGGCGGAGGCCAAACGGCTGAAGGCTCTT
>NZ_FTMR01000033.1:0-8914 GCF_900156005.1 Rhizobium sp. RU35A | reverse complement strand
AACGCCCCTGCGCCAATGGTACTTCGTCTCAAGACGCGGGAGAGTAGGTCGCTGCCAGGTCTGCTAAAGGCAATCAATATCTTCTCAAAACAAAAACCACTTCCAATAATAACGCGGGGTGGAGCAGCCCGGTAGCTCGTCAGGCTCATAACCTGAAGGCCGCAGGTTCAAATCCTGCCCCCGCAACCAGTTCAAAACAATCACAACATAAAACACAAAAACAACCGCAATCCCGCGGCGGTCATCAACTATCCAAAACCATCCGGTAGCCAACGCCGGGCTCCGTACGCACAATACGAGGATGCGTCGCATCCCGTTCGATCTTCTGACGCAACTGTCCGATGAATACACGCAGGTAGTGAAGATCATCACCGTGCGCGACCCCCCACACCGACGTCAGAAGCATCCGGTGCGTCACAACCCGTCCCGCGTGACGAGCCAGAAGAAGAAGAAGGTCGTATTCCTTCGGCGTCAGATGCACAGTATCACCGCCGCGCGTAACCAGACGCCGTAACGCATCAATCCTAAGGCCGTCAGTCTCAATAAGGGAAGGCACCGCTTCGCTGCGACCCCGGTGGCGCAGGGCCGTGCGAATGCGCGCCGTCAGTTCGCCGATCCCGAAGGGCTTTTCCACGTAGTCGTCCGCACCGAGGTCCAGGGCGGCGATCTTCTCGCTCTCCCGATCCCGGGCCGACAGGATCACAACAGGCACCTCGCTCCAGCCGCGCAGGCTGGCGATGACCTCCTTGCCGTCCATGTCGGGCAGGCCGAGATCGAGGATCACGAGATCCGGTGCCAGCGTGGCGAGCGCCTTCAGCGCCTCCGCGCCGGTTGCGGCCTCGATCACGTCGTAGCCCGCCGCCGTCAGCGCCGGCTTCAGAAAGCGCTGGATCTGCGGTTCGTCATCGACAACAAGGATACGCGGCAGCGTCATCACTCTTCCTTCCGCTTCGTCTCGTCCGGCAACGGCAGGCGTATCACGATGCGGGTGCCCTTCTTGCGGATTGCCGGGCTTTCCGCATGAATGGTGCCGTTCATCGCCTCGATGAAGCCGCGCGCGATCGACAAGCCGAGGCCGGTACCTGGTGCGCGACCGTCGCCTTTCGTTCGTCGATAGAATTTTTCGAAGATCCTTTCCAGATCTTCCGGCGGAATCCCGCGCCCGAGATCGGTCACCGAGATCAGCACGCTCGTCCCGTCACGGCGGGCATAGACATGCACGGGGCTGTCGCCGCCGTATTTCACCGCATTGTCGAGCAGGTTGAACAGCACCTGGCCGAGCAGCACGCCATCGGCCTCGATCAGAGGCAGATCGGTTGCAATGCCCGTCTCGATCGCATGGCCGGGCGCGTGCTTGCGGATCCGCTCCACGGCGGATTGCACCACGTCGGCCACGTCGACCCAGTCCTGCTTCGGCTTCAGCGTGCCCGCCTCGACGCGCGTCATGTCGAGCAGGTTGGCAACGAAGCGGTTGAGCCGGCTGCCTTCCTCCTCGATCGATTTCAGGAGGTCGTCGCGGCTTTCCGGCTCCATCCGTTCGCCGAACTCCCGCAGACTGGTGACCGCGCCGGTGATGGTGGCGAGCGGCGTTTTAAGGTCGTGCGAGAGGGATGAGAGAAGCGCCTCGCGGTAACGTTCGCCTTCCAGTCGGGCGGCTTGCGCAACGCTTTCCTTCAGCAGCCGGGCACGGTCGAGCGCCAGCGTCGTCTGGTCGAGAATGGCGGCCAGTACGCGTTCCTCATGCAGGTCGAGCACGGCCTGCGCGGTCTCCACGCCGCAGACGCCGACGACGCCGTTCGGACCCGCGAGCGGACGGAACTCGAAGCGGCTGTTCGGCAGGGTGCCGGTGCCCTGTCCGGCCTTTTCGCGTTTCTCCTGCGCCCAGCGGGCGGCGGCCATGTCGGTCACATCCAGCTCGACATCCGGCGGCCAGGCGGCGGCGAGCCGCAGCTCGTCCGTCTCCGGCACCAGCAGCACCACATTGCGCCGCAGGCTGGCCTGCAGCTGGGACACGGTTGCCCATATCGCATCCTCGGATTTGCCGGTTCCGGCCAGCTTGCGGGAAAACTCGTAGAGCGATTGCAGCGCGGTGGCCCGCACCTGCGCCGTTTCCGACTGGCGCTGGATGCGCGAGGCAAAACCGCCGGCAATCACCGCGACGACGAGGAAGATCAGCACCGCGAACACCTCGTGTGGCGAGGCGATGGTGAAGGTGTAGAGCGGTGCGATGAAGAAGAAATTGTAGGCAAGCGCAGACAGCGCGGCTGCCAGAAGGGCTGCCGTATAGCCGCCGGTCACCGCTGCGCACAGCACCGCCACGAGGTAGAGGAGCGAAATGTTCGGCAGGTGCATGATGCGGTCGATGCCGACGCCGAGGCTTGTGGTGGCGGCCACGAGACAGGGGGCGATCCAGGCGGCACGCCGCAGCCGGGGCGAGCGCCAGGACAGGGATTTTTGTCGCGGCGCGGCGGCGGGCGATTCTCCTTCTGCGGTGACGAGATGCAGGCTGATGCCGGCGGCCCGGCGTGCCAGCGCATCCGGCAGCGAGGGAGAGAACAGCCGTCGCCAGACGGTGCGGGACCGCGCGCCGATGACGATCTGGGTCGCGTGTTCGCGCCTTGCGAGCTTCAGGATCTCCTCGACGAAATCGGCGCCGATCACATGGCGCGTTTCCGCCCCCAGCTGTTCGGCGAGATGAAAGATGCGGTCGATCCGCTCCAGCCCGGCCCGCGTGGCATTGTCCTGATCGGCCCGCTCGATGGAAGCGACGATCCAGTCGGCATTGAGGCCGGAGGCAAGCCGGCTTGCGGCGCGCACCACCTTTTCCGACAGTTCGTCGGCGCCGACGCAGACGAGCAGGCGTTCGCCCGCCGCCCACGGCCCCTCGATGGCGTTCTGTTTGAGATAATCGACCATCTGGTCGTCGACGCGGTCGGCGGTGCGGCGGAGCGCGAGTTCGCGTAAGGCGGTCAGGTTGCCCAGCCGGAAGAAGCGGTCGGTCGCCCGGGCGGCATTGTCCGGCAGATAGACCTTGCCCTCCTTCAGGCGTTCCAGCAGTTCGCTCGGCGGCAGATCGACCAGCAGAACCTCGTCGGCGCGCTTCAGCACGAGATCGGGCACGCGCTCGCGCACGCTCACACCGGTGATGTCCGCCACGAGATCGGCGAGGCTTTCCAGATGCTGAATGTTGAGCGCCGTCCACACGTCGATGCCGGCCTCGATCAATTCGGCAATGTCCTGATGCCGCTTCGGATGCCGGCTGCCCTCCGGGTTGGAGGAGGCGAGTTCATCGACGATGATGATCTTCGGACGGCGGGCAAGCGCACCATCGAGATCGAAGGCCTCCAGCATGCGGCCGCGATGCGCCATCCGGCTGCGCGGCAGCACCTCCAAACCCTCGAGAAGCGCAGCTGTTTCGCTCCGGCCATGGGTTTCGACGAGACCGACGACGATATCGATGCCGTCGCTCTTCAGCCTTCGCGCACGCGACAGCATGGCATAGGTCTTGCCGACGCCCGGCGCCATGCCGAGAAAAACGGTCAGCTTGCCCCGGCGGTCCTTGTCCGCCAGGGCAAGCAATGCGTCCGGATCGGGCCTGCGGCCCTGGTTGCGGCCATCATCCGCCATTCAGTCTCTCATATGTCGCGCCGGTTCAGCTTTTCAGCGCATCAAGCGCCAGATTAAGCTCTAGCACGTTTACGCGCGGTTCACCGACAAAGCCGAGCGAACGCTGTTCGGTATGCCGCTCCACCATGCTGGCGAGGTCCGCTTCCGAGAGGCCGCGGGCCTTGGCGACGCGGGCCACCTGCGCGCGCGCAAAGGCCGGCGAGATGTGCGGATCGAGGCCGGAACCCGATGCGGTGACCGCATCGGCCGGCAGCGGGCCTTCGATACCGGCGGCCCGCAGCTTGGCCACGTCGCCGGCGACGCGATCCTTCAGTTTTGCGGCGGTCGGGCCGAGGTTGGAGCCGGAGGAGGCGTTGGCCGCATAGGCATCCGGGCTGGTGGCAGACGGGCGCGGCCAGAAATAGCGGTCCGAGGTGAAGGTCTGGCCGATCAGGGCCGAGCCGACCACGGTTCCGTTGCGCTCGATCAGGCTGCCTTTCGCCTCAGCCGGCATCAGGCGTTCGGCAATCCCTGTCATGGCGAGTGGATAGCCAAGCCCGGTGATCACGGTCATGGCAAGCGTCAGGGTAATGGCGGGTCGGAGATGGTTGAGCATGGTTACACCAGATGAAGCGCGGCAACGGCGAGGTCGATGACCTTGATGCCGGCAAAGGGAAGAACAAGACCGCCGAGGCCGTAGATCAGCAGGTTGCGACGCAGCAGGGCCGCGGCGCCGGCGGGACTGTAGGAGACGCCGCGCAGCGCCAGCGGGATCAGCGCGACGATGATCAGCGCGTTGAAGATGACCGCCGACAGGATGGCCGATTGCGGCGAGGCAAGGCGCATGATGTTCAGCGCGTCGAGGGCCGGATAGGTCGCGACGAACAGGGCCGGGATGATCGCGAAATATTTCGCGACGTCGTTGGCGATCGAGAAGGTGGTGAGCGAGCCGCGCGTCATCAGCAGCTGCTTGCCGATCTCGACGATCTCGATGAGCTTGGTCGGGCTCGAATCGAGGTCCACCATGTTGGCGGCCTCGCGGGCGGCCTGGGTGCCGGTCTGCATGGCGACGCCGACATCGGCCTGGGCAAGTGCCGGCGCATCGTTGGTGCCGTCGCCGCACATGGCGATCAGGCGTCCGCCTTGCTGTTCGCGGCGGATATAGGCGAGCTTGTCTTCCGGCGTTGCCTGGGCAAGGTAATCATCCACGCCGGCTTCGGAGGCGATGGCGGCCGCGGTGACGGGGTTGTCGCCGGTCACCATCACGGTGCGGATGCCCATGGCGCGCAGCGCCGCGAAGCGTTCCTTGATGCCGGGCTTGACGACATCCTTCAGGTGGATGACGCCGAGCAGGCGGCTGCCATCGGCCACCGCAAGCGGCGTGCCGCCGGTGCGGGCAATCTGGTCGACGGCGCGGCGGAATTCTGCCGGCACCTCCTGGTCGCTGACGCCGGCAAAGCGCAGCACGGCATCGACCGCGCCCTTGCGCAGGCGGCGCGTGCCGAGGTCGACGCCGGAGAGGCGCGTTTCCGCGGTGAAGGCAATCGTGGCATCGAAGGTGCGGGTCTTGGAGGCGATACCGAATTCGCCGGTCGCGAGCGCCACGATCGAGCGGCCTTCCGGGGTTTCGTCCGACAGGCTCGACAACAGGGCGGCTTCGGCGAGATCGTGAACGGTCACGCCCGGGGCGGGCAGGAAGTCGCTGGCCATGCGGTTGCCGAAGGTGATCGTACCGGTCTTGTCGAGCAGCAGCGTGTCGACGTCGCCGGCGGCTTCCACGGCGCGGCCGGAGGTGGCGATCACGTTGAAGCGCACCAGCCGGTCCATGCCGGCGATGCCGATGGCCGACAGCAGGCCGCCGATCGTCGTCGGGATCAGCGTGACCAGCAGGGCGGCAAGAACCGTGACGGAGAGCACCGTGCCGGAATAGCCGGCCAGCCCCCAGATCGCCACGCAGACGAACAGGAAGATCAGCGTCAGGCCCGAGAGCAGGATCGACAGCGCGATCTCGTTCGGCGTCTTCTGGCGCTGGGCGCCTTCGATCAGCGCGATCATGCGGTCGACGAAGGAGGAACCGGGAGCCACGGTGATCTTCACCTTGATCTCGTCCGACAGCACCTGGGTGCCGCCGGTGACGGCCGAGCGGTCGCCGCCGGATTCGCGGATCACCGGGGCGGATTCGCCGGTGATAGCGCTTTCGTTGACCGAGGCGACACCCTCGATCACCTCGCCGTCGCCGGGGATCAGTTCGCCGGCGGCAACCAGCACCACGTCGCCGATCTTCAGGCGGGTGGCGGCCGTGGTCTCGGTGCGGCCGTCGGCAAGAAGCCGGCGGGCGACGAGTTCGGACTTGGTCTTCTTCAGGCTTTCCGCCTGGGCGCGGCCGCGGCCTTCCGCCACGGCTTCCGCGAAGGTTGCAAACAGCACCGTAAACCACAGCCAGATCGCGATCTGCCCGGAAAAGACGGCTTCGGCGGGATGGGCGACGAGGTCGCGCAGGAAGAAGATCGTCACCACCGCTGCCACGACCTCGGTGACGAAAATCACGGGATTGCGCAGCAGCTGGCGCGGATCGAGTTTCAGCACCGCGTCGCGTGCGGCGGGGATGAGAATGGCGGGGTCGAAGAGGCTTCGCGCCTTGAGGTCCTTGGACATGTTTGAACTTTCTCAGAAGGTCTGGCCGGCCAGCATCGCGAAGTGCTCGACGATCGGTCCGAGCGCCAGCGCGGGGAAGAATTGCAGGCCACCGAGAATGATGATGATGCCGACAAGCAGGCCGACGAACAGCGGGCCATCGGTGGGGAAGGTGCCGGCGGAGGCGGGCGTCTTCACCTTGGCAGCCAGCGAGCCGGCAATTGCCATGACCGGCACGACATAGGCGAAGCGACCAAGCAGCATCGCGATACCGAGCGTCGTGTTGTACCAGAGCGTGTTGCCGGAGAGACCGCCGAAGGCAGAGCCGTTGTTGCCGACCGCCGAGGTATAGGCATAGAGGATTTCCGACAGGCCGTGGGGACCCGGCGTGCCGATGGCCGCGATTGCAACGGGAAGCATGGCGGAGATCGCCGTGAAGCCGAGGATGACCAGCGGCAGGATGAGGACGGCGAGCATGGCGAACTTCATCTCGCGGCTTTCGATCTTCTTGCCGAGGAATTCCGGCGTACGTCCCACCATCAGGCCGGCGACGAAGACGGAGAGCAGTGCGAAGACAAGAATGCCGTAGAGGCCGGAGCCGACGCCGCCGGGCAGAACTTCGCCGAGCTGGATCAGGAACATCGGTACGAGACCGCCGAGACCGGTAAAGGAGCCCAGCATACCGTTGACGCCGCCATCCGACAGGCCGGTGGTAACGGCGGCATAGAGTGCCGTGGCCGACTGGCCGAAGCGCACTTCCTTGCCTTCCATATTGCCCTGGGAGGGGTCGAGGCCGAGCGTGGTCAGGATCGGATTGCCCTGGCTTTCGGCCCAGTAGACGACGGCGACACCGGCAATCAGCAGCACAGCCATGGCGGTGATCAGCGCCCAGCCCTGGCGGCGATTGCCGACCATCTGGCCAAACGTATAGACGAGGGCCGCCGAGATCGACAGCATCGCGAAGATGTTGAGCAGATCCGACCAGGCGGTCGGGTTCTCGAACGGATGGGCGGCATTGACGTTGAAGAAGCCGCCGCCATTGGTGCCGAGCTGCTTGATGGCTTCCTGGCTGGCAACGGGGCCGAGCGAGATGACCTGCTGTGCGCCTTCCAGCGTGGTGGCCGTGGCGGAAGCCTCCAGCGTCTGCGGCAGGCCCATGGCCACGAAGATCAGCGTGACGACGACCGCAAGCGGCAGCAGCACGTAGAGCGTCGCGCGCGTCATGTCGACCCAGAAATTGCCGAGCGTTGCCACGCGCGAACGGGCCAGCGCACGGGTGAAGGCAATGGCCAGCGCCATGCCGGTGGCGGCCGAGAGGAAGTTGTGAACGGTCAGCCCCGCCATCTGGCTGAAATGGCTCATCGTCGCCTCACCGGCATAGTTCTGCCAGTTCGTGTTGGTGACGAAGGATACGGCCGTGTTGAAGGCAAGATCCGAAGGGACCGCCGGAAAACCCTGCGGATTGAGCGGCAGGTAGGCTTGCAGGCGCAGGATCGCATAGAGCGAGGCAACGCCCACCAGCGAGAAGGCGAGCATGGCGATCGTATAGGCGAGCCAGCTCTGTTCCTTCGCAGGATCGATGCCGGACAGTCTGTAGAGGCCGCGCTCGACGGGGCCGAGCACGGGGGAGAGGAAGGTTTTCTCGCCGGAGAAGACGCGCGCCATGTAAAGCCCGAGAGGCTTGATGGCGACGAGCACCGCGAGGAAAAGGAGGCTGATCTGCAGCCACCCGATGATGGTCATGGGAATTCTCCTGGAGGATCAGAAGCGCTCGGGCCGCAGAAGGGTGATGACGAGATAGACACCGAGCACGAGGGCGACGGCGAGGCCGAAAAGGGGTTCAAGCATGCTTGCCTCCCTCACAGCCGGTCGAGCGCGCGCGCATAGACCGCGAGCACGACGAGCGTGCCGCAGCCGAGCGCCAGAAAGATGAGGTCGGACATGTCCGTTTCTCCTGTTGATTGCACAGGAGACTTACGGGGGAACCGCGTCAGGTTTCGATTGGGAAGATATCAGCGGGACATAAGGAAAAGATAAGGAGACGTCTTTTCGCGGCGCTGGCGTGGGTCTCCCGCCCGCGTCAGCGCAGCAAGAGGCCCAGAAGGACTGCGCCGACAACCAGCAGCACAGCCGCGAGCGGCATGAGGATCGCAAGCCCGGGCCGGCGCCTGTGCAGCGCCGGATCGCTCATCGTCATCGCCGTGTCGAAATTGCGCGAGCGGTGGTGCTGGGACGGGGGCTTGCGCTGCGTGTCCCGCGCCGTCTCGATCGCCTCCGGCGAGAGAGGAAGGCCGGCCGCCTCGGAATCCGTTTCCATCGGCGCCATGGCGGGATCAAAACCCGGCCGCTTGTCGCCGGTCAGGCCGCGCTGGATGTCGCCGCGGATTTGTGCCGCGGTCGGCTCTTGCTGCGGGCTCGTGTCCGCTTGATCGTCAGTGGTGGGGCGGTCTGGGCGATCGGGGGGGTGCTGGCCATGTCTATCTCCGTTCTCGCCGAACGGAACGGTGGCGGGTTGGTTCCCGCCGCCGGAACGAAGCAATGTCAGGCAGGCCTACGATCGGGGATCAGAATTCCATCGCATACCCCGCGCCGCGAACGGTGCGGATGACATCCTGCATGTTGGAGAAGTTGAGCGCCTTGCGCAGGCGCCCGACATGCACGTCGACGGTGCGCT
>NZ_FTMR01000032.1:0-9991 GCF_900156005.1 Rhizobium sp. RU35A | reverse complement strand
GCCCCGCCTTCGGAGATCGCCGCGTCATAGGCCACGCGCAGCGCGCGCCGGATGCGCTCATGATCGAGCGCCATGTCGAGGGCCTCGGCGCTGAACGGGATCGGCTGGTCGGCCTCGTCGACCACGCCGCGCCAGTCGGTGATGAGCCGATGGAACATGCTGTCGTCGTGGGTTTCGAGCGCGGTTTCCAGGTCGCGGACCTGGTCGGAGGCGGCAACCTTGTCGTCGGCCGTGGCCATGGCTTCAATCGCCTCGAGCAACTGCCTTGCGAGCTGATCGCGCTCCTCGGCGTAGATGCGCATCTCGGCCTTGCCGACAATGAGGAAGCGGGCTTCGAAGCCAAATTCGGTGATGACGCCCGGCCGGTCCGGATCGGGCTGCAGCACGGTGACGGGCCACCAGGCGGCAAGACGTGAAACGAGCTTGAACATGATTTGAAGATCCTTCGAAACCTGTTTGAGAAACCTATTTGACGGTGATCGTGAACTCGTCGTTGCCGGCGGTCGGCAGGTACATCACCGGCAGCTGGTTGCCGATGATCTTCTGGTTTTCTGTGTAGGTCGGCCGGCCGATCTGCACGCGGCCTGCGGCGAACGCGACGATGTTGCCGGCCGCAACGCCATGCTGCGCCGCCATGGCGCCGGTGGTGTGCGCCTGGGCAAGGGCAAACCAGTTGATGGTTGCCAGTGCCACGGCTTCCATCGTGGCCTGCCCGGTCATCATCCGATCGACCTGCTTGACGCTCTCGTCATTGATCAGCAGGCGCGGCTGGATGTCATTGGCGAGGTCCATCGAGAAGCCTTCGGTCGCGCCGGCATAGCCGTGCAGGCTGAAGGTCGTGTTGGCCTTCGAGACCGGAACCGGCTTGATGAACTTCGTCAGGTCAACGGTTGGCATGGCCTGATCGGTGATCGTGCCCAGCAGACCGGTGAAGGTGAAACTGAAGCGCGGGATCTGGGACGGCTGCATGTTCAGGGTGAACGTACCGCGCGCGCCGAGGAGGACGTGCCGGATACCGTCCATCACGTAGTAGATCGACGCGGATTCATGCCCGCTGGAAACCGGGTTATAGACCACCTGGGTTGCGGCCGTGACGACTTCCGCCATGCCGCACGCCCGCAACAATGCCCCATAGGCCGGCACGGTACCGGCAGCGCCCGCACCAGCAATCTCGACGTCGAACGCCACGCGACCGTAATTGCCGGTCAGGATGACACCCTGATGGCCCATGTAAGGGAACATCAGATCACGACTGACGTCCTGGCCGAGCAGCGGTTCCGGCCGGAAATTGTTGACCTGCATGCCGTTGGCCGCACCGGTCGGCACGGCATCGGTGCCAGAGGTGGTTTCCAGCTTGACCAGGATCGCCTTGTTCCGCGCATATTTCGACATCAGCTCTTCCTCTTGCCGGTGCTGCCGGCGTCGTTGGTTGTGGGCGTTTCCGAGACCTCGGCTGCCGCAGGCTCAGCCCCGGCTTTGGTGTCCTGCACCAGCGCATCGGGGGACTCGATGCGCACGAGGGTCCCGTCATCGTTGCGGCGGTAGGCACCGCCAGTTTGGGGCATGTCGTTCATCTCTGACTCTCCAGGTAAGTGGCGGTACCGAACACGTCTTCGAACCAGACCATGCCGTCGCGGGCCTTCTGGATCTGGCCGCTGATGTGCTCGAACGGATCTGCAGTGTCGGCCGGCTGAAATCCGAGCAGCGCCTGGCGCGTCCAGGCCTTGAGCGTCTCGATATCTCGCGATGCCTCTTCCGCGCCGCCGGCATTTTCGGTGATGATGACGACCGAGACATCGACCTGCATGCGTTGCAGGACGGGCCCCGTCAGGCGCTGGTTTTCGCTGCTGGCCTCGGAATTGATGAACACGTAGGCAGCGGGTACGGCGGGGGGACGATCCTTCACCTGAGCCAGTTCATTAGCCCCTTCGACAAGGACGAATGGCGTACCGGCGCTCTTGAGGGCGTTGCGAACCGAAAGCACGATCATTGCAGCCCGTCTCCGATATGATCGGCGATGATCTCAGCAATTGCGGCGCGATCATCGTCATTGAAACCAAGGTAAGGACGCGCCGGCATGTCGATCACATGCGCCTTGATCGTCACATCGCGGGCGAAGTTCGATCGTGCTTTGGACCGGAAACGCTGGTCGAATGTGTCCGTCTTCGCGTTGTAGTTCTGATAGATCGTCGCGGTTCGCGCCGTCTTCTCGATCGGACCACCAAACTGATGAATGGCCGCATAAACCACGTTGGTCCCAACAACGGCGCTGGTGGCATCGGATGATGTCTGAAGGGACTCGTACAGCCGCAGTCGATCGCGCAGGATATGATTGAAGCCACGTTTGCTGCGTCCGCGTCGAACTGCGGCCGTCCTGGGTGACAGCTGTTTCCATTGCTGACCATCGGGCGCAGTCTCTGTCTCGAACCGGCGCTGTGTCGAGAACAGAAGGTGCCCGGCAATGGCGTCCATGATCTCGGCGGAGTTCTGGCTGTTGACGACAAGCCGGTTGAGCGCAGGATCCAGTTCATCGCGGATTTCCAAGGATGCACCGGTCATGTCAGTAGCCTCTCAGCGTTTCCCGCGAGAAAATGCGGTCTGGTGAGACGAACTGCACATCGGTGCCACCGGCCTGCGGCGGAGCAGCTCCGGTGTCCTCCACCAGGCGGACCTGGCCCTTCGCCACATCGCGAAGCAGTGCCAATGCCTGGTCGTATGCACGCTGGATCGGGCTGTCTTTCTCGACTCCGCGGGCGTGCAGGTAATAGCGAGCCACATCGCAGGCGGCTTTGACCACCGACGGCGGTACGCTTTCAAGCGGCAGCGCATAAGCCTTCCCGATGTAGCCGTCCAGGAACGCTGCCGCATCGGTAATGGCCCGGTTGACGACGGTGTCGTCGATCACCGAAGCGGGACGGTTTGTACGATCGGTCAGCTGGGTCAACTCCAGCTCACCAAATCGATCGACCAGATCCTGTTTCGTGCAATAGACCATCGCTACTCTCTTCAGCTTGCGCCACTGTTGCGGGCGGTACCGTCAGGCTTCTCATTCCGCCCGGGGGCTTCGGGGCATTCTCCGCTTTTGCGGCTTGTCCTCTCGTGGCTCTCCCCGCAGGTATTCAGTCGTTATCGTCGGGGCGCTCGATGACTTCCGCCACCAGCATCGGCTCCGAAAGAAGACGCTCGATCTGATCCGGCGACAGCACAGCGACCTCGTGAAAAGCGGCTTCCCGCATGTGCACGAGGCCGGCACGCCGGAACCCGTCCTGCCGCGACACGATCTTGAGCACGGGCGCCTGGCGCCCAACGAACGGCTGCATCGCCTGATAGGTCAGCGGGTAACGCGCGGCGAAATCCTCCTCGGAGAGCTGCGACGAGGTGACGCCGGCGGCAAAGGTCGGATCGGCAGATTTCGATCTGGGAGGCATGAGGTTCTGTCCTTTCGGTTCCTGGCGGAAGCGCCGGCAATCCGACGTTTCTGGCAGGAACCGCCGGCTGACGGCCGGCGGTCTGACGCGTGGCATGCTTGCCAATCAGGCAAGCCAGGGGCAGACGAGAACTTCGGCGGTGTTGTACCACTTGTTCGTGCCGCCATTGGTGGTGAGCTGGTTGCCGACGATTTCCCGAGCAGCGCCCTCAAGCGACGGCGGGACGACGAGCAGACGCGGACTGATCGCCAGCGGGTTGCCGTAGTCGGCCTTCAGGCTGGACAGGCCGACGCGCGCGGTTTCGTAGGTCGTCGCGCTCAGCGTCTGCTTGGAGCCCCAGGCCATCTGCCAGAACCCGAAACCGACCTGGCACCGGCCGTCCAGCCCGTAGATGTATTCCTTCTTGAAGAAGACGTTGTCGTCGGTCTCCTGATCCTTGCGGATCAGGTTCGAGAACGGTTTGCGCTCCTGGTAGATCAGCGGCTTCAGGGCGCGGCTGTCATCCACCAGGAACCAAGGCGCGCCGCTGCCACCGTCGGTGTTGGCGACGGAAGTGACAGCGCCGCTTGCATCGATCACCGGATGATCCGTGTCGAAGAAATACTGTCCGTCGTAGCAGTTGGTGGAGAAGCCGTTCTTCAGCAGCCCCCAGACAAGCTGATCCGGGAACATCGCTGCATTCTGGCCGAGCTGCTGGAACATCGGGCTGTAGATGCCGAGATTGTCATCTTCGAAATCGTCGCGATCGACGGCGATCGTCGTCTCATAGGACTTGTTCGTCAGCGAATAGCCGTGACGCGCAAGCCCGTTGACGACGCGATCACCGACCCATTCACGCATGCCCGGGAACTGGCCAAGCCAGCCATATTCCTGCGTCTTGGTGGTGGAGGTGATGCGGGTTGCAATCCGCGACCAGAGCGGCGATGCCATCGCAAGGCCGGCCTGGAAGGAAGCATTGAAGCCGACATAGGCCGACTGGAGTGTCTGACGGTTGATCTGCATGGACGGCCCCTTAGGAGATCTTCACCCACACGCCCTGTGCATCGACATCGAAAATCTTGCCGGCGACGGGACGAGCGGAGGAGTTGGAGGTTTTCGCGACCGTCTGATCGTCAACGACATAAGCGTCGTTTCCGATGTCGGCCAACGTGATGAGGTCGGATGAGGCGGAGTTGGCATACCGGAAGATGCCAGTCTTGACGTCCGCGTTCACAGCACCGTCGGCGCCGGTGTTGGCGACAAGGCGCTCGTTGCGGCCAACCACCTTGAGCGTACTTACAGCCGACGCCGGAACCAGCAGTCCGGAGACGTTGAGCGCAACCATGGCGCCGGCATAAAGCGTGGTCGTTCCCTTGACGGGAAACGTCCTGTTGAGGCCGGAGCGTTCCGGCGTATTGCGATCGGCGGCAAGCGCGGTCATGCTGCACCCTTCTTGGACTTGAGGAATTCATCGCGAGACAGGCCGAGCTGGCGCATGACCGAGAGGTCAGAGTCGGAGAGATCGGAACCGTCACCGCTGGGATGGCTGGGGACAGCCGATACCCGCTGGGCTGCCGTCAGGACGGGAGCCTGCCCCAGGAAACTCTGGAAGGCGGCGGGATTGCTCTTGTGGAGCGAAATACCCCAGTCCTTCAGAGCCGGGGCAAGCTGGCCACCACGAATGGCTTCATTGACGGCCGTCTCTGCTTCCTTGTCGACGTCCCTGACCTGCAGGAGCCGGAGATCGGCCTGCATGGCACTGACCTGCTCGATCGGCACATAGCGCGCCGGATCAGGAGCAGCCGTCGCAACCGCGGCCCGCATCGCGGACACGAGTTCATCGCCAGCCGCCGCGGGCTTTCCGACGATCTGCGCCAATGCCGCACGATCGGCAAAAGCGGAATTGACCGCAGCGAGGATTTCTTCGGACTTGGCGTCCTTCGTCAGTCCGGCAGCGGCGGCGATCGCCGTCGAGCTGGTCAGCAGCGAATTGATGGCAATCAGCGCATCATTCTCGCTGGCGCCCTCGGCAAGACCGAGCGCGGCAAGCACCTGTTTCATGGGTAAGTCTCCGGTTGAGGCTTGCTGGAAAAATGAGTGGGCCGCGACCTCGGGGATATCGAGGTTCGGGAAGTTGGTCAGACTGACCATCATCATGGCGAGGACAGTGCCGTCCTGCGCATGGGCATAGACAGGTGACAGATAGCGGTATTCGCGAGCGTTGATCGCGGATGCCGCATTGGCTGTCCATTCGACCAGGCCGTAGAGGCCGTCGTCGCGCGCCTCGATCTGCTTGATCCACCCAGCGGCCGGCGCCGGCTGTCCGTTTTTCTGCGCGTTGATTGTCTGGTGCTCGTAATCGACCACCATTTCGGTGGCGCCATAGATTTTCCGGGTCTGGGCGGCGATGCGTTCCAGGGAAGCACGGTCGCCGGCATGGTAGGGACCGCGGCCATCGCGACCCGAAAACGTGCCGGCCGGCAACAGCATGATCCAACGGCCGGCATCGCCGTCAGCGGACACATCAGCATCCGGCCCTCCCACGCTGATGGCATGAGCGGCAACGAGACCCGAAAAGAGATTTGAGACGCCAGTTTTCATGCGGCGAGATTGCCCCGGGCGACACCCGGGAAACAGCCACAAGGGTTTGTGGTTACGTCGAGATGGCGGCCTCGACGACGCCAATGTCATAGCACGACCGCAGCCGGAGGCAATGTCGCGCCGTTAAAGTAGTTTTAAACGCCATACACGCGGTTCAACGCTTCGGACTGACCATCCGAGCGCCCGACCTTCTCTCGCACGCCAGCGAGCCTCTCCGCAACACACGTCATCCCGGCTGCCTCAACAGGGCGAGCAAGTCGGCTCGCTTCTCCTCGCTGGCCTTCTCGGCAACAAGATTGGCTCCTGCCTTGCCTGGATTATAGTCCCAGCCGGGGTCGATGCCACGGGGGATCGATCTTACCTCTCCCGTCCTTTTGTTCGTCCACGTCACGAAATCATTCGGAGGTGGATCGAACTTCAATTGGCTGCGCATGCGCTGAACGTCGCGATCCGACAGGCTCTGCAGCGTGCATCTGCAGTTCCATCCACACGGCGGCGCCCACAGATCCCAGTAAGGATGGTCGACGGGCAGACACAGGTTATGACGAAGCCTGTGCTCCGGCCTGGTGCGGTCATCCAGCACGCACACATACCGCAGCCAGGGCCGATCGTGCTTCCTGCGTTCAAAGCTGGACCAATGGCCTGCCGCATAGGACACGCGCATGTTGACGTTGAAGATAAATGCCAGCCTGCTGGCGGAGCCAAGCTGCACGGGCCTCTGCAATCCCGTCGCCGGATCTTCCACGAGCTTGCGTCCCCACCATCCTTTCGCCTGGAGGAGCGGGGTCAGTTCGGATGCGAAATCGCGGGATGTACGCCCTTCCGCAAGAGCCTTTAAAAGTCCCTCGAAGATATCACTCAGGATATCGTAGCCAGCTGATTTGGCGACAGTGCCGGCACGCGCCTGTTCGTCTGCATAGACGTCTCGCCAGGAGAAGCTCTGTTCCAGAGACTGCGATCGCGCAAAAAGAGCCTTGATGGCGTCTTCAGGCTTCAGAGGCTTCAGCTCGACGGCCATCAAAGAGCCTCGTCGGCTTCGCCCGCCAGGCGCGCGGCAAATGATGCCCTGGCGAGGATCTCAGCCAGCTTGTTGACGCCGATCGTCTCGATGCGCCGCGCAAGTATCGCCTGGGCATCGTCGACATTCGTTGCCGTCTTCAGCTCATCTTCCAGCCCGGCGACAATGGGATCGACCATTGTTTCCCAGTCACCGCCGATGATGGCGGAAACTGCTTCGTCGATCGAATCGGTATTTTGCCCGAGCTGGGCAGAGTGCATCGCGATCTGTGGTCGTCCAGGATTGTCGGGCGCGGTACCCGGCGCGCCTGGTACGCTCGGCGAGGACAGAGCGGCTGGCATCAGCAACTCCTCCTCGGGATCCGGATCCGGCAGCCCGATCCTGTCGCGCATTGTCGACATGCCAACCTTCAGGCCAAGTGGCACGAGTTTGGCCACATTGTCGACGAGCTTTCCCACATCGACCTCGTCCGGACGGCCGATCTTGATCTTTGGATAGATTTTGCGCGGCCCCATATTGAGCGAGACCAGCGGAATGATCAGATCCCGACGAATGGAGGCTGCAAGCTGTTTGGCATCGGCGCGCTCAATGTCTTCGCGCACCCCGTCGTGTACCTTGCCGACCGCATAACCGCCCGCCTGGGCGTCGGTCGTCGCGGTCTGCCCCAGCACGAGCTTGGAAACTTGTCGATCGAGCCAGTCGGCACGCCGCTCGTAGAGATCGAGGCTGCCGGAAAGAGAGGCCTGCACGAATTCGATTACCATCGATTCCGGGATGATCGCTCCGTAGTCAGACGCAATGCCGGACACAGCTCGCAGCAGAATGGCTTTTTCTTCCGGCGATGCATTGTCGCCATGCTTCCCGACTCGGATAGGCTGGCCATAGGCTTCGCAGAAGACGGCCCAATCAGAAGCCGTGAAGGTCTTGAATAAATATGCCCATGCTGCGGACCGCGCCAGGCCGCCGCGGATCGTAAGACCTGATTTCACCTTCGCCCGATGAATGATCCACTTCGCGGGCCAGAGATCCTCGTCTCCACCGATACCCTTAAGCTTCAGCGTCTCGCGGTCGGTCCTGTCGAAGTTGAACCACCGCGGATCGCGCCACTTCAAGGCGCTCGGCATCCATTGACCTTCCGAAGTGTCCCACATGATCTCGGTGGCGCTGAAACCCTTGCCGATTGCGTCCAGGATGTCGAACAGTTCGTCTTCAAACTCGTCGCGGGTGATGACGTCACGGACCAGATCTGCTGCCCGAACATCATCGGGGTCGTCACTGGCGGCTTCGACGGTAACGTCCAGTCCGGACACCTGGCGCTTTCTGACGCCGAGGACGCCGGCGTAATGTTCGTTGCGCTCTTCCATATCCTCGGCGAGTTCCAGATAGCGCTCCGGATCACCGTCGATCGCCTCTCGCAGGATCCGTGCGAGTTTCGGTGGGGTCAGTCCTGGAGCCTGATGATTTCCCTCTGGCCTGCGCACGCCAGCCATCGTCGGCGCCGCCTGTTCCTGCTTCATGGCCGCCTTCTGGATCGGGCGACCGAACTGGTCGAGCAACTGAACCATCAGTAGCCTCCTCGTCTGTGTTTCAAGGCAGACATCCGGAATGCCTGTTCGTCGTCAGTCTGCCGCTCCGCGAATTTCCCGGCATGCGCCGGCGCCGGCTCATAGGAGTACGTTCTGGCCTGACCGTTTGCCGCCTCCAATGCAAGCGCAAGCGCCCAGAACCGGTCAGCGTGCCCGTCCGGTGTCCGCTCGGCGGTGAACCGGATATTGCCTGCAGCCGTCACCTGCTTCGTGACTGAGCGTAGATCGGCCCGAATATGCTTGTCGTAGGGAATACGGACCCGACGCTCTTCCATGTGTGAACGGACGGGGTAGGCCAACGCCTCCTTCACCTTGGGCGTGAAGGTGACCGCCTCGACCCGGTTGGCACCGAATTTCGCCTGCGCATCGTCCGCCCAGCCGATGCCAAGGCCGGTTGCGTCGAAATTCGTCCGGACGCAACGTGCGATCCATGGCCACAGAACCTTTTCCTGGTCAGGCTTGGACATGTTCTGAAGCGTCTCGACATGGCGGGTGTAAAGGACGTCGCCAAGTTTTTCGACCACCCAGAGAACCGTCAGGTCCTTCTTGCGGCCGATATCTATGCCCGCGTAAAGCTGACGGCCCTCGACCAGACGCCAGTCGATGTCGGCGCCATATTCGCAGCTGGCAATCAGGTCGTATTCCAGGAACGCGGCATCGTCGTCGGCCGGCTGGCACATGTACTCCTGAAGGAAGCTTTCCTCGTCGGCGCAGCCGCTCTTCACCCAGTCGAAATACTGCGCCTCCGTCATCTCCTGCCGCTCGTCGTCTTCCGGCAGGGACTGCTGCAGCTTGTAGAGAAAGCCGTCGTTTAAAGCGTCTTCCAAGGTCACGCGATGCAGGCTGATTTTCTTGGGATTACCCCCCTCCCGATACTCGCGCACGAGCATGTTGAAGAAGTTCTTTGAGCCGCGATGGGTGGAGATCACCTCCATCGAGCCGCCCCAGGTGATGCCGGGATAGGCAATGGACCAGAGTTTGCGCGGGTCCGGATGAAGCGCGAATTCGTCAAGGACACGGCCGCCGCGCTTGCCGGCCTGTGCATCCGGGTTCGAACTCATCGAATGGATGCGCTTGTTGTTGGCAAAGCGCAGGACATAGGCGCTGTGCTTGCCGTCCGGATCGAGCGCCACTTCGCCCATGTCGCGGGCGGCAAGGTCGAGATTGCCGGACCACAGCTTGCAGTCTTCGAGGAAGAGGCGCGCCTGGATGTCGTCGCGCGATGACACCCATTGATCATGCCGGGCCGAGGCAAGCGAGGTGCGCGAGACGGTGGCATAGGCTGTCGACCAGGACAGCCCGATCTGGCGGCCTTTCTCCATCAGCTTCAGGCGCGAATTGTCGGTGATCCACCGGCCCTGGTAGGGCAGGAAGATCGC
>NZ_FTMR01000031.1:0-10151 GCF_900156005.1 Rhizobium sp. RU35A | reverse complement strand
GCCCCGCCTTCGGAGATCGCCGCGTCATAGGCCACGCGCAGCGCGCGCCGGATGCGCTCATGATCGAGCGCCATGTCGAGGGCCTCGGCGCTGAAGGGGATCGGCTGGTCGGCCTCGTCGACCACGCCGCGCCAGTCGGTGATGAGCCGATGGAACATGCTGTCGTCGTGGGTTTCGAGCTCGGTTTCCAGGTCGCGGACCTTGTCGGAGGCGGCAACCTTGTCGTCGGCCGTGGCCATGGCTTCGATTGCCTCCAGCAGCTTCTTTGCGAGCTGATCGCGTTCCTCGGCATAGCCGCGCATCTCGGCCTTGCCGACAATCAGGAAGCGGGCTTCGAAGCCAAATTCGGTGAAGGCGCCCGGCTGGTCGGGATCGGGCTGCAGCACAGTGACGGGCCACCAGGCGGCAAGGCGTGAAACGAGCTTGAACATGTTTTGAAGACCCTTCGAGACCTGTTTGAAAAACCTATTTGACGGTGATCGTGAACTCGTCATTGCCCGCTGTCGGCAGCAGCATCAGCGCCAGCTGATTGGTGACGATCTTCTGGTTCTCCTGATAGGAGGGCCGGCCGATCTGCACGCGGCCTGCGCCGAAGCCGACGATGTTGCCGGGCGTCACACCGTGCTGGCCGGCCAGCGCACCGGTTGTGTGGGCCTGGGCAAGCGCAAACCAGTTGATCGTCGCCAGTGCGGCAGCTTCGATCGTCGCGCTGCCGGTCATCATGCGGTCGACCTGCTTGATGCTCTCGTCATTGATCAGCAGGCGCGGCTGGATGTCATTGGCCAGATCGAACGAAAAGCTCTCCACCGCGCCTGTGTAGCCGTGCAGGCTGAACGACGTGTTGAGCTTGGAAACCGGGACGGGCTTGATGAACTTGGTCAGGTCACAGACCGGCATGGGCTGGTCGCTGATCGGACCGAGCAGTCCCGTGAACGTGAAGCTGAAGCGCGGGATCTGCGCCGGGGCGACGTTGAGGGTGAAGGTGCCTCGGGCGCCGGTGAGGATGTGGCGAATGCCGTCCATCACGTAGTAGATGGAGCATGCCTCCTGTCCCGAGGAAACAGGATTGTAGACGACCGAAACACCGGCCTGCACCGTCTCGGCGAGGCCACAGGCGCGCAGCAACGGCCCGTAGGCGGGCACTGTCCCGGCCGCACCCGCACCCGCGATCTCCACGTCGAATGACACGCGACCGTAATTGCCCGACAGGATCGCGCCCTGATGGCCCATGTAGGGAAACATCAGATCACGACTGACGTCCTGGCCGAGCAGCGGCTCCGCCCGAAAATTGTTGACCTGCATGGCGTTGGCCGCACCGGTCGGCACGGCATCGGTGCCATAGGTGGTTTCCAGCTTGACCAGGATCGCCTTGTTCCGCGCGTATTTCGACATCAGCTCTTCCTCTTGCCGGTGCTGCCGGCGTCGTTGGTTGCGGGCGTTTCCGAGGCCTCGGCCGTCGCAGCCTCAGCCCCGGCTGCGGTGTCCTGCACCAGCGCATCGGGGGGCTCGACGCGCACGAGGGTCCCGTCGTCATTGCGGCGGTAGGAACCGCCTGACTGCGGCAGGTCGTTCATGGGCGTTTCTCCAGCGTTCGGGTGGTCTTCCAGGTCTGTGCGTAGATCGTGGCGGCGGTGCCAAAGGCGCTGCTCTGGCCGGAGACCAGTTCGAACGGCTCTTCGGATGCGTCCCATTGCCAGCCGGCGAGCGCGTTTTCGATTTCATCGCGGGTCTGTTCGTATTCGCTCGCCCGCTTGCCGCCTCTGGCGTCGTCGTAGCGGCGGATCAGGAAGGCCACGATGATGTAGGCCTCGATCGACTGGCGGAAGCCGCCGGCGGCAAAGGTGTTCGGCTGCGCGAGATCACGGAAGGGCAGGACGAAGACCGTCCGGTTCTTCGGCTGGGTGCCCTTCGACAGTGTCTCCAGATCCTCGGCCGGTAGAACGTCGGTGAGCGTCGTCTCGGCTTGCAGGCGGGCGATGACCGACGAGATCACAGGAAGCCTCCAAATCCGCCCCAGGCAGGTCGTTGCTTCACCAGGATGACGCGGCCGGCATCGTCGGCGGAAGGCTGCGCGCCGTCGCTCACTGGCAGGCTGACCAGCGATCGCGCCACATCCCGCAGGCCATCCATGGCGCTCTTCCAGTCGCGCGCCACATGCTCCGGCGCGCCGTCCCGGTGCAGGTGATAGCGGGCGATCGAGACTGCCCAGGTGGTCACCAGATCCGGGATGGTCGATAGCGGCAGCCTGTAGCGTGCGCCGATGTAGCCGTTGATCTCGCTTTCGGCCGCTGCGATCGCGGAGGCGATCACGTCCTGGTCGGCCGCGCCGTCGCCATCGCGATCGGCCACCTGCAGGATCTCGTCTTCACCGGCGCGGGCCAGAAGATCCGCAAGTGTCGCATAGGCGGCCATCAGTCGCGCTCCCGCATGTCGATGATGCCTCTGGCGTCGAGGGACTGGATCAGGTCGTGTGGAACAGGCGCCGTGCTGTCAGGCATGAACTTGACGCCATTGATCCGCACCGGCCGCAGGATGGTCAGCAGGACGGTCTCGTCATCCTGTTCCACGGCAATGGTCTCCGGCGCGGATGCCGCGGAGCCGCCGGTTTCGGTTTCGGTGCTGGGTGGCGTGGCGGAATTTCGGGCCATGGGATTTGCCTTTCTGCGGAAGGGAACGGCGCGTGGCCGGCGGTGGAATGCCCGGCGGCCGAAGACGCCGGGCGAGGGGCATGTCGCGTCAGGCGACGACGTCTTCGAAAAGGTAGCCAAGCTCGGGCGAGGAGATGACTTCCTTGACGCTCTCGCCGGAGCGCACGCGGACTGAGCCCTTGAGGCCGATCTTCGGTTCGTCCATCGAACCCGAAACGCGGTCGCCATGCTGGGCAGTCCAGCCGTAGGTCGGCGTGGCGTCGATCGACGAGGCAAGCGGCGCCTTGTGGAACAGCAGCGCCTTGTCGCCCCAGGCACGCGACCGGCTGACCGGCTGGCCCTTCTTCGCGCGGTTTACCCAGCCTTCACCGACGATGATGTCGTCCAGTTCCAGCAGGTCGGCGACGGCACGCTTGTCGGCCAGGCCGTCGCCAGCACCGGAGACGGTCAGGGACCGCAGGACGGATGGATTGGTGCGCAGCGCCGTCCATTCGACACGCCCCAGCACCATGTTGTTCGGCCGCATGATCATGCTGTCGGCGGCTTCGGTGATCTGCACGATCGGCTTGCTGTCGGCGTGCGACCACTGGCTGGTGCCGGCCAGCGTTTCCTTGTTGCTGGCGCCGTACATCGCCGAATTGAAGACCTTGTTGGAGACGCGCACTTCGCGATCGAGCAGCACGAGGTCGATCAGCTTCTGCGCGGCAAAGGCACGCGGATCATAGCCGGCCGGCGCATTGTTGATGTCGTCGAGCGGGATGACGTCGTCGAGGCCGTAATCCTCGGTCTTGTCCTCGACGTCCTCGGCCTGGAATTCGACCTCGTTCGGGGCAGACTTGCGGCCAACCTTGGTATCGGGTGCGGTGATGAACTGGCCGAAGTCGAAGCGCCACCAGGTGAACTTCTTCTTCGGAAGGTTCGGCGTCAGGCGCGGCAGCACCTGGTCGGCGATCAGCGTGTTGTTCTTGTAGGCGATGATGATGCCGGTCAGCACCGGATCGATGGGGAACGGCGTGCCGCTCATGGAGGCTTTCCTTCAGAGGTTGCGGGCAATCAGCCCTGGATCCGGGAGGGAGTGACGAGGACGCGGGCGATGTCGCCCGAGACCGCGCCGATGGTCATGATGCCGCCGGTGCGGGCATTGACGCCGGCCGCCGGCGCGGCAGCCAAGCCCCTGCCGGCGGCGTCGGCGGTGAAGAAGGCGCCGAATGCGATCGTGCCGCCGATATCGAGTTCGGTTTCGCCGAGCAGGACGACGTCGACGCGGTCACCGATGGCCGCCCCGCCGGGGCAGTCAGTCACGCCAAGGATGAGGTCGGTGGAGGCGGTTGCCAGCGCCACCTCGCCATCATTGGCGCCGGCCTTGACCTGCCGGCGATGCGGGATGGCGCTTGTGGCGAGGAAATTCTTGATCAGCTTCATGATGCTGCCCTTCGGTTAGCGGCGGCGCGTCAGGCGCATGCCAGCCTCGGCGGCCGACAGATGTTCGCCCCTGGCGCGTGCGGTCTCGATTTCGGTGGTGATGGCCGTCGCGACATGCGCCGGGTCGGAAAAGTCCGGACCGTCGCCGGTCGCCAGTTCGCCCTGGACGACCGGAAGCGGCAGGCGCTCGATCAGCTGGCGCAGCCCGTCACGGGGCGTAAGGCTGCGTTCCTCGCCGCCGTCCGAGAAGGACATGGTGTCGTCCGCGCCGAGATCGGCGAAGAGGGCGGTCGCGAGATCCTTCAGGCCGGCGGGCAACCGGCCGGCTTCAACCATGGAGGCTACGAAGGTCGCATCCTCGCTGGCGCGGATGCGTTTGCGGCTTTCCTGCTCGGTGCGCTGCTGGTCGGCGAACGTTGCCTCGCGGGCGGCAAGCTCTGCCTCCCGCCGCTTGATGTCGGCGAGCATCTCCTGGCTCATGTTGTTGTCCTCGTCGCTGTAGCTGGTGGTGGGGTCGCTGGCGTCGATCTCGTCGCGCAGCTGCTGGGCGGTCTCGGCGATCTGGTCGATCTGCCAGGCGGGCAGGATGCCGTCGGCAACGTCGATGCCCTTTTCGGCCACCACGAAATCGCGGAACCCTCGAATGACCTTCGAAAGCAATTCAAAGCCCCAGGCGGCGCGTCCGATCGCCATGTCCTGGAATTCGAGAAGAGCCTCGTCGTCGCCGAACTCGACCGCCTTCAGTCCCTTGACGGCGGGTGCGGCCGCGCCAAGGAAACCGACATGGCGCAGGTAGTAGCGGCCGGGTGTCGGGTTGTTCGGATGGTCAGGCGCGAAGAAGGCGGCCGAGCGCTGGCGGAAACGGCCGGTGCGGACGAGGTCGGCGAACTGGCTTTCCAGATCCTCCGGTTCCACGACGAGGCGGCCGTCGCGGAAGGCGACGGACTTCACCCAGCCATAGGCGGGGTCATCCTGTTTCGGATGGCCGACGACAATCGGCGCATGCGAGAGCGCCGGATCGTAGCTTGAAGCGATGGCGGCAAGATCGTCATCCGAGAAGGCAAACGGCCTGCCTCGGCTGTCGGTGTGGGTGCCAGAACGGAAAATCTCGAACGGTTTCATGCCCGCCACACTGGATCAGCGTGGGCGGTCAAAACAGTCGCTAGGGTTTGTGGGACAGCCTCAGGGACACGTCGCGGGGCTGCCAAGTCTTAACGTGGGGGAGGCGAGGAGGGCAAGCATCGAATTTGAAGCCGTTTTGAAGCCCTTGGGCGCGCTTTCACCCTCGGGTGCGGGCCACGAGCCATCCGACAGGCTCACGCGCGTCTGTGGCGCCTCTATTCCGACCCGCCAGATGCGGCCAGCGTCTCCTCGAAATGGTCCTGGATGATCTCTTCAATCCGTGCCCGGTCCTCGTCGTTGATGCCGAGGAACTGGCGACGCGGGATGGTCACGCGCTTGACGCGGAATGTCTGGCCTCCCATCGAGAAGACGAGGGCTGCTGCATTCTTCGGCACGGTGTCACCACCCTCGTTGTGGATGCGTGCATAGACTTCGTTCGAGCCGACAGCGACCGACGTTTCGGAGGCAAGCTGCCAGATGATCTGCGACAGGCTCCGCGTCTGGCCGGTCAGGATGCGCGGGCCTTTCTTGGTGAGCGCATAAAGCGGGTTCAGATCCTGCCAGCGCTGGCCGTCCGGATCGCGTTCGTCGCGAAAGCGGTCTCTGGTCGCCTCGGCTTCATATTCGCCGATGTTCTTCAGGACGGGCGCCAGGCTGCCGGCGGCATCCATGATGCGCTGCAGGCTCCGCTGAATCTCGAGGTCGTCGATCGTGATGGCGGCTGCGGTCATGATTGCATCGTCCTTGCTGTCGCTCTATCTTTGCCCGGCGTCGTGGTGGCTGTCCCGGTCACGATCCTTAAATCTCGGCGCAGGGACCATCCGGACCGGGAGGATGGCCCTTTTCATTGGGCGCGGTAGAGCAGGGCGCCTTTGCGATAGTTGCGGATGTAGCGCTCGTTCGTCTGGAAACCCGTCACGGCCACCCAGCCTCTCGATGTCCACTCGAAGCGGATGAACAGCGACTTCTGGTCCGGCAGCGTGTAGCGCTTGAGATAGGTCCGCTTCAGCACGACGCCGCTCGTCACGCTTGCCCAGTCGACCCAGATCTCGTGGGGATCGCGGATCGCGTCGGCCAGCAGGCGCATGTAGGGGCCACGGTCGGACTTGTTGGCCTTGCTGCCGACGATCGTTCCATCCGCCTCCCGCACATCGAACATCGCCTGCGACACGCTGATGATGCCGCCCGAGCGATCGCGGAAATATCCCGCCTCACCGGGCAGGAGGTCGAACTCGTCGAGGAAGCCGCGCACATAGTCCGCCTCCGGCAGTTCCTCTGGCATCAGACGATCCCTGGCGACGGCGGTCGGCGGCGGCAGCGCCGGGAGAGTTGCGGGCGCATTCGGTTCGCTGAAGGCGGGCAAAGGCGCGTGCAATTCCTTCGGCACGATGCCGCCCAGCCACTCCTTGCCGACATTGTAGTCCCAGCCTCGGTCGATGCCGCGATAGCGCAGTTCCGGCTCGCCGGTGCGACGGTCGAAGCCCTCATACGGGGTCAGGTCCGGCGCCTCATCCGGGCCGTCCTTGCCAAGCCGTGCCAGATCCCGCTTCGACAGCGCCTTGACGTCGCACCCGCAGCCCCAGCCGTTCGGCGGATACATCACGTTCCAGGCGGGATCGGTTGCGGCAAGCACCAGCCCGTTCCAGGCCAGATGCTGCAGGCGCGGATGTTCTGCGCCGGAATGCACATACTGCAGATAGGGGCGATAGCGCAGGACGTCCGGATCGGTCAGCTGCGCCCAGCGGCCGGCCATGTAGGAGGTGCGCATGTTGGTGGTGTAGATGATCCGGGCACGCCAATCGCTGCGCTCCTCGTCGGAACCGCCGCGCCCTTTGAATGTCCAGCCGGTGCGCTCGACGATGGCGTCGAAATCCTTGCGGAATTCGTTGAAGCCGGTGCCTTCGATACGGGCCTTCTCGATCGCGGCGCGGAAATCCGAAAGCAGGTCGTCGCGCGTGACGCCGGCAACCGTGAAGGCGCGCACCTGTCCCTGCCGCAGGACGTCGTCGTATTTCCGGGTCGGCAGGTTGACCTTGCCGCGCAGGAAGTCGATCGCCTCCTGGAACGGGAGCTTGTCAGCCATCGGCGCTGGCCCGCCCTTCAAGGTCGGCAAGGATCGTGCCTTGCGCCATCAGTTGGGCCAGTTCGTCCACCGACAGATCCCCGGACAGCCGCGTCAGTCGTTCGATCAGATCCTCGTAGGACGTGGCATCGCTGAAGGCTCCCCGGATCTCTTCAATCATTGCCTCAATCACCGGCCGTCCCAGTTGCGCCATCTGGCTGGAGAGATCCGCGACGGTCTTTTCCGCCGGCGTCGCCTCTCGCACCGGATCGGCAAAGGCAAGGCCGGCGGTCGGGCTCTCGCCAGGGGATGAGGCTTCGGGCTCTGCCGGCGTCGTCGTCCGCTCGATCCAGTCGCCGCCATAGGTCTCGTTGATGTAATCGACCGAGGCCGGCTTGTAGCCCATCTGGTAGATTTTCTGGTCCCGGTCGACCTTGTCGCCGAGGTCTTCCGCCTCGGAGAAGTCGCGCCAGACTTCGGGCACGGCTTCGCCTGGATAATTGATCTCGACATACCAGCGCACGAGGCTTTGCTGGATCGTCTTGCAGACCAGGTCGGCATCCGCCTTGGCGATTGCCACACGGATCTCGTTGTGAATGTCGCCGAGCGAGCGGGCGCCGCGTTCGCCGGAATTGGTGGTGAGCGTCTCGCCGAGAACGGCTTCGCTCATCAGTTCGTCAAGATAGCGCGCCAGTTCCTCCGACTGACTGTTGCCGCCCTTGGCTTCCAGCAGCTCGACCTTGACGTTTTCCGGCACGATCAGGCTGTCGGACGCCTGCATGGCGACGAGCGCTTCCGCCAGCAGATCCTGCTTCGCCTTGTCATAGGCGCCCTGGTACTGGGCAAGGGTCGTGGGAGCGGCATGCTTGCGGGTGGCCTGCAGCCAGTTGGCCAGCACCTGCCGCTTGAACCAGGCCGGCCAGAACAGCACCGAGCCGAGGCCGACGCCATAGGGATCGTCATCGTCATCGTCGATCGAATGGCGATGCACGATGAACTTCCGGTCGGGCACGCTGACGCCGTCAACGGGCGCCGACCGCGTCAGCATCCGCAGGCCGCCATTCATGTCGAAGCGGAAGCGGTTCTGCTTCTTCACCTTGACGGCCGAAGGCGTCCAGACCTCGCCCTGCCGTGTCCAGACGATCTCGGCGACGGCAAAACCCTTCAGGATTGCACCCAGCAGGCCGCGCGTCAGCTGGTCAAAGTTGATGCTCCTGAGAAGCCGCTCGATGTCGGCCGCCACCTTTCTGTCATTGCGACGATCCGATGCGGCGATCACCTGCCATTCGCGGCTGATCACTTCCAGCTTGCGCTTCTGGAGGATGGCATGGGCATGCGGGTCGCGCCGGATCTCGTCATAGATCCGGTAGGCGCCGGCGCCACCATGCGCCAGAAGCGTATCATCGCTCGGCTGCAGCACGGTCTGGAACTGCGGAACGAAGGGATCGGAAGCATTGGTGGCGAGTTCGCCGGTCTGTGGAGCGGGCATCTCAATTCCTCAGGAAGCGCGACAGGTTGCCGAAAATGTTCTGGTTGATGAGGCCACCACGGAATTGCTCGAGCTTCGTCTGCCTCTCCTGATCACCGCCGGCCGTGCCGGCGCCGGTCGGTCCGCTCGCGCCGGACGCCGCTTCGATGGCAAGCGCCAGCGCCCAGAAATGGTCGGCGTGTCCATCGGGCGTGCGTTCGGCCGTGAAACGGATATTGCCGCTGGCGGTGACCTGCTTGGTCACCGAGCGCAGGTCGGCGCGGATGTACTTGTCGTAGGGGATGCGCAGCGTCCGGTCTTCCATGCGCGAGCGCACCGGATAGGCGAGCGCCTCCTTGACCTTGGCCGAGAAGGTGACGGGCTCCACGGCATAGGTGCCGAACTTCTTCTGTGCATCGTCCGCCCAGCCGATGCCAAGGCCGGTCGCGTCGATCGAGGTGCGATAGCAGCGCTCGATCCACGGCCACAACACCTTCTCCTGGTCGGGCTTGCTCATGTTGCGCAGCGCCTCGACATGGCGGGTGTAAAGGACGTCGCCGAGCTTCTCGACCACCCAGAGAACCGTCAGGTCCTTCTTGCGGCCGATGTCGATGCCCGCATAGAGCTGGCGGCCTTCCAGGGTGCGCCAGTCAAAGCCGGCCGGATACTCGCAATTGGCAATCAGGTCATATTCGAGGAAGGCCGTGTCGTCGTCGGCCGGCTGGCACATGTATTCCTGAAGGAAGCTTTCCTCGTCGGCGCAGCCGCTCTTCACCCAGTCGAAATAGTCCGCCTCCGTCATCTCCTGCCGTTCGTCGTCGTCTGGCAGGGACTGCTGAAGCTTGAACAGAAAGCCGTCGTTGAGTGCGTCTTCCAGCGTGACACGGTGCAGGCTGATCTTCTTCGGATTGCCGCCCTCCCGGTATTCCCGGACCAGCAGGTTGAAGAAGTTGTGCGAGCCGCGATGGGTGGAGATCACCTCCATCGAGCCGCCCCAGGTGATGCCGGGATAGGCGATCGACCAGAGTTTGCGCGGGTCCGGATGAAGCGCGAACTCGTCGAGGACACGGCCGCCGCGCTTGCCCGCCTGCGCGTCCGGGTTCGAACTCATTGAATGGATGCGCTTGTCGTTGGCAAAGCGCAGCACATAGGCGCTGTGCTTGCCGTCCGGATCGAGCGCCACTTCGCCCATGTCACGGGCGGCAAGGTCGAGATTGCCGGACCACAGCTTGCAGTCTTCGAGGAAGAGGCGCGCCTGGATGTCGTCGCGCGATGACACCCATTGATCGTGCCGGGCCGAGGTAAGCGAGGTGCGCGAGACGGTGGCATAGGCCGTCGACCAGGACAGCCCGATCTGGCGGCCTTTCTCCATCAGCTTCAGGCGCGAATTGTCGGTGATCCACCGGCCCTGGTAGGGCAGGAAGATCGC
>NZ_FTMR01000030.1:0-10927 GCF_900156005.1 Rhizobium sp. RU35A | reverse complement strand
CTTCCGCTTCGCGGCGCTATGCTAAGCCTCCTGCGGCGTCCCTTCTTCCGTCAAAACCGTGTCGAGAATTCCCGCTTTCCCGCCCCTGAAGGAGGAGCGGCGCTATGCTGAAAGCTCCGATGTTCTTCATTGTCCTTCTCGGATCTCGGACTGGCGCCGATCGATCCGAGCGGTGCCTTCGCCAGAAGGGGGGAAGGACGCCGCATGAGCGCCGGCTATTCGCCAATGGCGGCCGGCGCGCGGTAGAAACCAGAGCCAACCCATTGAGTGCAAGTTATGGCGCGGCTTTCGCCGCGCCATTCCCTTTCTGCTTCTCGATCGTCCGGGGCTCCATGGCAAGCACAAGATCATGCACCATCTTCAAGGTCGTATCGTCGAGCTTTTTCAGGTGGTCGACCGTTTCCTCCATCAGCTGGTCTCTCAGGGCTTCGCGTGACTCGGCTTTGGAGTGAGAGGGCTGCTCGTTGACGAGAGGATCGAAGAACTCTTCCGGGGTGATATTCAGGACTTCGAAAACGTGGAGTAGGCGTCCGACGGTCATCAAGGATGAGGCGTTTTCGTAGCGGGCGTAGGTTGCCTCCTTCATCCCTAGCAGCATGGCCACTTTGGCTTGCGCAAGTTGTCTGTCGGTTCGCAGGTCACGCAGCCTTTGCGCGACCAGCAGATCCAGTTGCCTGAGATCGATGATCTTTCCGTCGAGCGGCTTGCGATAAACCGGATGATCTTTGTCTGGGTCTACAACGCGTTCAAGTCCGAGATAGCTTACCCACTGCTCGAGTCCGAAACCTGCCATTGCCACCAACCACACTGGAATTTCATCGTTGTTCCTCCGGGACAATTAAAGATGGTGCCTCGAAAGTCTACCCTGGATAGCTGCTTTGGCGCATCGCTTTGCGACCCCGCTCTATGCCTTCGGCACGGAGCCAGCAGACACTGTCTCCGCCCATTCGGGTGACGATCGGTTGCGCTGCGGCTTCGCCTCAAATCAGTTTCATCGCAGGCAAAATCCGTTCGGAACATTTACAGCCTCGCCCGATCGACCCATATTGGCTGTTGATCAAGTCAGGTCGTGGCAAGTCTCTAGCCCTTTCTTGTCGCGTGCCTACGGAGGCCGCCCTGCCTCGTATCGGGGCGGCCTTTCCCCTCCCCTACTGCTCTTCACAGTAATCAGCATCAGCGGTTTGCCAGCCTAGGCCAGGATAAAGCAGTGACGCCGGAGGCGTCCTGTCTGTTTCTTTGATGAGGGAAAGAGGAGCGCTGCCCCCTCTCCCTCACAAGGGGAAAAAACGGTCTCCCCGTCCTTCCTTCGCGCAGCCTTGGGGCAGCGCTTTGTGCAGGAGCGCCGTTGACACGACGCCCTTTCGGCTTTGCCTCGGGCGGGCGAACCCCCTCCGTTTTTATCCCCTTGCCACCCTCTCCCCCGCTGCTCCGCGCGAACTCGGGAACAGGAGCGGGGCTCCTGCCCACGAGGGGCACGAGAAGACCGCTTCGCGGAATTGGAGAAAGGGTGAGAACTATGACCACAACCGCAACCGTTTACCTGCTGGACCCGGAAGCCGGGACCATTCAAGCCGCAGAGGTCGCAGCACCTCGCGCATTCTCTCAGACCTACGGGCTGATTGGATGCCAGCTTGTCGAGGTGGTGCCATTCGACACGAACCACGTTCTTATCGTCGATGAGGAGGGTTTGCGGGACGGCTTGACCGCCTTCACCGTCTTTGACGGCTACCCGCAGCCATTGGCTGGAAAGATCGTTCTTGCCAGCCTGGACGGCGCGCATGTCCTACCGCCGCAGATCAGAATTGAGGAAGCAGCGGCCCGCCTGAACGTCTGCAAGCCGGTTCTTGATCCGGTCTTTGCCAAGGCAGACGAGCATTCCCCCAATGGGGTCATTCTGGGCGGCGCCTTGATCGGGTTCCAGACCCGTATCACCCGCACTCACCCAACCGTCATGGCGGGGGTAGTCCGATGATCATCGCTGTTGTCGAGGACCGCACCCTGTCCATTCTCGCCGGAACCTTTGCCGCGACCATCGCGGCGAACGACGTCGAACATAGCTTCCATGCCCTTACTCATTTTCCGGAGCGGCGCACCCTTTCCGAACTGGAAGGGCTGGCAGAGCGCCTGAACGGCTTTGCCGCCTACATGGTGGAGCTGTGGGAGCAAGCAAAACTGCCCCTGCCAGATGCTGAACTAGAGGCCTTTGCTCGCCGTCATGTCGAGATCACCGCCAAGTATTGGGCAGCGGAAGGCCGTTGCATGAACTGGTTCATCACCGGACCTGCGCGTTTTCCCGTCGCCCGCAATGAAAAGCGGATGCGAGTTTCAGACGCCCGCCGTGCTGACATCTCAGCCCATATCGCGACTGCGAAAAAAGCAGTGAAGCGCAAGGCGTTTCCCCACGGGAGCGATGACGAGCCGATCCGAGCCAGTGACCCGGCAGCCATGCAGCGCATCGCCTCGCGGATCGAAGACCTGGCACTGTCCATCGACCGGATGAAACGGGCGAATGTCATCATTCGCCGGATGGAGAAGGATCAGGCGAGCGAAGCCGACATTCTGGCCCGTGTGGTGGCCGAAACCGGCATGGACGAGGAGAGGGCATCGCGTGGCGTTACCCTTGCCCCGTGGCAGAACCGACGCGGCTTTTCCACCACCAACACCCGCGCCGAACTGCGCCGCATGCAAACCCGCCTCGCTTCGCTTGCTGCGATGAAGAAGCGCGGCGACCGCGCCGAGGACGTCGAGACGGAGGCAGGAGCCGTCACGGTCAAGGAAAATGCCGACATGGCCCGCATTCAGTTGCTGTTTCCCGGCAAGCCGGACGAACAGACGCGGCGCACCCTGAAATCTCACGGGTTCCGCTGGTCCCCATCGCAAGGAGCGTGGCAGCGCAACTTGAACGCGGCCGGACGCTATGCGGCAAGTCGTGTCTTGAAATCGATCAGCGGCGACAGCGCCGCTTGATCAGCCCCGGAAGAGCAGAGGATCCCCACATGAATGAGCAAATTTTTACAGTCATGGAGTTTTCCGGCCGAGGCGATGCCATGTTCGGCGGCAGTGCCGCCGACTGGAGCCTATACACCCAAGAAGACGGCTCGAACGCTTTCGTGAGCGCCGCCGACGCGCAGCGCCGCCAACTGGTGAAAGCCTATTTCCCGACCAAGAAGGAGGCAAGTGAGGCCGGAGAGGCGGCCAGTCAGCGCATGGGCCTGATTTCGGCCCTGCCTGTTCGGCGCGTTGACGAGATCCCCTATGCGCAATTGCGCTGGATTGTCGGAAACATGCACGTTGGGACCAGCGATGACGACTTGAAAGCCGACATCAAGGGACGCGCGAAGTCGGGCATGACAGCGAATCCCGACCTTCTGGCGCAGGCGTGCGCCTATGCACTGGCAAGCCACCGAGCCAATCAGGGCTTGGTTGCCCATTTCCGGCTGTAGGAGGCGAAGCATGAAAAGCAACGGCCAGCGCCGAAGCGTTGAGGTCTTCGACACGCCCTCCGGTTTAGGCGGGAGCCACACGGTTGAGGTTGTCGAGGACCTTAGAAACAATAAGATCAAGGTGCGCGTCTGGTATGGACGCGCCACCGCGACAGGTTGGGAAGCGTGGAAGGATTGGGACGGCTACCGCTTTGAGACCGACCGCGCCAGCCTGACCAATAAGCGGTCAATGCCGCTGTTCAAATAGGACCTGGGCCGCATTTCGATGCGGCCCGACATCAGGAGGGACACCATTGAGCCGCTACACCGTGACCGTGAAAACCGACGAAGAGACCGACGAGAACGCCGTAATCGGCTATGATCCGCCGTTGCGCACCTTCTTTCTGCAGGCGTTTCCCGATGAGGAAACCGACGAATATGCCCTATGGTTCGGGACGCATCTTGAGCAGCACCCAAGCCTTGAATCGATCATCGAGAGCGCGCGCCGTTTTGGCTATGAGATCGAAGGGCTGTCACAGAAGGCCATCGTCGCCATGACAAAGGAAGCGGGAACGCCGACGCTGCCAAGCCTTGGCGAGCGGCTAGGATTGGTACGCTGACAATTGTTGGATGCTTTGCTGCGGGGCTGGTTCGGAAGAACTGGCCCCGTAGCCATTTTGGCAGTTGCGAACCTGGCCGCATCGAGCGGGCTGCGGTCCGCCCGAAGGGAGCCCGTGCCCCTCCCCTCGGCTCCCCTCCCGCCCGATTGCTGCCGCTGAAGCGAGGCCGGGATCGGAACGTCAGGGGCGTCCACGAGCGCCAGAGTTCTCAGAAATCGACTTCAGCTCTTGGATCGATAATGAGCTCCTGGTCGCGATCAGATAACCGGCCAGATAGGTCAGCTTCAGATATGCTTCACCGTCGCCTTTTGGCTCATAATTGATGATTGCCTGGCGGCTCTCCTTCGCCTTTTTTCCCCCTTGAACTGCCGCTGAATGCTGATCGATCAGCTCATGAAGCGAGGGTTTTTCTCCTGTCGCACCAGCTGCGATCTCCGTTACCACTCTCCTGGACGTGGACAATGCCGGAGCCGTTTTGGTGCATCGAGCGGCAATTGCTTCACGGGACGAACGCGAACTGGATGACGACAGTAGCATGGCGGATGCCTCACCGATCTAGTTGCATTGGGGATCGTCTCAGACCATCAAATCGTCCACAACGCACGATAGGATACGAAACAAGACGAAATCTTGGGCTGTAAGTCATTGGAAAAAAACGGTAAGATTTTTGTTCCACCGCCGGCGGATGGAAGCGATTTCAAGGAACTGTTCAAGAAAATGGCTGCTGCGGGTGCCGGACGCCCCTTGGGTGAAGACGGTTTTCCCCAAGGCCCGTGGACGCCGGAGCTACTGGCGGATGCCATCTCAAAGATCGACGCCAACCGTGTCGGAGTGGATCTTCGGACCGTCCAGCTCTGGTTTCAGGAGAATGACAAAGGCATCAGTCCGGCCAACATTCGCTGGCTGGCACGCATCTTCGGTTGCGACGATCGCGAGGCGACGAATGATTGGCTGAATGAGCTCAGCTCGGCCCAAACGCGTCTGACCGCCAGGCGGCGAGATCAAAAGAAGACCAGCGGCTCGACTGCGACTGCCCTGCGTGTGCCTGACACGTCAGCGCCAGAAAAAAACCAGGTTCCGCTAACGCCCGTCGTCTCGGTGGACCTTCAAACCATGCCAGCGGAGCGGCCAAGGGGTTTGGCAATCAAGACCGAGGCGATTTTCTCGCACGGATCACATCTGAACTTGCCGGCCTGGATCTTCGCCGGTTCGTCCGCCCTCGGATTCCTCTCTTACATTTTGGGGATCCACAGCATCACCTATGTGCGCGCGGATGGTATCGAGAAGCAGGTTGGCTTCCTCTGGGCACCGAACTGGACCTTCCTGTTCATGGTGCTGTTGCCACTGTTTTTCGCCGTCGTTATCGAGCTTCTGGGTTTCTGGAAGCATGATGGCCGGCTCAGGTTACTGGCGGAGGCTGATCGTGTAAGAAGCGGCGACGCCTGGACGCTAAATTTGCAGGCCAACTCACAGACCTATTGGGCAGTTTTCCTGATCTGCATATTATTCGCGGGCGTGGTGCAATGGATCGGCGTGCAGCTTATCCCTCTGCTTGAGCAAGCGCAGGATTTTGCCCCAAGCTGGGGGACGATCGGTATCATCAGGCCGGATATCCTATCGACGCCGGCGGCAATCGTATTTACCGCCCTTGCCTATCTCTACATGTCCACAAGCTTCTACCTGCTGTTCGCCGGCCTGATCCTGCTGCATACGATCATCCATGATCTATGGAAGCTTAAACGCGGAACTGAACTCCTTGGCGAGCAGAGAGGCTGGCCGGACACCAGTGAAATCGGTCTGCGCATCATGCGCGGGGTCTTCAGATGTTCCGTGCTCGTCGTCCTTGCTGCCATCTGCATGAAGGCACAAAGTGCCTATCTCGCATCGCAGGGCCCGGATTTCGTGACATGGCTGATCCGCGATGTCTGGGCTGCGCTGGCAGATTACGACGATGGAGATAGGACCTTCGATTACATCATGCCCACACACTACAGCAGCTTGCTCGTCGTGCTTTCGACCTGCAGCGTCTTTGTGTATGGAGCAATCCGCTTGGGGGATGATCGGCGGCTTCGTTCCCCCTTGTGGAAGATGTCTGCGGTGATCGGTTTGCTTTTCGTCTCATACATGTTGATCGACGCGTTCGATGGTTTCTCTGTTTTGCTGATCGTTACCGCGCTCATTGCGAGCTATGGTCTATTCGATCCGGCATTTGAGTCAGCTTGGTGTGCCCGTGAGATCAGAGGCGACAGCCATGTTTCATAATTGGCTGGATCGTTGGGACGAGGGCCGAGCCCAACGCGGCGAAGAGGCCAAGAAGACCACGGACCTCATTCTGGACGCCGATCGTGCATTTCCCGGCATGGGGGCGGCTGAAACGCTAGAGGGGTTTTGCGTTCTCGCGGAAAAGTCCGCCGTTGATCCGGGCTTTTTTGAGCTGCCTGATGCGAGCGATCATAGCTTTGAGCTGAGGGATGGCTGGCTGACGTTCCCTTCGGACGTTTCAACCGATGTTGCTGAAAACAACATCGTGTGGGCCAGGATCACGGAGAGCGGAAAACGCGATCAGGCGGTGGTGATCTTCCATCACTGGAACGCCGAAAGTCGGAACCGGCAGATTGCCGGGTTCCTCTCCTGGCAAGGGGTCACAGTGATCGAGATCGCCATGCCTTACCACTTGGAGCGCAAGCGCCCGGGCTCGCTCTATGCCGATTACATGCTCAGCGCCAATCTCGGCCGAACGGTGCAGGCCGTCAGACAGGCTGTATGGGACGGGCGCAAGCTTATCTGCTGGCTGAAGCGCGAGGGGTATCGGGATGTTTCCGTCCTCGGGATGAGTCTTGGTTCCTGGATAGCCGGACTGGTCGCGGCGCATGAAACCGCCGTTTCTCGGGCGTCGCTCTTCCTCACGGCAGGAAGCCTCGCCGAAATGGTTTGGACTGGGCGCGCAACCCGATCGATCCGGAAGAGCCTCGAGCCGCATCTTACGCTTGCTCAGCTGCAACGAGCGTGGGCATCACTCAATCTTGAAAACCATGCAGACAGGCTGGCGCGGCCAGGCCTCGAACTTCATGTCGTCCTAGCATCGAGGGACACGGTTGTTTTGCCGGACCTGTCAGAACGCCTGCTAGGGCGGCTGCAGAATGCCGGAGCCAGAGTGGGCGTGCTGCGGCTGAATTGCGGGCACTACTCTCTGGGGCGGCTACCCTACATCTTGGGAGCCGGATGGAGCCTGAAGCGGTTTCTGGTGCGCAAGCGCGAGGCCGCCCTGGCTTAGGAGCGCTTGAGCGCCGCGTCGAGCGGCACCCAACCGCAATGAGGGGAGCCCCCTTCGGCCCCTCCCCTCAAACTCCCCTTCCCCCTCACGACGGACGCGCCCCGCAAACGGGACAACTTCGCGATTTGCCGGTTGATGAACTGGCGAAGGCGACGGCCGGTTTTCTGGCAGAAGGTTACGAGCGTTTTCATCAGAGGTTCCTCCTTAGTGGTTGTGCGTAATCGCGAAGCTCGAATACGGCTTGAACCGCCGAGTGCATCGCGTAGCGATCGCAATGGAGCGAAGCGGAGAGGAGAACCCTTTAGGGTTGCACGCTAAGGCGGGGCCTGACGTGTCGTGCGCAGCAATAGATTACGTACGGCCACTAAGGAGCGGCCTGAAAACGCGGCCTTCGTAGCCCCGGCCGTCGTCTTTGCCTTCGACCGGCAAATCGTGATCCGGCCGCCAGGTCGGATCTCCATCGCTGTGATGCTGCAGCGGTGGTTGAGCTCGCGTCGATGCTCCTAGCCGGAAACGACAACAAGCCTCAGTGAGCCGTCCCGCAAAGGCCAACTTCGGTTCTCCATCGCCGTGATGCTTCCGCTCATCGCCAAGGTCGAGTTCAGCTATCAAGTCGAGCTCAACAGCAAGGCCGGAAACGACAACAAGCCTCAGTGAGTTACGGCCGCACCCTGCCCTGCAGGGAGCGGCCTATCCGTCGTGATCCCGAACCCGGGGCCTTCCAACCGCCAGCAGGAAGCATATTTGCTGGAAGATGACCGACTTTCCAAAAGCGCCACCCGAAAAGGACGAAAGCCGCTACATCGCGTGTCAGATGGCGGTGGAGACTGTTTTGCAGGACCTGGTAGAGGATGCCATGTGCCGAGGTTGGGAGGAGACGGAAGTCCTCTCCGCCAGCATGAGGTTGCGGACAACCTCATGCTGGCGGCGGCTGCCAAGCGGGATCTAGACCTGCTTCTCGCTGCTCTGCGAAGAAACTTGCCCCCGCCCAATCTCGCCGGTTAGGAAGGGTTCGACGCGATCCGGCCTGGGACCGAACGGGACGGCGCGCGCTTCGGATTTGTCACCCATAACATCAAGGACTTCAGCGACCCGAACGGCGATCGTCGGCTACCGCACCCGGATCTGGTGCCGCTCTTTCTGCCGCCGAAATCCCGCTACTGGGTTTCGCTGCTCGATACGCTGAAGGATGTCGATCCGGATCTGCTCGAAGATCATGACGCTGAATTCAATTACTCGCCGCAGTTCCGGAGACTGTCGGAGATCCTTGAGGCCGAGCACCTGCTGTTCCGCCAGGTCTGGTATAACCGGCACTGGAACCTCCGGACGGAAATTGAGGACTGCACGCATCATGTGGTGCCGGAATCCGAATATTCCCGGTCACCCTATCGGCAGGATCAGACGCTCGACACGATATGGGCGGGCGCGCTTGCGGCCGCGAAAAGAACGGAAGATGAGGTCGGAATCGACAATCTAGGCCCGTGGAGCGATTTCGAGTGGGGGATGATCAACGGAAAACTATCCGCCCTGCGTTGGGTCACTGGCGACGACTGGGACATGCTCGACACCTGACGGTTCCTCGCGCGGCTGTTCATGCGCAACCGCCTGTTGATCCTTCTTTTCCTTGGGTGGCTGATATAGCTCGATCGGCGCGTGCGGATACACGTCAAGGAAGCGGCAGTGCGCCTGACACCATTCAGCGGCAGGGGGTGAAAGCCAGCTGGTCATTTCCAGCATGCTTTCGTAACGCTTGGGCAGATTCCACATGATGATCGGCTCATGATGCGCAATACGGTTTCGCAGACTGCGGATCTGCGCAAGGGGGCCTGAAAAATCCTTCCTTCGCAGCCCCTTCCCATCCGGCTTGCGGCCGATCTTGTGCAGCGTCGTTTGCCACAGCGTCTCATAATCCTTGCCGAACATGGCGGTCCAGAAACTGAAAGTCAGCGCGGCGACGATGCGGCCGGGGGTGGGCTCCTTCCTGTCCTCCTCGATGTCATGGATAGCCTTGGCGAGCTGATCGGGCTGCCATTCACCCAGCAGCTGACCTGTTTCATGGAACCAGCTTTCATTGACGGCCTCGGTCATGACTACATGAATGCGATTCCGCAGGGCCACTTCTAGCATCTGGAGCGGCGTATAAAGGCTTTCCGAAATCAGGGTGTTGAGTGTATATAGCTCGATAGCGCGGGTACGGTCGTCCTTTGCCCAATCCATATAGCGTCCGAACCGCTCCAGGGAGAGCGCCATCTCAAGCGCTTCATAGGAAACCGGCTTACCTACCTCCTCTTGCATTTTTTCCTCACCTGCTTTACATTGGTATTTGTACACCCCGGTACCGTCTCTGCCCTAGGCATGCGGCCGGGGTAATTTTTTGCCTGCCTCACTTGAGGCCCTTCGGCGTCTGCAGGGCGGCCTTGGCCTCCTTGCGCTGCTTCTTCTCGGCCGCGAATTCAGGCTCCAGGGCCTGCACTTTCGCAATCAGGCCGTCGAGGTGGTAGATGTTGCTATTCCAGTCCCCTGCAGCCGTCTTGCGCATCTCACGCTGAATATAGCCGGCCTTTTCGAGGGCCCGAATATTGTTCTGGATGGTCTTTTCGGTGACATCCATCCGCTTTGCCAGTTCCTTCTTCGCAGGAAACGGCTTGCGGGACGGCTCATGCCAGTAATCCAGCAGCTGAATGATGATATTCATCTGCATGGAGTTGATACCAAGGCGGCGCTGCGCCTGGATCAGGATAGAGGGAATGCCGGCATAGCCATGACTATAAATGGCTTTGCCCCAGATACGCTCCGTCGAGGACGGTTTGCGGGCAGCTGGCTTGGGAAAGTCGATCACTTCTGCTTCAGTAGTCTTGGCGCTCATCGTTTAAATCTCCTTCATGCAAAGAAGATACGCGGGCCAATACCGGCATTCAATGCTACGGGCTATTTGGGGTATGGAAATTGGAGGGGGTACCCGTACATACGCTAATTGTGCTGTATCCCCGTATTGCGTTACAAGATACGCGCTCCTTTAATGGTAGGATTATGCCCCCACGTGGGGTAATTTCCTGCCAGACAGGTGGGATCGCCAATTTCCGCACCATTGCGGCTGTTTTTACAGCAAAGCCCCCTTTTAGTATGCCGGCTCACCGATCGAAACGGCGAATATAGGCTGAAACTCAGGTTTCCGTCAGCCAACGCGAATAGGCCCGGAGATCAATCATGGGCACAATCGAGATCGGACGGCGGGCGCAGAGTGCGATATTAAAAACATTGCCCCTTGGACTTGGCTTTCCGCCGTGGCTTTCGCGAAAATCCCAATTAATGCGACACTTGTTTTCCTGACTTTTGCGACGTCGCAGAATAGGGAGTTTTGCGGCAGGCACAATGTCGCCTATTGGCGCGAAACGGCCAGATGCGAGCTGTCCCAGATGAACTGAAGCCTGGCTGCGACTGTTGAGCGGCTGTTTCAGATCGCCCACTACATCATCAACGCAACGCCCAGGCTGTAGAAGCACGGAACGGTTTTGCCGGGGGAAGTCGGTCCCGGCTTCCGCTTCGCGGCGCTATGCTAAGCCTCCTGCGGCGTCCCTTCTTCCGTCAAAACCGTGTCGAGAATTCCCGCT
>NZ_FTMR01000029.1:0-14292 GCF_900156005.1 Rhizobium sp. RU35A | reverse complement strand
TCGCTCATGAAGGGCTCATCGGCACCACCGCTGACCTGAGCCATAACCCCGGAAAATTCCAGCTCCCGGTGGCCCAAAATCGGGGAGCACGTCACGCTTCCCAGCTTCAGCCCGGCGGCGAACTCGATGATAGGCGAGAACATCGTGTCGGTCAGGTTGCCATACCGTCTTGCCGCAGGCTTCCGAAAGAAAACGGACCCAGACCAGGACGTCATAACCATAGGCACGGAGAGAGTGGCGGGAGCGCACGCCGTCGAGGGGGAGGTCCAGAAAGAAACGATCAAGATCGGGATCGTAAAGCTTGCCGTCCCGCAGGATCATCGGAACATGGGCATCAAGCCCATCCGTTGATCGGCGCTCCTGAATGGAGATGTTCGAAACCGTCGTTACATTGTCCACAAGTTGTTCAACCTTCCCCCGGACCCCCATCCGGGGAGCCAGCATCAACGAAGGAGTTCAACTCGGCCGGCACTCTCCAGGCCGGCCTCCGCCAGCTATTTGGGAAGCGCTGCGTCCGGCCTGGAAAGCGCCTCCGTCAGCGTGTGCATCAACCTAAGCATGAGGCTGAGAGTCGGTGCAGACTGTCAAGATAAGGCGATGAGCTCTTCACGGGCTCGTTCCGTCCTGTCCTTTGCATAGCGCGACAGGTCACGGTCGACGCGATGTTCCGCCGCCGTCCAGTGCGTCGCCTCATGGCTGAGGACGGCCGCGTAACCGGCAGCATCGCGGAACGCCTCAAAGGGCGGCATCTGGATATAGTCCATGACAGGTGAGTAGTAAGCCTGATTGCCGCCGTGCCGGATGACTGCGCCCGTCGCTTTGAAGAAGCGATCGGCGCTCTCGATGCGCTCGACGGGATCCCGCACCTTGGCCGGCGGGGCATAATAGGTGTCAGGCAGGCCATCGATCTGCTCGATATTGAACACCGAATATGCCTTCAGGAACGGGATTTCCCGATCCACATCGTTGCCGCTCCCGTCGGCCACGGATTTGGTGAACCGACTGGCGAAGACCACCGTCGAGCCTGTTTCACCCTTGCGGACTGCTCCGCCCAGTTCCAGCGCCTGCTTGAATGTCATCCACATCGAAGAGGAGAAGCCGCGCGACAGCTGCTCCGACCACAGCAGGAGCACGTTCATACCGGAGTAGGGCAGGCCGTTATGGCGCACCGGCCGGGTAACAGGACCACCGGTGTTGGCGGCGCTCCACGGCTTGATCCAGGGGCGCACGCCCTGTCCGAGATCCTCGACGATCCGCTCAGTAATCCGCGTGTAGATGTCGACGCGATCGGTTTCCGTTTTCCTGATCATGACTTCCTTCTCCTTTTCTCAAGACCGCGCCTGTCGCGGTCCGTCACGGAGGTCCGACGCCAGGAGCCGGAGGCCGAGCCCATGCACCGGAACGGCCGCAACAGCGTGGAGGACGGCAAAGCCGTTGCTTGGGCGCCCGGCTCATGCAGGACCGCCGAGCGGGACGGGACGCGACGGGCACGTCTCCAGCTTTCCCTCTCGACACAAAAAAGGCCGGCGCAGTCGGGCGCCAGCCTCTGATCAAGAAGAAAGGGCGGGGTTACCCCCGCCAGCGGCATCAACCGAAGGCCGCCATCTGAGCCTCGGCCGCCTTTCGATCGAGGGATGCGCCGGGGTTCTCGACCGGCCGGTCGAAGGGCTTCCAGGTTTCGCCGACAACCTGTTCGTAGGCGGCCACTGCTCCCTCGGCCGCCATCCGCAGCGCATGGGACTGGACACCCATGTCGGCTGCGAATTCCCGTTTGCGCTGGGCGGCGCTGTCATAGCCGACCGGACCGTCGAGATCCTCGTCGCGGGGATCATTGGCTGCCTTGGCGGTCGCGTCACGCGCCTCGGTAACCGCGCGGGAGTAAAACTGTCCAGCGCCATGCGCGGATCCGACGAAGGCTCCGACAATGCGCTGCAGGTGGATCTGCATCGCTCTCTCGCCCAGTCCTTCGGAAAGGCTTTCGGCGGTCTCGACGATCAGCCGCTCATGCAGGCTGCGGATGCCATCGCTGTCGATGATGGCCGTGCCGAAGCTTTCGGCGATCTTGTGCGCCTGGACGGCGTCGGGGCAGGAGAGGCGGACCATTTCGAGGGTGGTCCCGCGGCGTGATTGCGCCGTTCGGGCGGTGGAGCGATTAGGGGTGGCGGGCTTGGCCATGTCTGTTCCTTCCGTGGCTGCCGAAGCGGTTCCGGCCCGTGCCGGTCTGCCCTTCGATGCGGGCACTCAAGAACCGGCAAAGGACGGGCGGCTTCACAGGTCCGATCCGACTGAACCAGCAGGACAGGTTTGCGGGCCAGCAGGGCTTGACCTGAGCAGACCGCGGGCCTGGCCTCGCGCCGAGAGGTTGGATCGGCCGCTCTGCGGCGCGCCAGCGGCCTTGAAACGACCGGCCGCCGGTTCAGACCGCAACGAAAAGAAGGGCAGTCCGGCACGGGTTCGATATCAGATGCACGCCCACGAGGGACGATATGGGCAAGCCCGCCACCCTGGGAGATGTCGTGGCTACAAGATGACCAGATGCCATCCAGCGCACAGCCCATTCGAGGTCCACCTACCCCGCCACCGACGAAAAAGGCGCATCACCGCAATGCTTGAGCGCGTCGATGATCTGCGCGTGCACCACCAGCCTTGATGCGAGCGTGTCGAGTTCGCCCCACCGATCGAAAGCCAGGCGATCGGCCAGCTCCTGATGGTAAAGACGGAGACCAGACCGACGGCACGCCCGGCTCCGGACCTTCACCGTGATCGTCTGCCGCCCGGCGCGCGCTGCAATCTGCCGGGTCAGACAATTGAGATGCTGCAGGGTCTCACGCCGGGCGCCTATTGCCTTGTCCAGCGGCTTTAGAGCGAGGATGTCGATCATGACCCATCCTCCCGACCTCGCCAGCCGATGAAGGAGGACGGCCCATGATACTGGGCATGACGGACGGGATTTATGACGAATCCGAACCGACCACGCCCGGCATACTCGTCGCTCGGCACCAGGAAGCGACGCTCATCGTCGTCAGTTCGTCGGTTGCCGCCGACGACCGCCACGACCTCGGTCATACCTGGGTGATGCTCGGAGAAGATCGCCGAGGTGACGACGTAGTCTGCCGCATGGCGTTGATAAAACGCGCGGCAATCCTTGATCCAGCTTTCGCCTTCGGTCAGCTTTGCGCCGTTGATCGCCTCCCATTCATCAGGCCAGGTATTGCGAATGGTCTTTTCCGCCGCGGCCCGCTCGTGAGCAGTGAACAGCTCCGGAAAGCTGAGCGCCACGATCGCCCATTCGCAATCCTCCTCGTACCAGGGGGTGTCTTTGCGCAGCAACGGGTGGATTTTTGCATTTCTGTCGGCAGAGAGGTGAAAACCACCGTGGCCGGCCGTGCTATGAGCGATGATGCCGTCGGCATAGATGATCGACATCTGCGAACCGCCCCAGGGCGTGCTCGCCGATATGCGCGTCTGCACGCGGTTCAGCGCAGCGAGGTCACGTTTGTGGCCAGCCGTTTCGGCGACACGCGCTCGAAACTCGGCCTCGTCGGCCACCCGGCCGTCGTGTCCGATGAAATCGCCGCGCGTCAGCTCAACCAGCGGCCGGCGAACGAAGACGGCGCTCGCAAGGAATGCGAAACCGCTAGGCGCTCTGACCATGGCAAGGACAAGGTCATCAACGCGGGCGACCAGCATTCCGTCAGCGCTGGTGGCGAACTCCACCCCCGAAAGATCGGGGGTGGATGCGGCGACTTTCGACTGGACAGTCGCGGTCATGCTGCTGCCCTCTGGTCGAAGTCCTGGTCGTTCTCTTCGTTGGCTGCGCCGTCAGCGTCGTGCGGATCGTACTGATCGACATCCTCTTCGACCGGCCCCTCATGCTCTTTAGCCGAGGTGCCAACATTGCCGTCTTCGTCATCCTGGGAGCCCGTACCGATGACGTCAGCGGTAGCACCTGCACGAATCCAGTCGAGCAGCTCGTCAGCCGCCGGAGCGAAGCGACCGGAAGGATGGACGAAGCGTTTGCTCGCGAAATGCTCGACGAGCGCTGCGCGGGTTTCCCGGACCTTTTGCCGTGGCTGAATCGATGTCTCGGCGCAAGACGCTTCCAGCGCCTGACGCGACAGGCACAACAGGAAGTCCTCCGAACCCATGTTGGGAAGGAACTCGTCGGCGCCGATCGCATCGCCTGCGATGCGCGCGACCATGCCGCTGTTCGATATGCCTCGGCGGCACGACAGAACATCGATGAGGACCGAGCGAACGGCAACCCGTAGCGTGTCCTGATCGAAGGCGAGCTTGCCATGCTCATCGAACAAGCCGACCGCATGTCGCGAGAAACGCTTGCCGCCATAGAAGGTGCCACCCGCACCGGAGTCGACGCGGACGTTCTGTCCCGCGAAGGCCAGCACCATCAGCGCCATCAGCATGTCGTCCTCGATCGGCGCGCGACCGAGCGCATCGTGGAGCGCATCCGTGCGGAAATCGCCGATCATGTCGTGGCCCTTCTGGGTCACATCGGGCCGGACCTTCGGTGTGACGTTGGCGTCATCACCGCCACCGACAGAGCCGTCACCAGCACTGCTCATTGGCTTCGCCACCTCGGGCATGCGATAATGGATAGTCTGCACTTTGCCATCGCGATCGAGGTACATCGCAGCGTGGTCGAACTTGGACGGCTTGCCGTAGACTTGAGACGCCTTCTTCGGAATTTCCGGCTGGCCCCAGCTGTTGACCTCGACGATCGCACCCTTCTTCGGCAGATTGTTCGTCATCCATTCATGCTGGGCACCGAGGAACCCTTCGACGTTCGTGGTATAGCGACCATCCTGGTCGGCTGGCGCGAATAGATCCTCGACCCATTCAATACCGTAGGCCTGAGCGAGATCATCTCCAAAGCTCGCATCTTTGGCATACATGCGCTTCTTGGTCAGGGCGTTGGCGATCTGCCACCAAGGCGCCGTGTCCCCCTTCTTCGGCTTGTGAGCTTTCCAGACCTCCTTCTGGTCGACCTGGCCGGCAGCCGCGATGACGCGCAACTGCTGTTCGGACGGCATATCGCCCAGGGCCATCTGTTCGAGCATGGCCGGCAGGACGTTGGCGAGCAGGCGCAGCTTGCGGATCTGGCGGACGGGAAGGGCGAGAGCGACGGCGATCGCTTCCTCGGTCCAGCCGAGGGCTACGAGCCGCTCGATTCCGCGCCATTGGTCGACCGGGTTAAGGGCTTCACGAACGCTATTTTCGACCATGGAGCGCATCGCGCCGTTGTCGTTGGCCGCATCGACAACCAGAATTTCAATTTCTTCGAGGCCGGCGGCAATGGCGAGCCGGACGCGGCGATGGCCCGCGTCGATGATGTAGCCGTTGCCACCATCGCCTTCGGGCGCGACGACAGGCGGCTGGACGATACCGACGGCCTTGATGGTAGCGAGCATCAGCGCATCGGCCTGCGGCGACGACTTCGTCTGGCGCATCCGGTCAGGATTTTCCTTGAGTGCGCGCGGGTCAACCTTCATGATCTGCATGGGATTTGTCCTTGTCTGGAGGGTTCCGGACCGGCGCCTTGCCAGCCCTTCCTGTCTTCATTTCTTCGAAGACACCTCCCGGACCGCCGAGCGGCCGGACTGCTGCAACTGCGGCCGAGCATCCCTGCTACGCTGGACAAGCTGGGCTTAAAGCCCAGCGAAGGACGAGTGGCCGGGATGGCGCAGGCGGCGGTTGAGCGATAGCGACGGCAGGAGGACCGATCGGCGATAGGCAATTTCCTGTTTTCTGTCTCCCTTTCCTCCCATTTCAGGTTACTTTCAAACCGATGCACGTGAGTTGGAAAAATATTTCAGCGGCCGGCGATAAAATCCCAAGTTTCTTTCAAAGCCGGTTTGAAGTGGCCTCAAACCCCTCTTGAAGCCTCTTCAAAGTCCGAGCTTTTGGGCAAGAAATGCCATTTCTTGAATGAAAGGCCCCTTCGGGCGATGTGCGGCAGCAAGGCAGCGCTGATTTCTTTGCTGCAAGGTGCGCCATGAACAACCCGATCGACTATCTGTCAATAAAGCTCCTGGGTATGGAGGCGTCCGCGAGCGGGCACTTTGCGATTGCTGCCGTGGTTTTAATCGCGTTCGCACTGTTGGCCGCTCGATCTCGGAGCTGACATGCAGACGGAAAGTGCAACGGCGATCTGGGGCAAAAAGAAAGGGCCGACGGAAGACCGCGGCCCATGAAGTGTGGAGATCTTGAACCTCCAGAGGGGAACAGCTGCTGCGACGGAACTGGGAGGTGACCGTCATGTGCATCAGCTGCAGGCCTTATGCCTGAATTTTGACCAGACGGAAAACATTTATTGTGCAATGCAGCTATGCGGCGGCTGCGTTGGTCTCGTCGTCCAGATCCTCCGCCAGCCGGGCCTCGATTGCCCTAAGCTTTAGTCGCTTTTCCTTCAGATCATTGGCAAACGCGAAAACACCGCCGTCACGCGACCGGTAAGAGGCCAGACGGCGTTCGGCTTCCTCCAGCCGCCGCCGATACTGACGCTGCTCGTCGTCAAAGCCATCGAGCGCATGCTCCAGACGAGAAATAGCGCCAAGCGGCGTGACCGTAATTGCCAAGTCGATCTCATAGTCGGCGCCGGTGCGCTGGAGGAGGGTCTCGAAGCGATAGCCATCCCCTTTGCCAAAGCGCTCGCCCTCATAAACCAGATCGAAGCCACCGATCGTCGCCAGATGCACCTCGCACTCCTGCTGCAGCTGAAGCAGCGTCAATATCTCCTTCATCAGCGCGCGACCGGCCTCCTTGCGCTCGGTATGGTCCTGACCGAGCACCGTCATGGTGAAGGCATCGCCAGTCGTCGGCCTGAGACGCCCGATATCCTGGCCGATCTCGGCGATACGCCGGGTTGATACCTCCATCTCACGCTCTGCATCCCGCATCTGCCGACGGACAGCATATTGGTCGTCCTCGTGGGCGGCCCTCAATCGTTCAAGCCTGGCAATATCGGCCTCCAACCCCGCCTTCTGCATCAGCCGTTCGTCGCCTGACGCAATGGCCTTGGCCATCGCAAACTGGTTTGCCGCGCCTTCACCGACGTCCTCCAGCCGCCGGATTGAGGTGTCGCCGGAGAGCGCGGCGGCGATGAACCGAGCTTTGCGCTCGTTGTTCTGCCACATGGAGGCGTCGAGCGAGCCCTCGGTGGCATAGGCGAAGATATCGACCTCGTCATGCTGGTTGCCCTGACGCACGATCCGGCCCTCACGCTGCTCGATCTGCGACGGCAGCCATGGCACGTCGAGGTGGTGGAGAGCCTTCAGGCGAAGCTGGGCGTTGACCCCCGTGCCCATGGTCTCGGATGAACCGATCAGGAAACGGACCTTGCCGGCGCGGACATCGCCGAACAACCGTTGCTTGGCTTCGGTCTTCTTGTAGTCCTGCATGAAGGCGATCTGTGATGCCGGCACGCCGAGCCGGACCAGTTCGTTGCGGATGAAGCGATAGGCCGAGAAGCCACGGGTCTTTTCGACGTTGAGCGTGCCGAGATCGGAAAAAATCATCTGCGCGGCGCCTGGCAGCTCGAAGTCCTTGCCATCGGGACGACGATAGGTCGCTTCACCAGTTTCCTTCCAGATCCTGTAGGCATTGCGGATGAGCAGATTGAGTTTGTTACCTGCCTCGTTCTCGGCCGCCGGTATGACGAAACGCAGGTCGATCGCCGCGTGGCGACCATCCGTAATGACGGAGAGCAGAATATCGTCGCCCGGCTTGGCCGACCCCTCACGGTTCTCGATTGTCTTGATGCGCGCGTCCAGCATCTGCTGATAGGTCTTGAACAGGGCGGTCGGCTTGGCCGTCAGGATCTGCCGCCGCCCGGTCGAGATGTTGGGCACCTTCACATATTGCCGGAGATCCTCTGGCATCACGACATCGGCAAACGACCGGAACATCGCAATCAGTTCTGGCACGTTGACGAAGGAGGCAAATCGGCTGACCGGCTTGTATTTGCCGGATGGCTGGATTTCGAGTTCGGTCGTCGTATCACCGAAGCACGAGGCCCAGGCATCGAATTCGTGCAGTCCTCGCTCGGCAAGTGCCTCGTGACCGAGCAGGCGCTGGATCGAAAACATCTCGCCGAGCGTGTTGGTGATCGGGGTACCCGAGGCCAGCACCAGGGACCGGCCGGGATTCTTCGTCTCGATATAGCGGGACTTCACATAGAGATCCCAGGCACGCTGCGAGCCGTTCGGATCGATGCCCTTCAGCGTCGACATATTGGTGGCGAAGGACAGTTTTCGGAATTCCTGCGCCTCGTCGACGACAATCTGGTCGACGCCGATTTCCGAAATCGTCAGCAGATCGTCCTTGCGAGTGGCGAGTCCCTCCAGACGCTCTTGCAAACCTTCCTTGAGCCGTTCGAGGCGCTTGCGTGAGACGCGATCCTCGCTGTCGACTTTGATCAGCAGATCCTCATAGAGCTGCAACTCATCCTGGATCATCGCCTGTTCAAAGGTTGAGGGAACCGCGATGAAGCGGAAAGCGGAATGGGTGATGATGATCGCGTCCCACGTGGCGGTCACCGCGCGCGACAGGAAACGGGCGCGCTTGTCCTTTGTAAAATTGGTCTCGTCGGCGACAAGGATCCTCGCGTTAGGATAGAGCGCCAGGAACTCGCGGGCGGCCTGTACCAGGCAGTGGCCAGGAACAACGAGCATCGCCTTGGCGATCAGACCGAGCCGGCGCTGTTCCATGATGGCGGCCGCCATGGTCATCGTCTTGCCGGCGCCGACAGCATGCGCGAGATAGGTCGAGCCATCGGCGATAATCCGCCAGATACCGCGTTTCTGGTGCCCATAGAGAGCAAGCGCGCAGCAAGCGCCCGGAAGTTTGAGATGGGAACCGTCGAATTTGCGCGGCGCGATATTGTTGAACCGATCGTTATAGTCCCGCGCCAGCCGGTCGGTGCGATCGGGGTCCGTCCAGACCCAGTCCTGAAATGCCTGCTTGATCCTCTGCAGCTTATCGCGCGCCGCCTCGGTATCGACGACATTGAGAACCCGGCGTTCGCCGTCGGCATCCTTGAACACATCAAAGATCTGTGGGACCCGGCTGTTCAGAGCATCGGCAAGCAGTTCACCGGCATGGCGGCGGCTGGTGCCCCATTCCGATGTGCCGGCGGCGCTGTAACCGAGCTGGCGCGCCTCGACCGTCCAAGAGCCGAGTTCCGGCATGTGATGGATGCGGATGTCCGCCTCCATCTTCTCCTTAACGAAGGCGACGACATCGGAAGCCGGGATCCATGGCGCGCCAAGACGCGCGGTGATGTCGGAGGGGCGAAGATCGGCCGGCTGAACATCAGTCAAGGCGCGGACATTGCGCTCATAGGTCGGATCGAGCTCGGCCGCGGCCTGCGCGGCGGCCAGCTTGGTGCGGACTGCACCGGAAAGATATCCGTCGGCTGCCTGCCACGATCCATCGACCGGGTCACGGAAGATTGCCTCGCCGAGCTCGTCGACCACATCTGCGGGATCACTATGCAGTAGCTCGGCGATATGATCGATATCGACGTACCCGCGCTCGTTCAGCACGACAGCGAGCGCGTCTGCCGGCGACGTTATGGTCGGCGCCGCCGGTGGCGCAATAACCCGTTCGGAAAAAATCGGCCCCGGTTTCGCCGTGTCCGTCTCCAGATCGTAGTCCTCGATCGAGGCGACCAGCCAGCAATCGAGATCGTCACGGAACGGTGCGAGGTTCAGTTGGCGATGCGTTTCCTTGACCTCGCCGGTCTCGATATCCTCCTGAACGGATACGACTGTGTGGTTGATCGGCCCGAAATCACGTACGAAGCTCGACCAAGCGATCCGCAGCCGTACCTGAAGATCACGCCAGGGTCGATCAGTTTCCTGTGCCTTCAGCACCTCGCGGACGGCATCCCGGATTGGGATGAGCTTTGAGATGATCCGGACGTGCTTTTCCGAGATGCCATCTCCGCTGCGGCCCTTGCGGACGATGACCGGCACGGCCGATCCGTCGAGCATCTGCATCAGGCCCTTCGACCGGTCGAGGAAGAAGCTGCCCTCGCGAACAGTCCCGCCTTTCGGCTGCAGATCGACGATCTCGCCGAGTTCTTCCTCCAGATCAATATCGATCGGTGTCGGCTCGCCATCGTAGAGATCGGCCGGCAGAAGTTCGATGGCATCTGCGAGGGCCGTTTCAAGATCCTCGCCGTCGCGGGGCCGGCATGTGTAGGTCTCGCCGAACGGGCCGGAAGTCAGGGCATGCGTGCCGAGTACGAAGTCGGGATGACGGGCAAACCACCTATTGACGCGGATCGCATCTTCTTCATCGGTGGCCAGCCTGATCTCATCGACATCGAGCCACAGCTGATCGCCTTCAGGCTCACCGAGCTTTCGCTTGCGGAAGAAGAGGATGTCGACGACGACATCCGTGCCAGCATCGCGGCGAAAACTGCCCTCGGGCAGACGAATGGCCGCGATCAGGTCTGCGGACTTGGCGATATGCTCGCGGGCTGTCGCATCCGCCTTGTCCATCGTCCCATAAGAGGTGACGAAGGCGGCCAGTGCGCCGGGCTTCAAGAGATCGATCGACCTGGCGATGAAATAGTCGTGCAGGCGAAGGCCGAGCGCCCGGTAGGCGCGGTCTGAGCGAACGGTCCGATCGGAAAAGGGCGGATTGCCAATGGCGAGATCGTAGATCGGCGCCAGATCGGTGCGCGCGAAGTCGCCATTGATGATGCGCGCCTTCGGCTGCAGTAGGCCGACGATACGGGCCGTGACCGGATCGAGTTCGATCCCGGTGACGTAGGCCGCGTCGCGATATTGCTCCGGCATCAGCGCCGGAAACAGGCCTGTGCCAATGCCCGGCTCCAGCACCCGGCCGCCGCGCCAACCAAGCCTCTGGATGCCTGCCCACATCGCCCGGATGATGAACTCCGGCGTGTAATGCGCATACTGCGTGCAGCGAGCAAGTGAGGCATAGTCCGCTTCGGACACTGCGGTCTCTAGCGAGGAACCTAGACTGTCCCAGCCGTTGCGGAAATCGACCTCGCCCGGCCTACGGAACATACCATTGGCCAACTCACTGGCGCCGAAGCCAGTGAAGCGAATGAGCTGCGCCTGCTCTTTGGGCGTCGCGGGCCGGTTCTGCCTGGCGATGCCGTCGGCAACGAGGATTGCCGCGACATTGGCACGGGCGCGATCCTTCCAGCTGGCGCCCAACGCGCGGTCGCCGTCAAGATAGAAGTTTGCCCGAGACCCCGCTCGCCGAACAGGTGCGGCAATGACGGGGAGGGCAGGGGCTGGTGCGGGCGGAGTAGGATCCGGGTCGTCATCATTGGCAGCACCCGGAGAGAAACCGCCGAACGCGGTTACACCAAGCCCAAGGCCGGAGGACAGGGCAGAGCTGCCGAACATGTCGAGAGTGAAGGGATCGTTGCTCATAGGAAAGGCTCCTTTGGTATGGGAACGAGCGCTGTCGTTCGGTCGGACACCCAACCGGTTGCCGCGCAGATTTTGCGAAAGTGAGATCTGGCTCAGGCGGCCAGGGGTGCAGGGAGGTGGCGCAGATGCACCGGCAGCTTGGCCGCGATTTCTTCGTCGCTGAGCGTATCGAGCAGTTTCAGGAACGCGCCTTCCTTGCCGCCATAGAGCATGATCGTGCGATGGCCCTGCATCGGCTTCGGCCGGCGGGAGCCGGCATAGCCGCGATAGTCGTCCGCAGTGGTGCTCCAGATATGTTCGAGCCGTTCCTCTCGGCTCATCGCCAGAACCGGCCGGGTTTCGCGGTCAAGGATCGCCGAGCGCATCGCCTCGACCGAGTTCGGATCGGACAGGTCGCAGTAGGCGTGGAAATAGCGGACGGCGTTATCGATCCAGATCGCGTAGAAGACCGAGGTCACGGAACCGGTCATGAACTCGCGCATCGCAAATATCGGACCGCGCATCCAGAGGGGTGGAAGGATGTCGAGCATGTAGGTGTATGAGGTCTCGTCGATCTCAAACCATTCTCCAGCATAGGTGGCCGACTGATGACCATCAAATCGATCTGGGCGCTTGGCGTGCCGGTCGAACATCCGGAACATCTCGGCGCGTTTGGCAACACCTTGAAACACTTTGCGGGGGAGGGATATCGAACTCATCAGCTTGATCCTTTCGGGGTTTGGGGACCGAAGGCAGCACTGTCGTTTCGACCTCACCATCCTCTTCAGTCCTTCATGACCCCTCCCGCGTGGCTGCGTCCGTGTCCGGCTGGGTCAAGGGCCGGCGTGCCGGGCGAAGCCTCCCTTGATGCGGCCGGCGCGCATGCGGCAGGCCTCATCTTCTTTGCCATCTTCTTTTCCCGTCTCTCCTTATCCTTGGCTTTCAGAACCTCGTTCCAGTCCTCTGTCGGCGGACGGAGCCGCTGCCAGTCACAGCCGGACGCTTCAGCGACCGCACGCAATCGTTCTGCGTAAATGTCCCCTTGGGAATTAGCATCCGTGGCCGCGACCAATGTCAGTCCGGGTCGCATAGTAAGCTCGGCAAGCGTCGCATCTGTCGCCGGTGACCACCCGCCGCCTGTGCTGAGATAGAGCGTTCTCTCGCGCGAACCCTCGAGCGCTGCGAGGCTCATCGCGTCGATCGCGGCCTCGGTGACGCAAAGGCGGTTGGCGTCACTCCGACCCAATCGGAACAGAAGCTTGGATCCCCCGGTCGAGAACCCGCGCCATTTGGGTCCTCGCTCTTCCCAACCGACCACTCGGCCGTGGCTATCGACATGCGCCGCCCACATGCTGCCGAAAGGTCCTTCCCGCAGGATGTCTTCTCGAATGGCCTGCCGGATTATGGCAGGCGGGATCAGGCGCTGCCAAGATAGATAGCGCCACGCGCCCGATCCGGGAAAAGGCGAGCGCCGGCATCGCCAACGGTCAGCAATGGCCTCGTCTGACACTGCAGATCGCGACGGACGCCATTCCGGCCGGGAAAGCTGAAACCCGACCAGCGCTGCGACAGCGTCCGCAGCGGCCGGGAACGTCATCTTTTCCAGAAACATCGCAAGGCCGAAGACGTCACCCTTCTCATCACCCAACGGATCGAACCAGCCTCGGCCCTCATGGGTCACAATAATGATGTTGCCACCGTGCCGATATTTGACGGCTCGACGGCTGCTTTCTTTCAGATCGATTTCGTAACCGGCTCGTTCCAGCACGGGTTCGCAACTCACCTTGGCGCGCAGCGCCTCCAACTCTTCTCGCTTCATCTTCCCTTCGGTTGCAGCGCGACCGTCCCTTTTTCCCTTCCCGCAATATGCGGGTCACCTCTGTCCCGCCGCGAAGAGCGGAGGGGGCAAGGGCGCAGGGCGCAACTGACAAAAGTTGCAGCAGAGCGCTGCGGCGAAGCTTCCCTTGCGGTCGACAGGTCGCCAGCGGCAGGAACAGGCGGGTCTCAATGAGACCCGCGCGGGAAGTATTCATGCACGATCTCAAGGTCGTCTTCGTCATCGAGTTCGTCGGACGGAAGGACGCCGAATTCGTCGCCGGATTTGAACAGGGTGATGGGAACCATCAGGTTGTTGCAAAGGTGGAAGGCGTGAGACTGGGCGAGAGAAAGATCGTATGCCATCTTGAGGTGCTCCATCGGAAGCGGGCCAATTCCCGCTGATGGCTCCTCAAAGGAATAGGGACGGTCGCGATCACCGCGGAGGCGCAGACGGAGCGGCGGCAGCTTGCTAGCCGACCCCTTGAGGGTTGATCGACGGAGATCCGGACCTAGTCCAAGACGCCATCACAAGATGCGGGATCGGTCTGCTTTCAATGGAGCGAGATCTCGGCGCTAGACGTTCGACGTTCGGGTGTCTCAACAGTTCGCAGACGAAAACGAGTAGAAGGCACCATCCCGGGTCACCGAGGCACTTTTCCTGTTTATTTTCCGCTTGCTGGTTCCAGTTTGAATGCAACTTTGCTTCGAAGGTTACACGCATTGCCTCTCCAGAGCCGATAGATGTCTGCTGAACATCTCCTTTGGTGTTTGAAATCTCAGGCACTTGCGCGGCGTGTCATTCAGCCTGTCACATAGGGAGCGGATCTCCTGGTTGCTGACATCCAGCACAATCGTTTCCGGCGGCAGGTATCGTCGAACACGCTTGTTTGTGTTCTCGACCGTGCCTTTCTGCCATGGAGCTTGGGGGTCGCAGAACCAGGCGGTCGTTCCCATACCGTGCTGTAATACCAACCGTCGTTGATGCCGACCCGTGGGATTCCCAAAAGCGGACGAATCTGAATCTCTGTGGCAAACAGGAGGTTTGCGATGGGTTCAGCGC
>NZ_FTMR01000028.1:0-15178 GCF_900156005.1 Rhizobium sp. RU35A | reverse complement strand
TCTGTTCGTCTGTGAAACGGTTGCGTTTCATCCTCTGGTCCTCTCAATGGGCCAGAGCTTACTTCAAAATGGATTAGTTCAACGGGGCAAGGTCACTTCCCGTCCTGCAATTGCCAGAAGTCGCAGAGCCGGAAAGTCTTGAGATGCCGCAAATACGGACCCGCTCGCGAGGCCAGTTCGGAGAACTCCGTGCCGGCGTCTGTCCGGTTTGGCGGGCTACCTGACATGTAGGCTTGCAGATCGCTGATGAAACCCGATTCAGTCGCCGTGACTAGCTCGTCTGAAAGCGAATTGAAGACGGGTTTACCGAGCGCTTTGTCCACGACCATCATTAGCCAGAATGCATCCCGGGCGATGTCGATTACCTCCTCCGGCTCGTCGATATCGACGACAATTGCCGCGTCATCCTCGTTTCGATGAAGTGTGTTCCGCTGGAGCATCTGCAAGCGTCGGCCGACGATGTTCAGCATCCTGCCGAGGGGCAAGGGGTGTAGGCTCGGGCCACTTCTCATGCTTTCCAGCCTGTAAAGTTCAATCAAACCAAGAACGATCGTCATGGCGAGCGTGCACAGACGGATGAGCTCCAGGCGACATGTCGCAGAGGGAGGGCTGCCGGAAGGGATGTGGTCTTCGAATGTAGCCAGGATTTCAAGGAAGTCGCTGTAGATGAGATCCGCAGCCATGCCGTCGGCTTCGAGTTCCATCATCCGACTGATGTCAAGCGACGTAAGTGACGTATCATTAGCGGCACCGGCCAACGCTGTGATGATGCTGCGTTCATTTTCGGAAAACGACAGCTTCTTTTGGCGCGTGGTAGGCCCTGTCATCAGTGACAGGTGGCCGGCGACGCAGTGCCCTGCCTCGTGCAAGGCCAGGAACACCATCGCCGCGACGAAGACGAAGTCCCAAGCCGTTTCCTCGTCGTTGATTCCAAGTTCCCGAAGACTGTCGGCTGATATGAAATCGTCGATAGGATTCGTTGCGGCAACCCGAGCGATAACGTCAACGATCGCCGACACCGCTCCCGTGCTGACCTTGACGTCAAAGCGGGGGCCTATCGGAGTGATCGTCGCTATGAACCGTGGAGCTGCGACGAGTCTGAAAGATATCCTGTCGTTGATGTCGTCATCAATGTAGGCAGCGAGAATGATCCACTGTGCGACTTCGAAGGCCGCTTCGGATAAAGCACGCCCATTTTCATCAGCATGCATGTCCATCTACTAACCCTTGCGGATGGTTTCCCTTACTTAACGACCAACGCTCCTTCGAGCGGAAACTTGCTGCCGTCGCAGAACTGTCGGAATATCGCGTCGATCGACAGAAGGTCGCCGTTTGCAGCAAACTTAATCTGCCGGACCGTAAAACGTCCTGTGGATTCATTGCAGGCGCGACCAGCGCCGGTGATGGACATGGACGCTTCATTTTTTGCCGCGAAAGGATAGCGCGTGGCCGGGCTGTATTCGCCAGCGGACAAGTCCTACTTTTCTCGCGCCGAGAGCGAGATCTCCCAGCTTTCACCATCTGCTTCGAAAGAAAACGTTAGTGCTTGGTGTTTTTCTCGGGTCACCGCTAACGTCCCGTTGAAGTGCAGCGACCGACCATCTGTGATGAACTCGCGCGGCGTACCGGCGATGTCCACAATCCCTGGCATCTGCAAGGGAGTATGTGCGACCTCGGCCGAGGCGTCTCGGATGCAACAGACAGTTCCGGCCTTCGCCGAGCCTGTGCGTTGCTCCAGCTGACCCTCTGTGTGTCCGGCTGGAGAAGCAAATGAAAGAACACGGCGTGACCACGCCTTGTCGCGCACCGCATTGGTTACCGCGGGTTTGGTGGCACTATCGAGCGTGGGAGACGTTAAGTCGCCGACGAGGTCGCCTAGGGTGAGGGTTGATTTCGCGGCCGCTTGACGATCGAGGATCAACATGAGTCGACGTGCGAGTGGTGCAACGGGTGTCGCGCTTGGCTGATAGGGATCGCCCACTGTCTTCGCCAGCGTACCGGGCGTCGTCGAATAGAGGACTGGGTTGGCCTGGCGGAATTCGTTGACGACGCGGATGACGTCGGCGATCGATTGCAAGCTCTCAATCGCAGGCCCGCTCAGGATCGGCGAATCGAAATCTGCAACCTGACCTTCATAGCAGCTGTCGAGAATGAGAACATAACGTGCCCCGCTGTGATCGAGGCGATCAGCCAAATTGCCGGCGTAAAGCGTTGCTGCCGACAGCGATTCGATATCTAGCTCGGAAAGCTTTCCACGATAGAGAAATGTGCCTGGCACGGAGAAGTGGTTCCAGCCGACACCCTCGGAAACGCCATGGCTGGCAATGTAGAGCAGGATCAGTGGATTGGCCGGCTTATCTTTCGCAATCCTGGCTTCGACAGTCACCAGGGCAGCCTCGACATCGCCAGGCGTGATCAGGCCGCGGGGATCGGAGGTCAGAAGAAACGTAAAGCGGGCCCCACCTGCGACAAACCGATTGGCCAGTTCGCGTGCGCTTCTGTTCGCTCCGGAGATGGTAGTCAGACCGTGGCTACCGTCGTCGGCCGGCGGGACAGCGAAATAGGAAGAGCCAATGGTGATTGCATAAAGGTCGAACGCCGAGCCTGAACCACCAGCCGCATTCGAGGGCCCCGCACCAATTCCAAGGGCAAGAAGCGCCGGAAAGAGGAACCCGAGCAGGGCTCGAATGAGGCCAGTGCTCATCGGATCGGTTCACCCGCTGCGAGCGATGCTTTGAAAGCCTTCATCAAAACGTCCGCCCGGACTTTCAGCTGATCGCGGGTGCTCCGGCCATTCTGAAAATCTTCAATTTGGACCCGAAACGCGATCATAGCCTGCTCTACGGCTGGATCCTCGACCAAGATCATCTCGCTCCAGTAGGCTGCCATGAATTGCGCACAGCTGCGGTGAATGCAGCATCGTCGGCAGGCGCGGCGATATTGCCTGCCAGTTTCGCAACAGCGGTATAGGTCTCAAGACGCTTCATCCATAGTTGCGTCGCATGTTCATATTTCGCCTTCTGCGCTTCCCCTACATTAAATTGCCACACGCCCACAATGATGCCGGTCACCGTTATCAGCGGGCCGATGATACCAAGTCCTACGTCCCAGTTTCGCTTAGTCGGTTCCTCCACGATCAGTCTCCGGACAGGACAAATTCGCGATCGACATTCGGGTCGACCTTCGACTCGCTCCGCGTGCGCAAAATCATATGCTGCAGCTTGTCCTTTCCATCGAAAAAGATGACCAGGTAACGGCTCCCATCGATGCTCAGAACCATATCGATGGGGCCGTCCTGAGCCAAAGTCCAGGCCCCGTCTGACACCTTGACTTGGCCATTCACACAGCTTTCTCGATGCAACGTCTTATCGGTATAGAAGCGATACCGCTCACCGGTCGTGCACGCGGTGTTGCTTCCCATCCAGACTTTCACGTCCCCCCCAAGCCATTCTCGGCTGCTCTCACCGGTGAGCTTCGCGCTCGCTTCAGTCAAGCTGGAAGATTGAGCGGCACTATCGCACGAGAGGCCGACAACGAGAACTCCCGTGACAACAGCGGTGAGGCCAGACGCGCAGGATATTCTCACGATAGTCTCCTTTAAACGTCGGCGGATAAAGGACGCAGCTCAGGCGCCCGCCCCTTCGATCGCCGTGGGGGTATTAGCTCTGGAAGGGTATCGTCCGACCTGGCTGCCTTGCCTGATCTTTTGTATAGGAGACGCCGTGCACCTTCACGCCTTTGGCGTCGATCAGCGTGATGATGCCCCCTTGGTTCGAAAGCGCCACCGGCTGCCTGACGTCGATCACCAAAGTCGCGCCGGCCGCGATGGAACCGAATAGCGGCATTGTATTTTTTTGCTTGTCCTTGATCGTCCAACCCGAAAGATCGATGGGCACATCGGACGTGTTCAGGAGGGTCACGGTCTCATGTTCGGGTGATCGCACATCGTTGACGAGTGCTGCAACGATGCGCACAAGGCCATCGGGGACGTCCATGGGCGGAATGTGATCGCGGTCGACAGGGGTGTGCGGCTCGCCCCTGTGGTTCGGGTCCGGGGGAACGATTGGCTTTGCCGTTCCATCGTCGGAGTGCCACGCCTGCGTTTGAAACTTCAGAAAAATGGCGACCCATTGGCTTTCTCTCGGAAATTCGAACACGAGGGCCCCATCCTGGAACGGGCCGTTATCGTCATCGAATTTCCCGGGCGGATTGCCCTGGTTCATATGAATGTCGTGGATGCCGCGGCCGGGCGTAAACCCAAAATACTTATCGGCTTTGTTGATTTCCGGACCCCACGTTTCTCCGAAGGCATAGATCCAGGCTTCCTCATCGGCCATCGCGCGCTGCACATAAGCATCGATCTTCTCATTCAGATCGTTGTCCGGACCGACCACCGAGATCGGCAGGGGTTTCAGCTCCCAAGGCTGCATGAGGTTGCTGCGGATGAAGTCGAGAGCCAGCCCGTCTGGAACGGAAGGTGCCGCGTGCAGCCCTTCACCAAGTGGATCGAGCTTAGCGGTCACGGGATGTTCGAACCGGGATCGAACAAGAAACTGCACCTCGCTACCATCCTGTGATTGGACATTGATTGCGATCCGGTGCAGTTCGCCGTTGGCCGAAACCAGGACTTGGTAGTGAGGGCTTCTGCCTGTTGCCAGGCGGTTGTTGATCGGCCGACCCTTCAGGACCGAATAGTTTTTCAACGGCATGGGAAACTCCATTGCGATATGGAAATTCGGGGTATTAAGGGGGCAAACCTCGACGTCACTTCGAAAACAGCAGGCGATCTCGTTCGGCCTGACTGCCGGAAACGTAGGATTTTTCGAACCAGGCAGGCTTGCCGCTGATCGCTGTCGGCTTTCTCAGGGAGAGGGTTTCAGGCGGTCGCGAGCCGTGGCCCGCGCTGCCGGCATGGTCGGCATCGTACATCCGGTTTCGAAATTGCAGATGATCGAAGACGCGAATTGCCTCGATGGCATAGGCGGTCGCGATTTTGCGATCTTCGATCATGATCAGATGGTCGCCATTCTGCTTCTCGCCCGATGGCGACATATTGCTTGAGCCGGTGAACACCTTAGCGGTGGGCAGGTTGAAATCGGTCACCAGAAATTTGTGATGAACGTTTCGCCCCTTTCCTCCGGACCATTCGCTCTTGAAAGGCTCCGGCGCTTTTGAACTGAGATAGCGAAAGTCGACAAGACCGCGAGAACCATCGGGTTTGATCAAGTGAAGCGAACCTCGCTTGTCGACACTGCCGCAGCTGAAGATCGGCCGATCGATCAGACGCTCGAATGCCTCGAGCGTCGGACCGGATCTCATCATGTTGAGGAAGGCAAGGGAATAGAGAGCGCAGGACGTGGCCTGGTCGATCGCTGCTGCGATCGGATTGAGCGACAGGTCGGTATCGCTATGCGGGGAGAAACAAAGCTGAACGGTCGGCCCACCGGCATGCGGGATGGCGTGCCACGTTTTTGCGAAGGCCGATTTGCGAAAGGCCATGGGATCGGAAAAAGCCATGTCGAACATGGTGCCGAAAAAGCCTGCCACATCGGCTGAAGTAAAGACCAGAACGTTATTGGCTTGGATGTAAAGCCCGCGAAACGAATAGTTCGTCGAACCACACAGCACCTTGACCGGAACGCCGTTGTGCCGCTGAATGAGCACCTTGTGATGCTGCAAATTGTGAAAGTGCGTTCGCCGCACCGCGGCTCCAGCCGCCGTCAGCCGGTCAGCGCTGCGGCTCTCGCAGCTGGTCGGTAGGTCATGACCATTTGGGTTGCCGTCCTCGTCGTCAGATGACGAGTCATCGATGACGGCGCGAAGACGCCCGCCAAGCGATGTGAGCTTGGCGACGACGTCCGGCAAATTAAGATCGTAGGCCAGAAAATCGACCGAGATCGCCGGATCGGCGACGGCCTCGTCCAGAAAATCATAGAGGAGCTGCCGTGCCTCGAATCCCAACCAATCATAGACGTTCTCGCCGCGATCGTTCTTCAGATCGAGCATTTTGAAATCGAGACCATCAATGGCGACCTTTGGAATGACGTCGGCATTGTTGCCGAATTGCTCGCGATAGGCCTGCGAGGAAGCGAAGTTTCGGGTAAACCCGATGTCGACGACACCGTCATAGGTCGCCGTGTGCTGGTTAATCCCCAGATCGAGCCGAGTACCCTGAACGAGATCGCCGTCACGGGGCATATGAATCTTCGTGGCGCGGTATTCATACGTCCCATCGACCGGGTGGTAGGGAAAATGGATCCATCGGAATTTCTGGATGGGCGCCTTGTCTGTCGGAAACAAGCGGTCGCCGGTGACGGCAGCTGCACCTTGCGGATAGGAGAAATTCAGCCTGTTGCGCAGCGGCACAAATTCCTGAGATTTTGGCGATTTAACCTCGATGGCGAATCCGACAAAGTCATCTTCCGGCGCTGCGACGTCGAAGCCTATCATCGTCATGCGTTCGCCTCGCCAGAGCTTGAAGCGAAAGCCATTTGAATCTGCGGCATTCTCGAAATCGGACATTGCCCCACCCTCATCCGGACTGATTTCGGATATTGCGCACTTCGAGGACCCGCTCATCGTCACGGACAGCTGGTCTTGCATGTCATTGAAAATTATTGCTGCAGCCGCTTTATGGCCGCCGAGCCAATCGGATGAAGATTAGCTCCATGCCCTCAATTTTTAATTGAACTCTAGCTAAATCACTCGCTGAGTCAACCGCGGTCAGGGGGACATCAAATATTCGTCTGGCGGGCTGAGCGTTGGCACGTAGATGTGGCTCTCATTATCTTTGCTCAAGCATGTACCGGCGTCGAGGTCCAAAACGCCTATCCTGCGACGCTTCTCCATCTGCTCTTGAACGTGAAGCACGCCAGGACGTGTTCGACTATATCGATATGTTCTACAACCCTAAACGCAAGCACGTCAGAAACGGGATGCTGTCGCCCGTCGAGTTCGAGAAGCAGCAGACAATCTAACCCGAGTGTGTCTACGAAACTCGGGGCTATTCACTGGTAATTCCCCCGATGGCATGACACTGACCCGCCACCGTGTCCTCGAGGCCGTCGGCTGACCGAAATCATTTGCGTCCGATTGCCGGCGCCAGAGCCAAACCGCCAGAGCCATCGTTCCGGTCCGTTCGACAGCGCGCCTGATGCACCGAGGAGCACTCATGTCCATCTCATGATGCTTCAGTCCAATCGCTCGGACCTCGGCCCAAACCTCATCAGCTTGGGGGACGGCCACCAAACTGGCTACTGGTCAGACGCAGGCCATTACGGCATTTATTGACATCACCATCCGCGACCTATCCTTCTTTTACTATAATCGAAAAACGCGAGGCCTGTCTTGACTCACCCGCAGGATGCCTCGATTGTGGCGGAAAATTGGTGAAGTAGAGCTTGCAGATGCCGGAGCATCCCCCTCAACAAGATCAAGTTCCTGACCTATCATTTGGGAGTATATTCGCAACAAGCCAGTTTGAATCGCGAGATGAGGTAACACGCCTTCTAGAAGAAATGGCGCAAGCCGTTCCCAATCCTAACGACAACGCAGGGCTGCAAGCCCGTCGACGCATCAGGGCAAGAAGAGTAAAGTGGGCATGTGCTGCCGTTCTCGTAGCCATTCTTGCACTTGCCGGGGGCGCCGTAGCTTCAGGCATCATCCGCCTCCCCGGCTCCCCCATTACCGTCTCGACTATCACCAACGCCGTCGATCGTGCACGAGTTCAATCGATTATCGGCTCGCTTGATGGCCGGGAGGCAATTATTGTGAAAGCCGAGGAGAAGCTGAGAATCGATCGTGGGGCGCTCGACCAACAGATATCCTCGGTCCGCGCAGATCAGCAGCGCATTGCAACCCAACAAGCCGACCTCGAGCGTCAGAAGCGAACGCTTGCTGATGCACAGTCTGCTCTGAGCAGGGAAAAGACCGAACTACAAGTCGGGCAACAGAGGCTCACTGCAGACCAAGCAGCTCTGGCAAAAGCAAAGACCGACCTGGAAACGGCACGACTGACTTTCGGACAACCAATCCAGGCGCCAACTGTATCGGGGTCATATAATCAACCGGAGGTGCAACCACAGCCTCCCGTTCGCGCACGCTTTGTTGCAATGGCTATCGATCGAGGGGCCGACATCGCCGTCGGCTGGGGTGAAGACTTACGATCGGCCACCCAAGAAGCGCTAAGAGACTGCTCGCGTCTATCAGGGGGAGACAGATGCAAAATCGCAATTAGCGCAAGTGACTGTATCAGCATTGCAAGGGGCGGAATCAACGGCTGGGGAACTGGTCGTGGCCCCAACAAAAACGCGGCCGCACAAGCTGCTATACGGGCGTGCTCAAGGACCGGCCTCTTCGAATGCACCGCAGCACGTCAAGAAACCTATTGCCCTTAGATTACGGAGCAGAAATGTCTGAGTCATCTGAAATTCAATTTGCCGAAAACCCGGAAGACCGCGTCCCGGTGGTATTGATTGTAGACGTGTCTCCATCCATGGAAGACAAGATTGCTGAGCTAAATGATGGCTATTCGGGTTACATTGCCGATCTGCTCGCTGATCCACTCGCATCTCTTCGTGTCGAGCTTGCCATCGTCACATGCGGGGACGGCAATCGCTTCATCCCGTTTGATAGAGCAGAAAACCACCGCCGAGAATTTCAAATCGACGCGGCGGGATCGACACCATTGGGCGGTGCAGTCACGATGGCGCTCCACGAGCTTGAACTGCGCAAACAGGAATACAAGCGAAATGGCATCAACTACTATCGGCCATGGCTTTGGATCATGTCGGATGGCGAGCCAAATGATGACAATTGGCGTCAAGCTGCCGCGAATGCCAGGAAAGCGGAAGAGGACAAGAAGGTCAGCGTCTACTGCGTCGGTATCGGCGATGCCCAGGGAATGATGGAAAACCTTCGGGAATTTTCGCCCACGCGCACAGCTAAACTCGACAAGCTAAAATTCCGGGAAATGTTCAAGTGGCTTTCCAATTCCCAGAAGAAGGTATCCCAGGACAAGGCTACAGGCGCTGCAGTCCAACTTGATCCGGTCACCGATTGGGCAACGGCATTTAGATGAGCGAACGCGATGTGGCTTCCAGCTGAACTGAGTGTACGTGGCAAGGGCCACGTAATCACAGGAAAACCATGTCAGGATGCGTCACGCAGTGCCACATGCCTGGATGGAAAATGGCTCGTCGGGGCCGTCGCCGACGGTGGGGGCTCATTAGCGTATTCCGACATAGGCTCACTGATTGCCAGTGACTATGTTGTCGCCTTGACTCAAGAATTTATTGAGAAGACCAATATTGATGAAATGCCTACCGACGAACTGCGGGAAGTCGCTCACCAGCATTGGCTCCAGACGGCTGTGCAGATCCGGGAGCTTCTGAAACACGAAGCGGCAATCGAGGGAAATGATGTCGGCCAATACGGCACGACGCTCATCGCTTTCGCAATAAGCAAGAACCGGCTCATCGCATTCCAACTTGGTGACGGCTTTTTGGTTGTTGATAGTAGCGGCAATGAGGATTGCCCCTACCAATTGATATTTGAAGCTCAACAGACCGAACACGTAGGTGAGGTTACGTGGATTACTAGTTCTGCGTGGCAACGCGAATCTCGATCATCGGTTCAAGAAGGCGATTTCAATTTCGTTTGCGCATCCACCGACGGGTTAGAGAAGGTAGCAATTGTTCAAAGCTCACAACAGCCGTTTAGCAGCTTCTTTGGGCCCCTAAGGAAAAAGGCAAGCGATGTAGCCGACGCGAAAGGTCTAAGAGACGTTTTGGCCTCGATCCTGAATATGCCGTCGCTGGATCTGAAGACTGACGATGATAAGACATTGCTTTTGGGCTTACGACGCTCATGAGTAAAACCGGAGCGCTCACAAACACTCGCTACACCGCCATCGACCGGGACGGTCGATCAACCAGCATCGTTTTACAGAATCTCATCAGTGAGAGCGGGGAAGGCGTAATCTATTGGACCGACAAGATTGACCTGGTTGCCAAACTTTATCATAAGGATAAGCGAACAACTGCAAGGGTGGAGAAACTCCATCTTATGCTTCGCCAGCCACCTATCGATCCGGCAGCCCCTAACAGATCGATAATTTGGCCGATGGCGACGCTGCACGATTCCGGTGGTTCCGTGGTTGGCTTCACCATGCCAGGCGTGAAACACGGTCTCATCCCTAGGTCGCTTTACGTCCCGCTCGAACGGAAAAAGGAAGCCCCTTCCCTAGACTGGTATCACCTGCTTCAGGCCGCGCTTAACGTTGCGAAAGCTTTCCAGTCAATTCACGACATGGGCTATGTGATCGGAGACGTGAAGTCGGACAACTTGTTGGTCACACCAAGCTTGAGGGTCTGTCTCGTCGATACCGATTCATTTCAGGTTGTTGATAAGGCTACAGGGAAGATTCACCCCTGCCCAGTCGCATCGGCAGAATTCGCTCCACCGGAAATGCAGGGAGCGAACAAAGCTCTGCTTGCGACCAAGGAGCACGACAATTTCGGCCTAGCCATAATCATTTATTCGTTTCTCTTCACTCGACACCCTTATAGTGGCGGCATTCTTCCAGCCCAGCACGAAGGCATCCAAACGGAAGAACGGATCGCAAGAGGGCTATGGCAATGGAATAAGCGGGTTCCTCTTCCGCCACACAAAGGTTCAATTCCGCTTGAAATCGTGCATCCAAGACTGCTTAATCTCTTCAGACGCTGTTTCGACGACGGGCACAGCAATCCATCAGTCAGGCCACACGCAGGTGAGTGGGCGAAAGCTCTCCAAGAGGCAATTACGTCGGTAACTTGGTGTGCCAAAGAACCTCTCCACGTTTACTCCAAAACCTATGGAAGATGTCCGTGGTGTGAACAGAAGAGTGGTGGCCTCGACATCTTCAAGGGCGGAACAGAGGCGAAGAGCCGATCGCTAACATTACTTCTTGATGAATTCGATGTTTTCATCAAGAGGGGTGACCTTCCAGCCGCACTGGAACTTATCGATCATCACAATGTGCTCAAAACTGATGAGCGGACAGCCAGGGGGCGCGAAATAATCGGGCGTAATGCCGCTACGATTAGGGAATTTCGGCAATTTTGTACCGAGATCAAGCAGAGCGCCGACGAGGTCAAACTCATCAAGGATCTGAAAAAGAAGCCTGCCCTCCGTGCTATGGCCCAGGCAAACAACGATACTCGCCCTTATCTAAACAAGTTACTCAAGTTGTCCGGAATTCTCGATCAGTTGGATGCAGCCATCGAAAAAGCCGAAGGATTTCGCGCACGAAAAAGTATCGTTTGCGAAGAGGCGATCGTGAAGATCGTCCGGGATAATATTGACGTCCTGTCCGCGCATAAGGGGATCCAATCTTTTTATGGAGAGAGACTAGTAGCGGCAAATCGCAAGGTTGTATTGGTCCGGTCAGTGCTCAAAGCTATCGCCGCGAATGATGTTTTTGCGATTGTCCAGACGGTTCAAGGGCATTGGCAGAACCTGAAGGATCTCATCGAGTTGCGATCTTATGTCGATTACATCAGCGAACTCATCAAGGCGGAAGCGGTGGCTCAAAGTTTTGTGCAATCTTTTAACAGTGGTGATGCGGAAACTGCAGCGCGGACTTGGGAGCGAACGCCAGGGCTTGGCTCTTCCCCATTTGCAGACATGCCGCGCCCTGATCTTGGGGGCAGAACGATTAAGGTAGTCTACAAATGCATTCGAGAACCATCTACTGTCGACGCCTCCGACATAACGAGCATGCTGGCGAATGCGGTAGCAACGGAACTTGCCACAAACACAACACACACACCACCTCGACCATCACAAGCGCCAGTCTCTAAAAAATAGGGGCCTTCCGATGCACGATCAGCCAAATGTTATCACTGGGCAGCAGTCGCCGCACGAAGTTGGAAAAGACCATACATCCCCCGATCACGGCGCACCAATTGACGATACCGATTGGATCATATTGGATACCCTACTGCAATTTTCGGAGAGACCTGATCGACGGCGACCGTTTTCCGAGTACATCGACACGGTTCGGCAAATAGTCGGTGCTGAACCATCACCGACATTTCTGCTGAAAGCGGCTGATATCGGGACAATTGCCGGCATAGATCATGATCACCGAACCGTGCTGCTCGCGGTTTTGTATAGTCAGTACGCCGATTACAGCCATGAAAGGGGCGTCCCATTCTTTTCGAGACTCTTGAGGTCGACAGAGCATTGGCATCCAACGGCGCAGCTCCAGCTCTTAGAGAAGATAGTTTCCGTTTACGGAATTCGCGATATGCCGCTGATAGACGTAAAGGAGATTCTACGCGCGTTAACGGTGGCCTATCAAGGCCAACGGGGATTAGAAGACGAACAGAATACTCGCGATGCAATAACGGCGTTACAGAGTATGGGAACATCACCGGCTTTGCCAGAAGAATGCCGATCAGTCATTCTCCAGGTGCGCGACGAACTTTGCAGACGCGCCCTTCGCGTCATGTCCCTTTCAGCACTTCGTCGATCGATCCTGTTAAGCGCCCGCCAAGAAACAGGGGCAACCGGCGCCACACTAGCGGCAAAAATTATTGATAACCTTGAATTGAAGCGTTTTGTTGAAGCTCCGCAGTCGCTCGCGTATGTGTCCTGCCTTCTCAAGTTGGTGACAGGCATTTCATTTTCTGAGGCTCGCGCCCTTCTGGTGTAGCCGGGCCCTCATGGTGTGCGTTTAGTCAGTCTTCCCAGGGAAGACGGTCCCTGAGACGAACGAGCCGGGTGAGGTAGCGCGGGCTTTGGGCTACGAGCGCCGATGACACTTGATGGTAGCGTTGCCGCCGCGAGGAGCTGCCGCGGGTCGTCGTAGGCTGACTTGAATTCGGGTCGCTCGAAATAATACCATTTGCTCCCATGGATTGGCCGATGATCGTCGATGAAGATCAGCTGTGTGCGCCTGTCGAGGCGGCGCACCTCATCTGGCGTAAGCAGAGGTCTCCCGTGCAACCCATGGCCCGTGGAAACGTCAACGGAGAACGCAGACGCTTGCCGTTGTGAGGGTGTTTCTATCAGAACCGTCTTTTGTCCAAGCTTTTCGGAAATATGCTTTGCCGTTTCCAGATCCTGAACATTAAACGCCATGAATGCACCGCTATTCGCAATAATCGTCCTTGTCTTTTCCTTGTATAGAAATTCCAACTGGCCAAGATCTTGCACGATGATCCATATTTGGATCTTGAAACCAGCAAGAATCGTCAAGCCGTTCTCGAACTCCTCCATCCTACCTAAATTGGCAAACTCATCCAGAACAAAAAGGATTGGCTTGTCGGTTGGGTTCGGATAGGAGCGGCTTAGCGTCTTAACCGCCATGCCAGAAAAAATTCGCAGCAAACTGCGGCACTCGTTCAAACGGTCCGGCGGGATGATGAGAAAGAAACTGGTGCCCTTCTTGCGCAGATCCTGAAAACTGAACTCGCTCTTTCTTGTTGCCTCATCAAGCACCCCACCGGGTGCCCAGCACAACATCTGGTTATTTGCCGTCGTCAAAACGCTGGATCGCGTCTCGTCGCTCATGTTGAAGAATGAACTTCCGGCCGCCCTGACCGCGCTATTCGCGTGGAGGGACATATTTTGGAACATCGCATCCAACTTATCAGGAGGCAGCGTAAGCAATCGCTTGATCATCCCCATGTTCCGATCAGCGAGCGGCGCATTGTGCAAAGTGAAAATTATCAGGGCGGCAATGAGGTTCCTACCCTCCTGCTCCCAGAACTTGTCTTTATCGGATCCGCTGTCTTCCAAGATCAAGCTTGCCAGGATCTGAGCATCGGTGAATTCGTCCTTCGTACCCTTTCGAACGAAGTCCAGCGGATTGATGCCGACAGAGTCGAGCCTGTCATCGTATGGAGCGAAGACGTGCACCTGTCCGTACCCACGACGGCGACGTTGTGTGGCAAGGAAGTTTTCGCCCTTCACGTCGATAACAAATACTGAACCCGGATATAGAATGAGATTGGGGATAATGTGACAAGCGCCCTTGCCTGATCGCGTGGGCGCCAATGTGATGAGATGCCGGTCACCCTTGTAGATGACGGGCAAATCCACTTCTCCTGCAGCCGCCTGACCCCCAAGCAATATTCCGTTTGCTGAGCTGTCGGACTCAACCGTTAGGTCAAGATCTGCGATTTCATTTGAGGTTAAGAACCGGGCGTCTCCATATAGGTCACTTGATTTGAGGTCGCTCAGGGTCCGCTGATGCTTGCGTTTGTTGATCGCATTGAGGACGACGCTTCCGAGTAGACCCGTAAGTGGAGAAAAACCGCTCATCTGCCCCGACCCAGATATTTCCCTGACGCATAATGCCACCGAAGTTGTTTTATGCAATACTTGCTTTTAGGCGCACACAAAGGGGTTACTGGTGGAAGACGACAAGAAAAATCCGTCGAAACGTCTGTCGACGATTGCGAGCAAAGTTATAATGGGCGCCACGGTTGTTGGGGGCGCGGCGGCGCACTTAGGAGGCCTTGCAGAGGACTATCGCTTGGATCGCGTCGATCTCAACGCGGACCGGTCCAGCCAACGAACGGCGGACAACCATGATCTCTATGCAATTCAGCAAGAACAGGAACTGGAGCGGCGTAAACTTGAGCGAGAGAGAGCCAGAGCCGAAAAAGAGCGCAGCGACCGCAAAGGACGTGAAACCGACCGAAACCGGCCTTTGACACTGGAAGAACGCTCTCAGGCTAGGGAAGCACGCCGCCGGGATCGAACTGACCGGAAACGTTGATGAAAACCCGCCGCGCCCGTTTCGGAAGGCAGCGTACCAAAACCAATTCCCTACTCGCGTAACCATGGAGTTGCGGCCAGTAGAGTTCACCCTAATTAGCTTCAATGCCCGAGAGGCAGATAAATTTTTCTGGTGCTGGGGATCGCGGCATCGGGGTGCAAGGTGACCTGCTCCCCTGGAATGTCCTCGGTGTGAGGTTAGTCTGTTGTCCGGAGAAGGAGACAGACAATGAAGCGTTCTCGTTTCAGCGACGAGCAGATCATCGGTATTCTGAAGGAGCATCAGGCCGGTCTTTCGGCTGTTGATCTGCGCCGCAAATACGGTGTCAGCGACGCGACCTTCTATAAATGGCGGTCGAAGTATGGCGGCATGGAAGTGGCGGAGGCCAAACGGCTGAAGGCTCTT
>NZ_FTMR01000027.1:0-16049 GCF_900156005.1 Rhizobium sp. RU35A | reverse complement strand
CGGCTGCGCGATGAATGCCTCAACGAGCACCTCTTCACCAGCTACCGCCACGCGAGGGAGATTATCGAAGACTGGAGAAACGACTATAACCTAGATCGCCCGCATACGAGCCTCGACGGTTTAACCCCTTACGAGTTTGCAACCCGGTCCAGAAAGGACCAGAACATGAACAGAGCTAACTTATAAACGCGGACAATCAGGGGAGCAGGTCACAGCTTTAATACGCAGCCCCAGACCTTCAAACCCTTAGAATTGTTCACTTGGTGATGGCTGCCGATGCCGCTGGCGGCGCATTAATTTGAGCAAAATCCCAAGTGAGATTCCCGCAAAGCGCGAAACAGGCCGAAATCGAATCAAATCCCTTTTAAATTCAGCTACTTGCCGAACAACTCATCGCATTGGAGATTTGCGCTTAGATGGTGGCGATTATTCATCGGATCATACTTGATGACGCACAATGCGGAAGCTACCCCACCTACAATGATCACCAAAACGAACGTCAAATTCCAAAAAACCCTGAGCCTTGTAAACCGCCTTCTTTTTATCTCCATATCCGCGGGCATATTGCGAGGGATGTAGTCTTTCGGGATCGGCGAAATGTCTACAATGTCTTCTAGTTTCTCTCGGTAGTATCTTCTTTTAACAGTGATTTCGTCCCATTTCGCTTCATAGGCCCGCGCGAAGAAAATCCCCAGAATTCCCATTATCGAAACGGTCACTGCCAGTGGCAGCATTTCGATCGTGAATCCATTAGTCGACGCTATACCCATAAATACGCCCGAGGCACCAAGCAACATTGCCGTGACCAAGTGACGCTGCCCCTCCGTATGGCGGCCATGGGCGCACTGTTCTTTATACATCTCAAGAAGGAATTGAATTTTGTTTGCAGAAGTCAGATCAGCCGCGTTCGACAACCTAGGTTGATGCCCCATAACCTCACCCCAAATTCACCATTACATTCATATTGCACAACATATGCAGATTGCAGCCCAACAGGCCTTTTCTCGTCACTCAGATCGTGCAATCAAGAGCATCACAAGTGGAATCTGGAGTCGCAATGCTTAAGTACGGACTAAGCAAAATTCGGCGCCTTGAGCAAGTCGATGCAATAGAACTCAAACCAATAACATTGCTCGTTGGTCGCAATAGCGGAGGAAAAAGTTCGTTCCTGCGAACATTACCTCTTCTACGCCAGTCTCTTATGACACGTACAAGCTCACCTATCCTGTGGTATGGAGACTTAGTTGACTTTGGCACTTTTGATACAGCTGTAAGTCGCCAGGTTGAAGAAAAAGTAATTAGCTTCTCCTTCGAAATCGACGATATTACTACAGATCCTCGCCCATTTTACGTCGACGAATATGGCGAATACAAGAGGCTTAGCGCAACCCGCACCAACCTGAAAGGTATAAAAGTAAATATTTCGATCGAAAGACGAGGCGACCGCACGGCGATCTCGAATATATCAATAGATATTACAGATCCAAAAGTGTCATTTTCTCTGACGACAGAAGAAAATAACAACTTTGTTAAGATGGAAATTGACGGAGAGGACGTAAGTAATCTCATAGCTCCCGTCAGAATTCGGCTTTCGTCCGGCACTATCTTTCCAGATATCAGCTTCTGGCGACCGCGGGACGACACCTCTTCGCCACCGTGGGCGCTGCAGGGCGGATCTTCAATTACGCCGACCCTGACTCGGGCATTGAGACGTCTTATAGACTACCGGACTAAAGATAAAACAATATCTGAATTAGCGAGTCGTTTGGCGTTCGCAGGCATTGCCACACCCGAAAAATTCAAATTAATCGCTAGAAATCAAGGAGCAACAGCTTCTAGTATTCTTCATCAAATGGCGAACTCTCCTGAAATTGACATTTTTAATAATATATACAAGATAATAAATATTATCAACGCGCCAAGTATATTTAGATCAATTTCTCAGCATTTGATAAATATATTTAGTTCCACGCTATACATTGGACCAGCCAGAGTAAGAAGCGACCGTTACTATCGTTACCAAGACTTAGCCGTCTCAGAAATTGACCCTGATGGCAAAAATTTTCCGATGTTTCTTAATTCTCTTAGCAAACGCCAAATCGACGAGTTTTCTGCGTGGGTTAAGCATTTGTTTGGTTACGGGGTCAGCATTTCCCGATCTACTGGACACATTAGTATCAATTTGACGGAAGGAAAGGCGGAGACAAATATAGTTGACGTGGGTTACGGTGTTTCTCAGATCCTTCCGGTTCTTGGCCAGATTTGGTGGGCTAATAATCGCCCTCCAACCAGAAACTCACGCCCCCCTATTTCCATATTGGCCATTGAGCAGCCAGAGTTGCATCTTCATCCAGCCCATCAAGCCCTGTTGGCGGATGCATTGATAGGTGAGGTACAAAGCCCTTCACGCCGTCCCGATAACGAAATGCGTTACGTAGTCGAGACTCATAGCGAGACGCTTATAAATAGGCTTGGGGAATTCATCACAGCAGGGCGGCTATCTCCAGCGGACGTCCAAGTTGTCTTGTTCGAAGCGCAGGATGGCTCATCGACTACTAACGTTCGCACAGTGGGTTTCGATAATGATGGCGGGTTAATCGATTGGCCCTACGGCTTTTTCCAACCCGAAGCTTTCTGACATGATTATCAGATGGACTCATGACGACGGCTTCCCTGCCACTATGGTGGATGACCGATTAGCCGAGGTTGCGCGGGAGCTACTAAGGGCGCACCGACGAGGACATCATCTGGCTGTGATGGACAGAGACGTTGCAAGAGCCATAGGCAGCATGGACTTGAGCAACAAGGACAAATCGTTGGCAAGTAGACTTGGCCAAGAATTCACACAAACGCGAAACGTGCACAATAGCTCAAAGGTTTACATTGAAATAATCAACTCCTTTGAAAAAATTGTAAATGTGAGCGATTGCTGCGTCAAAGTTTCACTGGGTGCTGCAGTTGAATCTAAAATATTCGATCCGTGCGCTTTGATAGTCGAAGATATCTCATCAGATGGGTGGCTGTTTGAGCTTATTTTCAACACGGTTTCAAAAAGAAGCAGTGCGAGAAAATTCGACTACGAGCTTATCCACGGCGGCGGACAAAATGCGAATCATGTTGTTAAAAACACATTAAAAAACAGACGAATAACCGTAGCTATTATTGATTCCGATAAAAGCTCGCCTCTCTGCAGCACTGAGAAAAAAGAGAAAGCTTTTTCGGAATTGTACAAAGCTTCAGGCTGGGGAATTGGAAAAACTTTTCTTACTCCCTGCCGTGAACTAGAGAACTTTGTTCCCAATGACATACTACGAATATTGCCCTCAGGAATATTGAATAAGGCGAATGAATATTACCTAAATATTTCCTCAGCCGAGGAAGCAGGCGGTGTAAAGGCTAGTGATAAGTTGGAAATGTATGCTGATTTCAAGTCGGGCATACAGATGCTTCCCTGCAAGCTTAACAAAGATGCAGCTTCCTGGATGTCAGAACGGCTTAAGTTGGCGTGCTTGGATGAGACCCTGAATATCCCAGGTTACGGCGAGAAAGTCATCGATCAGATCAAGGCAGATGGATCACTAATTTCTGAGTTTGTGGCCGCGATACGTAGCAAAAGCTGGCAAGATAAGTTCAGTTCATTTTTTGAAGAAGTTCTTTGGTATTTCGTTTCCAACGGCCCGCTCAGGACCTGAGGAACTACTTAGGCGACATGTGCGGGCTCTACGGCTAGATAATCTCACCGCACCGGCATGGGCGCATGGCCCGTAAACATCACCCTGCCCCCCACGCTCAACTCATGTACCCTATCCGCCGCGAACACCTCGGGCGGATAGCCTGCTGCCTGGTTGTCGGAGGTTAGGTATAGCTTGCCGTCCATGGACCATCTGGCGCGCTTCACCAGGACTTTGTCCATCACGTTGAAATGGTAGATCCGGCCGTCATCGACCTCAGTCTTGGAGGCGTCGACGATCAGCAGTGCGCCGTCTGGAATAGTCGGCCACATGGAGTCCCCGCGCGCTTCCAGGATGTAGCAATACTCCGGCTGAGCCCCGAGATTTCGCAAAAATTCCCGACCAAAGCTCACCTCCCCTACCGGCATTTGGTCAACTGCAATCAGTCCGTTTCCGGCGGATGCGCGTGCATTGAAGCGAGGCAGGCGAACCAGATCTGTCGCAGCCAGATCGGGGAGCGCTTGGGAAGCAGCCTGACCGCCGAATAGCAACCATTGCGGCTCGACCCCGAGAACATCACAAATTTTTGCGACCTCATGCAAACCGAATGACTGCCGGCCTTTCTTGTAAGCCGTCCAGGTATTGGGTGAAATCCCAAGCTTCGCAGCAAAATCACCCTCACTTGCCTCACCTTTAAGGGTGAGGAGCCGCGAAATGACGCCCTCGTAGTCAAATGATACGACCATGCGCGGTGACGCAGATTTTTGCGATGCAGATTTGACTGTCACAATTTTCTGCGATAACCTTTCCATAAATACGGACCAAAACACCCATGAAAAGGGAGACCGGCCAGGGTCTCCCTCTCCACAACGAGGATCCACTATGCACCGGCCCAGCCAAGCCGACAAGCAGACCACAACCGCAGTCGACAGGAAGATTTCCGAGATCACCACCATCAAGAGCAAGCTCTACAAGGCAGGTCTCACGCTTCTTGAAATCGACCGCACTTACGACCTCCCCAGAGGCACCGCCGGAACCACCCTGCGGGAGCCCAATGTGAAGGGCGAGCGGGCGATTGCCGCAGCTCTCGGCACACGGCCAGAACTGCTCTGGCGGACGCGTTACCACGCCTCCGGTCTGCGGAAATCGCCTCAACCCGCTGAAAACTATGTCCGCCCCACCACGATGGCGCAACGCCAAATCGAAGCGAGGGCTTAGACATGAAAAACCCCTTCATCCCCTCCCGTTCCCCCATCTGCCGCGTGGCGGATTGGCTGATGATCTTTGGCCTCGCGATAGCCGGCCTCGTCGCCGTGGTCGCCGCTCTCCTCTCGCAGGTGATGGCATGATCGACATCTACAATGCCAAGGCCCTTTACGAAGCCCAGCTGCACGCCTGCTATGCCGCCGTGCGGGAAGGTTTTCCGCATCTTGCTATCCGCGACATCGTCGAGCCTCCGCACCAGTGGTTCGATGCGGCGCTTGCCCGCCAGGTGGTCATTCATCTGATGGTGACGGAATTCCGCTGGCCGAAGCGCCGCGTCGTGGAGATGGAGGATCGGTCGCGGGAAGCCGTCAACCGGGCGCTGCGCACCGTCGACACCCGGCTGGAAACGCCGCGTTTCAACACGCATTACCGCAGCATCGCGGCCCGCGCCCATGCCCTCGCCTTCCTGCAGACGGAAGAGGAAAGAGGAGTGGCCTGATGCCGGATTACAAGCAGCTTTCCCTCTCGCAGATCCTGATCGGTTCGCGCCAGCGCCCGATCGACCGCGATTATGCCGCCGTGATCGGCGCCTCCATGAAGGAACACGGCCAGTTGCAGCCCATCGTGGTGCGCGCAACGCCGGCCGCCCAATGCCCTTACACGCTGGTGATCGGCGGCCACCGCTGCACCGGCGCCGAGATCCACGGCATCGAGATGCTCGATGCCATCGTGGTGAAAGCCAACAGCGCCGATGCGCAGATGCTGGAACTGGCGGAAAACCTGCACCGCCGGGATCTCTCCGTTCTCGACCGCGCCTATTTCGTGCAGGCGTACCGCGACCTATGGGAGAGCAAGTACGGGAAGATCAACCAAGGGGGTGACCAAAGTGCCAAGTTGGCACTTTGCTCCACCGAGGGAGTAACCGGTTTTTCGGAGGCTGTAGCCAACAAGCTCGGCCTCTCGCGACGAGCCGCTTTTCGGCTCAACAAGATTAGCGGGAGCCTCCACCCCGATCTCCGCGCCGTCCTGCAAACCTCTCCGGCCGCCGACAACCAGTCGCAGCTGCTGGCGCTCGCCAAGATGGAACCGCAGAAGCAGCGGCAGATGGCCGTGGCGCTGAAGGCGGAGCCGGATGTGAAGAAGGCGCTCGCCATCGTCGACCCCGCCCCGCGCCTGCCCAAGGCGCAGGCGGAACAGGCCCTGCTGCTCTCGCGCCTCGTCACCGCCTGGGAAGATGCCAGCGAAGAGACCCGCCGCCAGTTCCTCGAACATATCGGCATGGAAGGCAGCGCGGAACTTTCGCAGCTGATGGCCGATCTGAAGAGCGAGGCCGCGTGATGAGCAAGAACCCCGCGCAACTCGATTTCTTCCTGGAACCGCTGTTTCCGGTGCGCTCGCCGGTCACCACGATCGATCTCGACCGCTTCCGCGCCCGCCTGAAGCGGGAAATGGCCCGCGCCATCCGCGAATGCCCGCATTCGCGCGAGGTGATCGCCGCCCGCATGGCGCATTATCTCGGCCTGCCCAACCTCTCGAAGATGACGCTCGATGCCTACACGGCCGAAAGCAAGGCCACGCATGACGTGAGCCTCGTGCGCTTCAAGGCCTTCGTGCGCGCCACCGGCGCCGTCTGGCTGTGGGATTTCGTCGTCTCGGAAGATGGCCTGACCCTGCTCGAAGGCGACGAGGCGCGCCTTGCCGAGATCGCCCGCCTGCAGCAGGAACAGCGCGAACTGCAGCAGCGCCTGAAGACGCTGCGCGCCACGCCGATCAACATCAAGCGGCGGGGGCAGTGATGGCGGGCAAGCGTTCCTCCAAATTGCAGATGCCGAAGGTGGAGAAGGAATTCTATTCCGTCGCCGAACTGGCCGAAGCCAACCTGCCGGGCCTGCCGCGCGATATGTCCGCCATCGACAAGATCGCCCGCGCCCGCTGGCGCGGCGACGAGCGCCTTGCGCGCCGCGTACCCGGCAAGACCAAGCCCGTCTGGGAATATCACTATTCGCTTCTGCCGCAGATCGCCCAGACGCGGCTGCTCGTGGTGCACACAGGCCCCGCCAATGACGACCGCAACCTGAACCACGAACGCAAATCCAGGCTGTGGGCCGAGTATGAGGCGCTTTCCGCCGAACAGAAAATCATCTGTGAAGCGCGTTTGAAGGCCCTTCAAATCGCCGGGGATCTGGAACGCGGCGGCATGCTGGCGGTCGCTTCAATCACCATGGCCTGCCGGCGCGCCGGCGTGACCAAATCCGCCTTCTACGAATGGCGCAAGCAGGTGGAAGGCCATGACCGGGAGGACTGGCTGGCGGCGCTTGCTCCGTCCTACCGCACCGACAGCCGCTGGGCCGAATGCCACGAAGAAGCCTGGGACGTTCTGAAAAGCGATTACCTGCGCCCGGAACGACCGACCTTTTCCGCCTGCTATCGCCGCATGGTGAAGCTCGCAAAGGCGAAAAAGTGGCACCCCATCCCGACCGAACGAGCGCTGCGCCGCCGCTTCGACCATGAAGTGCCGGAAGCCGTGCAGGTGCTGGCGCGCCAGGGCAAGGAGAAGGCAAAGTTCCTCTTTCCCTCACAGCGCCGCACCCGCTCCCATCTGCATGCCATGCAGGCCGTCAACATGGACGGGCATCGCTTCGACGTCTTCGTGGAATTCCCGGACGGCCGCATCGACCGCATCCACCTCATCGCCTTGCAGGATCTCTATTCGGGCAAGTTCGTTGCCTGGCGCCTCTCCGACAGCGAGAACAAGGATGCGGTGCGGCTCGTCATCGGCGACATGGTCGAGAACTTCGGCATCCCGGACCAGATCACGCTCGACAACGGCCGTGCCTTCACCAGCAAGTGGCTGACGGGCGGTGCCAAGACCCGCTATCGCTTCAAAATCCGCGACGAGGATCCGAAGGGCCTGCTCGTCACGCTCGGCATCGAACTGCAGTTCACCAAGCCCTATTCCGGCCAGTCGAAGCCGATCGAACGCGCCTTCCTCGACCTCACCGACACCATCGCCCGCCATCCGGTCTGCGCCGGCGCCTATACCGGCAACAAGCCCGATGCGAAGCCGGAAAACTACCGGACGAAAGCCGTGCCGCTCGCCACCTTCGTGGAGCTGGTGAACCGGGAAATCGCCGAACACAACGCCCGGCCCGGCCGCACCGGCGGCAACTGCAACGGCCGCAGCTTTGACGAAACCTTCAACCAGAGCATGGCGGAACCGGGCACGGTCGTGCGGTATGCCACCGCCGCGCAGCGTTCCCTCTGGCTGCTGGCCGCCGAAGGCATCACCGCCCGCAAGCCGGACGGCCATATCGAACTGCACCGCAATCGATACTGGGCGCCGGCGCTCACCGGCCATGTCGGCAAGAAGGTCGTCGTGCGCTTCGATCCGGACCGGCTGCACCAGAGCATCAAGGTCTATGACCTGAACAATGTTCTGATCTGCGATGCCGCCTGCCTGGATGACACCGGCTTCCATGACACCGTTGCGGCGCGCCAGCACGCCCGCACGAAGAAGGACCTGGAGAAGGCGCTCGCTGCCGAGAAGGACGCACATATCCGCCTGAAGGCACAGGATCTTGCAGACCTCTACACGCGGGCCGAACGCGCGGCCGAACCGCCAGCGCCAAAGCCGAAACCGCCCCGCGTGACCCGCATCGCCCGCAGCAATGCCGCGCCCAAGCCGGTGCCGCTGATGGAAGACCGCGAGGTCGAAGACAGCTTTTCCCGCGCGCTTTCCCTGATTTCCGGGACGCCTGCGGTCATCCCATTCCCGCAAGGGGATCGGTCCCGGAAGTAGTGCGTCGGGACCGCATAGCAGAGCCGTGAAGTACCGAGTCCGGTTCCACAAAAAAAATGGGCGGGGAAACCCGCCCAGTCAAAACGCCCCTCGCAGGGCTCACACAAACGGAACCTTCGCATGAACAAGCCTATCGACGCAAGACCCTACACCGGCTGGGAACAGCCCGAACCTGACAGCGCCTTTCTTGAGAAGCATGCCGACGACATCGACGAGTGGCGCCAGATCCGCGGCCAGGTGGTCGAGATCGCCATCGCCAACGGCTGGTCGAAGGCGGAAGTCACCCGCCGCAGCGGCATGAAGGAAGGCACCTTCTCCCAATGGTTCTCCGGCACCTATCTCGGCCGCCTGGACAACATGAACCGCCAGATGCGGTCATGGGTCTCGGCCGTGGTCGAGGCTGCCGCCATGCCGGCCATCCCCTCCTCGCCGACCTTCATCAAGACCCGCATCGCCGCCGAGATCGCCCACACCCTGCAATGGGCGCAGCTGACGGCCGATCTGGTCATCATCACCGTGGCCGCCGGCAACGGAAAAACCTGCACCTGCCGGCACTACAAGGCCACCCATCCGAACGTCTTCCACGCCACGATCAGCCCCCACACCAAAACCGTTCACGGCATGCTGGTCGAACTGGCGGCCGAACTCGGCATCCACGAAAACAACCCGGCCCGCCTTACCCGCGCCATCGGCGCCAAGCTCGGCCGCACCGGCGGCGGCTCGCTGCTGATCGTGGACGAGGCCCAGAACCTTGTCGACGATGCGATCAATCAGCTGCGGCACTTCTCCGACATCAACCAGTGCGGCATCGCGCTGGTCGGCAATGAGGAGGTTTATTCCCGCTTCGTCGCGCAGGTGAAGGGACGCTCCTACGCCCAGCTGAAACGTCGCGTCAGCAAGCACCTCAAGCGCCAGAAGCCCTACACCGAGGATATCGCGGCTTACATTCGCGCCTGGGGCGTCAGCGACCCGGACAGCGTCAAGCTGTTGACGGGCATCGGCCTCAAGGCCGGCGCGCTCGGCCAGATCGAGAAGACCATGAAGCTCGCGACCATGTTTGCCATGGGCGACGACCGCGAGGTGACGGTGCGCGACATCGAGGCCGCCTGGAAGAACCGCGACATCGAGGACATGGCATGATGTCGGCGCCGTCTCTCACCCACGAACTCGACCTGCTGAAGCGCCAGTTCCAGCCCTTCACCAAGACCGGCCTCAGCCTGAACGGCGGCGAGGTGAAGCGCCTGACCGGCCGGCTGAACCTTCTCATCCGCCTTTCCCGCAGCCTGGAAACGGAACTTTCCATCCACCGGCTGGCGGAAGACGGCCGCGCCCAGGCAGACGCCCTGGAACAGGTGACCACCGACATCGCCGGCGATCTCATCCTCGCCGCCGAAGGCAATGTCGTTCGTCCGGATTTCACGAAGGGAAGCCGCAAATGATCCCGGCCATTCAGGAACTCACCGCGATCCGCGACCGGATCAAGCCGGCCATCCATGGCGGCCTGCGGCTCTCCAGCGAAGACACCGCCGCCCTCGTCCGCCAGCTGAACACGACCATCGAACTGGTGCGCGAAACCGAAGACGAGAAGCGGATCATCGAGCTTGCCCTGCAGGCCCGCCATGTCGGTCGCCCTCGCCTGCATCTCATCCGCCAGACCGGAGCGCCGCCGGCATGACCGGCCGGCCGCCCCAAGCCCTTCAGACCGAACAGAAAGACAGCCCCATGACCCCGAACCTCGACACCGCCAACGACGACGGCATCATCACCTTCAACGGCCGCCAGTACATGCCGGACGCCAAGGGCAAGCTGACGCCCCTCGACATGCTGAAGCCACAGCATCGGCTGGAAGACCAGACCGTGCGCAAGATCATGAAGTTCGCGCTGGACCTCAACGCCCAGATCCGGCGCTTCCGCGACCACACCATGGTCGACCTCGGCACCTTCGACGCCCTGCTGGAAGAGGAATACGGCGCCCGCATCGGCGGCGCGAAAGGCAACCGCACCTACCAGACCATTGACGGCCTGATGCGCGTCCAGGTGCAGGTGGCCGATCTCATCGACTTCGGCCCGGAACTGCAGGTGGCCAAGAAGCTGGTGGATGAATGCCTCAACGAATGGTCGGCCGACAGCCGGCCGGAAATCCAGACGCTGGTCAGCGACGCCTTCGACACCGACAAGGAAGGCAAGATCAACCGCTCCAAGATCTTCATGCTGCTGCGTCACTCGATCGAAGACGACCGCTGGAAACGCGCCATGGACGCCATCCGCGACGCCATGCGGGTCACCGGCTCAAAGGAATATGTGCGGTTTTATGTGCGCGACCAGCCGGACGCCGGCTGGCAGCCGGTTACAATTGATTTGGCGAGGGCGTGAGATGACGATCAACATCCCAAAACTGAGCGTCCGCCCCCATCGTCGTTACTCGATGGCTCTATCTATCCGAGATAGATCGGAAAAAATCGTCTTTTTCGGATTCGTTCCTCTTTGTGTGAATTACGATTTTATAAACCTTCGCAAGCTCCCGCAGCTCACGAAAAAGAAGAGACAAACCATTTTCAATTGCATTCAGACGGTTTGCCACAGAACCCATTGCTTGCTTATAATTCCGTTCCGCGTCTTCAATTTCTCGGGACCTCTGAAACAGATCCGTCGCATACTTAGAGCGATCATATTCATATATCTTGCTAAGAACGCTCCAACTGTAACGAGCATTTTCCATTGCATCGAGTGCAAGCTGGATATTACTGCTCAGGTCAGAAATACGTTCCGTAAGCTCGCCTCCAAAAAGAGGCGTCGCATCCTGCCAAGTTTTTTTGGCGAACACGTCGCTTATGAAATCCAGTCTGCGGGCGAAGCCATCGAATGCATCGAAAATCTGCGAGCTGTTGTCGCGCTTTATTGCTTCCTGCACCCGCTTTGCGGCCTCTCCTATATCCTTCTTATGCTGCGCGAGCTGGCTGAAATAGGGAAAGAACATCCTTTCTATCTTGAGCTTGTCGGTGCGCGTCTGCAGTCGAACCAGCTCTTCGTGTCTTTCCGCGCTCCGACGTTCGGTCCGCTCCATCTGGAAAATGGTGCCGACGGCTGCACAAATAGCAAGAATGCCAGCAATCAACGTCTGAAAATCATAAATCAGCTTTCGCCAAGGGCTGCCGCCAACCCCAAAGAAATTGGGTTCCTCACCAAAAATAACCGGCCAGCACAAAAGCCACACAGCAAACGCAACATAAGCAAAGGTTACTATTCGATTCATAGCCCGGCCACCCAAAGGACATGCACCACGATCTCATGGTTTTTAAGTTGTGATAATAAGTTATTAGGGTGACCACAATGATAAGCAGAATTTCTCCCTACAAGAAATGTTCTACTGGCGCTTCTTCAAGCGAAAGTTGCGCGCTACCATCTCTCGCCTCGCTCCACATCGCAAAGAAAAGCCTCGGCCTGGACGACGACACCTACCGTACCAAGCTCGCCAACATCACCGGCAAAACCTCTGCCAAAGACATGACCGAGGCCGAACGGCAGGCGGTCCTTTCCGTCTTCCGCAGCGAAGGCTTCGCCGCGCCTGCGCAGAAACCGTCCAAGGTCCTCGTCGGCCGGTATGCCAAGAAACTGCAGGCGCTCTGGATCGCGGCCCATAACCTCGATCTGGTGCACGACCGGCGGGACGCGGCGCTGCTCGCCTTCGTCAAGCGACAGACGGGCATCGATCACACCCGCTTCCTCCATTACGCCGATGATGCGGCCAAGGTGATTGAGGCGCTCAAAGGCTGGCTGAAACGTGAGGCCGGCGTGATGTATGGCAACACCAACGGCCAGGACTGGCTGCGGCTCGACGGCGCCAAGGTTGCCTGGGCGCAATGGCGCATCCTGCACCCGGAAGCCTCCCTCCTCGCCCGGGGTGGTTTCGATGCCGAGGTGTTCAGCCAGTCCGCCACCAAGGGCCAGCTGGTGCAGCTGACCCCGAAGGACTGGCAGGCAGTGAACAACACGTTCGGGCGCCGCATCCGGGCACGGTCGAAGGACGGAGCCGCATCATGAGCCACGCCAGCGAAGGCCCGCTTGAGATTCGTGTGCCCGCCCATATCCAGCCCTATGTGACGGCAATCGGCATCGAGAAGACCTTGCGTTTCCTGCTGGCCTTCGGTGGTTCCTACGTCTACCTCTCGACCCGTCCGCAGGACCGTTCGGCCGTGGCAAAAGAACTCGGCAAGGAGGCCGCCATCGCGCTGGCCGAACAGGCGGGCGTCGGAAGCGCCCGCGTGCCCACCGGCAAACCCTTTATCGCCGCGCATCTGCGGTATAATAAACAGCTGACGGTCAACGAGATTGCCCGCCGCCTGCATGTCACCGACGTGACTGTGCGCAAATGGCTGGCGGATGGCGAAGCCCGACAACTCGACCTCTTCGGCCCCTGACCCGCAAGCCGTAGCGGCTGTTTTGAAATCCCCGCGCACGCGACATTCGCTCCGACACGCCACACCGGCGACCGGAGCTTTTTCATGTCTGATGCCAGCCTCCCGCATGCGCTCACCCTGCAGACCTTCCTGGCGATCGCCGGCCCCGTGCCCTCCAACCGGCGCAACAGCCAGGAGGTGAATGCCTCCATCCTGCGGCTGGCTTTGCCGTCGCTGATGGACACCTACGAGATTGACCGGCCGCTCCGCGTCGCGCATTTCCTCGCCCAGCTGGCGCATGAAAGCGACAGCTTCTCGACCTTCGAGGAATATGCGAGCGGCGCGGCCTATGAGGGGCGCGATGATCTCGGCAATACCCGGCCGGGCGACGGCAAGCGCTTCAAGGGACGCGGCCCGATCCAGCTGACGGGGCGTGCCAACTACCGCGCCTTTACGGGCTGGCTGCGTCGCCAGCTGCCGGGCAGCACGCCAGATTTCGAGGAGAAGCCGGAACAGGTGCTGGATGACCAGTGGGTGCCCTGGTCGGCGGTCTACTTCTGGGTCGACAAGAACCTGAACCGCTATGCCGACCGTGACGATGTGCTGGCAATTACCCGCATCATCAATGGCGGGCGCAACGGCCTGGACGATCGCAAGGCAAAGCTTGCCCGCGCCAAGGCGGCCATCGCCGCGCTGCAGGCATCCCAGGCCCGGACGCCGGATCGCGGGCTGTTTCCGGTCCTGCATCGCGGGCTGATGAATGACGGCAATGTCGAGCGGCTGCAGTTCTTCCTGCGCAAGCAGGGCGCAGAGGTTGCCGTGGATGGCGATTTCGGCCCGGCGACGGAACTGGCGGTCAAGGCCTTCCAGGCGCGCCGGGGCATCATCCCGACCGGCATCGTTTCGCCCGACACCTGGTCGTCGCTGGCAGGGGAATGAGGTCGATGCACAAGCCCGGCTATTCCACGTCCAAGCGCGCGCTCTGGCTTTCCTCGATCATGGCCTGGCTGGTCATCCTGATCCTGTCGATCGGCGCCGCCATCAACGGCCAGTCGGTCGAGTTCGGCACGATCGCCGTGCCGTCCATGGTCATGCTGATCGCCGCCCTGCTCGGCATTCATCGTGGCTTCGGCTCGCTGGACTACAGCACGGCCGGCAAGATGCTGGTGGCAGACGGCGCATCCAGCGCTGATGCCAACGCGCCGGGGGACGCCCGATGATCCCCGCTTTGCTCGCCAGGATCGCCACGCCCCTGATCGTCGCGGCAGCCCTCGTGGCGGCGGCGGGCTTCTCCTGCTGGCTGACGCTCCGGGTGATCGAAGGCATGATCGACGATGCCCGCGCCGGCGCGATTGCCGAACGTGACGCGCACTGGACGGCCGAGATCCAGAAGTCCGAAGCCGCGACACAGAAGCGGATCGCCGACACCCTCAGAGAAACCATGGCAGCGGAAGCCGCAGCCCGCGACCAGATCGCGGCCGCAGAGGCGCGCGCCATCCAGCTGGAGAAAGAGAATGCGGCTTTGCCGGATGCTGGCGCCTGCGGCCTTGGCCGCGATCGCGTCCGCCTGCTCAACAAGCGATAGGCCGGAACCGATGGTGAGAACCGTGCTGGTGGAACGTGACCTTGCCCCCGAGGCAAAGATCCCGTGCGCCGATCCCGTGCCCCTGCCGGACCGGGATCTCGGCGCAGCAGAAGTGCAAAGCCTCTGGGGAAGCGACCGTACCTCCCTTCGCATCTGCAAGGCGCGACAGGCCGCCGCCAATCGCTCCACGGCAGGAGGCGCCCATGCTGAGTGAGTTCGACCGCGAAGTGGCGCAGGCGCGCGCCGACCAGGAACGCGATGCCTCTCTCAAGGCGGCCATGCGCGCACTGCGAGAGATCGGCACGCTGGAATGCATCGACTGTGGCGCCACGATCGCGCCGGCGCGGCGCCGTGTCTATCCCTCCGCCCGGCGTTGCCTCGAATGCCAGACCGCCGCCGAACGGGAAGCCTATCTCAGATGACCTTTGATTTTGCCGTGGTCGGCGGCCTCGTCGGGCTTGCCGTTTCGATCTTCAACCTGATCGCCCACATCCGGACCATCATGTCCTCGGGCGAAAAGAAACTCGACGAGCGCCTGACCAAGGCAGAGGGCAAGCTTATCGAACATGACCGCCGCGTCCAGGCGCTCGAAGGCGAGATCAAGCATCTGCCAGACCGGGAGACGGCCCACAAGCTGGAACTGGCGCTCGCACAGATTTCCGGGCGGCTGGACACGCTGGACGAACGCCTCAAACCCATCGCCGCGACAAGCGGCCGACTTCAAGAGTTCTTGCTGGAGCAGGCCCAGAAATGAGCATCGAAAGGATCATTCAGGAAGAAGCGCGCCTCACCATCCTGAAGGAACTGATGAAACAGCCCAACAAGGCGCTGACCTCGGAAGCCGTCCGCCGCTTCCTGCTGGACTTCCTGCTCATCGACAAGCCGCGCGAATGGGTGGAAGCGCAATTCCAGTATCTTGCCGATCTCGCAGCTGTGGACATCATCCCGGCGGGCACGGTCAAGATCGCAAGGCTGACGGAACGGGGCGAACTGCATCTGTCGGGGCACGTTTCCATTGCCGGCGTCCAGCGTCCGGGGCGGGTCTGAGCCATGGCCGGACGTGGACGCCTTTCCAGCCTCGACCTCCTGCCGGAAGAAGCGCGCGACGACCTGCACTGGGCGCTCGCCGAACTGAACAAGCGCGAGCGCACACAGACCGACATCCTCTTCGAACTGAACGACCGCCTCGAAGCCAAGGGGCTGGAGACGATTTCCCGCTCGGCCTTCAATCGAAAGTCCATGCGTCTTGCGAAGCGGACCATGCAGCTGGAAGAGCGCCGGCACATCTACGCCGGTATCGCCGAACGCCTGACGCCGGAAGAAGTCGGCAATGCCGACCTGGTGCTCGGCGAATTCCTGAAGACGCTGCTGGACGAACTTCTCGACGAGGA
>NZ_FTMR01000026.1:0-18012 GCF_900156005.1 Rhizobium sp. RU35A | reverse complement strand
CAAGCACGTCAGAAACGGAATGCTGTCACCCGTCGAGTTCGAGAAGCAGCAGAAAATCTAACCCGAGGGTGTCTACGAAACTCGGGGCTATTCAATCTCCGGTGGCAACATGCCCGCGTATTTTTTCTTCCAGTTGAAATAGGTCGCCTGGCTGATCCCTGCCTTCCGGCAGATCTCCGCAACCGTAACGCCTTCATCACCCTGCTTTAAAATGAACGCCTTCTGTGCGTCCGAAAACTGCGATGCCTTCATCCTCTTCCGTTCCTTTCCCAGCCAGGAAAATGCACCGGAAAACTCTAGCCAAAAATGGTCCAGTTTGAAGGGGTCAGATCATTGAGCCTTCCTGCTTATGCTGAGTGTCCGGTCGAAAGTGGGGGCAGTTCACCACGCGATTGAAGCCTCTTCTCGCCACTCGAGGCAATAGGGACAGCTCACAAGGCTCACAGAACCAAAGGCGATGCAAAATCGAATGTGTCCAATCACATCGAGCGTCTCAATCCAGAGCGATGCTATTCAGGACTGAGCAGCCTCTAGCCTATCGATTTTGAAAAGAAATCAGATCGGAGCCGATTTCTAGTCGCTTAGCTGAGGACAATGCCGCCATCCACATTGAGTGTCTGTCCAGTGATGAACGCTGCTTCATCCGAGGCCAGAAACGCTACCGCGCCAACGACATCTTCGGGGTCACCGATACGCCGGAGCGCTGTCTTGTCCTGCCAGGACTTGCGGATCTCGGGATCATCAAGGTTCACGCGGCCCATATCGGTGAGGATGATGCCGGGGCACACGCAGTTGGCAGTGATGCCATCCACGCCGACTTCCTGCGCCAGCACGCGAGTGAAGCCCATGACGGCTGCCTTGGAGGCGGAGTAATGCGCCTGTTCCGGCGCGCCGTGTTTGCCGCCGATGGAGGCAATGTTGACGATGCGGCCATAGCCACGCGCCTTCATTCCGGGCAAGGCTGCCTGAATGACAAGGAAAGTGCCCTTGGCGTTTACATCAAGAACGCTATCCCAATATTCTTCCTTCAGCGCCTCAACACTGCCGGAAATCAGGATGCCCGCATTGTTGACGATGGCATCGATATGCCCGAAGGCGGTTTCCACCTTGGCGACCATGGCTTGCACATCCGCCTTGCCGCTGACATCGGCCAGCGCGATGACGGCACGCTGGCCAAGCGCTTTGATCTCTCTGGCGACATCCCCTAGCGCTTCGCTTTGACGCTCGATATCGTTCAGCGCAACGTCATAGCCGCGCTTGGCAAACCCAAGGGCGATTGCACGCCCGATGCCACGGCTTGCGCCTGTCACCAGAACGGTTCTGCTGGTTGCTGTCATCGTGATGATCCTGATTTAGAGTGCGGTATAGCCACCATCCACCGTCAACACAGTGCCGGTGATGAAGCTCGAAGCAGGTGAGGCAAGGAAGAGAACGGCATTGGCAATTTCGCGTGGCTCGCCCAGCCGCCCCATGGGCGTGCCCGCCATCCAGGCGGCAAACCATTCCGGATTGCTGCGACCACGCAAGGTGAGTTCTGTCGCGGTATAACCGGGGGCCACGGCATTGACGCGCACGCCCGATCTTGCCCATTCCACCGCCAGCGATTTCGTCAGAAGGTTGGCACCCGCCTTGGCCGCATTGTAGGAAATCTGCGGCTGCGGCTGCACGACGATTTCGCCGCACATCGACGTGATGTTGATGATTGATCCTCTGCCTGCCTGAACCATGCGTCGGCCAAACACCTGCGCGCAATGGAACACGCCGGTGAGATCGATATCGATCACCTGCTGCCAGTCCTCGACGCTCATGTCCGAAGCGGGCGCATTGCGAACGATGCCTGCATTGTTGACGAGAACATCAAGGGCAATGCCCTCGCTTTCCAGCTGACCTGCCACCGTCTCGACACTCACCCGTTGGGTGACATCAAGGGTCATGAAAGGCGCGGAGAAGCCTCGTTCGCGAAGCTCGCCCGCAGCGCCTTTGCCTTCACTCGTATCACGATCGGCCAGAATGACCGCAGCTCCCGCCTCGGCAAGCCGCCGGGCAACAGCAAGGCCTATGCCCCTCGCCGCTCCCGTTATCAGCGCCGTCTTGCCATCCAGCCGGAAATCCGCGTCGCTCATGCTTGCGCTCCCGCAGTCGCGACGCTCTTCAGTGCGGGATAGAGTGCCAGATAACGCTGGTAGATGTCGTTATAGAGCGCCATCTCGCGGGTGCGTGGCTCGATGCGTCTTCCCGGACGAACCATCGTCGCAATGCCGTCATCAATGGAGCTGAAGTGCCCCGCTCCATGCGCGGCAAGAACCGCCGCCCCGACGGAGGGCGCATCGCGCGAAGCGGGAACGCAAACCGGCAGACCCGCCGTATCCGCGTGGATTTGCAGCCAGAGATCCGATGCGCCCGCACCGCCGCCAACCGTGATTTCCGTGCCGCGATAACCGGCAGTTGCCATGGCGTCCAAAATGGCGCGGGTGCCGAAACCGATGCCCTCCATGATGGCACGAAAAATGTGGTGCGGCTCATGCGCAAGCGTCAGCCCGATAATGGCACCGCGTGACAGCGGATCTGTATAGGGCGTGCGATTGCCCTGAAAATGATCCTGCACGATTAGGCCATCGCATCCCGGCTCCAGTTCGGCGGCCTTTCGGTTGAGTTCCGCCAGATCCATGGTGCCGTTCATCAAACGACCGAGCCAGGCGATGATGGAACCGGTCGAGGTCTGTCCGCCCTCCACGATATGGCGGTTGGGATAGACGCAATCGCGATAAGTGCCCCAGATACCGGGAGCATACACCGCCTGTTCCGTCACGCCGAACTGAAGGTGAGACGAGCCGGTGATCAATGCCAGCTGCCCCGGCTTTGCCACGCCAAGTCCGATCATGCCGATCAAGGCATCCGCCCCGCCCTGCACCACTTTGACGGAGGGGGAAAGGCCGAGTTCCTGCGCAGCCTTGGCGCTCAGATTGGCAATCACACCGCCCGGCGGCACCACGCGCTGCGGCCATTTTTCCAGCAACGCCGAAAGTCCAAGGCTTTCCACCAGCGACTTCGCCCAGCCGCCGTGTTCCACCTGATAATGCCAGCGCAGCGTCACATTATTCAGGCTGGCGGCCCGCTCACCCGTCAGCCTCAGGGTCATGAAGTCCTGATATTCACAGATCGTATGGGCCTTTTCGAAGATTTCCGGTTCGTTGCGGGCAATCCATAACGCCTTGGGGATCATCCATTCCGCGGAAACCGGACCACGCCCGCCGCCATTCAGGATCAGCGCCGGATCGCCGGTTGCCAGAACCGCATCGGCTTCGCGGTTGGCCCGCACATCCATCCAGATGATGGCGGGGCGCAATGCCTTTCCGTTTTCATCCAACGCCACGACGGTGCAGCTGGTTGTCGCCAGCGTAATGGCCTCAATGTCGGAAGGTGAAACCCGCGCCTCAGCAATCGCACCCTTGGAAGCCTGCACGAAAGCCTTCCACCAGTCTTCCGGGTCCTGCTCGGCCCGGGCTCCGGCCGAAAATCTGGTTTCGTAGGGCACGGCGACGCTGCCAAGGCAGGTGCCCGTCAAATCATAGACACGCGCCCGCAGGCTTTCGGTGCCGCCGTCAGCAGTCAGAAAGTAACCCATCATCTCCTCCCGCACCCTTGTTCCTCCCGGGTGCCAAGTCTGAAATTTGCTATGCGCCTTGCGCTTACCGCGTCACAATCCACCTCCTGTCCTTGTGGACGAAAGCAGGATGTCCTGAACGTCACGCGGCTGATCCCACTGTGGCATATGGCCTGAACGCGAGAGAAGATGGATGGCGACACGCGGCGGTAGCGCCTTGACCTGGCTCCACGGGGTGATGCGATCCTCAAGACCGAAAATGACTTTGACGGGGATTGAAGTTGCAAGCTTTTGCAGGGCGCCGATGATATCCACACGCTGGCCGGACGCACCGTTGATAGCCTCAGCGAGAGCCTTGAGACGCCCTTGACCGAGTTGCTGGTTCAAGGTTTCCAAGGCGGCATCCGACAACGCAACATCATTGACCGAGAGCCTGCGCAGAAGATGCGATAGCTCCCCCTTGGAACCGACAGCCGCCATGCCGCGGATGAAATCACCATCGATCTCGCTGCCCAGACCCGCAGGTGCGATAAGGGTCAGGGAAGCAATGCTTTCCGGCTTTGACAGCGCCAGATCAACCGCAGCCACGGCTCCCAGAGAATGCGCAACAAGATGAAGCCGCTTGACTTGCAGCGCCTGTATAAATTCCGGCAGATCGCGAGACAGGTCTTCGGCAGACTTCGCCTCGATTTCCGTCAGGCCATGACCCGGCAGATCCACCGCAATCACGCGCCTACCTGCCCTTTGCAGGGCGGAAATGGTTGCCGCCCAGGTGGTTCTGTCTCCAGAAAAGCCGTGCAGCAGAACATAGGTTTCGTCCTGTCCGCCACCATCCAAATAGGCAAGACGCCCGGATTTCAGCGAAAGAAACTGCACGCCCTCCCTGGCTGACGCTGCGATTGGGGCAACCTGCGCATTTCGCTCCAACCCAAGTACATCATGCTTCTCGATGCGCCCGCGCCTGCCCGTGCCGGTGATGCCTTGCAAATCGATTCCACGCTGGCGGGCGAGACGGCGCGCCAGCGGCGTTGCCCTCGGTTTCTCAGAGCCAGATGTGTTGCGCGGTGGGGCAGGTGTGGCTGTCGCGGGCTGCGACGAAGCAGCTTGCGGGGCGGGTTTGGCTTCCGCTGTTTCGCCCTGCGCATCGGCCTCTCGCACAAGAATGCGGGCAATCGGTTCGCCCACCGTCACCATCTCTTCTTCGTGGCGCAAAACGCTAACCAGCACGCCATCGTTCAAGGCTGGAAATTCGGCCAGCGTCTTGTCCGTCTCGATTTCAACGATGGCCTCGCCACGCGTGAAGCGCTCTCCCGGTTGCTTCAACCATTTGGAAAGACGCCCCTCCTCCATGGTTTCACCGAGGCGCGGCATGGGCAGATCCACCTCCACACCGGCAGCAGCGACTGGCTCCGGCGCGGGCTCATCGCCCTCTTCCCGGGTCCAGTCCGGCCCCTCGCCCAGTTCCACGCGGGCAATGGGCGTTCCAACTTCAATCGTCTGATCCAGATCCACCAGAATTTCCGTCAGCTTGCCATTTCCCAGTGCGGGAAATTCTGCCACGGTCTTGTCTGTCTCGATCTCGATAATCGGATCGCCACGGCTGAAACTGTCTCCCGGCTTGATCAACCAGCCGACGATCTTGCCCTCGTCCATGGTTTCCCCAAGACGCGGCATCTTGAGAAGTCGCTCGCTCATGACAGCATCTTCTCCGCAACCTCTGCAATCAGCGATGTGGAAGGCACACTGCCGGATTCCAGCTCCTGCGAAACGGAGATCGGAATGTCCTCGCCCGCCACCCGCACCACCGGCTGCTCCAGAAAGTCGAAGCATTCTTCGGAAATGCGCGCCGCAAGCTCTGCCGCCACGCCTGAGGTCATAACCCCTTCGCTGACCACCATGGCCTTACCGACGCGCTCCACATGCTGGCGCACTGTGTCGAAATCCAGCGGGTTCAGCGTGCGCAGATCGATGACAGTGGCCTGAATACCCTTGGCCGCCAGCTTTTCCGCCGCTTCCAGCGCATAGATCACCTGCCTCGAATAGGTCACGATGACCAGATCCCCGCCTTCGCGGCGAACGGCAGCCTTGCCCCAGGGCAGCGGTTCGGCGGTCAGATCCACCTCTTCCTTGCGGGTATAAAGCGCCTTGTGCTCGATGAAGACCACCGGGTCCGGCTTGGTCAGGCTCTGGCGCAGAAGGTGATAGGCATCCTGCACGGTGGCAGGCATGGCAAGGCGAAGCCCCGGCGTGTGCATGACCCAGCCTTCAAGACTTTGCGAATGCTGCGCCCCGGCTGAGCGTCCGGTTCCGCCTTGCGTCCTCAGCACCATGGGCACGCCGATCTGTCCGCCGAACATGTAGCGGATCTTGGCCGCCTGATTGGCGAGCTGATCCATGGTCATGCCGAGAAAGTCGATATACATGAGTTCGGCAACCGGCCTCAAACCCGTCATGGCAGCGCCGACAGCTGCGCCGATAATGGCCGGTTCGGAAATCGGCGTATCGATCAGCCGCTCCGGCCCGTGGGTTTTGATCAGGTCCTTGGTAACGCCATAGGCACCGCCATAGCGCCCCACTTCCTCACCCATGACGACGATGCTTTGATCCTCGTTCATGGCATCGTCCAGCGCCTGACGCAGGGCGTCTCTGTAGGTCATCGCGGCCATTATATGTCTTCCCTGGCTAGAACGCGGTCAATGCGAGTGCGAACGGGCTCCGGCTCCGGTTCCCCCACGGCATAGACATCGCGGAACATGGTGTTGAGTTGTGGCGCCTTGGACTCGACCGTGAAGTCGATCGTGGCATCCATTTCAGCGGCAATCGCACGGTCCGTCTCGTCCAGCGCCGGTTCAGTTTCCAAACCGGTATCGATCAGCTTTTTGCGGGCAAAAAGAACCGGATCCTTTTTGCGGCCCTCGATCTCCTCCGCCTCTTCGCGGTAGGGGCTCTTGTCCATGCGGGCGTGACCGAAGAAGCGGTAGACTTCCACGGACAGGAAGCCGGGCTTGCCATTGCGCGCCTCATCCATCAGCCAGCGGGCGGCGGCCTGCACCTCCTCGACATCCAGACCGTTGACGACGGTGCCATTGAGGCCGAACGCCTTGGCACGCTGATCGAACGCAGTGTTGCGTGTGGCCTGATCGATGCGCGTTCCCATGCCATACTGGTTATTGATGCACACGAAGAGCACCGGCAGGCCCCACAGCGCTGCCATGTTCATGCTCTCATAGAGAATGCCCTGCTGCATGGCCCCATCGCCGAAAAAGGCGACGGATACGGAATCCTGCTTCAGGTGTTTGCTGGAAAGCCCCGCGCCCACCACGGCGGGGATACCGCCACCGACAATGGCGTTGGCACCCAGATGGCCGAGCGCCATATCGGCAATGTGCATGGAGCCACCTTTGCCATGGCAGTAACCGGTTTCCTTGCCCCCGATTTCCGCCATCATGCGCTTGGGGTCTGCGCCGCGCGCCAGGAAAATGCCATGGCCGCGATGGTGGGTGGTGAACGTATCCTGCGGCTTCATGACGGCGCAAACGCCTGCCGCGCTCGATTCCTCGCCGATAGAGAGGTGCAGCATGGAGCCAGCCGATTGGCCACGAATAAACAGTTCGCCAACGCGCTCCTCAAAGGTGCGGATGCGCCGCATTGTGCGGTAGAGACTGCTGAGATTGGTATTGGGTTGAAGGTTCATGGGGGCACTCCGAGAGAAACTGGGCCGGATCGCGATCACAGAAGCCGAAGCTTGGTGGTTCTGGAAACGATGGCGACGGCCACGAGAATGATCAGGCCCTTCACGATGCTCTGGATGTAGGTATCCATGCCGATGAGGTTGAGGCCGTTGTTGATGACGCCGATGAACAGCGCGCCGAAGAAGGTGCCGATGACGGTAGCAGTTCCGGGCCGGATCATCGTCATGCCGATGAAGACGGTGGCCAGCCCATCAAGCAGATAACGTTCGCCCGCGTTCGGCTGGCCGGAGCCGAGACGTGCAGCGAGAAGCATGCCCGCAACGGCGGCAAACAGGCTGCACACCACAAGCGCTGCCGAGCGGTAAAAGCAGCCATTGACCCCGGAAAGTTCAGCAGCCTTCAGGTTGCCGCCAACCGCATAGATGTAGCGGCCAAAAATGGTGCGCTCCATCAGGAACCAGGCCAGGAGCACGAACAGCACCATGGCATAGGCAAGAACCGGAATGCCGAGGAACTGCCCCTGGCCGAGCCAGAGATAGGTATCCGGCAGACCGCCATAGATGGCGCGGCCACCCGTTGTCATGAAGTTCAGCCCGTAAAGAATGGAGCCGGTGGCAAGTGTCGCGATGAGCGATGGGATGCCGATCAAGGTGACCAGCATGGAATTGACCGCACCGACGGCAAAGCCTGCGGCAGTGCCACCCAGAAGCGCCAGCGGCAGCGGCACACCGGAAATCAGCATCAGTGGCACCAGAATGCCAGTCAAACCCACCGTATAGCCGACCGAGAGATCCATCTCCTTCGCGCCGAAGCCGAAGGTCAGGCCAGCGCCGACAATGGTCAGCATGGAAATCTGCTGCACGATGTTCAGCAGGTTGGAGGTGGTGAGAAACCGGTCCACTGTCAGGGCAAAGCCAAGGAACAGGATGACCAAGGCAATCAATGTGCTGTATTTCAGCAACCACTGGCTTTTGCCCTTGTCTGTAGCGTGCGGACGAATTTCTGCCGCTGGGCGTGCCTGCGCGCTCATAATGTCACTCCTGCCATGGCTGCGATGAATCGGGATTCGGAGAAGGCGGCTCTTTCGATTTCGGGGCCTGCCCTGCTGGAAACGAAGGGGATCACACGATCGGAAATCTCGGCGATTTCCATGAGGTCCGACGAGGCAACGATTATAGCCGCCCCTTCTGACGCCATTCGTTTGAGATGGCGGTGGATTTCGCGCTTCGCCCCGATATCCACCCCTTCAGTCGGCTCGACGAAGATCATCAGGTTGTAGCGATCCGGCGTGCCGTAGAGCCACTTGCCGATGGAAACCTTCTGCTTGTTGCCGCCGCTGAGATCCCTGATCTTCTGGGCGGAGGAATGCGCCTTCACATTGAAGAGCGACATGGCATTGCGGGCATGCGTCTCTTCGCGGACAGGAGACAGAATGCCGGTTTTACCCAGCGCGCCGCGGGCCGGATGCACCATGGCAAGGTTTTCCCGCACATCCCAATCGCCAATCAGCGAGTTTTCCATGCGCTGGTCGGGAATGAAGGCAACGCCATTGGCCTTCATGATGCGCGCGCTGAGATTTGGAACCGATTTGCCTCGAAACAGCGTTGTGCCGGAAATGAACCCTTCGCCCGTGTAGAGTGAGCGTGCAAATCCGAAATGCCCTGCTCCCGTCAGCCCGATCAGGCCAAGGATTTCGCCTTCCCGAAGGATTAGACCGTCAACCTCGACACCACCAACTTTCCAGCTGGAAAGTTGCAGGACCACGGGGCCGAAAGGGCGCTGTTCATGAATGGCCTGCTGGCTTGTTGCCTGACCGCTTCGCTGCAACATCAGGTCTACCAGCTGCGCCTCTGTAACCTCTGGTGCCGGAAGCGTTGTAATGTGACGCCCATCGCGCAGCACGGTGATGCGATCGCTCAGCGCTTTCACTTCCGAGAGAAAGTGACTGATTAGCACAACACCGACGCCGCGCTTCGGCAGAGAGCGGATGATGCGCCAGAGGTTTTCCTTTTCGCGGGCCGGAAGCGTCGCCGTTGGCTCATCAAGGATCAAAAGCTTGATGTCGCCGCGCAGCGCACGAACAATCTCGATCACCTTCTGGTCCGCCATCGGCAGATATTCCACCGGCTCGGACAGATTGATAGATACGTCTGGAAACCAGTGGGCCATGAGGTCCGCCGCCCGCTTTTCCAGACGGCGCTTGTCGATGATGCCGAGCCGGTTGCGGGGCTCGTCGCCCAGCAGAATGTTTTGTGCACCGGAAAGGCTGGCGACGAGGCTGCCTTCCTGGGAAACATGCGCAATGCCCTTGCGAAGCGCATCGCCAGCGCTTGTCAGTTCTGCCTTTGCGTCGTTGATGTAAAGCGTGCCTTCCGTCGGCTGCTTGCTGCCGCCGAGAATGCTGACAAGGGTGGTTTTACCCGCACCGTTTTCACCGATCAGGCCGTGCACCTCATGAAAGGTGAAATCGGCATCCACATGATCCAGCGCCCGCGTACCGGGATATTGCATGGTAATTCCGGAGAGCCTGACCGACATCCCATCTTCTCCGTTTCAACGGGGCCAAGCGGCCTGAAGCACACGAGGCAAAAGGGGTGCGACCGGCCGGGCCAGCCGGTCGCCTGGTTACGACGTAGGTGTTACTTGGGCAGGAAGTCTTTGCAGTTCTGCTTGGTCACCAGCGGCGCATCCAGATAAACTGTCTTGGAAGGAATGACCTTGGCTGCGTCCTGCTTCTTGACGACGATATCCTCGATCCACTGCCCCGCCTGCGCGCCCATCTTTTCGAAGGGCTGGGAAACGGTCGCAATCAACATGCCATCCGGCTTGCAGACTTCGGCAATGGCCTGCGGGTGTCCGTCAATGCCGATGACCTTGACCTTGGTGAGACCAGCGGCCTTCAACGCATTGATGGAAGCCTGTGCCGGCTCATCCCACGGGGCCCAGACGGCATCGATCTTGTCGCCGAAGCGCGATGCATAGTCCTGCATGGTTGTCGTCGTATCTTCGAAGAAGGCCGTGTACTTGATGTTGTGCTCGGCCAGCACCTTCACATCGGGATATTCCTTCAGGATCGTCGCCATTACATCACCGCGCTTGCGGGTGCCATGGTGTTCGGCCATGCGCAGGAAGATGATGTTGCCCTTGCCGCCCAGCTCGTTCAGCAGATAGGGCGAAACGTCGGCAGACATGGCCCAGTTGTTGGTGGTGATATCGGCCAGAACGCCGGTCACATAGCCGCTATCGACCGTAATGATCGGGATCTTCGCCTTGACTGCTGCATCGATGGCCGCGCGCGAGGCGCGCAGATCAGCCATGGTGATGATGATGGCATCGACACCGCGCGACGCTGCATCCTGCAGGTTGGATGCCGTGCGCTCGCCAGAGCCACCGCTATCAAGAACGCTGACCTTCCAGTCCTTGGATGTGGATTTGAGCCAGGCATCAAAGCCAGCCTTTACCCGCTGTTCCGATTGGGCGGCAGCGTTGGAATGAACCCAGGCGATGTTGGTGGCCTGGGCATTTACAAAACTCAACAGAAGGCCTGCGGCGGCGGCGAATGCCGTCCTCCGGAAAAACATAGACATTGCTGATCCTCCTCGCGGGTATGAGATTGACCCGCCCAATTTTTCGCGCTCCCTACGCGAATGGCATTAGTGATATTCACATCGTTACATTTGTCAACTACAATTACATTTGTCACAGGGAGGAAGGATTTTGAGCGAGAATGACGACGACCTGATGGTGCGCGTGGCCTGGTACTACTATGTCGGCGGCCTCAACCAGGAGATGACGGCCTCGCGGCTGGGGCTGACGCGCGCCCGTGTGAACAAGATGCTGTCCGAGGCGCGGGAGACGGGCTTGGTCAGCATCTCGATCGATCACCAGCGCGCAGGCACCATGCCGCTAGAGACAGAGCTGGAGCGACGCTTTGGCCTGGATTTCTGCATTACAACACCGGCTTTTGGTTTCACTGGATCAGACACTGGTTCCGAAGTTCGACAGCAGATCGCGTTCCGGGCCGTTGGCGTGGCTGCTGCCAATTATCTCAAGAAGCTGTTGATCGAGCAGGATCAGATAACCGTGGGAACAGGTTGGGGACGTACAATCGAACAGATGACGCTTCAACTTGGAGGTGTGAGAGCCCCGCACGCCCGTTTCATCTCCATGATGGGTTCACTGACGGCGAACAATGCCTACAACCCGTTCGAAGTGGTTCATAGCCTTGCACGGCGCACCGGCGGGGAAGGTTTTTTTCTACCCGTTCCCTTCATTGCAGACAGTATCGAGGACCGAAAGGTACTCATGTCGCAGCGCTCGGTGATGAGGGCTATGGAAATCGCTCATTCTGCTTCGGTCTGCTTCATCAGTGCTGGAGAGTTGACCGAACGGTCACTGCTGAGGCTGCAAGGCATGATCAGCAAGGCAGAGCTTGAGAGCCTGCGGGAGGCCGGAGCGATTGGAGATACCAACGGGATTTTCTTCGATGCGAATGGCCAGGAGGTCAGTCACAGTTTGAGTGAGCGAACGATTGCAGTCGGAATGGCCGAACTTAGAAAGATAAAAGTCGTGCTTCTTATAGCCGGTGAAGAAAAGGCAATCGCAGCTCGAGCCTTGTTACGCAGCGGGATAGTCAACGGCTTGATCATCGATGGAGATGCTGCGCAAGGGTTGGATACTATCGGAAAATGAATGTGTGTCCTACCGCGGCAAGTAGGTATGTGTTCAGGCACTGACAGTCTACCGTCTGTATTGCCAAGGCAGCCCTTGTGTCTGCTGTTCCACCGATCATACGCAAGACCGCCTCCAGTCCGGAAGTTCTGGCGACGAAGGTGTTTGACGGCTTCCGGTCCGCTCCGGCCAGGAGCCGCACACAATAATTTCGTACTGTTCCGGAAAACCACTTCTACGTTCGAACTCCGTAGTCACAGAACATGTACCCAGATTGAATTTCCCTGGAAGTCCTCGCCATGAGCAGCGCATCTCCTAGGGGTATACGTGCTGAGACAGCATCCGTGAGACATATTCAGTGTGTCATTTGGACGATCTTCGCGTTTTGAGACGCGGCGTCCCGAGCGTCTAGAAGTAAATGAGACGAAATTGGGCAAGAGCAGCCCTAGGCGGGTAGGGGCGGCTAAACTGCAAGCTGATCAGGAGATTCTAGCACAAACCGTCTTGAAACTATCCATGATTTTGTGGATTTTCCAGTAGCTTAACAAAAATCAGATAACCAGAATTATGGAACAAAAGAGCCATACTCAATCCGCTGAACTAATCAGCACGCCTCGTTTCTTCTCTGCCTGCGATTTCTTGAAACACGGTTGTCAGGTTGGCGTCGACTACCTGACATAACGTTGCTTTGGGGCGCTCGCCGACCCGCATGATCATCGTGAAACAATGAGCGCCCCTCAATCCGCATAGAAAGAGATCGTCCTCTCGCTTGACTTGTTTATTTAACGCGTTTATTTAACGAGTAAGATTTATGAATCAAGGAAAGACTCATGCCCAGACCCGCGTTGACGGAAGAGGAAATCCGCAGCTTTCGCAGGACAATCCTGGCGGCGGCAGCAAAGATCGTGGGCCGGGAAGGTCTCGCCCGATTGTCGATGCGCGGGCTGGCAGATAGCCTCGGCATGACGGCAGCTGCGCTCTATCGCTACTATCCGAGCAAGCAGGACCTGATCATCGACTTCTGCCGCGACGCGATCACCGACCTCAGAAATCGCTTCGGCGAAATTCATCGGACCACGGAAGATCCGCTGTCTGCCATTCGTTCGATGATGACGGCCTATGCCCGTTTTGGCCTTGAGGACCGTGATCGTTTTCGGATGCTTTTCCTGGAAAATGACCAGGGCCTGACCTCGCCTTTGATGGAAGACGAGGAAACGATGCTGCCGTATCGCCAGCTTGTCGAGCAGGTCGCCAAGGCTGCTGCCGCGGGCCTTATTGTTACGGCTGACAGCGAACGATCGACGCAGACTATCTGGGCCAGCGTCCATGGCATTGTGACCCTCGCTTCCACCTTCAATGATTTCGATTTCGGCAATGTCGATCAGCTCGTCGACGAGACGATCGAACTGCTTATCCGTGGGCTGCGCTCGCAAGGAGCCGCACAATGAAGACCAGCATCTCGAAATACGTTGCTCTCTTCGGCGCCCTCGGACTGCTTGTCGGGTGCAGCGAGGCCGCGCCGGAAGCCAAGGCACCACGGCCGATCAAGTCGGTCGTCGCCGAGATCCGTTCGATTGGCGAGACCGTCAGCCAGACCGGCGAGACCCGTCCACGCTACGAGACGCCGCTGAGTTTTCGTCTCAATGGTCAGTTGACCTTCCGCGTCGAGAACGGCGTCGAGGTCAAGGCCGGAGAATTGCTCGCCAGCATCGACAAGGTGCCCTCGCAGAATAACGTGCTGACCGCACGCGCCGAACTGGCCACCGCTCAGTCGGCGCTGGAGTTTGCCCGGCTGACCGCCGAGCGTAACCGTGAACTCTTCTCCAAGAACGTCATTTCGAGAGCACAGCTGCAGGAGGCGGAAGCCAACCTTCAGACAGCGCAAGCGCGTTTCGCAGGCGCTACGACGGCTTTATCGACGGCAGAGGAGACGCTGACCTATACCGAGATCAAGGCGCCGCGCGACGGCATAGTCTCGGCCGTCGGCGCCAATGTCGGCCAGATCGTGCAAGCCGGGCAGCAGGTGGTTACCATCATTTCCAATCAGGATCGCGACGCCGTTTTCGATGTACCCGAGCGACTCCTCAACGACGGCGCAGGGACGACCGAGGTAAAGGTCAGTCTGATTTCCAACCCGGCCGCCACGGCAACTGGCACCATCCGCGAGGTGACGCCCTCCGCCGATCCCGTCACACGGACCTTCCGGGTGAAGGTGTCGCTCGACGACAAGGGCCAGCGCATGCCGTTCGGCGCCGCCGTGCTCGGCACCATCGTACTGTCGCCGAAGGAGCTGGTTGAGCTCCCCGCCTCGGCACTCACCAACAAAAACGGCGCCACGGCCGTCTTCGTTTTCGACAAGACATCGAGCAAGCTCTCTTATCGGACTGTTCAAATCGACCGATACGACGACCAGAACATCTATGTCGCCTCCGGCCTCAACACGGGCGACATCGTCGCCACAGCCGGTGTCAGCAAGCTGCGTGACGGCGAAGTGGTCAAGCTCGAGGCACGGGAGGGTCAGTGATGGGCAAGACATCGCAGCCGCATGGCAAAAAGTTCAATTTGTCGACCTGGGCCCTGCAGCACCAGTCACTGGTCATCTTCCTGATGATCATGACCATGATTGCCGGCGTCTGGAGCTATCAGCGCCTGTCCCGCAACGAGGACCCGCCGTTTACCATCAAGACCATGGTGGTCTCGGCACTCTGGCCGGGTGCCAGCACCTCAGATACGGTCAATCTTTTGACCGAGAAGCTGGAAAAGAAGCTCTCGGAAACACCCTATCTCGACCATACCCAAAGCTATTCCCGTGCGGGACAGTCGGTGATTTTCGTCAACCTGCGGGACGATGCCCCGCCCGCCGAGGTCTCCGACGTCTGGTACCAGGTCCGCAAGAAGATCTCCGATCTCGCACCCACCCTGCCCCAGGGCGTGCAGGGTCCCTTCTTCGACGATGAATTCGGCGACACCTTCGGCAGCATCTACGCCTTCCAGGCGGAGGGCTTCTCCAAGCGCGAACTGCGTGACCGCGTCGAAACCGTGCGGGCGGAGCTCTTGTCGATCAAGGATATCGGCAAGGTGAATGTGCTCGGCGTCCAGGAAGAAGAGATCGTCATCGAATTCTCCTCGGCCAAACTCGCGAGCCTTGGCGTCGATCCTGCCGCTGCCATGGAAGCGATCCGGGCACAGAACTCGATCACGCCCACGGGTTCGGTGCGCACCGAAAGCGAAAAAATCTCGCTGCGCGTCAGTGGTGCCTTTGCCTCCGAAAAGAGCCTGCACGATCTGACCTTCCGCGTCGGCGACCGCTTCATTCGGCTCGAAGACGTCGCCAGCATCGACCGCCGCCTCGTCGATCCGCCGGCGCCGGCCTTCCGGGTCAACGGTGAGCCGGCCATCGGTCTCGCCATTTCCATGTCCGAAGGCGGCAACCTGCTTGCCTTCGGCGATACCCTCAAGACCCGCATGGCCGAGATCGCCGCCGAACTGCCGCATGGCATCGAGATGATCCAGGTGGCCGACCAGACCACTGTCGTCAAGGAGGCCGTCGGCGGCTTCGTCAAGGTGCTAATCGAGGCGATTGTCATCGTGCTCGCCGTCTCCTTCGTCTCGCTCGGAACCCGGGCCGGCCTCGTCATCACCGCCTCGATCCCGCTCGTACTGGCCATGACCTTCTTCGGCATGGACCTCGCCGGCATCGGTCTGCAGCGTATTTCGCTGGGCGCCCTGATCATCGCGCTTGGCCTTCTCGTCGACGATGCCATGATCACTGTGGAAAGCATGGTTTCCAGCCTCGAGAATGGCGTGGACCGGGCGGTCGCGGCAAGCCATGCCTACGAGACCACTGCCTTCCCGATGCTGACGGGCACGCTGGTCATGATCGCTGGCTTCATCCCGGTCGGTTTCGCAGCGTCGAGCGCAGGTGAATACACCTTCTCGCTGTTCATGGTTGTCTTGATCTCGCTTCTCGCGTCCTGGATCGTCGCGGTGCTCTTCTCGCCGCTGCTCGGCACCTGGATCCTGCCCACGACCATGCCGCGCCATACCGAACAGGACGGACGCGTGATGGCCGCCTACAAGCGGGTGTTGAACTGGTCACTCAGCCATCGCTGGCTGACCTTGGGAACGGCGGTCGCGCTGCTCGTCCTTTCCGGCTTTGGCGCGACCAAGCTTGAGGAACAGTTCTTCCCGGCCTCCGACCGCCCCGAACTGCTCGTCAGCCTGACCCTGCCACAGAACGCCTCCCGCGAGGCGACCGAGGAGCGGGCCCGCAAGCTCGAGGACCTGCTGAAGGCGGACGGCGACGTCGCCAACTTCACCACCTATGTCGGCTCGGGTTCGGTCCGCTTCTACCTGCCGATGGATCTGCTGCTGGAAAACGACAATGTCAGCGAGACCGTCGTCGTCACCAAGGGCATTGACGAACGCGACGCCGTGCGCGCCCGCCTCGAGGAGGCAATGCGGAAAGACTTCACCGACGTCACCACCCGTGTCTCGCCGCTCGAACTGGGTCCCCCGGTCGGCTGGCCGCTGAAATACCGTGTCACCGGCGAAGACTACAAGACGGTGCGCGAACTGGCGCTGAAGGTGGCCAACATTGTCGGCGAAAATGCCAATACCCGCGACGTCAACCTGACGGCTGGCGAACCGCAGCGGCGCGTGACCGTCGTCGTCAACCAGATCGAGGCGCGGGCGCTGGGCATGAGCTCGGAGTCGGTGGCGAGCGAAATCTCTGCCATCTTCGCCGGCTCGACCATCACCAGCGTCCGGGACGGCGACCGGCTGGTCAATGTCGTGGTCAAGGGTATCGAGACCGATCGCACGTCGATCGCGACGATCGGCAACATCAACCTGCGTGGCAGCAATGGCCGTTCGGTGCCGCTGCGTCAGGTCGCGACGATCGAATACGGCCTGGAAGAACCGGTCATCTGGCACCGTCAGGGCCGTCCGATGATTGTCGTCCAGGCGGACGTTCCCAAGGGCATGCAGCCAGCGACCGTTGCCGCAGAGGTCAACGCCTCGCTCGACGCGCTCAGGGAGACCCTGCCGATCGGCTATGCAATCCAGTCGGGAGGCATCACCGAAGAAGCGGCCAAGGGCAATGCCTCGGTCTTCGCAGTACTTCCGATCATGCTGATCGTCATCGTCGCGCTGCTGATGGTCCAGCTGCAGAGCTTCTCGCGCATGGGACTTGCGATCGCCATGGCACCCTTCGGCCTAATCGGCGTGGTGGCCGCCATGCTGCCGACCGGCACGCCAATGGGCTTTGTCGCGCAGCTCGGCGTGATCGCGCTCTCTGGCATGATCATCCGCAACGCCGTCATCCTCATTCAGGAAGTGGATCAGAATGTTGCCAAAGGTGAGCCGATCCGTGAGGCAATTGTGCATGCCGCTGTCCATAGGTCGCGGCCGATCCTGCTGACGGCACTGGCCGCCATCCTCGGCATGATCCCGATTGCAGTCCAGATCTTCTGGGGCCCGATGGCCTATGCCATCATCGGCGGACTGGCAGCAGCCACCGTGCTGACGCTGACACTCCTGCCCTGCCTGCTGCTCTGGCTGCTTTCTGTCGAACAGGCAAAGGCGGCTGGGTCGGGTGATGCTCCGATGAAAGGGGCCCTTGCGCATGATCGATAAAGAGATAGCCAAGGCAGGCTCCCTCCCCGACAAACAGACGATGGCGTTTCAGCGGCTCTTTTGTCCCCAATGTGAGGAAAGCGAACAATCAGCCAATCGAGTCAAGTGTTTGTCTGAATTTTCAGACAGTCGAACGCCAATCGAAAGTCAGCCCCTTGTATCAACTAAAATATTACGCGATATGTTTATTCGATTCAGCTTAATAATTGCGGCGCGTGGCGAAGGCGTTAAATAAGTTGCAGTCATATGCATAACCATTGCTAGGTGTATTCAGTGATACAACTAGATAGGGGTCGTATATATTGGACACAGCTGGAGTCGCGTAATTGGAAATTCTGTTTTTCCTCTTCCTTGGAAAGCCGCTCTGGATGTGGCTCGTCTTCATGGGCCTGGTTGTGGCTCTGCTCG
>NZ_FTMR01000025.1:0-19512 GCF_900156005.1 Rhizobium sp. RU35A | reverse complement strand
GAAACCACTGGCTCAGCCTGCTCCGCTGCAAACTTCCGCCGCCAGGTGTAAATCTGCTGGGGTTTGATATCGTGCCGCCGAGCGACGTCGGCGATGCTGAAGGAACGGCGCTGGCGCAAGAGGGATGAAGACTCGTGCCGCTCTGCCTGTTCCTGCCCATCCCCGTCCGGCCCGCCCGCATCCGCACCCGGATCAAGGCCAAGCCGTGCCAGCCCCGCATCCGAGCCGATCACGACAGACGCGCCGCTGTCTTCCAGCATGTAGCGAAGTCGTTCCGCCGGATAGTCCGGATCCAGCGGAAGATAGGCGCCTCCAGCCTTCAGGACCGCGCAGAGCGACACAACCATGTCGAACCCGCGCTCAAGCGCAATCCCGACCACATCGTCAGGACCGACACCCAGACCGATCAGATGACGCGCAAGACGGTTCGAACGCGCCTCAAGCTCATCGTAGCAAAGCGCATCCTCCCCGAACACAACGGCCGCAGCATCCCTGCGCTCAGCCGCACGCTCTGACAACAGATCAGGCAGAACGCCAGCCTCAACAGCATGCGCCGTCCCGTTGAACGTACCGATCAGCGCAACATCCGAAGGCGCAGCAAGACGAAGCGACGACAAGGACCTGTCCGATGCGCCCGACACGAACTGTTCCAGCACACCGACCAGAACCGCGTCATACTCGATCACACCCGCGATCGACCCATCCGCTGCGGGCGCCAGCGATACCGTCAGGTCGTACTTCGCCTGACCGGGAGCAGGATCAACGACCTCAGGCTCCAGATCCCCAAGACGAAGCTCGCCACCCTCCTAGCTCTGCCAGGCAAACATAACCTGGAACAGAGGACTGTGCGACAGAGACCGCTCCACTCCCGCACGCTCGACCACACGCTCGAACGGGGCTGCCTCATGTTCAAGACCGTCGCGAACCACGCGGCCAACCGCTGACACATAGTCAACGATCCCCTCGTGCAGGCCAGGAGACACGCGAAGCGCCAGCGTGTTGACGAAGAAACCGATCACATCCTCGCTGCCAGACTGAACACGCCCCGCACTCGGACTGCCGATCAAAACCTCGTCCTGACGAGACAGACGCGACAGAACCACACCAAGACCCGCAAGAAGAACGCCGTAGAGCGTCGTGGCGCACGACAGCGCAAGACCCTCAAGCCGGCCACGAAGTCCCGCATCCAAGGCTAGCGGCAGATGACCCGCACGGCGCAACCGATCCGCACGACGCTCCATGTCAACAGCAAGATCCAGAACCTGCGGCGCTCCGCCAAGATGATCCTCCCACCAGGAAAGCGCAGCCGAGCCGCCTCCGCCGGAAAGCCACTCACGCTGCCAAACCGCATGGTCGGCAAACTGCGAGGAAAGCGGTGGCAGAACATCCGTCAGACCGTCGCCAGACCGCGCCGCATCGTAAAGAACCGAAAGCTCACGCAGCAGAACAGAGACAGAACTCCCGTCAAACGACCCGTGATCGGCAACCAGACACAGATGCCAGCGCTCATCCCCCACACAAACCGCAAGACACCGCAGCCGCACGTCACTCGACAGGTCGAACGCATTGAAGTTTGATCCCTTTCGGCGCCTGCGACTGACCCCGGTTTGTACAGATCAACACGCTGATCAGTTTGCCGTTTCTTCGGCGTGGCGGGGGTCAGCGTTGGGCGCCCATGATGGGGTCAAATGCCACGCCGTAACACAGTTCTTGAGCTGCAGCGCACCACCCATAGCGTCGCGCCGAACGACAGAGGACAACACTCATGTACGAGCTCGTTTACACCGTCAGGAGTGCGGAGGGGGGGACACATTTTCAGGCTTCACCCGGAGTCGGCAATCGTCTCAAGGATCGGCGGAGCGAACCGGGCGGCCAGCCAGTTGGGCAGGACGGCTGCCGACATCGGCCTGCCAAACAGATATCCCTGTGCAAAGCGGCAGCCGAGCATGCGGAGCACCTCGGCGTCTTCGGGCGTTTCGACGCCCTCAACTACGATGTCGATTGACAGGGCATGGCCCATCCCGACCAGTGCTGAGACCATCGCCTGGTTCTGTCGGCTAGTAGCGATACCGTGCACGAAGCTGCGATCGATTTTCAGGCGGTCGACTTTGAGGCTGACTAGATGGGCGAGCGACGAATGGCCCATGCCGAAATCGTCGACGGCGAGGCGAAAACCAGCCTTTTCCAGTAGTCCAAGCTCGCTGCCGGCGGCGGCGGTGTCGAGAGTGGCTTCCTCAGTGATCTCGATCTCCAGCTGCGAAGGCGAGACGCCGGCGGCACGGGCCACTTCGCCAAGCGTATTCGACAGCGAGTACATCGAGAATTCGCGCGGCGAGACGTTGATGGCGATGCTGCTACCGGCGAGGCCGAGGGCGGGCAGACGCAGGATAAGTGCGGCGGCTTCGGAGGCGACATGGCGGGTTAAATGTTCCGAGATATGCAGCGCATGGGCCGCCTGGACAATTTCCGGCGGGTTTATTGGGCCGAGTGCCGGATGGTCCCAGCGCACCAGCGCCTCGAAACCGGTGATCGTTTCGCCCGACAACTCTACCTGTGGTTGAAAAAAGACCTCAATTTCACCGGCCGCGAGGGCCTGCTCAAGGTTGAGTTCGATCTGCTTCTGGCGATCCAGGCGCTGCTTCATATCCGGGCTGAAGACGCGGAGGCGGCGGCGACCGTGTTCCTTGGCGGCATAAAGGGCGATATCGGCACAGGCGAAGATCGCTTCGGCCGTGGAGGCATGTTCGGGTACATGGGCGAGACCTACGCTCGAACCGATGGTGACCTGGCGATCGCCTATCATCACCGGGCGGGACGTGAGGTCTAGGATTTTCCCGCCAAGGGCAAAGGCTCTTGCGGCTGCGTCCTCACCTTCGATCACCACAGCGAATTCGTCGCCGCCGAGGCGGGCGACGAGATGCTCAGGCGGCGCAATCGCGATGAGGCGACGGGCAAACTCGGTCAGGACGATATCGCCGGCGGAGTGCCCCATGGTATCGTTGATTAACTTGAAGCGGTCGAGATCGATGATCAGCAAAGCCGCCGGCACAGCGCCTTCAGTTTGCCTTAGCATTTGCTGAAGGCGCAGGTTGAAAGCGGTGCGATTGCCAAGGCCGGTCAGCGGATCTCTGTTCGCGAGTATCTCCAACTCGAGATTGGAACGCGACAGAGACGCGGCTAGATTTATAGCTTTCAACCTGTCTACCTGGCTGCTGATGAAATTCAGTTCACTCATGCGGCTGCTGCGGAACATCATCACCATCAGCAGTAAGACGTCCGCAGCGATAACCAAGTTGACAGTGCTTGGCTCGTGCAGCAGGGATGCGACGGTGGCCAGCATGGCCGGGGCACCGAATGCGATGGCGATGCGGGAATAGGCCGTGGTCTGGATGATCGCACCCGCCGAAATTCCAGCGATGATGAAGATCACATAGCCCTCAGCGCCGTCGGAGCTGAACCCGAGACTAAGAAAGGGAGCGAATGCCCAGAGACAACCGCTGGCAAAGGCACCTATCGTGAGATGGTTGAGAACCGCATGGGGATCGCTGCGCACGATATCTCTTCGTCTGAGACGGGCAGCTAAAATTTGCCGCAACGTATTCAGCGTCAAAATGCCAGCGAGCCAGATGGCCTGGTAGATAGCGGGCTCTTTCAACCACAGGACGGCGGCCGTAGTGAAAGCGATGAAACTGTTGGCCAGGAACGATATCGTTAGGACGGCCAGCACAGAAGCGGCCTGCGCAGCGCGGATCTGTTGCTCGAATTTCATGGTGATGATGCCTTTCTGGCCATCTGGCCCGCTTCTGTACACGGCTCGGACCAAAACGGATCCTCATCTAACATTCCCATACAACAGCTCCGATGGGTCTCTTCAGTCAAATCCGCTCTCAACCATTGGGCGAGTTGACTCGGACGTTGCTGTTTGCAAAAGCGGCTGAGCACTTTTTTGCTCCTTAAGTTGAGAGAATACTTCCACGAAGTGGCTTCTGACATTTTCGAGGTGTTTGACAGCCTCTCTGAGAGCGTCGAGGGTCGGGGCCGGTTGAATGTTGGTCACACCCGCTGGACGTCCTCTGAAATAAATGATGTTCCACATATCCTGGTCTATTTGTTCTGTGTGTAGGTGACAATTCAAACGAGGGCCTGTACGAACAGCAGAAACATCGCAACTGGTGTTGTGGCTCGCCTGCTGGCGGTCGCTCAGAAGTCTTCCCAAGTGTCCTTGGTAGCCGCCGTACCGGCGCGGGGGCCGATCGCACCAGCGACCTTCAGCACCATGCGCCGTGCCGGGGATGGAACAGGGCGATGGTCTAACGCCGAGGCCGGGGCCGGACGGGTTGTCGCGGGACCCTGATGACCGGAGTGACCAGTCTGGCCGAGCTGGAACTGCGAGACCAGCTGGCGCAGGCGCTCGGCTTCCGAAGCAAGCGAGGCAGATGCTGCCGTCGCTTCTTCGACCATGGCTGCATTCTGTTGCGTCGTCTGGTCCATCTGGTTCACCGCCGTATTGACCTCCGAGAGGCCGACCGACTGTTCGCGTGACGAGGTGGCAATTTCATCCAGCCGGCCGTTGATCTCGATGACGTGGTCACCAATCACCTTCAGCGCCTCGCCGGTCGCCGTCACCAGTTTGACGCCGCTCTCGACTTCCTGGGCCGACTTGCCGATCAGTTCCTTGATTTCCTTGGCGGCCTGGGCGGAGCGCTGGGCAAGCTCGCGCACTTCCTGGGCCACAACGGCAAAGCCCTTGCCGGCTTCACCGGCGCGGGCTGCCTCGACGCCGGCATTCAGCGCCAGAAGATTGGTCTGGAAGGCGATTTCGTCAATTATACCGATGATGTTGGAGATCTGGCTCGACGAATTCTCGATCCGCTGCATCGCATCAACGGCACTGGCCACGACGTCACCGGACTTCTTCGCCGAAGCTGTGGCCTGAGTAGCCATGTTGCGGGCTTCTTCGGTGCGCTTCGACGAGTTCTGCACATTAGTCGTGATCTGTTCGAGTGCGGCAGCGGTTTCCTCCAGCGAGGCCGCCTGCTGCTCGGTGCGCTTCGACAGCTCGGAAGCACTCTGGCTCAATTCGCGCGAGCCGCCATCGATGGCACCCGTCGCCTGAGCAACCGCTGCCAGCGTGCCGCGGAGCTTGGCGACTGCAGTGTTGAAGTCAGCGCGCAGGCTTTCAAAGTCGGCGGCAAAGGGTGTCGACAGCTGGTAGCCGAGGTCACCATTAGACAGTCGCTGCAGGCCTTCTGCAAGGCTGGCGGTTGCCTGCGCCATCTCGGTGGCGCGCTTGCGTTCCGCCTCTGCGGCGCGCAGGCGTTCAGCCTCGGTCTGATTGCGGGCGGCTTCCGCCTCGCTAGCCAGTTCCCGCGCCTTTAGGCCGGTATCCTTAAAGACCTGGACAGAGCGTGCCATCAGGCCCAGCTCGTCACGCCGCTCGGTTCCCTCAACTGTCACCTCAAGGTCGCCACCGGCCAGCTTGCTCATCGTATCCGACAGCCCGCGGATCGGACGGACCAGCCAGCTACGGATCGTCAAGAAGCCACCGACCAGCACGACGGCTATTCCAGCCAGAACGCCGATCAGGGTATTGAAGGCAGTTGCATTGGCCATTTCAGTTAATTCCGTGCTGCTGTCGTCAGCCAGTTGCGTCACCTTGTTGGTGACGTCAACGAACAATGGCGACAGTTTGACGAATTCCGGCTGACAATCCTGCAGAAAAAGCTCCTGGCTTGCGAGAAGCGCTGCATCTTCGGTCGCTGCACGGCCCGCCATCAAGGCATTGGCACAGGCACCGTCCATGACCTGCAAGACCTCCGCCTTCAAGGCTGGAATATCATGTGACGCCGGCAGTGCCTTGGCGGCCGAGTCGATAAAATCGACGAAATCCTGACTGCTCGACACCAGCGCCCTGTTGGCGGCGTCGATACTCTCTGCGGTGCGCGCCATCAGGATATCGCCAATACTGGCCCGGATGGTCTGCATCGCGCGGTTGGCGCGGGCGAGAGACAGAGCCGCCTTGCCCTCGTTGTCAAGCAATCCGTTGTACGCCGTATCCACCGACAAAATCCGGCCACTGGCGAAGATGGCAACACCGAGCGCAAACAGGCCGAACACCGCTATTACGGCAAGGAACTTACCGACGATCGAGATATGTTTCATGATACGCTCCAACAATGTTTAAGCTTGAATATTACCGATTCATGCTGACTTCTGACGAGAAAAAGAATTTTCTAAAACAATTGATATATTTTTAAAGTAATACTTTTTTGTTTCGACAGAGGGGTTATGTTTCACATTTTTATTTCTATTCTTCTGATTTATACGTATCTTTAATTGTATTTCGAGGGCAATACACTGTAGTGGAAAGCCTAACTGTGTCGGCTGCGCTCGCATCCCTACCTCAACGGAGAAATTGGTGACTCAGTGTCTTTGGCAAATTAGTAAGGCTTCAGCCCACCAGCGCTTCTGGTGTTATCCAAAGGGTTAAACTGCCACGGTAGCGAAGGTTTGCCTCATACTCCGCCCAGTTCGTCGCCATGAACTTCATCTTGCTGAGGTTCTAACGGCGGGCGGCGTTATGTTTGTGGGGCATCAGGGATCAACAAACCTATTTTCGATCCAAGCCGCTTAAATCCAACACGTTGAAATCTTATCCATGCATTAACGCCACCTCGCATAGCTACCATTCCGCGACGCTCTAAGCTGCTTTCAGCGGACGCCCGCCGCTTTCGGCGTGCCTTGAAGTTTGTCCGGTGCGTTCTCCAATCCTGAACTGGCTAATAAGTTCAAACAACTTCTGGGACTCTCTCGCCAGGCTGTGAGCAGCGGCGCTCGTCTGTTCAACCATGGCCGCGTTTTGCTGGGTGCCCTGATCCATTATGTTGACGGCGACGTTAATCTCTTTTAGGCCGGACGCCTGTTCATGAGATGCCTCAACAATGGCAACGACATTGGCGTCGACCTGAACAACCTGATTTGCAATGTCCTCAAGAGCCTTTCCGGTATCGCCGACTAACCCCACGCCGCTTTTCACGTGTTCGTTGGAGGCGTTGATCAGATCCTTGATTTCCTTTGCAGCCTTGGCAGAACGCTGCGCGAGTTCCCGCACCTCCTGGGCGACAACCGCAAAGCCCTTGCCGGCCTCACCAGCGCGTGCCGCCTCGACGCCAGCATTGAGGGCCAGAAGGTTTGTCTGAAAGGCGATTTCGTCAATAACGCTGATAATGCTCGCAATCTCTCCGGCCGACTTCTCGATCTTACCCATGGCGTCCACCGCCAGACATACGACGCCTCCGGATTGTTCAGCGCTTTCCTTGGTGCGGCGGACAAGCTCGCCGGCATCCTGTGCCCGGTTGCATGAGTCGGTAACGGTGGTGGAAATTTCCTCAAGCGCGGCTGCTGTTTGTTCAACCGACGCCGCCTGCTGCTCCGTTCGTTTCGACAGGTCATTCGAAGCAGACTGGATTTCCTGCGATGCCGCTGCAATCGAGCGTGCATTTTCGGTAATGGCCTGCATCGTAGACTCAAGCTTGCCAACTGCCTGATTGAAATCGACACGCAGCGTTTCCAACGAGGGCAGGAAGGGCTCCTTGATGTCATAGGTAAGGTCACCGGCAGACATCGCCTCTAGCCCGTGAGCGAGGCGTTGAACATTTTTCACCCGCTCAGTGACATCGGTTGCGAATTTGACGACCTTGAAGACTTTACCGTTGGCATCGAAGATTGGGTTGTAGGAGGCTTGGATGTAAACAGGAGCGCCGCTCTTGGTAATGCGGGTGTATTCCCCGTCAAAAAGCTCACCACCGGCAAGCCTCGACCAGAAGGCACGATAGTCATCGCTGTTCACAAACGCCTTATCGCAAAACATCGAGTGGTGTTTGCCTTTGATCTCCGACAGCTCATATCCAAGCACCTTTAGAAAATTCGGGTTGGCCGTCAGAATCTCCCCGCTCGGGGTAAACTCGATCACTGCCTGCGCTCTGGAAATCGCCGCTATCTTTCCTGCGTCTTCCAGCGACTGAAGCTTGCTGGCTGTAATGTCCGTTGCAAGCTTCACCACCTTGTAGGGCTTTCCGTTTCTGAAGACCGGGTTGTACGACGCCTCAATCCAGATTTCGCGACCGTCTTTGGTGATGCGCTTGTACTGGCGCTGGTCACAGTTACCGCTCGCAAGCCCGGCCCATAATTCCTTGTACTGAGGAGTGCTGGCTTCTACGGGATCAACGAATATCCGGTGGTGTTTGCCGACAATCTCGGACAACTCATAGCCCAGTGCACGACAGAAGTTGTTGTTGGCGGTGATGATCGTTCCATCAAGCTTGAACTCAATAATCGCCTGCGACTTATCTAACGCGCCCAGGATTGCCTTAGCGTCGAAAACAACAAAATTCAGCATGGGACTTCCTCTCTCAGCTTATTTGCGTAGTTTTTGCAGTGGATGGACGTCGAGAAAATTCGACTTAACAAAGTAAAAAATTTGCTTATATTAAAAACCTGTAGTTGTATTTGGCGTATTTAACATAGTATTTTCGCATATATTATATTTCTTTCTACTGGACTCCCGCGCTGCATCTGATCTGAAATCGTCCGTGTGTCGTTTCAGATAGTGTGAAAGCAGCAGGCGGAGAACACATTGATGGACGCATTCCGACAGGAGGCTGTAAGGAATAGCTTTTCCTTGGAAATCAAAAGCAGCGAACGACTTCAGGAGCTGAATTCTCTCAGTTTTATGCCAACTGAATTTAAACCAATTGGGGTAGGCGCATTTGACATAAAAATCATCGGCACCAAACGAGATGCGTTATGTATTTGGCGAACGATATCGCAGAGCGGTTTTGAAACAGCGCCAAAGATATTTGAGGACGTTGTTACACTTCGTTTTCCAATAACTGGCTCAGCTACCAGGAGACATATTGCTCAGGATTACGTGGTATCCCCAGGGTATGCACTCCTACTCCCATTTGAGGGCATGCAGAGCATGCGTACCGCACCGGAGGTGGACATGATTAGCTGCACAATCGGTGCCGCAAGGCTTTTTGCCTTCAAACAATCTCTTTGGGGGACAGATGCGATCGAGGGAAACTTTTTTCACCCGCTCGTAACAATCTCTCACCCGAGCATGCAAGCGCTGCAGCAGGCGATTACCCGCTTGCACGCAAGAATGGCCTCATTATCAGTCGCTGATGATTTATATTATCCGGTGATCGAAGAAATGATCGTTTTTCAACTGCTGTCTAGCTGGCCAAGACAGTCGGCTGATGGGTTGAAAACTACCCCAGCGCCGAGCCGAGTACTGCGGATGGCCCTCGAATATATCGAAGCAAACTTAGCTCGTCCGCTGACTGTTTCAGAACTGGCGGCCGTCGCAGGCGTTAGTGTTCGTAGCCTACAATTGGCTTTCAGAAGGGGGCTTGATCAAACACCTATTCAATACATTATAGATCGGAGGCTAGAGCGTGTCCATCAACAGCTTCTGGAGAAGCACGCAAAGGTCTATGTTTCACAAGTTGCACACCAGTGGGGCTTCTACAACATAGCTGACTTTACGAGGCGCTACAGGATTAAGTACGGAGAAACCCCTTCGAAAACACGCTTCCGACGGGCTTAAAAAGCATGATATCGCGAGAATGGTTGAGTTGCCCCCAAAAGACCGGACATGCTCAGGTTTGAGATTGCGAGCTGATGAACTCGCGGTTTGATTGATATCCTAATGCGTTACGCGGTTGAAGTTTATTGTAATGCTCGAACCAGAATGGCACTTGCGCCATGACGGTTTATGCATCCGGGGTTGGATTGACGGCGACATAGTCGCGCTTGAAGGTTTTGACGAAGGCCTCGGCTATGCCGTTCGATTGCGGACTTCGCACCGGCGTGGTGCACGCTTCGATGCCGATGTCGCGGAGCAAGGACGCGGCCTCCTTAGCAATGAAGCAGGAGCTGACCTGCCACTGGAGTGAACCCCTCGGGCTGGACCACGGGACACGGAAAAACTGATACACTCTGCGGGCCTCAATCGGAGAAGGCTCATGAAGTCCCGAGGTCCATATCGACGGCATTCGACGCCGTTCAAATTGCAGCTTTGCCAAGATATCCGAAACGGCGTCATTGGACGGCGCGATGCACAGCGCACCTACGGCGTTTCGGCCAACCTCATCCAGTTATGGCTGACGCAGTTCGATCGCGGCGAGCTGAACGATGAAGAGGCAGAGGCCAGCGTCATCGCGGAGTACGAGGCCCACATTGCGGCACTCGAACGTAAGGTCGGCCAGCTCACCATGGAGCTGGACCTGGCTAAAAAAACACCGCGCCAGCCGGGCGCCGGAGGCAACGAGAAGTGCTCTATCGTCACCGGCCCGCGGCCTGCTCTATCAGACGGGGGTGCAAAGTGATCGACCTCCCGAGAAGCACGTTTTACTATCGATCCACGGCAAGGGCTTTGAAGCTCGGCGACGCCGAGCTCGTTGCGATCATCGAGGACATCCAGGACGAATTACCCTGCTATGGATATCGGCGCGTGACGCACGAGCTTCAGCGACGAGGCCACCTCGTCAATCACAAGCGTGTCGCTCGCGTCATGCGGGCCAATGGCCTCGGAATCAAGCCTCGCAAGCGGTATGTTCGCACGACGGATAGCAACCACGATTCACCGATCTACCCGAACCTCTATCGTAATGTGGTTCCGGCGCGGCCTGACATGGTCTGGGTGGCCGACTTCACGTACATCCGCATCGCCGTCGGCTTCTGCTATCTGGCCGTCATTCTCGACGCCTGTAGCAGGAAGGTCATCGGCTACGGTCTGTCAAAACGCCTGGATACGCCCCTGGCATTGGCAGCTTTGCGTTCGGCGCTCGAGAACAGAAAACCTCCACCCGGCTGCATTCACCACACGGACCGCGGATGCCAATACGCAAGTGAGACCTATCGACGAGCGCTCGATGCCGCCGGCCTGCAGGGTTCCATGAGCGCCGTCGGCAATCCTTATCACAATGCGCAGGCAGAGAGCGTCATGAAGACCTTAAAGGTCGAGGACATCTACACCGCCGGCTACGAGACCTTCGCGGACGTGGCAGAACGCTTGCCCCGGTTCATTGAGGAGATCTACAATGCCAAGCGGCTGCACTCGGCCCTTGGCTACAGATCGCCAACAGAATTTGAAACCCAACTCGCCCAGCAGGCGGCTTAGTTCGAAGCGCCTCGCTGGTCCAGCCCGAGGGGTTCACTCCAAAACCGGCTCAGTTCCGCACGGAAACCAACAATACAAGGCATTAAATCCACGTCTAGCTTGGGATTTCGATGGAGGAACGCCGTGAATCCAACAGAACTCGGGCTCTAAAAGGAGCTCGGATCGTCTATGGCAACCGCTCGCTGACACGAGACTGTGCCGTGCGAAGCCTCTCGACAGGTGGGGCGAAGCTGGTCATGCCGAGCACCGCAGGTATTCTGGACTGTTTCGAGCTTTTGTTTGAAGATGGATCTCGGAAAACTTGCCTCGTTCGCTGGCGAAAGTTGGCCGATATGGGCATCGAATTCATCAACGAGGGCTGAGTAACAATCGGCCGCCAATTGGAGCGTGTCCTGTCCAGTGCAATCCATCTGGCACCTCGGCCGACCGCTTCTACCAACCGTCATTGATAAGAACCCTTGCGCCCATTTGCGTCTTGCGATCGACATGATCTCCCACGGTCGGTCCAGCAGCACATACGGCTTAACGTACGAAGGAGGGATTAATCTAACTTCGTGGCCGAGCTTCATCAACTCGCGAGCCCAATGATGCGCTGTGGCGCAAGCTTCCATACCAACAAGGCATGGCTTGGCATTCCGAAAGAACTTGATCATCTCGCTTCGCCGGAGCGCGGCGGTTTTAACCACTGAGCCCCCGGCATCCACCGCATGGACGTGAAAGTTATGCTTGGCCAGATCGAGGCCAATTGTGCTGGCAATCATATCAACCGCTCCTGGTTGAGTTGGCGCGTCACTATACGACCAACCGGTTCCGCGCGGAAACCAACATGAAGACTGCAGTACCGTCACGTCGCTCTATCATGTCGTTGCCATGGCCATCGGCCAAGCTGGAATAGAGAGCCGTATGCACTGAAAGGTGCAAGTACGGTTCGGGGAGGAGAAGCGCTTCTGCGCTTCTTGCTCCACTCCGCATCGCCGTCGGCTTTTGCTATCTCGCCGTCATTCCTGACGCTTGCAGCCGGGAGTCGTCGGTTATGGCCTGTTAAAACACCTGGATACGCAGCTGGCATTGGCAGCGTTGCGCTCGGCGCTTGAGAGCAGAAAACCTCCACGCGGCTGCATCCAACACACGGCCGCGGATGCCAAGGCGGATTCAACCGGTCGATGCAACACCTTCGATCATATCTGATTTGAGCACCCCGTCGAGCGCTTCTGCCGGCCTGCAGGGTTCCATGAGCGCCGTCGGCAACCCTTATCATAAGGCTAAGGCAGAGAGTTTCATGAAAACCCTGAGTGTCGAGGACGTCTAGATCGCCGGCTACGAAACATTCGCGGATGTGGCCGAACGCTTGCCCAGGTTCATTGAGGAGATCTACAATGCCTAATCGAGGCAGACATCGACTTAGCAAAACGCGCGAAACTGTTCAGACAAACCGAGCCACCTCTGTTCAGAAGCTGCGTTAGTGCCAGTGAATGTGATAATATCTCAGGAGGGACCAATGGAGCTCGAGCCCGGTCGATCAGATCGTGCCCTTCGCATTAGTGTTTCAAGATAACCAAGCATGACCGCGGAGCCAACGAAGGTAAGATGGATGACTGTGAGCCAGAGGAGCTTGCCGCCATCATAGCGATCGGCGTTCAGGAAAACCTGTAAAAGGTGGATTGAAGAGATCGCAACGATCGACGAGGCAACTTTGATTTTCAGGCTGCCAGAATCCAGCTTCCCGAGAAACGATATCTCGCCGTTTTTTTCGGCCTCGTCAAAACGGCTGACGAAATTTTCGTAGCCGGAGATCATCACCATGACGATCAGACTAGCCACGAGGGCGGCATCTATCAGGCTCAGCATAGAGAGGATCATGTCGCTCTCGTCGGCGCTGAAGATGCTCAGCGCCACCTTCGCAAGCTTGTAGCCGAATGAAATGGCGTAAATACCAAGGGCGACCGCCAAGCCGATATAAAAGATAACCAAAAGCCATCGACTTGAAATAATGATCCTTTCAACTAGCAATTCTAACCCCTTCACTATCAAGAACCTCCCTTACGGCCCCCTTGCATGAATCTCGCGTCGCAAGGCATTTCAATTCCTGGCGTCATAGTGAAGATGGATCGGCTTGTACACAAGAGCCAATGGCGGCTTTCGTCTGCCGGGGCAGAAACCATCGCCAGTTACGCTTAGCTAACACTTGCCGTCCTGCGGAGCGTTGGCGAAGTGACGCCCCGATACGGGCCTACGTAGGATCATGCTAGCGGCATCGGATAGGTGGGGAGGACCGCCGCAATATCTCGTTAGCCGTATCACCATCATAACGGACAAGCAGACCGGCCGCACCTTTGGGTCCAGCCGCATATTACGAACGTTGGGCTGTTGTTGAGGAAGTGGCCTGCTTTGGTCCGGAGCGTTTACTATTTCTCGCCAATAATACCAACCGTCATTGGTCAGAACCCTTGCGCCCATTTGCGTCTGCCGATCGACATGATTTTCCACGGCCGGTTCTGGAGTGTTCTCCAAGCGTAGCAGCAGTGATCGACGATATCCTTGTAGGACTTGAAGACGCGGTTTGAGAGCCAGTTGTTCCTCATGAACTGCCAGATGTTTTCGACAGGGTTTAACTCAGGCGATTTGGGCGGCAGTGGCAGGATGGTGATGTTGTCGGGGACGACGAGATTGTTGGACATGTGCCATCACGCCTGATCCATGATGAGCACGGCGTGTGCATTTTCGTCGATGTTGCGGGATATCTCGATCAGGTGCTGATTCATGGCATGAGTATCGCACCACGACATGACGAGAGCTGCCGCCTTGCCCTGTTTGGGACAGATTGCACCGAAGATATAGGCCGACCGGGTTCGCTGGTCGTGCGGCGCGGATGGCCTTGTTCCCCGCTTGGCCCAGCGGCGGGTGATCTTGTTCTTTTGGCCTATCCGGGCTTCGTCCTGGAACCAGATTTCGATCACTTTGCCCTTGGCGAGACCGGCGGCGATTTCTGCCACAGCGGCGGGGAAGTTTTTTTAAATGCCTCGGCCGCCACCGGATCCTGCGCATGATGTCTTGGGCGAGCCGAGAGCTTGCGATAGCCCATGGCCCGCACTTCGCGACCCAGGGTCTCCTCACTCACCGAGATGCGGAACTCTTCCCAAATCCATTGGGCCAGATCACACAGACGCCACCGGACGACGCCATCCAGATAGGGTGTCGGTCCGCGCTCGATGGCTTTCGCCAAGGCCGATCGCTGTTCGTCGTTCAGGAGAGAAGGCTTTCCCGGAGCCTTGCCGTTGATCAGTCCGTCGGGACCGCGAGCATTGAAGCGGACCACCCAGTCACGCACGATCTGAACTGTCACGCTGCCGAGCCGGGCGGCATCGGCACGTGAACCGCCGTCATAGATCGATGCGAGCGAAAGAAGCCGCCGCGCCTGATCGGCATCGCGGGTCTGACGGGCCAGACGCCGCAACCTAACCCCGTCGAAATCCGACCGCAATAAAAGCGCTGAACCCATCGCAAACCTCCTGTTTGCACCAGAGATTCAGATTCGTCGCTCGTTGGGAATCCCCACGAGAGTCAAACCTAACGACGCCTGGTAGAAGTGATCGAGACCGAGCTCCTCTTTCATCTGCTGATGAGCTTGTTCGCAGACCCATCTCGCCTTGATGGCGGCCGCCAGCACTTTCAAGGTCGCATCGGCTGGCAAGTTGGATAGGTAGTATTTGCGCTCGTCGTTTGAGCGCCATTCGCCAATGAGCCAGGCCGCTTCGCCCGGCATGTGCTGCCGTCCCTTATCAAGAATGCGCTGCGGCGTGCCATCGGCGATGCGGATGCGCAAGGCGGCAAACCGTGCCGTCAGGCGACATTTTGTGCCGCGACGCCAACTGATTTTCTTCCAGCGTGCAGTCGCCAATATAGTTTCGGCGGCAGCCGAAAGGGTGTCGGGGATCGAATGCTTGCGAGGACGCCATGACCGGAGACGGGAAAGATCAATCCGACATCATCGGGATAGACCTTCTGATGCTTGGGAATACCGACTGCCCAGGTGAGGCCGCGTCCACTTAAGCCCTGACGGACGGTCGCCAACAGGCCGTAGCCTGCGTAAGCCAGCACTGTGCCAAACCGGATACCTGTCACAATCAACCGATCGATCTGGCAAGAGCAACCTCCGTCTTCGTACGAGATACCCGCATGTCCTCTGGGACCCCAGCCTTTGCCATGCGCTCCTGATCACCGATCCAGCTATCCGGCAGGAACAGACGCAAGCCAACTGGAACAGGAACCTCGTCTCGCGCAAGCGTCACCGACACCAACGTCTGACAATTTGCTCTCTTGCCCAGCATTGAGGCGTATTGCGGCGCGACGCCGACCGAGTGATCACCCTTCTTCGGCAAGCCCGTGTCATCGATCACCAGAAACGCATCGGATGCGCCAACGATCCTATCCGCCTGCAGCGCAAGCTCGGTCTCAAGAGGAGCAGCATCCTAGAACCTATCGGAAATGAAATGATGGAGGCGGTCGTATTGGCCTGGAGCGAACCGTTCCGCCATCGGCTCGATACTTTTGCGGTCACCGGGACCGATAAGCCCAGACACATAAAGTGGACACATCTGTCGTCGTTTCTTGTGTCCAAGCTTCTCCAGAAACGGCTGCAAAAAGGCTAAATGCTCCGTATCCCAATCCACCATGTCGCGCCCCAAAACTCAGAGCGTAAATCATCTCAGATTAGACTTGTCCGAATCTGCCAAGGTAGTGCTAAGTCACGACTGTTGTCGTGGATCTTCGAGACGCTCAACACAATCGACTTTGACAGCGTTCTCGATCCTTTTTCCGGTACTGGGTGTGTGGGATAGCCAAACGTTTTGCATCAGAATCTGAAATCATGTCTCGATCGGACCATTAGTTCGTCGGCAACTAGCGAAGGTTTTACGCTCTATAGTTGCCACTCTAGCAAAAGGATATCCAGCGCAGTTTTCGCAATGTCTCAAGTGGGTTTGGCATGATTGCAGCGGCCATTTATAGGACGCCCCACGCCCGAAACCTCCCCCTCCCCGTCATCTCCCTCAGACCCAGTTCCAAAACGATCCGCCGCGCCGCCTGCGGCGTCACCTCGAGCGTTTTCGACACCATCCCGGCCGATACCAGCGGTTTCGCCATCACCAGCTCGACCAGCTCCGGCAGCTTTGACGACGTCCGGCGTCCTTCCAGTTTTCGCTCGAACAGAGTTCGCGCCAGCGCCAGCCGATCATGTTCTTTCATGCCGATCTCCGCGGCCGCCAAAAGACCGTGGGCGATGGCGAGCATCCGCGTCTCCCGATCGCGATGCCGGCGCCGATCGACCGGAATGGTTTTCAGGCCAAGGTTGATGGCTGCGAGATGCGCGCCTGACGTGATGCCGGCCCGGCGAAGGATCGACGCGGCAAACAGCCGGCCCAGCCAGGGCGCGTGCTGGAGGACCAAAAGCTCGTTCCAGGCATCGAGGGCGACGATTGCCTGCAGCACCGCCGGCAGTTCTTGGGCCTTTCGCAGCACGTTGCGCCATTCGTCGAGCCGCGCGTCTTCGTCCCAGTCGAGATCATAGACCATTGGGTCCTTTTCAGCTGGCTTGTTGCCGGCGGTGGGGCCGGGCCGTCTGGCGCTCTCGATTGCCGCGTCCGACCGCGCCAGCACCGCATCGATGGCGACATAATCGACGCCGGGAAGATTTTCCGCCTCTTCCCCATCGTCCCCCTCCCCTTCCCGCTCGACCATTTTCGCAGGTTCGACACTGCTGTGGTCCGCGGTGTTTTCAGAACCGTCTGATGGTCCAGGCCATGCCTGCGTCTGTCGCAAGGTTCGGACACCTTCTGCGGACAAGGCCCAATCCGGCGACTGGCCGGCGATGCGCCGGCGGGTGCGCAGGACGTCGCGGGCGATGGTAAGTTCGTGGGTGGGGGTGCGGGTATCGCGAAAAGCGTCGTGGAGCACGAGGTCTTCGAGATGGACGAGCTCGCCGTCGATCCACAGCGAGGCGCAGGCATCGGCGAAATTCTGCCGCTCTATCCAGCCCTGACCAACCGACGAGCGGGCGATACGTTCGTCGAGACGCGCCAGCGCGATGCCGGCGTCGAAAGCCGGTCGCATCAGGGCCGTCATGCTTATTTTGGACAGATCGTAAGCCATTGAAATCATGGTAAATGATTTCTTAAAGGAACGCTATATGGTTATTCTAGTTCCTCACATGGTATGATCGCCAGGTGAGCTTCTAACCATCGATAAGTAACCCTTATCGGTGGCGAGCCATCAAAGTCATTTTCTTGCCATCTCGCCCCACTGTCTGTATGTTAAGGCTACGTTTTCGACGAGGCACACCATGTCCGAACCCCAACTTTCCATTCGCAGCAGCAAGGCCCGTGATCTGGCCCATGCCCTCTCCCGCCGGACCGGGCAGCCGATCAACCGGCTCGTCGAGCTCGCACTGGAGCGTTATGATCAGGAGCTGCGTGCGGAAACCACCCGCTATCCCATGGACGCCGTCTGGGAGTTGGCCGCCGAGGATCTCGCCAAAATCGCGCCCGGCACGACGTCCAACCACGATGAATTCTACGATGAGAACGGTCTGCCAATATGATCGCCGTCGATACCTCTGTCATTATCGCGATATCCATGAAGGAGCCGGAGGCGGAGACCTTTAGAACACTGATGGGGCGTGAGCCGGTCATTATCGGCTGGCCAACCTTGTTGGAGATACGGATGGTTCTGTCGGGCAAAGGTTTTGTCAGTGCAGCCAGGATCGTTGGGCAGCTTGCCACAACTGTGAATGTCACGACCGTCGCATTCGATGAGAAGCACTATCGCGCAGCCGAAGACGCTTTCGAGCGTTTCGGCCGGGGACGCCATCCAGCTGCGCTCAACATGGGCGACTGCTTCTCTTATGCCGTTGCCGCAATCGCCAAGGCACCGCTCTTGTTCAAAGGGCACGACTTCGGGCAGACGGATCTCAAACTGCATCCCGCGTCGTCGATGACATGACAGGCGCTGGCGCAAACACGGTCGATCGCCGTGCCCACGAGCTCGACACCATTGCTGCAGTTCTCCCCATGGAGCGGCGCGATGAACTGGCCGAGCTACTGTCCGACCAGGATATCGAGACGCTGCGCCATCTGGTCAACCAGGGTATGGGTGCCAACACTTTACGTGCGCTAACCTCCGATCTCGCCTACCTGCAGGCATGGTCGTTGGCGACATCGGGACGATCGCTGCCGTGGCCCGCGCCGGAGGCTCTCCTGCTGAAGTTTGTCGCTCACCATCTTTGGGACCCGGAAAAGCGTCTGACAGATGCGGATCACGGCATGCCAGCCGAGGTCGAGGACAAGCTTCGTCTCCAGCGGTTTCTCCGGTCGTCAGGTCCCCATGCACCCGACACCGTGCGCCGGCGGCTGGCCACCTGGTCGACGTTGACCAAATGGCGCGGGCTGCAGGGTGCGTTCACCTCCCCTGCTCTCAAGTCTGCCATCCGGCTGGCGGTGCGCGCAACGCCGCGACCGAAGCGGCGCAAGAGCGCCAAGGCCGTGACAAGCGATGTCCTGTCAAAGCTGATTGGCACCTGCCGGACCGACAGCCTGCGCGATGTCAGGGACAAGGCGATCCTGATGCTTGCCTTTGCGTCCGGTGGTCGGCGCCGCAGCGAAGTGGCGGGGCTGCGCAAGGAGCAATTGGTCATGGAAGCGCCGATCCCCGTTGCAGGATCCCCCCCCCTACCCTCGCTGTCCATCCATCTAGGTCGGACCAAGACCAGTGGTGCCGATAACGAAGAGGTTGTCTACCTCACCGGTCGGCCCGTCGACGCACTGAATGCCTGGCTTGCCCTTGCCAGGATCGACAGAGGCAGTGTGTTCCGGGCGATCGATCGCTGGGGCAATGTCTCACAACGTGCGCTGGATCCGAAGGCTATCAACGACATCGTCAAACAACGCGCCGCCATGGCAGGGCTGGACCCGGCGGAGTTCTCAGCCCATGGGCTTCGCTCCGGTTACCTCACCGAAGCAGCCAATCGTGGCATTCCGCTCCCAGAGGCCATGGAACAGTCACGGCACAGATCCGTGCAGCAGGCTTCGGAGTATTACAACAGCGCCACCCGACGGAGCGGCAGAGCGGCGCGACTGATGGACTGAAAAACTCCCATGAGCGGCGTTTTGTGACACTTGTTTTCCTGACAGATAAGCCCGCTGATGAGCGGCCTACCTACGAGAGCAAAATTCAGTGAAGTGAATAGCCCCGAGATTTGTAGACGCCTTCTTTCCTAATTTTGAGGCAGGAAGAGCATCATGAGCAAATCGAATTTCAGCGAAGATTTTAAGCGC
>NZ_FTMR01000024.1:0-22223 GCF_900156005.1 Rhizobium sp. RU35A | reverse complement strand
ATATCAGACGCCGTATACATGGCCGCAACCGACCTGTTTACTGGAACCAATCGTATCCTTGACACGCAGGAGCCATCCATACAAGGATTGAAGTCTGGGCTGTAGGGCGGGAGGAACAGCATGTGCGCACCGGCAGCCTCGATCATCTCACGCGCCGCCGGTCGCTTATGGCTGGAGAGATTGTCAAGGATGACGACATCACCAGGCTTCAGGGTCGGCACCAGAACCTGGGGTAACCATCCGGCGAGGGTCGCGGGCTTTGCCTTTCAGGCTTTTGACCTCGGTTTGCGGGTCCATTTCTTGCTGAGAGCTTGAAGGGCCTCTGTGATCGCGGGTTTGTCGACGGCGTCGCTGTCGAACAGGTGACTGCCCTACCATTCAACCAGTTCTTCGTGGCGTTCATGACCGGGATCGGCAAGTGCTTCGATGAACTCCTGATATCCCCAAGGCCCGTCGATATCCTCAGGCGGGCAAGCACCAGTGGCATCGATAAGGCTGAGGGGATCGAGGCCCGGAAGCGCCGGGGCTATGCGTTCGATCTTGACGGAGTGCTCCCAGCCTTCACCGAAGTCATAGAGATATCTGAAGGATTTGGCCCCGGTATCCTCGACCGCGGACAGAAGTGTTGCCTTTCGGACGTCCAGCGGGCCGTCACCCCATGTGGGGTTGGGCATGCCAAAGCCGATATTCTTGATGCAGAACTCGTAGAGATGGCTGTTGGTCCAACCCAGGGCCGTCTGCAGCATCAGATGCAATCGGTCGAGCCTGATGTCGAACGGCATCTTGATACGGCGCATGACGACTGGTTCGACGTCATCGAGCGTGATCTTGAGACGGGCGATAGATATGGTCATGCGGCAACCGCTTTCTCCATCGGTTCATGGTTCTTCAATTCCCATGGCAGCGGTTCGGATAATTTTGGTGCAGGAGGGCTGGCGATCCTCGCCAGCACATCAGCCAGCCAGGACTGTGGATCGATGTCGTTGAGCTTTGCCGTCATCATTAGCGTCGCCATGAAGGCGGCGCGATCAGCGCCCCGATCCGAACCGGCGAAGAGCCATGACTTGCGGCCAAGTGCAAAACCGCGCAATGCCCGTTCCGCCGCATTATTGGTCAGGCAAATCCGACCGTCATCGAGGAACGATGTGAAGCCCTGCTACGCTTGAGCCTATAGTCGATCGCCTCGGCGACAGGAGAACTTCGTGACAGCTTGACCCGCTTCATGCGCATCCATTGTTCGAGTTCCGCGACAAGCAGCAGACTGTCTCTGCGCCGCCGTTGTAGCCGTTCCTCGGCGGCAAGGCGTTTATCTCGCGCTCGATATCGAACAGGGCGTCGATCCGTTTGACGGCTTCCAGAGCTATAGGCGAGATCGACGCAGCGTTCTTTCCACGCCTAGAGTCTGTCAGCGCTAAACGGAATCGCGAGGGGATTCCGTTTAGCGCTGACAGACTCTAAAACGTGTACTGTGCGTGATGTTTTACAAAGGAGAGAAGCCCGATCGCTTGCGCGAACCGGGCTTCCATCGAGTTCCTAATTGCGAAGGCTGTTATTTCAGCAGTGCATCGAGCGGGATGGATTCGGAAATTGTCCAGCTATCGACGATATGGGGTTTGCCCTTGGTGGTTTCTGCAATGAGATATTTCGCGGTGTTTTGATGATGCAGTTCGGATGTGAAGGTGCGGGGCCCGAAGAGGGTCGGCTCGCCCTTCATCTTTTCGAGTGTCGCAACAACCTCGTCGGCATCCGTTGACTTCGCACGCTCGACGGCCTTGGCCCATACGTCGATCATGACATAGCCCGGATAGACATACATGGACGACGGATCCTGGCCGGTCTTTGCCTTGTAGGTCGCGTTGAACTTGTTGACGTCCGGGTTCGGGTCGTCACCATAGATCGAGCCCTGAACCGGCACGAAGAAGTTCGACAGGTCCGGAACGGCCGAGAGCCAGTAGCTTCCGTCGACGCCCGAGCCGTTGAGGATCATCGAGTTGATGCCGGCGGCGCGGATCTGCTTGATGGCCGAGACGGCACCCGGCATCATCGTGCAGAGCATGATTGCGTCCGGCTCTTTTGGCAGCGCTTTTATGCGCGTGATCTGGGCGGCAATCGACGCGTCGTCGTTCTTGAACGTGTCCTTCCCGACGAGCTTGGCACCCTTGGCTTCCAGCTTCGGCATCATCCAGTCGAAGCCGTCGCAGATGCCCTTGTTGTATTCGGTCCAGGTGTCCAGCAGGCGGTAGAAGGTCTTGGCTTCCTTCTTGTTGAAGGCCCATTCGGCCATCGTGGCGCCCTGCACGGCGGCGAGAACCGAGGCCGAGAAGCTGTGCGGGCCGACACCCTGGATGCCCGCCTTGACGGATTCGGCGCAGAGGAAGAACGAGACCTTGCCGGCCGCTTCTGCCGCAAGCGCTGCCGGCGAACCGAAGTCATAGTCGCAGGACACGACCACGAGGTCGGCGCCCTGATCGAGCACGGAGAGACCCGCCTTGGCACCTTCCGCGCGGTCAGACTTGGTGTCTGCCTTGACGACTTCGATCTTCTTGCCAAGAAGGCCGCCCGCCTTGTTGATCTCGTCGATGCGGATCAGCGCGGCATCGGTCGCGGGCTGGTCATAGGCCTGCATGAAGCCGGATTCCGCTGTGGCAAACCCCACCACGATCTTGCCGTCGGCTGCAAACGCCGGAAGAGCCGCTGTCAAGGCAAAGACGGCTGCGGCCACGAATCTCAATCTGCGTTTCATGGAAGTTCCCCTTTTTTGGTGCCGGCGGGTTTATCCCGCCGGTCATTCACTGCGGTTGCTATGAAGTGTGAGCTCGCGATTGCCGAACAGGCCCGCGGGGCGAAGCGCGAGAATGACGATCATGATGATGCCGAGCGCGATTTCCTGAAGCCCCTTGGGCAGCGCCAGCATCGAGCCTCCGACCGGAACGCCTGCTTCCAGGAAGCGAAGCCCCTGGATCAGTGCCGAGAGGATGACGACGCCGAGGACGCTGCCGGTCAGGCTGCTCATGCCCCCGACCACCAGCATCGAGAGCGTCACGAAGGTCAGGCTGAGGTAGAAGTTGTCGGGCGTGACGACACCGATGGAATGGGCGGTCAGCGCGCCGCCAGCCCCCATGATGGCGCCCGAGATGACGAAGGCGATCAGCCGCTCCTTCGGAATGTCGATGCCGGAGGCGGCTGCCGCCGTCGGTTCGTCGCGGGCGGCGCGCAATGCCAGGCCGGAGCGGGAAATCGCGTGCAGCCAGGCGATGAAGATGACAATGCCGGCAGCGATGAAATAGGGCCAGATCGAGCGGACGATCGGAATGCCGACCACGGAGGAGGTGGCGCCGGTGACGCGATCCCAGTTGGAATAGATCGTGTTGATCATGGCAAGCATGGCGAAGGTCGCAATCGAGGCGGCAATGCCCGAAAGCCGCATCAGCACCCGCCCGAAGATCAGCGCGACGACCCCGGCAAACAAGGCTGCAAGTAGGGCCCCCTGCCAGTATTCGAGCTTTGCCTGCATGATGAAGCCCGGCAGGCCCGGCAGCGACATCTTCTTCATCACCGGGTTGATTGTCAGCCAGGCGGCAACATAGGCCCCGAGACAAGTAAAGCCGATCTGACCGAAGCTCATGACGCCGGAATTGCCGATGAAGACATAGAGCCCGACAACGAGAATGATGCGAACGAAGAGGTCGATGATGACTTGGTTGAATGGCTTTGAGCCGATCATCGTCGTGACGAGCGCGATCGCCAGCAGGATCAGCAGCAGGAGGATCGGTGTGACGATGGATTTTCCGGCAAGCGCAAACCGGGCCGGCTTGCGGGCGGCAATCGCATTGGCATTCAGGATCGGGTCGATGGCGAGGGAGGATGTGGACACGGAGATCAGACCCTTTCCTTCGTGCCGCGAGCGGCAATGAGACCCTGCGGCCGGAAGAGGAGGACGAGGATGACGGCGCCGTAGACGAAGGCGTCACGGAACGGGCGCGTCTCCACGGGCAGGATGACCTGCATGACGACCGAGGCGGCCCCGAGCAGGAAACCGGCCAGCACCGCCCCCGCCAGGCTGCCAAGGCCGCCGATGACGGTGGAGATGAAGGCCATCAGCATGACAGCCGCGCCCATCTGGATATCGGCCGTGCCCGTCTGGATACCGAAGATCAGGGCAATGGCGCCGGCCAGGGCTCCCGACAGCGCGAAAGCCCCCATGATGACGCGGTTGGCGCGCACGCCGAGCATCCGGGCCATGGAGAAGTTTTCCGCAGCAGCGCGCATTTCCAGACCGAAGCGGGTCCGGCGCAGGAAGATTACGAGTCCCAACAGGATCGCGATCGTGATGATGATGGTCATCAGTTGCAGGAGCGGCAGGCGCGCGCCAAGGATTTCGACCGGCTGCGACAGTTCCGGCAGCAGCGAGATCGACTTCGGCCGGCTGGAATAGAGCATCAACAGGAAGTAGCGGATGACGAAGCCGAGCGCGAAGGAGGCGATCATCATGCTGGCGGGGCTGGTGTTGCGGAAGCGCCGGAAGACGACGATTTCGCAGAGCACCGAGAGCGCCGCCCCGACAAGAAGAACGAAGGGGATCAGCAGGAACCAGGGCAGGTTGCCGGCAAAGACGATGGCCATGGCATCCGTCGAAGGCCAGAGCAGCGCGAAGATCGAGAAGGCGATAACGTCGCCATGCGCGAAGTTGACGAGCCGCATGACGCCGAAAATCAGCGCGATGCCGAGCGCGCCGAGCGCGTAGAGTGAACCGAGGGAGAGGGCGTCGAAGACGATCTGGAGCATGTCAGTGGTCCTCGTATCCAAAATAGGCGGCCTGCATGGCCTCACTGTTGCCCAGTTCACGGGCGTCGCCATCCAGCACGATCTGGCCCGAGCGCATGAGGATCATGCGTCCGCCGATCATCACGGCGCGGGTCGAACTCTGCTCGACGATCAGAAGCGTCAGCTTGCGCTCGGCCTGCAGCGCGACGAGCCGCTCATAGACCTGGTCGGTAATGTTGGGCGCGAGGCCCAGCGAGGGTTCGTCGATGGCAATCAGTCGCGGGCGCGTCATCAGTGCACGGCCGATGACAAGCATCTGCTGTTGGCCGCCGGAGAGAAGACCTGCCTGCTGGTTGCGGCGTTCCTTCAGGATCGGGAACGTGGCATAGACCGCGTCCAGATCGGCAGCGGTCTGCCCCTTCCAGCCGGGTGTGCGCGAATGCATGCCGGCGCCCACCATCAGATTTTCCTCGATGGTCAGCGAGCCGAACACCTCGCGGCCTTCCGGTACCATGGAGAAGCCGAGGCGTGCGATATCTTCCGGCGTGCGTCCGGTAATTTCGGCCCCGTCGAACTCGACATGGCCCCCGGCGGTCGGCGTAACCCCGGCGATGGCGCGAAGCAGCGAGGATTTGCCCGCGCCGTTCGGCCCGGTGACAAAGAGGACCTGGCCTTCCTTCAGGTCGATCGAGACACCTCGCACCGCGGTCAGGCGGCCATAGCGGACAGAGACATTGACGAGGTTCAGCAGGGTCATGCCAGCACCTCCGGATTGGCGCGCACAGCCTCGGCGGCGGTGCCCATATAGGCATGGCGAACCTTCTCGCTGTCGCGGATGGCGGCGGGGTCGCCCTCTTCGATGACGGCGCCGGAATCGAGCACGACGATATGGTCGCAAAGGCCAACGACCAGGCCGACATTGTGTTCGATGATCAGCACGCCGATGCCGAGGTTCTTGGCAACGCGCCGCACCAGTTCCGAAAGATCGGCCGCCTCCGGCGCGCTCATGCCGGCAGCGGGTTCATCGAGCAGGATATAGGCCGGGCGGCCCATCAGCGCGCGGCCGATCGCCACGCGGCGCTCGTCCGTATAGGGCAGCGTGCCGGCAATGCGGTTCTTGAGCGGCGCAATGCCGACCCATTCCAGCATGGCTTCGGCTTCGGCGATGGCGGCGCGGCGGCTCATGCCGAGGCCGACGCCGGTGACTTCGAGATTGTCGATGACAGGCAGATCGCGAAACAGCCGGCCGCCCTGAAAGGTGCGGGCGACGCCGCGCCGGCGCACCTGATGCGGCTTCAGATGGGTCAGCGGTTGACCGTCCAGCGTGACGGCACCGGCTGTCGGGGCCTGGAAACCGGTCAGCACGTTCACCAGAGTCGTCTTGCCCGCGCCATTCGGACCGATCAGGCCGCTGATATGGCCGGGCATGATCTTCAGGTTGACCGAAGACAGGGCCTTGAGACCCGCAAACGCGACGGAAACCTCTTCCGCACTGAGATAGCTCATGTCCCCTTCTTTCTGTCCTGAAGGGAAGGCACGCCTTGCCGTGGCCGGATCGTCCGGCAAATCGGCTTCGCTGTGTTCCCCTTTCGCTTCCGGCTTCGTCTTGATGCGCTGCTCGGAATGCCAAAATCTCGCCGTTTGCCGGCTTCGTCTTGTCGTTTCACGCGACCGATCTTGTCATCGGGCGCAGCGGAACCGGCTTTGGCCGGCGGTTCCCTTCCTTGGGATCGGCCTCCCCGGCCGGTTGGTCCAAAAGCTCGCCGTTAGCCGGCGAGGTACTCTTCGGCGCGCGCCAGTAGTGTCGCATTGTCCGCGCGCGCGGCGAGTGCCTGATCGAGCGTGACCGGAACAAATTTCGCCGGCGTATGCGGCTGCAGCTGCGCAATCAGGTCCATGTCGGCGGAGATGACCACGCCGAGCATCATGTAGCCTCCGCCGGAGACGGCGTCGCGATGCAGCACGATCGGTTCCGTACCGCTCGGCACCTGGATGGAGCCGTAAGGGTAGCAGGCATCGACGATATTGGAGGGATCGGACCCGGCCCCGAAGGGCTGTTCTCGCTCGACGAATTCGAGCGGCACACCGCCCCTGAAGCGATAGCCGATGCGGTCGGCCTCGGGCGCCACCTTCCAGGTGTCGTCGAAGAAGCGCTTGCCGGCGGCCTCCGTGATGCGATGCCAGTAGATGCCGGGCAGCATGCGCAGTTCGGCGGGGCTGACCTGCGGGCGGCGGAGATTGGCTGGCAGCGACTTGCCGGCCTTGCCGGAGGCAGAGCCGATCGGCAGCACATCGCCGGCTTTGAGCACGCGACCTTCGAAGCCGCCGAGCGCGCCGAGCACATAGGTCGTGCGCGAGCCCAGAACAACGGGAACGTCGATGCCGCCGGAAATCGCTATATAGGCACGCGCACCGCCCTTCAGATAGCCGAAGGAAAGCCGGTCGCCGGCCTTGACGGGGAAGCTTTCCCAGGTCGGGCGCTCTTCGCCATTGACCTTTGGGGGAAGTTCGCCGCCGGTGATGGCGACGGTCGCGGCCTCGGTAAACTCCAGTTCCGGGCCCATGAAGGTCACTTCAAGAACGGCCAGCCCCGGATCGTTGCCGACGAGAATGTTGGCGATGCGGGTGGCGAAGCGGTCCATGCCGCCGCCTTCCGGAATGCCGAGGTGATAATAGCCGGGGCGGCCGAGATCCTGAACGGAGGTGGAAAGACCGGGCGAGATGACTTTAACGGCCATTGATCAGCTCCATCAGCTTGGCATTGGTGCCGTAGATGTCCTTGTTGAACTCGGTCAGCGAAAAGGTCGCCTCGCGCACGGTCGGCTGCCAGGTGTTGGCGTCGATGGCTTCCAGCGTTGTGTCATAGGTATCGCGGTTGATGGCCTTGAACTTGACGATGTCGCCGGGCTTGAACAGGCACATCTCGTCGGTCAGATACCGTACCTTGCGGGTGGGATCGTAGATCGGAGCCGGGGTCACGCCATACATCTGATAGCCGCCGGCGCCGCGCACCGAGTAGATCGCGGCAAAGCAGCCGCCGTGACCGATGGTGAGCTTCGGCGTATCCGTGCGGGGGCGCAGATATTTCGGAGCCTGGATCTGCTTCTGGCGTTCGACCATCTGGTAGAGCCAGGGAAGCCCCGCGACGAAGCCGACCATGGAGACGAACCACGGTTGCCCGGAATAGGCTGCGATGAAGTCCTCGACCGTCGCATAGCCGTTGATACGGGCGGAATATTCAAGGTCGGTCGCGTTCGGATCCTGATGGCGTTCGCGGAAGCGCATGCAGGTCTCATGCGTCCACGGGTCCTGGAAATAGACCGGCAGTTCAATGATGCGGGTTTTGAGCACAGAATCCGATTTGGAGGCGGCATCCTCCATCGATTTCAGTTCCTTCAGCAGGTCCTCGGGCTTGATGAGGTCCGGGTTGAAGCGGATCTGGAAGCTGGCATTGGCCGGGCAGATTTCGGTGACGCCCTTGATGTTGGCGGCCTTCACCGCATTGGCCATCGACAGGCCGGTGAAGAAGGAGTCCAGCGACATCGCTTCGGACACTTCGCCGAAGATATGCTCGTCACCCCCGAAGTTGAAACGTATCGACATTCGTTCCCCTTGTCCGTCAGTCCGCAAGCTTCGCCGCGTTGTCGTTGAGCCAGCCTTCCAGCCAGCGGGTGTGCACATTCCCGCTCTGCACCGACGGGTCGGCGGCGAGCGCGAGGAAGAGCGGTTTGGTCGTCTTCATGCCATCGATTTTCAGTTCGCCGAGCGCGCGCACCAGCCGCGCAATCGCTGCCTCGCGCGTTTCAGCGTGGACGATCAGCTTGGCAAGCAGCGAGTCGTAGAACGGCGGAACCTGGTATCCGGGATAGAGCATGGAATCGAAGCGCACACCCGGCCCGCCTGGCAAGCGCAGATCGCCGACCGTGCCGGGGAAGGGCGCGAAATCCTTCGACGGGTCTTCGGCGTTGATGCGCACTTCGATGGCGTGGCCGCGCACCGAGACGTCCTTTTGGCTGATCCGCAGCGGCTCGCCGCCGGCAATCCGCAGCATTTCGGCCACCAGATCGATCCCCGTGATCGCCTCCGTGACCGGATGCTCGACCTGGATGCGGGTGTTCATCTCGATGAAATAGAAGCGGTTTGCCTCGTCGTCATAGAGATATTCGACCGTGCCGGCGCCGGAATAGCCGACCGCCTTGGCGAGCGCCACCGCCGAAGCGCAAAGCTCTTCGCGCAGGTCTTCGGACAGAGCGCGCGACGGCGCCTCCTCCCAGACCTTCTGGCGGCGGCGCTGCAGCGAGCATTCGCGCTCATAGCAATGGATGGCGTGTTTGCCGTCGGCCAGAACCTGCACCTCGATATGGCGCGCCTTGCCGATGACTTTCTCCATGTAGAGACCGCCGTCACCGAAGGCGGCCAGCGCCTCGGCCTCGGCTTGCGGAAAAGCCTGCTCGAATTCGGCGAGATTGTTGGCGATGCGAATGCCGCGACCGCCACCGCCTGCGGCCGCCTTGATCATGACCGGAAAGCCGGTATCGATCAGCACATGGCGCGCCGCGTCGATACCCTCGACGCGTCCGGCCGAGCCCGGAACAACCGGGACACCGGCAGCCGCAGCCGCCGAGCGGGCCGACACCTTGTCGCCCATCAGCCGGATCGCATCGCCGGACGGGCCGACGAAGACGAGGCCGGCCGCCGTGACGGCATCCGAAAAGGTGGCGTTTTCGGCAAGGAACCCGTAGCCCGGATGAATGCTGTCGCAGCCCGTTGCCTTGGCGGCGTCGATGATCGCCTCGATATTGAGATAGGATTTCCTGGCCGCCGGTGGGCCAATGTTGACGGCTTCGTCCGCCAGAAGCACATGAAGCGAGGTCACGTCCGCGGCCGAATGCACCGCCACCGTCTGGATGCCGAGATCCTTCGCCGCCCGGATGATCCGGACCGCGATCTCCCCGCGATTGGCGACCAGCAGTTTTTTCAGCATCAGTCCAGATCCGCCAGAGCTGCGCCGGCCATGACCGGCTCTTCATTGTCGGTGACGAAACGGATGTTGGCACCCGCGACGTCCGCCTTCACCTCGTGGAAGGACTTCATCACCTCGATCAGGCCGATGACGTCGCCGACCGCGACGCTGTCGCCATCGTTCTTGTAGGCAGGCTGGCCCGGAGACGGGCTGCGGTAGAACGTGCCTGGAAGGGGAGAGAGAATCTGTGGCATGCCATGCTCCAGTTCGTCTGATATGGAAAGGATATGCTGCACCGCACAATGAATACGCGGTAAGGCTGCCGGTCAATGCCAGGGAGCAATCGCGTCCCGAACGGCCCTGGCGATGTCGATGGCGTTCGGCGTGTCGGAGTGGACGCAGATCGTTTCGCAGCGAACCGGAAACAGCGTTCCGTCTTCCGCCGTGCCCTTGCCTTCCGTGATGGCACGCACGCAACGCTCCGCCATCCTGGCCGGGTCCTTGGCATCGTGAACACGCGTGAGGATCAGCTTACCCTGCGCATTATATTCCAGGTCCGCATAAAACTCCGCGACGAACGGAATGCCCCGCGCCTGATAGATTTCCTCATGCAGCGTTCCGGTCATGCCGAACAGCGGCACGCCGAAGATTTCTGCGGCGTCGCAGACGCCATGGGCCACGGCCTCCTGTTGCATCGCCATGAAATAAAGGCTGCCGTGCGGCTTGATGTGGTGGAGTTCCATGCCCTCGGATTGCATGAAGCCGAGCAGCGCGCCGGTCTGATAGACAATGGCATTGCGCACCTCGTCGCGCGTCATCCGCATCTCGCGGCGGCCGAAACCCTGAAGATCCGGCAGGCCGGGATGTGAGCCGATGCGAACGCCCGCCGCCTTGGCGCGGACGACGGTCTGGTGCATGTGGTTCGGGTCGGATGCGTGGAACCCGCAGGCGACATTGGCGACATCAATCAACGGCATCAGCCCGCTGTCATCGCCCATCTGGTAGAGGCCAAAGCTCTCCCCCATGTCACAATTCAATGTGACCGGCATGATTAGTACCCCTCTTTCATCTGCCGTCTTTGCGGCGTTGCAGCAATGTTTGCGCAGTTCCAGTTTCTTGTGAAATAATCATTTTTTGAATGTAATATCGAAAAAACAGATAATACTTCCGAGAGGTGGAAAATCATGGCTATCACTTTGAAACAATTGGATTATTTTATTGCAACTGCCGATAGTGGGCAGGTGAGCCATGCGGCCGTGGACCTCAATATCTCCCAATCCGCCGTGACCGCAGCGATCAAGTCACTGGAGATGGAACTTGGCGTTGTGCTCTTCGAGCGCACGCATGCCGGCGTCCGGCTGACAATGGAGGGCGCGCGCTTTCTCGATCATGCGCGTGTGATCACGGGGGCGGTTGCCGCCGCCGTCCGCTCACCCTTGCGCGAACAGACGGGGCTCAACGCCAAGCTCAGGCTGGGCATGACCTATACGGTCGTCGGCTATTTCATGTCGCGCCACTACGCGCGCTTCCGCAAGACCTATCCGCATATCGAGGTGGAGCTTGCCGAACTGCCGCGCATGGCGCTCGAAAACCGGCTCGTCGCAGGCGATATCGACATGGCGGTCATGCTGGTCTCCAACCTCCAGAACAAGGAGGAGATCGAAGAGGAACTGCTGATGCGCTCGACGCGGCGGCTGTGGCTGGCGGCCGACCATCCGCTGCTCAACAAGCAGGAGATCAGTCTCTCGGACGTCGCCGAGGAGGACTATGTGATGCTCACCGTCGACGAGGCGCGCAAGACGGCGGCGCGCTATTGGGTCGGCGCGGGCTTCTCGCCGCGCGTCGTCCTATCGACAAGCTCCGTCGAGGCCGTGCGCTCGCTCGTCGCTTCCGGCGTCGGCGTCACCATCCTCTCCGACATGGTCTACCGGCCGTGGTCGCTGGAAGGTCAGCGCATCGAAGTGCGGCGGCTGAACCAGGAGATTCCCAGCATGGATGTCGGTCTCGCCTGGTCCAAGTCGCGTCCGATCAGCGCTGCAGCCGCTGCCTTCCGCGCCTTCATGTCAGTGACAATGGGCGGCGGAGGCTGATCGGACGACATTTCCCCTCGGGTCCGATCGTGCGGGGTCAGGTCCGCGACTTGCGATAGGAATCCTTGATGGCGATCTTGTCGCCTGCGAATGTCAGGATGTCGCAGCCATCGACCTCGACCCTTTTTCCCTCGGCCGTCGTGCCGACGAAGCGCCACCAGGTGAGACCGGTGTCGCCGCTGATCATCGCCTTGCCGTTCGTCCACTGTCCGTCCGGGAAGCAGGCGAAGATGCTGGCGTAAGCCGCGCGCACAGCGTCCCGGCCGACATGCCGCGCGCCTTCAGCCTCCGAACCGGCCGAGGCATGAAAGGCGCAATCATCGGCTGTCAGTTCCATGATGGTCTCGAGATCCTGGGCGTTCCAGGCAGCCGAAAAACGATCCATGACCGCAAGCCGCCTTGCCTCGATCCCGTTCTCCACCACCTCGATTTCGAGGAAGGAGAACGGCGTCTCGCCGATATTGCTGACATTGTGGGCGACGCCGGTGCGGCGCGAATAGGGAATGCCCTGCTGCAGCCGGGCTTCCGCCTGCCTGCCGTCCGGCCCGACCAGCCCCATGTGGCCATCCGTCAACGGCACGACGACGTAGTCGTGTCCGTGGACATGCCAGCCGGTTTCCGCACCCGGCGCAAAGCGCCATTCGGTCACGCGGAAGCGGTCATCGTCGATATGGGTGACGGGTTCGGCCTGCGTTACGCTCATTCCAGTCTCTCCTGTGCGCCGGCATCGGGGAGCCGTGCGTGCGGTCCCCACGGACCATGATGTCCCTGACGGCCCCCGTCAGGTGAGGGTATTGGCCTCGAAAGAGGCGGCGATATGCGGGAATTCGGGCGATGTCTCCCGGCCCTTCAGGAGGCCCAGTACACGCGGCGGCGTCAGCGGCAGTTCGCGCACCGGCTTGCCTGTCGCATTGGCAACCGCGCAGCCGATGGCTGCGGCGACGCCAAGGATCGGCACCTCGCCCGCTCCCTTCGTCCCCAGCGGCCCCATGGACGGCGCCCCCTCGTAGAGATCGGCAACCACCGGCACGGCATCGCCGGCCAGCGGCACGCGATAGGTTTCGAACCCGTCCTCACGGATGCGGCCCTCGGGTGAAATCGTCACCGCCTCATGCAATGCATAGCCCAGACCCTGCACGACGCCGCCCTGGATCTGCCCCATGATGGCGCGGCGGTTCAGCGCCCGGCCGACATCCTGCACGACCCGGTAGGCCAGAACCTCGACATGGCCGGTGTCCGGATCAACCGCGACTTCGGCCTCGTGGACAACGAAGACCGGAATGTCCAGCGCCTCGATCATGTGCCCGAAGGCGCAACCCGACATGGCCGGCGTGTTCTTGCCGGTGAAGCTTCCGGTTCCCGTCACCGGACCCGTCACGCTCTGCGCATGCTGGACGACGGTGGAAATCGCGACCCCGGAACCCGGCCGCCCCTTGATGGCGACCCGCCCACCGATGAGTTCCAACTCGTCCGGCCGCGTCTGCAGGAGCTGGCTCGCAAAGCCGAAGAGCTTGTCGCGCACCTCCGCCGCCGCCCCGATGCTGGCGGCACCGATGGAAACGGTCGTGCGCCCGCCACCGACGCCGACATCGAGCCCGGCGGAATCCGTATCGGCCTCGCGCACCACGACCTGATCCGGCGAAAGCCCCAGCTGTCCCGCAACGATCTGCGGCAGAGACTGCATCATCGTGCCGGAGCCGATCTCGACGCCGGAGGTGATGAGCGTGGCGCTGCCATCCGCATTCATGTTGATCGTGGCCGCAGAAGGTCCGACGAAGACGAACCAGGTGCCGACCGTCGTCGCGCGGCCATAGAGGCGGCCATCGGCCTTGTCCTCCCGCGTGCCGGTGGCGGCGCGGAGCGCTTCCATCCGCTCCAGCATGGGCTTCAGCACATCGCCTTCATAAACCTGGCCCGTCGCACCGAGATCGCCGTCGCCCAGCACGTTCTTCTTGCGAAACTCCAGCGGATCAAGGCCAAGCGCCTGACAGATCTCGTCGGTATGCCGCTCCAGCGCAAACGTATTGTAGACACCGTTGCAGGCGCGAAACGCACCATTCGGCGGCGTGTTCGTATAGACCGCGCGGCTGACGAGCCGCATCGCGCCGACGCGGTAATTGCCGCCGAGCGTGTGGGCTGTCATGGTTGTCAGAAAAATCTGTTCGCCGCCATAGGCTCCACAATCCATCAGCACGACCGCTTCTCGGCCCACAATCTCACCGTCTGCCGTCACGGCGGAGCGGATGAGGATCTCGGCATTCTCGCGGCACAGGCAGGTCGCCATCTCCTCCTGCCGCGTGTTTTCAATGACGACCGTGCGCCCCGTCATCCGGGAGAGCAGCGCGGTGATCGGCTCGATGGTCGCATCGAATTTCAGGCCGAAGCCGCCGCCGACCGGCGGCACGGTGACGCGCACGCGGCCCGGCGGCAATTGCAGCACGCGGCCCGTGACATTGCGCACCGTCCAGGGCACCTGTGTCGAGGTCTCGATATGGGCGCGGCCGTTTTCCCACGATCCGATGGCCGTCCGCGGCTCGAACGGCACATGGCTCTGACGTCCGACGCGGATCGTCGTCTCGACGATCTTGACGTCCGGCCGCGCAAAGGCCGCATCGACATCGCCACGGACACTGCGCGCTTCCCAGGCGACATTACCCTCGCGCGCGCCGCCTTCGGTCAGCACCTCGTAATCGCGCCATGTCTCATGAACCAGCCGTGCATCTCTCGCCAGCGCCTCGCCCATGGTGAGGATGGGCGCGAGAGGTTCGATCTCCAGCTCGACGAGAGCAAGGGCCGCCCGCGCCTGCGTCTCCGTCTCGGCGGCAATCGCGACAATGGGTTCGCCGTGATAGCGAACCGTGTCGATGGCAAGCAGCGGATGATCCGCAATACCGATGCCGTAAAGGCCCGGCGCATCGTGGCCGGTGGCAATGGCGCGGACGCCGGCAGCGTTGCGCGCGGCCTCCAGGTCCAGCTTGACGATCCGGCCCGCCGGCACATGCGAGCGCAGCAGGACGGCATGCAGCATGTCCGGGCGGATGCGGTCGACCGTGTAACGGGTGCGGCCGCGCAGCTTGTCGCGGGCGTCCCGGCGTGGCAGGTCCATGACGGTGGTGGAGAGTTCGGGCATGGTCTCAGACATGAACTGCCTCCTGTGCCGGATTGGCAGAATTACGCGCTTCCAGATGATCGGCCACCGCATCGACGATCCGCTCATAGCCCGTGCAGCGACAGATATTGCCGGCCATGGCCGCCTTGATCTCGGGCCGCGTCGCCTGCGGATTGTCGCGTACGAAGGCGGAGAGGCTCATCACCATGCCCGGAAAGCACATGCCGCATTGCACGACATCGGCCGCTTCGAACGCCGCCTGCAGGGGATGCAGCGCCTGATCGCCGCTGCTCAGGCCCTCGATGGTCGTCACCGAACAGCCGGACAGTAAACCAACCGGTTTCAGACAGGACATGACCGGCTCGCCATCGACATGCACGGTGCAGGCACCGCAAAAGCCTTCGCGGCAGACCGCCTTCGCGCCGGTCAGGAACTTTTCGCGCCGCAGCACGTCGAGCAGCGGCGTCATCGGGTCGTCGTGCAAGCGGCAGCGCTCGCCGTTCAGCTGGAATGTCACCGTCATGCCGCACCGCCTCTCTCAAGAGCCGCAAAGGCGCGACGCACCAGCACCGGCAGCACCGCGCGCCGATACCAGCCCTCGACCTCTATGCCATCGCGGCCGATGAAATCATTGGCCTTTTCGGCCAGCGCCTGCGCCTCTTCAGGCGTGAGGGTTTGCCCGGCGAAAGCCGCCTCCAGCGCGGTCCAGCGGCGGGCTACGGGCTCGACGGAACCGACAGCGATGCGGATGGCGCCATCGGCTGCCCGCGCAACGGAAACGATGGCGACCGGATAATCGCCCGCCTTGCGCAGTGGCAGGCGGACATGGGTGGAGGCGACGGCGTTACGGCGGACAACCACGCGGGTCAGCAGCGCCCCGTTCAAAAGTGCGATGCGCTCTCTAAGAAAGTCGGGGAGCGGCAGAATACGCGGGCCATCTGCCAAGGCGAGTTCAACCTCAGCGTCGAGCGCCAGAAGGGCTGGCACGAGGTCGGCGGCCGCGAAATCAATGGTACAGAGATTACCGCCGACGGTCGCGACGCGGCGGATGGCGGGGTTGGCGGCACCGGTTGCGGCAGCGGCGAGCCCTTCAAGGCCAGCAACTCCGGTAACAGCCTTGGCCAAAGCCGTATGGGTGACGGATGCACCGATCGACACGCGGTCATCCAGCACATCAACGGCCTGAAGTTCAGCAATCCCCGAAAGCGCAACGATCCGCTTCGGCAGGTCAACGCCCCGCCGCGGATCACGCATCATCCACGTGCCACCGGCAAGCACCGCAGCCCCTGCCTCACGAGCGGCGACAGCCTCCGCGACCGTGGCAACGGAATCGAACACGCGTTCCGGACCTTCTCTCATGTCCATGCGAACACCCCTCTGAAAAGCCGTCTTTTGCGGCATTGCAGCGATCTTCGCCTGTGCGAAGGCCCCTGTGAAATAGTCATTTCTTGATTGTAATATCGAAAAATCAGATGGCCGGCGGAGCGTCCGCCGGCCATTCCCAAATCAGCCCCAGTGGGCGATCGTGCGTTTCTCGTAGCTCTCGCGGAACTGCCCGGTCGTCTTCGGCAGCACCTCGCCGCTTTCCCAGTCGAGGATGACGGCATAGCGGCGCACGGCGTCGAGTGCGTCGATCTCACCCGCCTTGTAGAGGCGCGAAACCTCCGCCGGTTCCATCCGCGCCCAGCCCTTGCGGCTTGCCCGGATGTCGGCACGTAGCGCCTCGGTCGCGGCCGTGTCGATTTCGTATTCGCACAGATCGGCGTCGATCTCCTTGATCACGACACCATAGTCCAGCGCCGCGCGGCGGATCGAGACATAGTCGTCGATGACGTCGACCAGAACCTTCTGCGGATCGCGCTCCAGCGGGTCGCCGAAGCCGCCGCCGCCAGCGGTGGGCCTGGCGAACTGGTCGCCGGAATAGACCGGATAGTCGGAGAAGACGGAGCCGAGCCAGGTCTCCTTGTCCTCGCCCGCCCGCTTGATGGTCAAGCCGTGCGGCATCGAGGGAAGCCCGCCTTCCACGCCCCAGACGACGGCGCGTTCACGGTCGCAGATATAGGACATGACCGACTTTTCGGATTCCAGCAGCAGCGAGGTCTTCTGCACGCCGACCCCACCGCGCCATTTGCCCGGTCCGGCCGAATCCTGCAGGATCTGGAACTCGACGGTGTGGGTCGGGTTGACGCGCTCGTTGCCCTCATTCGGCTGCGACATCAGGCCAGTGCCGAAGCAGGCGGTGGTCACGTCCGCGCCGTCCTTGCCGTTACGGCCACCCCAGCCGCCGGGGAGCCACTCATAGAACATGAAGATCGGCTTTTCGGGCTTGCGGGCGTCGAGACCGCCGGCGAGCAGATATTCGAGGTTGAAGGCGCAGGCGATCGCCCGCTCCGGCATGATCTTCGACCACATTTCGAAGATCGCGTTCATGATCTTCTCAAACGGCATGAGGAAGCCCGTGACGGCAATCGGCCATTCGGCGCTGACGACGCTGTTCTTCGGCGCCGTCACCTCGATCATCCGGTAGAAGCCGGAATTGAGTGGCAGATCGGGGAAAAAGGTCTTGGTGCCGGCAACCACGGCTGAGAAGGTCGCGCCGGGAGCCGAGTTGTACATGGAGGCAATCGTCGCATGACTTCCGGTGAAGTCGTAATGGATCGTATCGCCCTTGATCGTCATCTTGATGCGGATCGGGATCATGCCTTCGCCGGTCGCCGGGTCGCGGTCGATGTAGTCGACCGTCTCCCAGGTGCCATCGGGAAGCTCGGCAATGCGCTTGCGTGCCGCACGCTCCACGTAATCCTGCACTTCGCGCATGCCCTGCGTGACCTGATCGCGGCCATATTTGCGCACCAGCCGGAGGATTTCGCGCTCGGCCACCTGCGTCGCCTGCGCCTGCGAATGGATGTCGCCGATGATCGACGCCGGGTCGCGGGTCTGGGCGGCGATGAGGTTCGCGACATCGGCGCAGAAACGCCCACCATGGAAGAGCCGCACCGGCGTGATGCGCATGCCCTCGCGGAACATGTCGCGCGCCGTCACGTCGAAGGAGCCCGGCACCGAGCCGCCGAGATCCGACCAATGGCCGTTGGACTGCGAGAAGCCGATCAGGTGATCCTCGTCAAAGATCGGGCGAACGAGGCGCACGTCGGAGAAATGCGTGCCGCCGGCGTAAGGGTCGTTGATGGCATAGACATCGCCCGGCAGCATCTCGCCCTCGAAGGCGCGGATCACGTCCTTGCAGGTGAAATGCAGCGTGCCGACATGCACCGCGATGTCCTGGTTGCCCTGGGCCACGGAGTTACCGTCACTGTCATGCAGACCATTGGAAAAGTCGCGGTTATAGATCACGAAGGAATAGCAGGTGCGCAGCATCTGCTCGGCCATCTGGTCGACCGAGGTGATGAAGGAGTTCTTCAGAACCTCGAAGGTGACGGGGTCGAGGCTGCCGCCGACATTCATCATCTTGTTCATGGGGTTCAGCCTTTCGTGGAAATGAGGATGTTCATGTAGGCATCGACCTTCGCGCTCATGCCGGGCGGCACGACAGTCGTGGAGTCGAACTGTTCGACAATGGCCGGACCTTCGAAGGCGGCCCCCGCCTTCAGCTTTTCGCGCTCGTAGATCGCGGCTTCATGGGCCACCGCATCGAACCAGACCTTGCGGCGGGAAACAGGCTCGGCCTTGTGCGGCCGTAGCTCGTATTTCGGCATGTCGGCCTTCGGAACCGTACCGATGGCCTTGATCGCAATGCGGAAAATGGCAACGGGGGCCTCGTCGCGGCGGAAGTTGAACTCCCGCTCATGCTCGGCGTGGAAGCCCTCGACCAGATCGGAAACGCTCACGATCTTCGCAGGAGCAGACACCGAGAGCGAGCGCCATTGCCCGGCATACATCATCTCAACGGAGCGCATCAGCGTCATGTCCTCGCGCGCCACGCCTTCATGTGTCAGTCGCTCGACGGCCTGCGCTTCCATCTTGGTGAAGGCCGCTTCCATCTCGTCTGGCGAAACAGTCGAGGCATTGGTCATGAAGCTGTCGGAGAAGTCGTGCTGCACATCGACCAGCAGGCAGCCGAGCGCCGAGGTCACGCCCGGGTTCGGCGGCACGATGACGGTCGGTATTGAAAGCTCCCTCGCGACCGCCGCGCCATGCAGCGCGCCTGCGCCGCCGAAGGCGACGAGCGCGAAATCGCGCGGGTCGTAGCCACGGCTGATCGAGAGCAGGCGCACGGCATTCGCCATGTTGGAATTGGCAACGGCGACAATTGCTTCAGCCGCCTGATGCAGGCTCATGTTGAACGGGCCCGCCACGGTTTCCTGCACGGCTTCGGTGGCCAGCTCCGGATCGAGCGTGATCTTGCCGCCGGCAAGGCTGGTGCCGAGACGGCCAAGAACGACATTCGCGTCCGTGTTCGTGGCAGTCCTGTTGCCGTTCTTGTAGCAGGCCGGACCGGGATAGGCGCCGGCAGATTGCGGACCGTTGCGGAGAGATCCGCCCTCGTCGCGCCAGGCCAGCGACCCGCCGCCAGCCCCGATGGTCAGGACTTCGATGGAGGGAAAGCGGATCGGGTAGCCATATTCGATATACCAGTCCTTGGTGATGCGCGGTTCGCCGTTATAGGCCAGCGACACGTCGGTGCTGGTGCCGCCCATGTCGAAGCCGATGGAATTGGGGAAGCCGCAGAGATTGCCGATGAAGCGGCTGGCAATCGCGCCCGCGGCAATGCCGGAACCGGCGAGGCGGGCCGAAAATTCCTTGACGCTGGCGGGCGTCATCACGCCGCCGCCGCTGTGGAGCAGCAGAAGGTCTCGGGCATAGCCGCCTTCGGCCAGCTTATCGCCGAGGCGCGAGACGTAATCGACCACGACCGGCGCGCAGACGGAATTGGCCATCGTCGTGGAAAAGCGCTCGTGCTCGAAGATTTCCGGCATGACTTCGCAGGAGATGGAGACGGGGACCTCAGGCATGATATCCTTCAGGATATCGCGCATGCGCCGCTCGTTCGCGCCGTTGACATAGGAGTTCATGAAGCAGACCGCGACGGACTTCACCTCGCGCTTCTTCAGAACTTCGGCGACGCGGCGGGCACCTGCCTCATCGAGCGGCACCATCACCTTGCCGTCGGCCTCGACGCGCTCGAGCGCTGTCAGGCGGTCGCGGCGCGGCACATAGGGCTTGGCGACATCCTTGTAGGTGTCCCACAGGTCTTCCTTGTTGGAGCGGCGGATTTCCACGACATCTCGAAAACCTTGCGTGCAGATCATGGCGGTGCGTGGGATGCGCCGGGTGATCAGCGCGTTGGTCGCAACCGTCGTGCCATGCGAGAACATGGTGACCGCGGAGAGGTCGATTTTTGCCTGCTCGATACCGTTCAGGATCGCCTGCATCGGATCATGGGGCGTGGAGGCTGTCTTCTCAATGCGGATCGCGCCGCTCTCCTCGTCCATGATGCAGATGTCGGTGAACGTTCCTCCGACATCGACGGCGACTCTGGTCTTGCTCATGCTGGTTCCTCGAAATGCGCGTCGAAAGGACACGGAAGGGCGATCCGGTTCGCGAACGGGAACCGGTTCAATTCATGGGTGGCGGTTGACTGTCAGACTGCGGGCTCAGTCCCGGCGGCTGCGTCCCGGAGGCGGTGCATCTGGCACGTTGGTCGCCTGACGGCGTGTGTCGGAAGGCGAGCAGCCAAATCGGCTGCGATAGTGTTTGCAGAATTGCGACTGGTCGGCAAAGCCCCAGCGATAGGCAATTTCGGCGATCGTGCCCCTGGCGGTCAGAGACATCAGGTCTTCCGCGCAGCGGTCGAGCCGGCAATCGCGGATGAAGCTGTTGATCGACTTGTCGCTATCCTGGAACAGGCCCTGCAGGTAACGCAGCGAAATCCCGCAGGCCTCCGCGACCCCTTGCGGACCAAGGTTCGGGTTCTTGAGGTTGTCGCGGATATATTGCTCGGCACGATGCAGGTGGCTGGCCCGGATCGGAGAGACATTGCTGTCGAGGACCCGGTCGTCGCTGACGATCGAAAGGCAGAGCATGTCGAGAATATGCTTGCCGGCCAGCTCCCGCGCCGCCTCGTTGATCTCCGGTGCCCGCTCGATGGTCAGACGGACGGTATCAAGGAAGAGCGCCGCAACGCCTTGCGTGGCATCGAAGCTCAGCGCGCTCAGACGGTCCGCCGAACCGATGCGCGAACGGACGCTGGCAGAGGGCACTTTCAAGACCCAGAGCGCATTCGTCCGGCCGTGCCAGAACTCGTAAGGTGCGTCACCGCGCTCGACGAGGAAGCCGCCCGGCTGACACTTCACCGTCCGCGAACCTTGCGAGAAATTCACCTCGCTCAGCATCGGAATGGTAATGAGCAGGCTCGAATCCCGCTCGTTGAGAAAATGGCGGCGATGGCGGCGATAGATCAGCCCGTCGCATTGCATCCGCGACACGCCGACCATTCCCAGCGACCAGGTTTCCAGCGCGCCCCTGAATTCGCGGCGGTTGCGATATTCGGTGTCCAGCGGAAAATAGGTTGCGGTCACTGCCGCCTGCCAAGCGTCACCGCCAGAGACATTGCCTATGGTATCGACGACATATTTCATTCCTCGACGCTCCCCTGATGGCCTTAAGGCCTTCGTTTATGCTGGGAAGCATACATGAAATGCGCCGCCGGTCTTGGTCAGAAAGCGAATAAAGTATGTGGTGGGGGCGATTCTGACGAAGATCGTCGGTCCTGACGCCTGTTGAACCCTTCCGCCAGAAGGGAGACCGCTCCCTTCTGGCTTATGTCTTGACGATATCGTTGATCGCTTCTTGATCCATTGCTTTCTTTGATACACTCCCCCGGCGATCAATGGCGCGAAACGCACTACCGCTGTTGATCCACGCTGCTGCAACCCAAGCATTAAGAGCGCCGACGCGCCGATCCGTGAGATAGACAATTTCCTCACCGTGGGCGCCACCTGTTTTAGTGTGGCCGACATGCATCGACGATGAGGGCAGGACAGTTGACCGATCAAGCGGGATCGGCGGTTACATGGCCAGCCGTCGCCTGTCACGGCCTCGGTCCTGCCGGATCTGCTGCTCTAGCGGACCTGCTGGCCGCGCGCTCCGGCTCCAACCCATTGTGCATCTTGTCTGACACTCAAGCAAAGTTGGCATCCATAGCCTCAGAGTCTGACTCGAAATGCCGTCAATGATATCGGTACTGAATAGCCCCGAGATTTGTAGACGCCTTCTTTCCTAATTTTGAGGCAGGAAGAGCATCATGAGCAAATCGAATTTCAGCGAAGATTTTAAGCGC
>NZ_FTMR01000023.1:0-22941 GCF_900156005.1 Rhizobium sp. RU35A | reverse complement strand
CGGCTGCGCGATGAATGCCTCAACGAGCACCTCTTCACCAGCTACCGCCACGCGAGGGAGATTATCGAAGACTGGAGAAACGACTATAACCTAGATCGCCCGCATACGAGCCTCGACGGTTTAACCCCTTACGAGTTTGCAACCCGGTCCAGAAAGGACCAGAACATGAACAGAGCTAACTTATAAACGCGGACAATCAGGGGAGCAGGTCAGTTGGCTTAGTAGTAGTCACGCCAAGTCAGTCTTTCTAATGAATACGGAATCCGCCTAAAGGCGGATACTTCTCTAGTTTTGGTCCGCTTCGAAAATTTAGGTCTTGATTAGTGGCATACAGCCAAGAGGGGCAGCTCAGTTTGTAAGCCGCCCCCAGATGTTATCACTCACTCACGGAGTAAGAAGAGTAATTAAGAGCACCCACTTGTACTTCCACACGTGTCGCACTTCTCGCACGTCCCATTGCGCACCATCGTAAAATTCTGGCACTCGGAGCACATGTTGCCCGTGTAGCCCTGCGCGATGGAGCGCATGCGGCGTTCTGCTTCCACCTTCTTTGCGTCTGCCTTGGCAGAGGCGGCGTCGGCGGCGGCCTTGTCGGAGAAGAGGGCGGTGGCGGCCTCGTCGGCGATCACTTCCTCGATGATCTCTTCTGCCAGTTCCTTGGCCCGCTCCTCGTAGTCGCGCTTGAAGGACACGACTTCGGAGGTGGAAATGGCAACCGTTGCTTCCAGCTTGCGGGCGGCGGAGCCGGCAAAAGCCGTCACATTGCCGCCGGCCGAGGCCTTGGCCGGTGCCGCGGAGGACGCGCCGCGCGGTTCGCCGGACTGGGCGCTGGAGACCAGCGTCGGGCGATAGCCGCGGGTCAGGCCCTTCGAGACGATGTCGGCCTTGCCTTCGGAGACGCCGCGGCCGAGCGCCGTGGAGGAGAAGTCGGAGGTATCGACATGCGCCAGATCGTGGCGGCCGAGATAGGAAATGGCGAGTTCGCGGAACACGTAGTCGAGGATCGACGTGGCGTTCTTGATCGCGTCATTGCCCGTCACGATGCCGGCCGGCTCGAACTTGGTGAAGGTGAAGGCATCGACATATTCTTCCAGCGGCACGCCGTATTGCAGGCCGAGCGAGACCGAGATGGCGAAATTGTTGATGAAGGCGCGCAGCGCCGAACCTTCCTTGTTCATGTCGAGGAAGATCTCGCCAAGGCGGCCGTCGTCATACTCGCCGGTGCGCAGGAAGATGGTGTGGCCGCCGATCTTCGCCTTCTGGGTATAGCCCTTGCGGCGCGACGGCAGCTTTTCCTGGCTGCGGACCAGACGTTCCACCACGCGCTCGACGATCTTTTCGGTGACAACCACGGCCTGGGCGGCTGCCGGCTGTGCCAGCAGTTCTTCCACCAGGTCCTCGTCGTCCTCATCCTCGATCAGCGAGGCGTTGAGCGGCTGGGAGAGCTTCGAGCCATCGCGGTAAAGCGCATTGGCCTTCAGCGCCAGCTTCCAGGAGAGCATGTAGGCGGAGCCGCAATCCTCGACGGTCGCCTCGTTCGGCATGTTGATCGTCTTGGAGATCGCACCCGAGATGAACGGCTGGGCTGCCGCCATCATGCGGATATGGCTTTCGACCGAGAGATACCGCTTGCCGATCTTGCCGCAGGGATTGGCGCAATCGAAGACGGGCAGATGCTCGGTCTTCAGGAAGGGCGCGCCTTCCAGCGTCATCGCACCGCAGACATGGATGTTGGCGGCTTCGATGTCCTTCTTCGAGAAGCCGATATGCTCCAGAAGGTTGAAGCTCATGTCGGCGAGCTGCTCGTCGGAAACTTTCAGGGTTTCCTTCAGGAAGTCGGCGCCGAGCGTCCACTGGTTGAAGACGAACTTGATGTCGAAGGCAGCCTTGGTGGCGCCGTTGATCGCCTCGATCTTCTCGTCGGTAAAGCCCTTGGCCTTCAGCGAGCCGGGGTTCACGCCCGGTGCCTGGTTGATGTTGCCATGGCCGACGGCATAGGCCTCGATCTCGGCAATCTGGCTTTCGGAATAGCCGAGCGTGCGCAGCGCTTCCGGCACGGCGCCGTTGATGATCTTGAAGTAGCCGCCGCCGGCCAGTTTCTTGAACTTCACCAGCGCGAAGTCGGGCTCGATGCCGGTCGTGTCGCAGTCCATCACGAGGCCGATCGTGCCGGTCGGCGCAATCACCGTCGTCTGGGCATTGCGGTAGCCGTGCTGCTCGCCGAGCGAGAGCGCCTTGTCCCAGGCCGCCTTGGCATGGGCCACGAGATCCCGGTCCGGATTTTCCGAATGGATCAGCGGAACCGGGTTGACGGAGAGGCCTTCGTAGCCGGTCGCTTCGCCGTAGGCGGCGCGGCGATGGTTGCGGATGACGCGCAGCATGTTGTCGCGGTTGGGCGCAAAGCCCGGGAAGGGGCCAAGCTCCGAGGCGATTTCCGCCGAGGTGGCATAGGAGACGCCGGTCATGATCGCCGTCAGCGAGCCGGCAATGGCGCGGCCCTCTGCCGAATCGTAGGGAATGCCGGAGGACATCAAGAGGCCGCCGATATTGGCATAGCCGAGGCCGAGCGTGCGGTACTGGTAGGACAGTTCGGCAATCTGGCGCGACGGGAACTGCGCCATCATCACCGAGATTTCCAAAACGACGGTCCACAGGCGCACCGCATGCTCGTAATCGGCAATGTTGATGCGCTTGGTGGCCCGGTCCTTGAACTGCAGGAGGTTCAGCGAGGCCAGGTTGCAGGCCGTGTCATCCAGGAACATGTATTCCGAACACGGGTTCGATGCGCGGATCGGGCCTGCCGCCGGGCAGGTGTGCCAGTCGTTCATCGTCGTGTTGAAGTGCAGGCCCGGATCGGCCGATGCCCAGGCGGCATAGGAAATCTTTTCCCAGAGATCGCGGGCCTTCAGCGTCTTCAGCACCTTGCCGTCCTTGCGGGCAGTCAGGTTCCAGTTGCCGTCAGTCTCGACAGCGCGCAGGAAATCGTCCTTCAGCGAGACGGAGTTGTTGGAGTTCTGGCCGGAGACGGTGAGATAGGCTTCCGAATCCCAGTCCGTGTCATAGGTCTTGAACTCGAGATCCTTGTAGCCCTGCTTGGCGAACTGGATAACGCGCTTGACATAGTTTTCCGGCACCTGGTCCTTCTTGGCAGCGCGGATTTCGCGCTTCAGGGCCGGGTTCTTGGTCGGGTCGAAGCAATCGTCGCCATCGCCGTCGCAATTCACGCAGGCCTTCATGATGGCCTTCAGGTGGCGGGCAACGATCTTGGAACCGGTGACGAGGGCGGCAACCTTCTGCTCTTCCTTCACCTTCCAGTCGATGTAGGCTTCGATATCGGGATGGTCGATGTCGACCACCACCATCTTGGCGGCGCGGCGCGTGGTGCCGCCCGACTTGATGGCGCCGGCAGCGCGGTCACCGATCTTCAGGAAGGACATGAGGCCCGAGGAACGGCCGCCGCCGGACAGCTTTTCGCCTTCGCCGCGCAGATGGGAGAAGTTGGAGCCGGTGCCGGAACCATACTTGAAGAGGCGCGCTTCACGCACCCACAGGTCCATGATGCCGCCCTCGTTGACGAGATCGTCCTCGACGGACTGGATGAAGCAGGCATGCGGCTGCGGGTGTTCGTAAGCGGACTTCGACTTGGTCAGCTTGCCGGTGAAGGGATCGACGTAGAAATGGCCCTGGCCGGGGCCGTCGATGCCATAGGCCCAGTGCAGGCCGGTGTTGAACCACTGCGGGCTGTTCGGCGCCACGCGCTGGGTGGCGAGCATGTAGGCAAGCTCGTCCTTGAAGGCGGCGGCATCTTCTTCCGAGGAGAAATACTTGCCCTTCCAGCCCCAGTAGGTCCAGGTGCCGGCCAGACGGTCAAACACCTGGCGCGCATCGGTTTCCGAACCGTAGCGTTCGGATTCCGGCAGATCCTTCAGGGCCTTTTCGTCGGCAACCGAGCGCCACAGGAAGGAGGGAACGTCGTTTTCCTCGACCTTTTTCAGGGCCTTCGGCACGCCGGCCTTGCGGAAATATTTTTGCGCGAGAACGTCGGTCGCCACCTGGGAAAACTGCGCGGGAACGTCGATGTCTTCCAGGCGGAAGACGATCGAGCCGTCGGGATTGCGGATCTCGCTGACAGCCTTGCGGAATTCGATCTCCGCATAGGCGCCCTGGCCAGGTTTGGTGAAACGACGTTCAATGCGCATCTCTCTCGTCCTCGCTGTCGCGCCCGCCGGGCGCACAAAAATCCGTCGGCGGCGATCGCTGTCAAACAACGCGCAGCCGTGCCCGTTTCAACTCGAATGGTAAATCATCCGTGGATGGTCGACCTGTATCTTGTGGGCAGGTTGGCTGCAAACACTAAATATAGCGTAAAAGCAGTTTTCCACCACCCCATTTTGCCGAGACGGTGGCACAAAAAGACACGCGACATCCACCAGCGTGCGAGCCCTCATGGCAAGCCGCCGACCGACGGAGTTGGGTGATTTTTGCGCTTACAGAGGATCGGCCTCGTGACGTCCGATCCTGTCGCCGCCGCAACGGTTCCAATCTCGGCCGAACCGGGAGATTCGTCAAGGCTTAGACTGCAACGGTTTTTTAACCACAATATCTTGTGTCTGTAAGCTGTGGAAAACGGGGAGAAGCGAATCATTCAATCGCATCAAGCATTTGGCGTGGCGTCTTTCCCGGCCGCCTTCTGCGGTGTGACGGATTTTGTGACAGATGCAGGATCGGGACCCCATAAATTCTCGGAGTTTTTCCATGCAAAATTTTAACGCACGTAACTTAGGAGATTCGAATGGAAGAATGCTGCGGGTGCATACCCTGCCGTGCATCCGCCCCGTTCGAAGCCTTCGGAGAGATGTCCGTGACGATCAAGAACCTGTCGATCCTCAAGAAGATCAGTCTGGTGGTGGTGCTGATGGGCGCTGCCGCCGCCGCCATTGCCGCTGTCGGAACGCAAGGCCTCTTCTCGATGGGGGGTGCGCTGAAGGATACGGGGGCACGCGAGGAGGTGGCCCGCGAGGCCATGGACCTGCGCATCGACATCATTGCCATCAGCCGCATGACCTACCAGCTGGCGCTCGCGCCCGACAAGGCCGCCGATTTCGCCGCCGAGACCGAGAAGCGCGCCAAGGAAATGCTGGAACGCCTGCCGAAGATCGCCTCCACCGCCGATGCGGAGGAGCAGAAGCAGCTCTCCGACATCAAGGCGAGCCTCAACGCCTATTTCGATGCCATCCGTCAGATGGTGAAGATAGCCGGCACCGAAGCCGGCAAGGATCGCCAGGTGATGACGGCTGCACTTGAGAAAGCGCTGGACGGCCAGAAGGCCGTGACGGCTGCCGTCAAGGTTTACAGCACCTATTCCGCCAAGACGCTGTCGCAGTCGCGCGCCTATGCGATCGATGAGTCGCAAACGACGGTCATGATCCTTGCGATCACCGCCGTGGTCTGCATCGTCGCCGGCGTCGCGCTCAGCCTCGTCATCGCCCGTCGCGAGATTGCAAGCCCCATCCGCCGCATGACGCTGGTGATGAGCGCCATGGCAAAAGGCCGCACAGACCAACCGGTGACCGATACCGACCGCACCGACGAAATCGGCGAGATGGCCCGCGCGCTCGAAGTGTTCCGCGCCAACGAGATCCAGATGCGAGCCATGGAAGCGCAGGAGGCGGCGCTCAATCGTCAGAGCAAGGATCTGCAGGTCTCGATCAGCGGCATCGTGGCCGCCGCCGCTGCCGGCGATTTCAGCCAGCGCATCAGCAAGCGCTACGAGGATGCCGATCTCGAACGCTTCGCCACCAGCGTCAACGAACTGGTGGAGAATGTCGACAAGGGGATCACGGAGGTGCGCCGCGTTGTCGCCGCTCTGGCCGAGCAGGACCTGACGCAGGATATGCGGGGCACCTTCCAGGGGGCCTTTGCCGAACTGCAGCAGAACGTCAACGCCACCATGGGCGTGCTGCGGGGCACGATGGATAACGTGCGCACCGCCGCAGGCACCATCAGCGACAATTCCGGCGAGCTGTCCTCGGCCTCCAACCAGCTGGCGCGCCGCACCGAGCAGCAGGCAGCAGCCCTTGAAGAGACCGCGGCGGCTCTCGAGGAAATCACCACCACGGTTCGCATGTCGACCGATCGCGCCAACGAGGCAACCCGCATGGTGGCAGAGACGAAGGCCAGCGCCGGCCGCTCCGGCGGCATCGTGCGCGATGCGATCGAGGCCATGGGTCGCATCGAACAGTCCTCGCAGAAGATCAGCCAGATCATCTCCGTCATTGACGAGATCGCTTTCCAGACCAACCTGCTGGCGCTGAATGCCGGTGTCGAGGCGGCGCGCGCGGGCGAGGCCGGTCGTGGCTTTGCCGTAGTGGCGCAGGAGGTGCGGGAACTCGCGCAGCGATCTGCCAATGCCGCCAAGGAGATCAAGACGCTGATCAACACGTCTGCCGACGAGGTCAAGGGCGGCGTGACGCTGGTGCTCTCCACCGGCGAGGCGCTGAAGGAGATCGAGGATCTGGTCAACCGCGTCAACGACCATGTCGCGACCATCGCGCGCGCCGCCGGCGAACAGTCCGCAGCGCTCGGCGAGATCAACACCTCCGTCAACCACATGGACCAGATGACGCAGCAGAACGCGGCCATGGTGGAGGAAACCACCGCCGCGAGCCAGGTGCTGGCGTCCGAAAGCCGCCAGCTGACAGCGATCCTCGCGCGCTTCCGGCTGGATGGCGCCGCCAGCGCCGGCCACGCCTATCGCACGGCGGCCTGATCCTCGGGTCAGGAACGGACCGGCAACGAGACAGGCGCCCGCGTGGCGCCTTTTTCGTTGGCCACGAGACCGGGGAATGCCATGCACTCCGGGTACTCTCCGGGCTCCGAAACGCATGAACCGGCGTGACGGCGATGCGTTCCGGCAGTCGGCCCTCTGTCCCCATGCAGGTGAACGGTGCCGCCGTGAAAGGGGAGACGCCGGCATTCCTGCATGCCACGTCCGCGGCAACATCTCCGGCGACAGAGCTTGCAGACCAGGCTCTTACAGCGGCTCCCGAATGCAAGCGGCCGCCCGAAAGGACGGCCGCGGTGCCTGGCTGATGGAATGGATGAGGTCAGAGGGCTTCGAGGTTGACGCCGACCGTGATCGCGCCGATCGGCTTGCCGCTTTCGTCGCTGATGGTCATGGAGGCCTGGGACTGCAGGGCCTGGCTCGATTCGTCCTTCTCGACCTTGTCGACGAACAGCACATCCTTGCCGACACCGAAGCTCTTCTGGAACTTCGCCTCGTCCCCCTGCCAGTAGTCGGAGGTGACTTCGCTCTGGCCGACATTGAGGCCCTTGTTGTCCATCACGAACACTTCCGCAATGGCGCCCTTGGAATCGGCCTGCTTGGCCTTGAGGAAGGCAGAGACGGCATTGCCGAGCGTTGCAGTGATCAGCGGCTTGTCGGCGGCGTCCACTTCCGCGCGCCATTTCTTGTCGAGGGCCACGATATCGGCCTCGCTCAGATTGGCGTGCTTGGCATTCTGCGCCTTGATGGCGCCGATGATGACGGGATCATTCACCCAGCCGGTGACATGGGCCTTCATATAGGCGGTCACGGGGGCGACATGTGCCTCTTCCGCCCTGGCCGGCTGCAGGAAGAGGGTCATCATGGCGGTGGCGGCAAGACCGGTCAGAAAATGTTTCATAGGGTGCTCCTCGGATGGGGGGATTCTGGACGGGACCTTCTGCCGGTTGCGCCTCGCCGGTCCCGGTGGCGAGGCATCGTGTTGGGGATCAGGCGACGCGGCGTTGGGCGGCAAGAGGGCCGAGCTGGAAGCGACCGCTGGCGTCCTGCATGGTGCGGCTCTGCGAGAGCAGATCATGGGAGGCGGCGCTCACCTCTTCCACCATGGCGGCGTTCTGCTGGGTCGTCTGGTCCATGCTGCTGATCGAGGCATTGATCTCCTGCAGGCCGGTTGCCTGCTGGCGATAGGACTGCACCATGCCGACGATGCCTTCGGCGATGCGGCCGATATGCTCCTCGATCTTCAGCAGCGTGTCGCCGGTCTGGTTGACGAGCTGGACGCCGTTTGCCACCTCGCTGTTCGACACATCGATCAGGTTCTTGATCTGTTTGGCGGCATTGGCCGAGCGCTGGGCAAGCTCGCGCACTTCCTGCGCGACGACCGCAAAGCCCTTGCCGGCTTCACCGGCACGCGCGGCCTCGACGCCAGCATTGAGCGCCAGAAGATTCGTCTGGAAGGCGATCTCATCGATCACGCCGATGATCGTGCCGATCTGCGAGGACGAGTGCTGGATGCGGTCCATGGCGCCGATCGCATTGCGCACGACCTCGGCCGAATGGCTGGCTTCCGACTTGGCTTCGCCCACCATGGCACCAGTCGTCTCGGCGCTCTGCGAGGAGGTGCGCACGGTTGCGGTGACCTGATCGAGCGCGGCAGCGGTTTCCTCCAGCGCAGCGGCCTGCTGTTCAGTGCGCTTGGCCAGTTGCTCGGCCTGAGAGGCAAGCTCCACGGCGCCACTTTCCACATTGCCGGCCGATGACTTGATTTCGGTGATGGCGACCGCAACGGACTGCACCATGGCGTTGAAATCCAGTCGCAGCTTCTCGAATTCGGGACCGAGATCGCCAAGCGTAGCGGTGAGATCGCCGGCTGCCATCCGTTCCAGCGCGGAGCCGACGCTTGCCATCACCCGTGCCTGGGTCGCCGCATTGTCTTCGGCCATGCGCGCATTGCGGGCACGTTCGCTGCTGATCGTCGCCTGCTGCTCTTCGGCCAGGCGATGTTGTTCCTGCTGGGCGATCGCATCCTTGCGGAAGCCTTCGAGTGCGCGGGCCAGGAAGCCGATCTCGTCGCCCTTCTGCTGGAAGACGACCGGCGACTGCAGATCGCCCTGCTGCAGGCCGGCGATGCGGCGGCTGATGACTTGCAACGGCTGGCCGACCAGCCGGCGCATGGTGACGATGAAGACGGTAACGGCAGCGATGATGACGAGGGACTGCAACATGACCGAGGTGAGAACCTTGCTGCGGATCTGGTCGATGATCCGGTCGCCGGTCCAGGTCGTCACGACATAGCCCGTCGGCTTGCCGGACTTGTCATTGGGAAGCGGCGCAACGATCGTCATCAGGTCCGGATCGGCGCCAGTATCGACGATCGCAGGTTTCTCGGGGCGGGTCGCGGCAGCCTTTGCCAGCGCATCGGCAGAGGGCAGGTCGTCCACCTCCTTGCGGTTCCAGCTGTCTACGACATTCAACGTGGCGCCATAGGCGGCAAATTGCACGAGGTGCAGATCCGCCTTGTCCCGGTAGAGGGCATAGGCTTCCTGAACGACATCGGCCTTGCCCCACTTGACGCCTCCTGACGCAAGCGTCGCAAACTGTGCCGTATCCTTCATCCAGTTTGCGGAGATCAGCGACAGCATGGCGGCCCGTTCGCTGGTCCAGGTGGAGATGCCGAGACCGATGACGCCGATCAGGTTGATCGTCACGATGATGGCGGACAGCTTGGCCGTCAGGGGAAGGGATCTCAGGAAATTCGGCATGGCGCCCTCGGCTCCAGGGACCGCATGGCGGGTCCGGGACATGGCTCGATGCGCTTGATGGTCAGGCCGTCATGGTCCGCCGCAGCCTCAGGGTGCAACCGCGCGTCTCATTTTATGGCTTTCGAATATAAATAAATCGTGAAATAGGCTTCCCGCGTTGGGGGGTACGGACAGGCAAATGTCTGAGAACAAAACATAATTGACACTCATGTCGGTTCGCAAAGCCGTATCCAAAACGAAAGAACCCGCCGGTCGGGCGGGTTCCAGATGCGGGAGAAAGCAAGGATCAGCCCTTGTGGCCCTTGGCGATCGGTTCCTGATAGGTGAAGCCCATGTCCCAGGGGAAATAGATCCAGGTGTCCTGCGAGACTTCGGTGACGAAGGTATCGACCGTCGGAACGCCCTTCGGCTTGGCATAGACGCAGGCAAAATGTGCGTTCGGCATCATGGCGCGCACTTCCGAGGCGGTCTTGCCGGTGTCGGTGAGGTCGTCCACGACCAGTACGCCCTTGCCGCCATCGGTCAGCAGGTCGGCGGTAATGCCTTTCAGCACGTTCATGTCGCCCTGGTTCACATAGTCATGGTAGGAGGCGATGCAGACTGTTTCGATCAGGCGGATGTTCAGTTCGCGCGAAATGATCGCGGCCGGCACCAGGCCGCCGCGCGTAATGCAGACGATGGCACGGAAATCCTGGTTGAGGCCGGCCAGCCGCCAGGCCAGCGCACGGGCGTCACGGTGAAACTGATCCCAGGAAACGGGAAAGGCTTTGTCGGGTAGGGACATGCGAAAAGGCTCCGAAGGCGCTGACGGGCAAATGGGGAGGGCGCGCCGCAAATGCCGGAGCAGCCCGCGGGCGGCCTGTTCGACAGGTTCCCGTTGGCTGCTGCTCTTAGCGGCAAATCCCTTGAAAAAGCAAGCCGGATGCGCAGGCAGAGGCGGGGCATTCCCACGGGAAAGCCCCGGTGTTGCGCAGAAAGCCTCAGCGCGACAGAAGCGTCAGCGCCGTCATGCTTGCCAGGACGCTGCGGGTCACGCCGCCGAACAGCATTTCCCACCAGCGCGAATGGCCATAGCCGCCCATGACCAGCAGGTCGATGCCGTCATCGGCCAGCCGGTTCTCGATGGCGGTCGCCGTCGGAACCGGGCAATTCTCCTCGGTCTTGAGCGTCACCTTCACGCCGTGGCGGGAGAGTGCGTTGGCGAGATCGGTGCCGGCGAGATCGGGTGCCTGGCGCGGCATGCCGGGCGGATCGACGGAGAAGATTTCGACGCTGTCGGCACGCATAAGAAGGGGCAGGGCATCGAAGGCGGCGCGGGCGGCCTCGCGCGAGCCGTTCCAGGCTACCAGCGCACGACGGATGGGCTGCGGTTCCTTCAGGATGTGCGGCACGAGCAGAACAGGCCGGCCGCTCTCGAACAGCAACGCATCCAGGTCTGCGCTGCTGTCATTGCCGTGCTCCGCGTCGTTCTGGAAGGCGAGCACCAGATCGCTGGCACGCAGGCACTCCTGCACGCTGTCGGAACTATAGCCGGCTGAGGAAACGTAAGGGCGCCACTCGAAGGACAGGCCTTCCCGTTCCATGCCGGCGCGGAACACGGTTTCGATGCGCCGGGTTTCAGCCTGGGCTGCCTGCTGCAGCGCCTCCACCGCCGCCGGATCGGGAATTTCCATCGGTGCGATCAGCGGCACCGTCGCCAGCATTTCGGCGCGAAGGCCGATCACATGGGCAGAGAAGGTGCGGGCAAGATCGGCGGCGAAGCGGGTGATCGGCGGGGCGCTGCGTTCACTGTCGAGAACGGCAAGGATCGTCTTGTAACCCATGGGCGGTGTCTCCTCTCGGGCGGGATGGTGGAGCGTTTCGTTCCACCATGCGCCTTGAAATGGGCCTCGCCTTGCGCTGGGTCAAGCGCTGGCGCCGATCAGGCCTCGGGACCCGGATGACCACTGGCACGGGCCGTATCGAGATCACGGATCATCGCGGCAATCGCATGAGCGGCGGCGTCCAGTGCCTCGGGGTCGCGGGCGCGCACGACCAGTTCGGTGGAAAAACGCTGCCCGTCATATTTCGGATAGGAGCCGATGCTGGTTGCCGGATGCGCCTTCTGGATCGCGCCGAGCAGGGTGCCGATATCGCCTTCACCGTAAGGGCAGGGCAGGGACCGTGTCAGCATTTTGGCGCCGCCCGCCAGCTCCGGCAGGATATTGTCCACCATGGCCTGGAAAACCTGTGGCACGCCGGCCATCACATAGACATTCTCCACCACGAAGCCCGGTGCCGTGGAAACCGGATTGGCGATGTGCCGGGCGCCACGCGGCATGCGCGCCATGCGCTGGCGCGCCTCGGTAAATTCCATGCCGCGCCGTGCATACATGTCTGCCAACAACCGCATGGCCTCGGCATCATGCTCGCAGGGCAGGCCGAAGGCTTTCGACACCGCATCGGCGGTGATGTCGTCATGTGTCGGGCCGATGCCGCCGGAGGTGAAGACATAGGTATAGCGGGCCCGCAGCGCATTCAGCGCCTCAACGATCGCCTCCTCCTCGTCTGCGACGATGCGGACTTCCTTCAGATCGATGCCCGAAAGCAGCAGAACATCGGCGAGATGACCGATATTCTTGTCCTTGGTGCGGCCGGACAGAAGTTCGTCGCCAATCGCCAGGATGGCGGCGGTCACGATCTGGGTGGTCATGGAGATCCTCACTGGAAACTGGAATGGCTGTTGTCACCTTCCCACGCCAAAATGGCGACGGCAAGAATGCTTGGGCATGTGGCCTGCGTTACGCCGTTGTGACTGCAACGGATTTTTCGTCCTCAAAGATTGAACACTGCGTGCGACCACAAGGCACTGGCGAAACGCCCGGTTGCGACTAAGTTGATCAGCAACGGCCGCGCCATTCCGGCGCTGCACGCAAAAAGGGAGACATACATGCCGAAGGTTCTGGTTCTCTATCATTCCACCTATGGCCATATCGAAACGATGGCCTATGCCGTTGCCGAGGGCGCCAAGTCCGCAGGCGCCGAGGTGACGGTGCTGCGCGTGCCGGAACTGGTGCCGGAGGAGGTTGCCAAGGCTTCGCATTACAAGGTGGATCAGCCGGCTGCCATCGCCAAGGTGGATGACCTCGTGGATTACGACGCCATCATCGTCGGTGCCGGCACGCGCTTCGGCACGGTCGCCTCGCAGATGCGCAATTTCTGGGACCAGACCGGCGGCCTGTGGTTCAACGGCAAGCTGATCGGAAAGGTCGGCTCGGTCTTCACCTCCACCGCCACCCAGCATGGCGGACAGGAATCGACCATTCTGTCCTTCATTCCGACCTTCCTGCACCACGGCATGGTCGTGGCCGGTCTTCCCTACTCCTTCCAGGGGCAGATGGGCACCGAGCAGGTCAAGGGTGGCTCGCCCTACGGCGCCTCCACGATCACCGAAGGCGACGGCTCGCGGCAGCCCTCTGAGATCGAACTCGAAGGTGCCCGTTTCCAAGGCGCGCATGTGGCCCGCATCGCCGCCAAGCTGGCCGGCTGATCCGTCCGGTTTTCGGGAAGCACGAGGGCGCGGGGAGCAATCTCCGCGCCTTTTCAGTTTGCCGGAGCCTGCGTCATTCCGGCGGCGCTCAGCCCTGTGGTTCGGCGAGCGGTCGGAACAGACGCAGGCGCGCCGGGGCATTGCGGCGCACGCCATTCTTCCAGTCGACCGCAAACTGGATCACATCGGTCGCGGCCTGAAGGGTGAGCGGCTTGGCGATGACACCGAGCGCACCGGCATCGCGTCCTTCCACCAGCATCGGATTGCCGGTCACGAACACCACCAGAATGCCGCGCTCCACCAGACGGGCTGCCAGTTCCGGCCCCGTTTCTCCATCGGCGAGCCGCACGTCGACGAAGGCAATATCGGCCTCGGCGGCATAGTTCAGTGCCACTGACATGTCCGGTGCGATGCCCACCACCTCATGGCCGCAGCGCTGGACGGCATCCTCCAGATCCATGGCGATCAGGAGTCCGTCTTCGACGATGAGGAAGCGATAGGTCACGTGTGTTCACTCTTTCTGCGGGAAAGCCACGACATAGGGTTGCGGCGCCGAAGGACAAGTCCGCAAGCCACCGGAGGATCCCCGCCGCCCGTATCCCGGTTCAGTTGTCGTCGATGATATCGGGCAGGAAGCGTCGCCAGATGAGCTTGAGGCTGCGGTCCGGCTGGATCTGGTAGGTTTCCACATACTCGCCTCCATCGCCATAGAAGCGGTGCTCGAAGGTGCTGCCGACCGGCGACTTCGTGAGCTTGGTGCGCGGCTGGCCGTTATAGGTGATGGAGCCGGGGATCGGTTCGACGCTGGCGGTGGTGCAGGCGCTGAGCGCAAGGGCGGTGCCGAGGATGATCAGGGAGCGTTTCATCAGTTGAAGACCTGTTGCATGCGGTGACGGGAAAACCGGCCGGACATGCCAAAGTTCCAGGCCGCATGCCGGCAGAGGCCCTGTGCTTCATGTGGTGCTTTTTTCGCGCAGCGCCAGTGCCTGTTCGCGGACAGGACAAAGGTGGCTGCGAGCGTACGAATATTCGCGAACATGGACTTGCAATTTTGAGACAAGCCCACGAATAAGACTGTGCCCATGATTGAAGTCGGGGCAAGCGGACGTGGCGAAATTGGTAGACGCAGCAGACTTTTGACAATTGGAGTGCCCGCGGGGAAATCCGCGGTGTAGAACCGCTCAAAGTCGGGGAACGCTAAAGGGGAGATCCCAAGGCCAATCCCGAGCCAAGCCCTTCCGGCCGGAAGGGAAGGTGTAGAGACTGGACGGGCGGCGCCTAAAACCTTCTTCGGTCATGGCGAAGGGACAGTCCAGACCACGAACGCCTTCGGGCGGCGGCGAAAGCCGAAGTGGTATGAAAATCTGCCTCTCGTTCGAGATTACGGGTTCGAGTCCCGTCGTCCGCACCATTCGACTATTATCCACCTGGAGACCTTCTAACACCCTGAACGGTAAGGTGGTTTCGGCGGTTCGAAAGCCCACTTCAGGTGCATACTGAAGATTCTCAGTGAATACTAACTTCCGTACAGCTCTTCGATCCTCCGTCTTGCCAGTTTCCCATAGTTTCCAGGGGCTTGAAAGAAATGTGATGGCGGTTCGTAAGGTCGCGTCGAAGTCCGGCATCGCTTTCGCCCCAGTTTCGATCTTTTCGGCAAGCGCGGTCTTCTGCCTCTGAAGATCAACGAGCCTCGCCTCATAGGTCGCGATCAACTCGGAATTGGCAGCACCTGTGATAAGATCAATCAGGCGTCCGATTGAATTTTCAGTCGTAGTCAACTCGCGACGAAGAAGCGCGATTCGATCTGCAGCCCCGGCCGATCGTTTCTCCCACGTATTGCGGAAAACGGCAGTCGCGATTTCGATGATCTTAGCCGAAGGCGTCAGACTCTTGAGCAGCGCCTCAAATTGTTTGTGCATCTCGTCACGGCCAAAGGATTTCCTATAGCGGATGCACTTTTTGTTGAGACAAAAATAATAAGGATACTCAGCGCTTCGTCCGACCGAATAGGCCCCGCCGAGAAGCCGACCGCAGTGGGCGCATTGAACGGCTTGACGAAGCGGAAAGTGCTCGCTCAGGTCAGAGCGACCCGGCGTTTTAGCGGCTCCCCGAAGACGTTCTTGGATTCGTTGATAAGTTTCAAATGTGATCAGGGCTTGATGATGCCCTGGCCTGATTGAAACGTCCCATGGCAGATACTCGATGTAACCTGCATACAGCAGCGAGCTTAGCAGTTCGGTCACTCGATCAATCTTGACGGTGCCATCGCGCTGTTTTGGATATCCTGGACTGTTTTCCAGAAAGCGCTGTACCTCGGCTCTAGTCTGAAATCGACCGCTGTCAAATCCCTCGAGCGCTTCAGTCACAATCGACGCAACCGGCTCTCGAGGGACTAAAACTTTTTGGCCTGCAACTCTTGCGTATTGATATCCTGGTCGCTTGGTGAAGCACCAGTAGCCGTTCAGTAGGCGTCCTCTCATGCGGTTCCGGACCTGCTCGCCGTTCTTCTGCCGTTGGTGTTGAGACACGCTGGCAAGAAGATTCTCAACGAGAATGTCGTCGGAACTTTCACCAAACTCGAAGGAAGGGCACTCGAGTCTCGCTCCGGTTGACGCAATAGCAGCCCGAAGATTGTGGTGGACGATGATACCGCGGGCGAGGCGTGTGATATCGTCAATGATCACAACACATGTGGCCCGGCGATTCTTAACCAAAAACTTGATCATCTCCGCGAAACCTGGGCGGCGTTCTGTGCTCCCGGTCCGGTCATCAACGAACATCGCAGACAGAGCGGGATACCCGCGATTTCGTGCGTACTCTCTGATTCGAGCTTCTTGTGACCCGAGACCGTCCCCCTCCTTGAGCTGCTTCTTCGCTGAAACCCGGCCGTAGCCTACGACAATTAGGTCCGACATTACTTTGCTCTCCGTTTGCTTGATGCTTTCGTTGTTCGGTGCGGGATGGGCGTCTCCGCGGGCGTTTTGCGGAACGTCTTCGGTGGCCTCCGATAGGAGGTGCTCTCGGTGGCTGTGGTTTAATGGTTGGGCGGAAAGCCATCGCTTGCTGGACAGAATCGACGCCGAATGCGCGATCGACGAAGCTTTCCATGATCGCGCTCAGAACCTCGAGCAATTCGTCCTTGGCACGCGGTGATGCGCTTATACTCTCCAGCAGCGGATAGACTTCCTGGACATGTTCGGTCCTCCTCATGAGGACCTCCCATGCTTGGGACTGTCCATTGGAACCTTGCTAGCTCGGCGTTCCCGCCCGGCGGTCTCGTCCCTCAACGTCGAAGCCTCGTCGACGAATTCAATGCGGATGCCAGCGGCAGTTAGGCGATATGCTACCGCTTCGAAGATGCCTGCGCTTCGCGCGATACGGCTTCGGTCTACGGTCAGAAGGACGTCAAAGGTTGCCGGAACACTAGCCGCCTGTCTCAGAACCGCTGTCAAGCCAGTGCGCGACAGCGAGTTTCCAGATTTTGCGGCGTCGCGTGCTTCGCCCACCACGACATAGGAGAGTTTCTGTGCGTGTTGTCGCAAGCGTTGAAGTTGCTCATCTGCCCTTGCGGTAGGTGCATTTTGATCTTCAGTGGCAGACCTTCCATAAAGAAGTGCACGAATAGGACTGATCTCAGGACGCATACTGTTACTCCACGCACTTGGAAACGGATTTGCTTATGGGGGCCGTTCACTAGATTTCCGATCGCCTATTGCTCAGGATCGTCCCTCAGTGTCTGGTCCACCGATGCATTCAACTCGCGCTCAGAAGCGGGTATGCGCTTATGCGCAGGCACCACCATGTCCAGCGAAGGTAGCGGACCGCGGTTCCTCTGCCGGAGGATGGCATCTCGGCGGCGCGTCTCTGGGTTGAAGTTCGATCGTCGCCCCCGGTCAAAAATTCTCCCGCGCGTCCTTAGGGGGCAACGCTTTCCTGTACGATCCGTATTGGACCCACGCATTGCTGATCCTTCCCAGTTGAATGAACCTCTCGCTTTGAAGGTTCGATGTTCTGCTTTCGTGCTGCTGGCCTATGTCTGATGCGCCGACCAACCGGTCGGAAGATTGCATTCGTTTCGATGGCGGTCGTTACCGTGGCTCACCTGTCTATTCGATCCGGAAGGCGGCCGCAGAAGCCTTGAGGTTGATTGCCCCCCAATCGGGAATTCTGACTGCCTTAACGTTGCCCAAGCGTAATATGCAAAATGAGAAGGGGTTAACAACCCATTGATTTTGTTGTCGAAGTCTTGAATTTCTTTCGCTGGGGGGCATGAGATGGAGTGAGCTGGAAACATTCGTTGATGTCTCGAATTTTCTTTTTCAGATGCCCGGAGTCTTCCGATACTTGATCCATGCAGCGGTCACGAAAGCTGCGACGAAAGTGGCATGGATGGGCGTCCTCGAGCTACAGCGCCATCGGGAGCGATGGTTTTACCTGCGATAGGACGAATAGCCTTACGCCTAATCGTTGCGTGAGCGGCGAGGGAGATAAATGGAAGATATCGGTGGCAAGGCAGCGACAAGCGCAGGGAGCATCACTATGAACCTCGCGGCATGAATAGCCGAGCGGTATCCATATAAGAGTGACGCTGGAGATGAAATTCGAGCGCTGAACTGCCCCCCCATTTCGACCGGACAGTCGGCATAAGCAGAAAGGCTCAAGCACAGGCTTGAGGACAGGCTTATGTCTAACGAGTATCGACACGTTGAATTGCTGACGGGCGATGTCCGCGGTAGAGGGTCGGTTACCTATTGAGCTTCATGATGGTGACCGAAGCTGGCAGATATCCGAACGGGTGTCGTTAACCGAGGTGTCAACCGCCAATCTCCTTTTCTGAGGCGACGATGGCGCGTCCGGGAGAGTATGCAACAGGGGGTCGTCCAGCGCTGTTGAAGCGGGCATTCTTGCGCGTTCTAATCGGCGAATTGGACCGACTGTTGGTTTCCCAAAAGCTGACGTCGCATGCGACCGCAATGCCGAAATGGGGTTGGGAAGAGCAGTGGCGGCTCGTGGAAGGCCGCCTTGGAGGTTGGTCGGTAACATGCTCAAGAAAGTAGACGCAATACGGCCTAGCTCCAATGTGGGATAATCGCTACGAATGGAGTGCTCCTGCGCCCATTTTAAACGGACGGTCTACTTCACCTAATGGCCAATCTCATAGAGAACCTAATCCAGGAACTTCAGGAGTTGCGGGACCAGGACCCCGCAGAGGCACTCCGTCGGGTAGACCAGTTGGATGCGAGTCCCAACGCGAGGGCTACCGCGGCTATCATCCTAATCGATTGCGGAGATGCTCTAGGCGATCTAGCGTCCATCAGGAGAGGTGTAGACCTATTGGAGGCCCTTTCTGCTGAGATCGGCTTCAGCCCCAATACCGCATACAATCTGGCCAACGGACTTCAGTTACGAGCACGCTTTACCGCCAAATCGGACGCTTCCTTTCGCGGGCAAGCCTCGGATGATCGTTTTCGGGCGCGTGTCCTTTTTGGCGCGGTCATGGATGACGCGTCAGCATCCGCGGCGACCAGATCGCAAATGCTGACGAACATAGGAGTTTTGTTCCTCGAAACACATCGGTGGGTTGAAGCGCTGGATTGCTTTCAGCATGCCTTACGCATCCTGCCCACAAACGCTGTAGCGGCATATCAAGAGATGCGTCGCCTGATGTCGCTGGCCAATCTTTTCTTCTCAAGCGAAGAAACCTATCAGTCTTATTGCCATGTCGATGCCTTGTGCCAACGCGTCAGATACTTGGCGACCGTAACTTCAAATAACTACGACGTTTTCGAGCAGTTTGCCGGAGCGTCAGCGCTGCCTGACGTGAAAAAGGCCGTCGCTCAGGCCCTGAAGTTCAGTGAAGCGCCTGAGCAGCAGGTCGATAGCCCTTACTTTTCGTTTGTCCATCGGAACAATTTCGCGCTCTCTATACACTGTAGCGCAGAAGAAATTTCGTCCGGGCGCTTTGATTTATTGACGATTCCGCACATTCGTACGAGCTTGTCCGATGGGCCGGGGGGCCCCGAAATCTTCGCCATGATGAACGTTATGAAGGCAGATTTCGCATTCGCTAGACAGGTTCTCTTTGAGGTTCGAGAGGACGACGCAAAGACGCCCTATTTCGAAACAACGTCTCACGCCGACACTCTGGATTATGCCGTATACGGGGTCAGATACTCTGCTCTGACAACGGCGCAGCGCATCGCATTCGACATCCTCGACAAAATTTCTGTTGCCATAGCCTGCTATTTGAAGCTTCCGCTGGCGCAGAAGTCATCATTTATGTCTATCTGGGGCAAGCAGGAAAAGGGTAAGGGATTCGTCTTTTCGCCAACGATTGAGGCATCGCTAGTTAACGGCAATCAACCGCTTTTGGCGCTTTTTAATGTTTTTCAGGATATTTCAAAGCATGAAGGGTTGGGTGACGGCTTCATGGGCGCTCAGAGGCAACTGAGGAATTCTTCGACCCATCGTTTTACGGTTCTTCATGATGTGGGACGTGAACCTGCGTCCAATTCCTCGGCCGTCGATCACAGAAATCTCGAGGAATTCAAGCAGCTAACACTCGCATCGCTGCGTCTGGCAAGGGCTGCACTGTTCTACTTCGTCGACTTTGTTGTCTTCTCCGAAGGCCAAAAAGAAAATGAACGGGACGGTTTAGTATTGTCCTCCGAAGTTCCGGACCACGATTATATCAGGGGCCGCAGAGATTAGTGCTTGGAGTTGCCCTTGTGTGGGCGACGATAGCGTCTCTTTGGCGGTAAGTTATGCGGGTCACAACCGGTCACAGAGATCGTCAGCGTTCTTTGACACCAATTTCTGCCCGGCATCCGGTTCCGGACATTTGCTCGCGAAATCCATTTCTCCGTATTCACATGCCTGAAGCAAGCTGACCAAGGTGTTCCGGAGCGACTTGTCGTCGTCGATGATGGCAACCGAGATTTTTGCCACGTTTATTCCCTTTGGCCAGCGTTCAAGCGATGAGCTTAGCGGGCGGGCGGGCGAAGGGAACCGTACGATGGTTTATCCGAAGCGCCCTCAATTAGCGTCCGCAATCGTCGAACGCACGGCAGGATGTTCGCACGGATTTGGCCTGAAGCGCAACATTTTGGATGATGAACAGCGAAGGTGCTCGGTGCCCTCGACAGAAAAGATTCGAAATGCAATTGTCGCTTGAAAATGGCCGCCACTCGCCCTTCGCGGGCGACCTCAATCCTGCGAGCGCAGCATTGTCTGAATTGAACCTTGAAATTAGGTCAGCCGACGGAGAGAACGTCGATTGCATTTGCCATCTCTTGGTCGAGAGTGCTGACGCACCGGATCACAAGCGAACGGTTCGTACCGACGGTTTTGGCAAGGCAATTTTCGAGATTTCTCCAGGTGAGGAGCAAATCCTCTGGCTCGTCACGAGACCAATTGAAGCGGGATTTTGGTGTGGATGGGTAGACGGCGACGCCATCGACCCGTCGGAACCGAACTCGATGAGGATCGTGTGCGACAGACTAAGCGGCATCCCTGCATTCCCTTGGTGGCTCGAAATACTGAATGTTGACCCCAGTCATAACAACCGGGGAAAGGGCGTACAGATCGGCGTCGTGGATACCGCGCTCAAAGACATTGGCGGCCTCGAACATGTGCAATCATTGGCGCAAGCCCACCAACAAGAAGTCTCCAGCGATCCAATCGAGGCAGGACCGAGCCACGGCGAGATGGTTTGTCGCGTTCTCGCTGACCGCAGCGCATGTCCGGAGTGCGAGCCGATCGTCCCTTCCGCTTCGGTGGTGTTGGCGTTGTCGGGATACTCTCCGAGGACATGGAGTTTTTCCGAACTTGGTTCGGAATATCCGCCGGGCGTCGACCCTGTTGCCGTGACTAACGCGATTTTCGATTTGGTTTTCAAGTGTGATGTGGACATCATCAACCTGAGCCTCGGCACTCACAAGGAGCCGGATGACGTCGCGCAGGGAATGCGTATCGCCATCGAGGCCGCGACTTCAAGGGGAATAGTCGTCGTCTGCGCCGCCGGAAACCAACGATTGAGCACGGTGGCGTTTCCCGCTCGATTGGACGACTGCGTGGCAGTTGGTGCGTTCGGTTTAGCGGACTGGGGCGGGGAACATTCGATCGTGAAGAGATATTCCGAGATCGACAGGGGCTCGGATGAGCATGGCAAGTTCGGCCAATGGAGCATATACAGCTGGTACCAGAGCGCCTTCGGGACAGGTCTCGACCTCGTCGCGCCGGGCGTGGGCCTTGTCATCTCCCGGCAGGGGGTGCCTGCTTACGACATCACGGGAACGTCTTTCGCGGCACCGTTGGTTGCAGGAGTCTTGGCCATAAATTTGGCGAAGCAACGAATTAGTTCAGGAGACTGGAATCTCTCGGCTCGGAAAGTGCTGAACGAGATGCTGTCACCAGCTTCGGGCTACGTACATTTGGCATCGTTTAACAAATTGTTTCAGGGTAACGGCATATTGTCGCTGAGGTGAGATTGCCGTTATATCACTCAAGACCAAGCGGTGGGAAAGCCGGAATGAAGACGCGAATGATTGTCACGATGCGAGGTCCATTCGCCGCCGAGTTTGGGCAAGCGTCTCCCGACCGTCGCACTAAGATAGTTGGTGAAGTAAAATCGAAGCTACGTGCGAGCGCACCGTCCGTTAAAGTGGTGGGCGACATCTCGTATGCGACGCGGATCATCATAGAAGAGGCTGAAGTCGACCGACTTCGGAAGGGCCTCAAGGACATGCTCGTGGTCGACAGGGACTACGGGATGGATTCCCTGTAGCGTCAGACCTGTGTGAAGAACAGTTCCGCTTCTGAGTGCGGCGGATCGAGCGTGTCATCCCACCCATAAGAGAACAATTGTAGAGAGTCAGCGCCGATCCAACGGGTTCGAATTCCGCACAATCCAATGAGTGGGGTAAGGCGGTTTTCGCTGACCTCGAAATATCCGACTTTCGACTGACTCTTGAAATGAAGCCTTACGTTCGCATCCTTGAGGTCCAACTTTGTCGCGCCGTCGCCTTGTAGCGACAACGTCGCCCCCTTTTCTTGAGAGACTGCGACCGTGAAGTTAGCAACTCGAACAATGTCGGTGACGACGACCCAGTCGCGCTTAAACGAAAAGTTGGTCAACAGGCTCTGACCGAGTTCATTCTTGCTCGCGATGGATTGGGTTGAACAGCCGGCCGCGTTGAAAAAGATGCTGTATTCGCTTCCGAAGCCGACATCGAGGGTTGCCGTTGCTCCGACATCTGCCACGCTCGCGTTAACCCCGATGGCGACACTAGCTCCTTCGGAGAAGGCGATATGTTTCGAACCTTGGTTGCCCAGGCATGGAGGGACTGCGATGCTTAGGTCGGAAAGCGAGCCGAGCCGCTCGAACCGCGCGCCGACGCGGCGACCGTAGTCGCCAAGCTTCAAGACCGTTGCTGGGGGCCAGACCGCATGGATAGGACGGAGTTGGGAGTAGACCTTGGTACAGTAAATGTCACTGATGCTTGCCACAGAATTCTCCCATCGAAGTCTTGAGCGTTCATAGCCGCGCCACCATCGATAGTACAATTCATAGAGAACAATCAATAGGTAGCGCAAGCCGGCAAGGATTGAGAGTCGCGGAATCTTTCAAGCGCTGAAGTCGCGAATTGATTATTCTCTTCGGACATCGGACCCCGCCGCGATCATTTGCCAACGCGTTTCCCGTCCACCATGTGAGGTAGAGGTTGACCTTGCCCCGTTGAACTAATCCATTTTGAAGTAAGCTCTGGCCCATTGTGACGTGCTCCCCGATTTTGGGCCACCGGGAGCTGGAATTTTCCGGGGTTATGGCTCAGGTCAGCGGTGGTGCCGATGAGCCCTTCATGAGC
>NZ_FTMR01000022.1:0-24257 GCF_900156005.1 Rhizobium sp. RU35A | reverse complement strand
CGGCTGCGCGATGAATGCCTCAACGAGCACCTCTTCACCAGCTACCGCCACGCGAGGGAGATTATCGAAGACTGGAGAAACGACTATAACCTAGATCGCCCGCATACGAGCCTCGACGGTTTAACCCCTTACGAGTTTGCAACCCGGTCCAGAAAGGACCAGAACATGAACAGAGCTAACTTATAAACGCGGACAATCAGGGGAGCAGGTCATCACCGATGATCGATCTGCGCCTGAAGGTCGATCCACCGCCCATCGAAGAGCCGCTAGTCGTGCGATTATTCGATCGACGAGCCGGCCAAAGAACGGCTCACGACGCTATCTTGCTCAACATCGATGGCGAGCGGCGAGAATATGAATACCATGGCTTTTCGCTCACGGTTCATGCAACACCTCCGGAAAACCTCGATGGCGATGTGCTTTTGGTTCTTCCTGGACAAGCGAGCGCGCATCGCCTGATCCGAGCGAATTCAAATCACAACACTTTGCTGGTCACTGAGCAATGTGACCAGCTTTGTGTCATGTGCTCACAGCCGCCCAAAAAATATCACTTCGACCTTTTCGACCAATTTGCGATCGCCGCTTCGCTGGCACCGCCGAACGCAATGATCGGCATTTCCGGCGGAGAACCCTTACTCCATAAGGCGCGGTTGTTTGAAATGCTGGCCGCCGTCAGTACATCTCGACCGGACCTAAGGTTTCATATCCTCACCAACGCTCAGCATTTTGCGCAAGATGATATAGAGCTGTTAGCTGAGCTCGGATGGGATAGAGTTCTCTGGGGCGTCCCTCTCTATTCCGCCAAGCCCGAAATTCACGATCAGATTGTCGGAAAGCCTGGGGCGTTCGCAAACCTGGAGCAAGGACTGTTGACGTTGATGCGGGCGGGGGCATCTGTCGAACTCCGCACGGTTATTCTCCAGCAAAACGTCGACGATCTCCCCGAATTGGCGGGTTTTATAACGACTCGCTTAAGCTTCATCTCGGTTTGGGCAATCATGCAGCTCGAGCGGATAGGCTACGGCAGGATGAACTGGCCAATATCGTTCAAGGACACATCTTGCGACTTTGCTGCCACCGCCCGCGCAATCGACATTGTCACGGCCCGCGGCTTAAATGCGTGGCTCTATAATTTTCCGCTTTGTTCGGTCCCTGAGAACTATCGCCGGTACGCGCCATCGACGATTTCCGACTGGAAACGAAAATATCTTGATTTCTGTCGCAGCTGCACGTTTCGCGAAACTTGTGGTGGTTTTTTTCAATGGTATGATCACAAGGAGGGGTTTAGTGGGTTGGGGCCAATATGAAATCTCGAATATTCTTGATCCCGTCGTTCCTGGCGGCGGGCTTCTTCCCGTCGAAATCCAGCGCGATGCCGATTGCGGATATAGAGATCAAAAAGAACCCCATTCCTTCAGTTCTGGAGCGCCTGCGACTAAATCATATTTTCACGCTCGCCGGTCATCGCTCCCACAGCTCTCATAGATCGCACAGCTCCCATTCCAGCCATCGATCGAGCAGTGGTGGCGGGTATAGCTTTAGTCCTCCGCGCGCGCCGACTTACACCCCACCCTCCCCTTCGTACACGCCGCCGGCCAGATCCATCTACCCGACAATCCCTTCGGTACCGGTCGCGCCGGCCGTGCCCTCCAACCCTGCCCCCCTTATCAGTGCGCCAACTGTTGCAGCCGAACCCACTCCGCTCAAAACCCTTCCCGGTAACACTGACAAGTTCAAGCGCATTACGATGCAGGTCCAAACCGCGCTCACTGCATATGGCTATTATACCGGCCTTATCGACGGCCAAGTCGGTCAGGCTTGCAAAACCGCGTTGATGGCGATGCAGAATGACTACAAGCTGAAGGTGACCGGAACAATTACACCAGAGGTGTTGAATGCCTTTGGGATCGCAGCAAATTGATTCTTCCCTTTGAGATTTGAGGTTCCTCCGATGCCCAATTATTGGGAAGTCGAAGCGTTTACGGGCTAAAAGGCGATGTCGACCGCCACCCGCAACTTATGGATCATTGCAGCTATAACCGCGGTGGTAGGCGTGGCGTTCCTCAACATTTCGGCGAAGCCAAAGTCTATCGAACCCGTGGACCACTCTGCTAAGTCCCAAGCGAGCCAGACGAGTTCTCCGCAGACGGTCTATAACTCAAGATCTGAGAAAACTGGGACGGAGCAGATCCACTCTCCGAACCGCGAGTTTCGCAGCATCGATAAGGATATCAGAAGCGCTTTTGACGTGGCCGCTCAAATTGCGCTGACTGCACCAACTCCGAATGGAAATAAGAAGAACAGCGGCACAGTTCCGAACACGGTAGACCCGGCCCTGAGTAGCGAGGCTACGTCATCGACGCCCGGAAACCTACAAATTGCCAAAACCACCACTAACCTCAACATGCGAGAAGGCCCTGGACCGCAGTATATTCTCGTTGAGACATTGGCGACGGGCACTGCTGTAACGATCTTGGGCACTGAAGAAGGCTGGATGCACATACGTGTGGGGAATTCCAATCGATCAGGCTGGGTCAATCCTCGATTCCTTACTCGGAATTGAATGATGCAGCATCGCGCTCGCCCAACGTAAAGGAACTGTGGCTGGCTTTTAATAGGCTGAATTTCTGAGGTCTTGACGGTATTCGAACCAGCAACCCGATCGGTATTGGTGGGCCACGAAACGGCTAACGCGTTACGCAAAAACACCAATTGCTAATCAGCGCACGTGCCGAGGATCGGCGACATCAGCTTGATGTGGGCATCAACCCGTTCCAACACTCTATCGGGTAGAACAGCTCGTTCAGGCAGAGACCACCAAGACTGGTTGACGCGCTCCACCGTCTCCGTAACAGCCTTCAGCACAGCAGCTTCCGGCAGTCGCGCACGATGAGCGAAGACTTTCCATCGCTGGGCGTTCATTGCCTTGAACGGCCTTTCACCGGCCAGCGAAAGTGCCATGGCGTCCGAGGGAATGTAAGGCACAGTCGAGAGCACATCATAGACTGGGGCGAGTGCCGGCTTGTCGCCCTTCCCATGATAAATCAGCGACCAATTCTTGAGGTGCATGTCGCCATTTCCTGTCAGCGCAGCCAAAGCCAGTCGTCGGACGAACTCGAGGGCTGCCGCTGAAGAAACGGCGACCCCAAGAGCCGCAGCGATATCATGATATGCGGCCCCCTCATATTTTCGCGACGGATAGACGCCGAATACCTGCGCGAAATCTTCGATATGGACGCGCTCACCACCGGCAACGCGATCGAAACGTTTGACGAGGAGCACTTTGCCATCGGACAATGTCTCAAACTCCTCCGGGATACCCTCGAACTGCGATTGTTCCACGAGCTCGCGTTCCGGCACGTCCATACCAATCGCTTCGGCCAATGCGAGATTTGCGAATTCGTTTTCCGAGACCCCGGGAAATGATGTCGATGGAAACTTGGCGATATATGAACCCTGCTCGTCGCCTAAGGGGATCGTCAGACCGCCGCCCTTGCCTGTGTTTTTGATGACGGAAAGTTTCATCTGCACGCCGGCGAGCGAAAACCGAGCCTTCGGTCTGGGGGGTGTCAAACCCTTATTACGAACAACGCTGCCTTCGCTCGGCACAATTCGGACAGCCCCTGGCAGATCCGATCCAAGAGCTGCAAGCAGGTCGAAATCATTCCCTGCACGCACGCTACCTGAATGGTGCTTCTCCATCGCCTCGCGCAGTTTATCCTCTGGAAGAAGGTTCGCAAAGAACGGTGGTAAAGCCTTAGCGACAGGCTTCGGGTCCTTCCGCAAACCTCCATGTGCCGCGCGAAAAGACAGACTGAGCACTGGGAAACCACCCGTCTGTCGATAGCTCTCCTCAAAGCTGAACGCGTTGAAGTCTCCCGGCGTCCTCACGATCATGCCGACCTTCAGGTCATTCAGCAACACGTCCAGTGAGGTTATAGATCTTGGATCAAGAGGCGGATCAGACATTGCCATCACCATCGGGACTGGCGACGAAAGCAGGAAGGTCATCTTCGGTGCCACCTGGCCGCAGCAAAGCTTCAACCGCCGGGACGATGGCCTGCGGGATGAGCATCAGTTCCAGACCAAGCGCACGACCGATGTTGATCAGTGTGGTCGTACGAGCAGCGCTGGCTCCAGCCTCAATCTCGCGGTAACGCGGACGCGACAGACCCGCCATATCTGCAACCTGCTCCTGAGTGAGGCCCAAAGTCTTGCGCGACGTCTTGAGCAGCCGCCCTATCTCCTGAAGAGCCTCAGAATCCGACTTCATACGATACCTTAACGCTTCATCTTTCCCATTATGATATGTTTACGTATCTCATCGTATCTACCCATGTCAAACTAAATGCCGCTAATAGGGATCATAGGAGACAAAAAGATCTTCTTACAGATCACTTTTGTCTCCTTTACTGGTAGGCACCGAAACTGGAAGCACACCCGCAATACACGCTTCTTTAAATGTCCGCTCCTACCCGCCCGCGCTCGGCACTGGTGCCGAGAGAACGGAATAAGAGCATGACAAAACAGGATCTTTCAACTCATCACTTTCAACGAAAAATCTCGGATTTCTGCGAGGTACGCATCGCGCCAATCGCCTCACAGCGAGTTCTGGAAAGCATTCGGCCCTATCTCGTTGGTCTTGTCATTCACCGCCGGCCACCACCGATCGTTAATGGCCGTATGGATTGGACGGCTATTGGCGAGGCATGCGGGATCGAAAACCAGATGACAGGCGATTTGAAGAAGGCGCTCCGTCCGGGACTGGACGCGATTAAACGCTGCCGTTTTCCTCGTCGGAAAACCACATGAAAACGATATCGCGTTCCGGAATGAACTGCTCTCGCGCCAAGTCACGGGCGACAGCAAGCATCATGCCAGCCATGTTCTTCATATCGACGGCTCCACGTCCGTAGAGCATTCCGTCGCGGATCTCGCCAGAGAAGGGAGGCACGGACCATTCCGCTTCATCAGCCGGAACCACATCCAGATGAGCATGCAATATGAGGGCCGGTGCGTTGGGGTTCGATCCCTTGATCCGGCAAATGACGTTGCCGCGACCGGACACCGGCTCGACGTAATCGGAGGCGAGTCCGACTTGCGTCAGGCGCTCGCGGACATAGGCAGCGGCAATCGCTTCGCCATCCCCTATGGTGGCCGGGTCGCCGGTATTGACCGAGCGAATCCTGATGAGATCGCTGACGAAGGAAACAGCTTCAGTTTCCGCGACGCTGAAAGCTGCGGAGGGTTCGTATACCAGGGACATCATACCGTCTTCCAGAAGTGAATGGATAAGATCAGAGAACCTTCGAAAGGAAGGCTTGGGTGCGAGGATTGCGCGGGTTGTCGAGAACGCTTTCCGGTGCACCTTTTTCGACGATGCGCCCCTGATCCATGAATACGACACGATCGGCCACCTCGCGGGCAAACCCGACCTCGTGGGTTACGACAATCATCGTCATGCCCGTTCGCGCCAGATCCTTCATCGTTTCAAGCACTTCGCCGACAAGTTCGGGATCAAGCGCTGAGGTCGGTTCGTCGAACAACAGCACATCCGGCTGCATCGCCATGGCGCGGGCAATAGCAACCCGCTGCTGCTGCCCACCGGACAATTGCGAGGGATACTGGCGCGCCCGGTCGGCAAGCCCGACGCGCTCCAGCAGGGACATCGCCAGCAGTTCAGCGCATCTTCGCGAATGCCCCTTCACAAGCACCGGTCCAGCCATCACATTCTGGATCGCCGTCATATGGCCAAAAAGGTTGAACCTCTGAAAGACCATGCCGATGTTGCGACGTTGGGCGGCGATTGCCTCCTCGGCCAAGCAGTAGAGCTTTCCGTTTCTCTCGCTGTAGCCGATCAGGTCGCCGTTGACGTAGATCCGCCCAGCGGCAATCGTTTCGAGATGATTGATGCAGCGCAGAAGCGTGGACTTTCCTGAACCGGAAGGACCGAGTACGACGCAAACCTCGCCTTTTGCGATCTCAAGGTTGACGTCGAAGAGCACCTGGAAGTCACCATAGAATTTGTGGACGCTTCGAATATCGACGCATACATCGGAACTAACCGTGCTCATGCGCTCTCCTTCGGGGCAATACTGATTTGATTTCGATCGATGCCACGGCCGAAATAGCGCTCCAGGTAGGATTGCCCCCACATCAGAAGGGACGTGATCGAGAGATACCAGAGGCCAGCGACGACCAGCAGCGGGATCGGCAGATACAGCCTGTTTGAAATGGTGTTGGCTGCGAAGGTAAGATCGTAGGCAAACGGAACGGCCAGCACGAGCGACGTCGTTTTCAGCATGCCGATGGTTTCGTTGCCGGTGGGCGGAATGATCATACGCATCGCTTGCGGAATGATGATGCGGCAAAGGATCTTCATGCGACGCATACCGAGTGCCTGTGCGGCTTCAGTCTGCCCGCCATCGACGGCTTTGAAGCCAGCCCGGAAGATTTCCGCGAGATAGGCAGATTCGTTGAAGGCAAGCCCAGCAATGGCTGCGATGGCCGGCGTGAACACATCCTTTGTTCGTAGATCAAGGATGGCGCCAAGCCCTGGCAGTTCAAGTGAAATCCTTGGATAGAGCACCGACAGTAGCCCCCAGAACACAAGCTGGGTATAAACGGGCGTACCCCGGAAAAACCAGACCCAGAGCCAGCTCAATGTCGACAGCACCGGGTTTCCAGAATCCCGCATGATGACGAGGGCAGCAGCGATCAGGATCGAGAAGATCATTGCCACCAGCGTAAGCGCCAGCGTCCAGCCGACACCGCGTAGAATCTGAGCGTCGAAGAGATACTCATCAACCACATCCCAGTGAAAATTCGGATTGGTTGCAAGGCTGCTCGCCACGATTACGGCTGAAGCGAGCAGGAATGCTGTCAGCAGCCATCGACCGTAATGCTTCACCGGAATGGGTTGGTTGAGTTCAATCTGTTGATCTTCGTGCACCTGGTGCATGGAGCCTCCTGGTCGAAATGAGTGGGAACCGGACCTGCCCCGCGGCGGTCCGGCTGAGTTCACCGCTCTATTCCTCTACCTTTGGATTGACCTCTGCCTTTTCGAGCGCGGCAGACTGGATGCCCCACTTCGCCATGATCTGCCCGTAGGTGCCGTCGGCAATCAGTCCATTGATCGTATCGGCGACAAGCTTCGCCCACTCGGTCTGCCCCTTGGAAACCGCGATGCCGTTTGGCGACGGATTGGTAATCTTGCCGATCGTTTCCAGTTGGCCGTTGGTCTGCTTGACTGCGTAACCAATATTGGTCGAGCCCGCATACACGGCGTGAACGGCGCCGTTGATCAAACGCGTGATTAGATCCGTCTGCTTTGGCATCGATACGATTTCGATGGGGGCCTTCTTGGCAGCGGCGCAGGCATTGCTCATCGCAACCACAGCCTTTTCGCCCGTCGAACCTGTCTGTGCTCCAACGGTCGTGCCGCAGGGATCTTCGGGGTTGAAATGGGCGGGGTTGCCGGCCTGCACTGCCCACTGCTTTCCAGCATTGAAATAACTGACGAAGTCGACCGCCTTGTAGCGCTCGTTTGTAATTGTAAATGCGGAAACGCCGAGATCATAACGTGGGCCGATCGCTGGCAGAATGCTGGCAAACTGGGCGGTCAGGAATTCGAGCTTCAAGCCCCATTTCTGCGCCATTGCCTTGGCCAGGTCGACATCGATGCCCTCAGGCGTCTGGCCGTCCGGTCCCGCAAGGAATTCCGCCGGAGGATAGGTCGTGTCCGATCCAATCGTAAGCGTACCCTTCGCCTTGATATCCTTTGGCAGTCGGGCTGCCAGCGCCTCATCCTTGGCAACCTTCGCCGCATCGAAACCCTCAGCGGCATATGCGATGATGAACGCAGCGTGTGAGATCATGCATGGTTTGGGATCCTCTCTTGGTACTGCAAGCGATACCCCGGAGGCAGAACATGAGCCAGCACGTCTGGCGCATGAGTTTATAACAATTGATTATGACGTATACTGCGGTTCACCGAGATACTGAGAAATGCTAACTCGGTGCGCGCCAGCGCGACGGGAATAGACGTATCAGCCCAAAATCGTCGTTGATTGCCAAAGCGCGAGTCCTTCTTCTAGCTTCCAGCTGTGCAACTTTGGTATGCAAATTGGTTCCTTCAGTAGCGTCCTATCAGGCCACCATACGGAATGCTCCAAGCGATCATATGCTCTTGAACGGAATCGAACCACCGGCAATAAGTCTTAATTCTCTAATGGGTTGGAAAATCAGTCTTATTAAGCGCAATCGCGCTTGAACGACCCTTAGCAATCTCTCGCCGGTGCTTAGGCAGCAAGAGGCAGACGGCACAAGGCCGCTATTGATCCCACCGGACGCCAGGGCGCTCACGCTTATGATAGCTAGGTCTGTACCCCGGACTTTTTTGTGTGGTCGACCACGACTATATCTGGTGGGCGGTGCTCAAAGACGTCGAACGGGTGAAGGCCATCGGCGACGAAGGCGTCGATCATCTCCTGCCGCTCGGCCGAGCTTCGCCAGTACCCTTGCGGGAATTCGAGCAACGCACTAGCGGTGACGCCCTCATAGGCGACGGCAAGCGAGCCCACCTGAAACTCAGCCATCGTGGTGATTAGTGCTTCGTCGGCGTGTCCGTTGTAGGTCTCTAGAACATGCTGAATTAGTGCCATGTCGCCGTCTGAGCGGCGGAGCAGCCGTTCGAGCGTGCGGAAGTTGATCACTTTGGTGCTCTCGGCACCGAAGAACATGCCAGCATTGTCGGAGGTAATGACCAGATGATCGAGCGTGACGACGAAGCCCTCGAAATTCGGATGACCTTCCTTTGGCAGCATGCGGGAAAGAAGGCGAAGCCCGTCCTCTGTCCGAATGAAGCGTCGAAGCACCTCGACCTGCCGGAAGGCTTTGGACACGCTGTCCTTGTTCAGCACCTTGAGCTGATCCTTTGCCCAGCGTGGCGGTACCGGGCATTTCAACTCGCAAACGAAAATCACATAGCCCAGAGTAGGCTCGACCGAAATCACCAGCAGGTCAATGTCGGGCAAGGTGGCATCAAATTCGCGCAGCGACACCTCGCTGTGGCAAATAAAACCTTCAGCTTCCCACGCCGCCTTTACGCGTCGCACAAAAGCGCTCCCAATCTCATTGCTCACCTGTTCCAAAAAGGTGTTCGGACGTCGCTGCGCGATGACGCGCAGCATATTGACCAATCCCTCAGCGATCGCGAAATGGTGCGGCCGCATAACGATTCTGCCACCAGTTTCACCCTCGCGCATTAGAGAGAAATAGCTCGCGTCGACCTTCCCGGCGGTCGCGTTGCGGTCGTACACGAGATCTTGCAGGATGCGCTGTGTAGTGTCGGGCGCGATGCCAAGTTCCTCTTGAATCCCAGCGAGCAGATCTTGCTCCGGCATGTAAATGGCGCCGACAGCATCCTGCGCGCGCGCCAGATAGCGATGATAGAGTGCTTTAGTAAGCAGCATCCGGTAGACGTTGAAGAACTGTTGGTAAGTATAGCCGCCCAGGTCGATCTGGCTGTCGGACGGGATCAACGAAAAATATGCTGCGAGCTTCAGATCCGCCTCCTGCCGCATGAGCGGGTCGGCCGCTTCGAGATTAGGGGTGATTACCCCCTCCGGCTCATCCCTAAGCAGCCGTTCAATTTCTTCCGAGTGATTGAAGTCACGGAAATGGTATTGCGACCCAAGCAGTTGATCATTGTGAACGGTGAAAAACTGCCGCGGGATTGATTTGTCCCCGAAGCGAATCTCGACGCGACCGTCCGCAAACGACCAACTCATTGAGCCCGGTACATTGTACGAGTAATAGAGATATTCCCGGATCATGTAGTAGTGCGAAGCGAACGCGAGGTCGTTTATCATTTGCTGAAGGTCGATCTCACAGGCGACGTCCGCCCGATAACCATTGACGCCCGCGACCAGATGGCTCGCGAGAATCGAATAGCCGCGATCAATATAGCCGACGCTGTCGATACCGTTCTTGATCGCCCCAATTTCATATAGCTCTGATGCGATTCGAAGGGCGCTTGTGCTTGCCCAACGCAGGCTTGGCAGGGCATCGAGCGCCGCGTCCAACTGGCTCTCGAAGTCTTGCAATTGTTTCTTCAGTTCCGTTGTCATCGCCCCTCCTTCTCAGTTTGTTTCCACTTGCGTTTGGTGTGGATGATGTGAGTTGGTAAAACAACAGGGTTCGCCGAGCTCATTCCCAATGGCGAGGTGATCTATGCTAAGTCGAGGATACGAGAACTGAGCCACTCGCCACCCTTGGCAATTTTCGCAATATACCCTGGGGTGTTGGAAAATTGGTGATTCATCGATGCGCCAGTTGGAGTTCGATATTGCTGTTCACTGTTTGTTCTATTATAAGGTGTTAAGAAACCGTGGAGCGGCCTAATTAAGCTTGACGCATCTTTGCGATGGCATTGAATAAAAAAGATTGGAACAGGCGAAATGAAGCAAGCGACTCTTTGGAACGTCAAGAACGAGGTGGGCCCATTATTCGACCCCATCGATGCTGCGCTGGAACTCGGCGCATACGAGGCCCTGTGGAGTGAACAAAACGCAAGCTTCAAGTCCCTCGCTGAAAAGTTCGCAGAATCTCCTGAAGCGCGACCCTCTGATTTCATTCCGCCCGAACAAGCAAGGTTGGTTGCGAGCCGGGTGATCGACAAGCTCCGCGGTCCTGATGGCACGCGGTTTGATGTGCGAGTCAGGGGAGAACTCGAATATCCCGAGAGATTGCGGCAGGCCACTCACCCAGTAGAGCTCCTTTATTTTCAAGGCCGGTGGGAGCTGATTGCCACACGATCCGTGGCAGTTGTTGGCACCAGAAAACCTACTGCCGACGGATTGAGCCGCGTTCGACAGCTCGTGAAGAGGCTCGTGCAAGATAAGTTTACAATTGTATCGGGCCTTGCTGAAGGGATTGATACCGAAGCTCACAACGCTGCAATCGCAGCGGAAGGTGAGACGATTGCGGTTATCGGTACACCGTTGAATCACGTCTACCCAAAATCGAATGCGAGCCTGCAGGAGCGTATCGCACGAGATCATCTGTTGATCAGCCAGGTTCCACTTGAACGATACGAGGCGCAAAATTTTCGAGTTAATCGTTTCTTCTTTCCCGAACGGAATAAGACGATGTCAGCTCTTACCGAGGCGACCATTATTGTCGAGGCTGGCGAAACATCGGGAACGCTAGTGCAGGCGAGAGAGGCCATTAAGCAAAAACGAAAACTGTTCATTTTGAACAGTTGCTTTGAGCGATCGGATCTCACATGGCCGAAGCGTTTTGAGGCCGAGGGCGCTATAAGAGTACGCGAATATGACGACATCAGACGCGAGCTGGTCAGCTCGTCTTAGGGTCGTTGGCGATATCGAGCGCCCCGATCACTTCTATCTTGGTGATAGCGATACCTGCGCATATTTCGGCACCTATACGCCGCGGGCAGGGTTCGCCCATAGTTATACAAATCAGATTATCAGCAACCTGAAGAAGAGCCCGTCTCTTCGAAATACCGGGCAATGGCAATGGAAGCAGCGTGCTATTGCCATTGTCGGGGCCGCAATTGCCCAAAACGTCAATGCTACCAGCTGGCAAAACACTATATTTGTGCCAATTCCACCATCGAAACGTCGGGACTCGCCGGAGTATGATGACCGAATGCATCGCGTCGCACTGGCGATGGGAAACGGCGCTGATGTGCGGGAAGTCCTCTACACAGCGATTGAACGAGAAGCCCGGCATACAAAGACAGATCGACGTGACCGTGACGCGTTGAGAGCATCGTTGGCAATCGATGCTCGTCTAATCGGCAATCCGAGGAAGCAAGTCGTACTTCTCGATGACGTGCTGACTACTGGATGTAGCTTTAAAGTCTGCAAGGAGATGATTGGTGAAATCTGGCCCGAGTCATCGATCATCGGCGTATTCGTCGCACGCCGCGTTCCGCAAAATCCTTTCGCGGACTTGGATTTGGAATAGTTGACGTTGCACCGACGCGCGCATGGTCCTACGGCCAGTCCCACACGGAATATCGTTTGAAGGCGTCCGCGACCTCCTCTGGCGCCTTAAGATTTCGAATTTGTGCACCATTTGGAATCACATTTACTTGCGTCGCGGCGGCAGCATAGGGCTTGTAGGGATCCTTCAGTTCGGGGGTGGCCCCCGCCAGGGCGCGGTAATGATTTCCTCCTGGTGTTTTCAGCCAGGCCGCACAGATGACGTCAGCTCCTGTGGCTTTAATGAAAGCCCGGGCCGCCTCGAGGGAAAAACCCTCTGTTAGAATGTCGTCGACGACCAATACGGTCTTGCCTGGCTTCAGAGGGCTAGCTTTATAGCGACCACCGAGTTGTCCTGTCTTCGACGGGTCACGGCGAAGCTTGATTGTGGAGAGCTGATTTTTGTGATCCAGGCTTATGCCTTGCTGGCGGGCCGTCTGAGACTTTTGCGCTGGAGCATGGCGTTCCACAAGATCGACCAAATAGCTCGCACGCAAGGTGTCGGCCACAATCTTCAAGGCATTTGAAAGAACCTTCTGGGTCGAATTGGGATGATGGCCGGGATAAGGTGCCACGTAGTTGATGACTCTCCCCAACCCGGAAAAATAGAGGCGCGCTCCCATCAAGCGGCCCCAGAACCGCACATCGCCCTTATTGAATTTGACAGCCTGCTTCGCATCCGTGGAATAAGCCCCGGCAGTTGGGTAGGATTTTGAATACTCTGCAAGCGGAGCTATGCAATAGACCTTCAGGTCACCGTTTTCGATTGCCCAAAACCAGTCACCGATTGACAGACAGCAACAATCGACAAATCGAGCAACGTCCTTCGGGGACTCAAATTCAAACCCATAAGCGCTGTTCTGTGCATGCCAGCGGGCGTTGAGGAACATGAGTTTCCCGTTTCTGGCCGCTATCATATCCTCCTTGGTCGAACCGATATAGATCGCCTCTTCCGGCTGCCAGTTTTGAGTTTGCAAGACATGCTCCATCGCGCCGGCAAACTGCTTCATCGGCATATCGCGACCACCGCGAAAGTAGGGGATCTGGTGCCCAACCATCTCACTCAAAATATCGGGTATCTCTCGTTTAGACGCAGTCTCAATCCAACTGCTATTGCTGACGATCACCGGCGTGACATTTCTGGCCAGTAAGAACTTCAGCAGCTTAACGGTTTCGCCCATCAGCGTTGCGTCGATGCTTCCCTCGACAACGAGGGTATCGCGCAGGGAAAAGATTGCGCCTTTCAAGGTGTACATTTACGCGCCCCACTAAAGAAAACTTGTCTGTCGATAAAGAAGGTCGTCGCTTAAAGATTTCTCGACAAAGGTGCGAAATGCTTCGTCCTGCCCTGGCACGGTGAAGACTTGTCGGGGGCCTCGGCCGTCCGGAAGATTTATTGATCGATGATCCCATGTGGGCAACCGCAGACCCGCGATGGCCCGACCGAGGCCTGCTGCGTAGCGAACTGTATGCGCCGTGCCGCTTCGATCTTTCCATTCTACCGGGATGAGCGCTCTCGCCAGCGCAGCCTGCAATCTGTTGCGGCGGACAAAGTTGATGGCGCTATAGCTTTCGCCAGGCAAATACTCGGTGATTACAGCCCCACCGGCATCAACTATCTTGTTCCTAATTGGGCCAATGTTTTTCGGATAATCCGCTGTTATTCCCGTTCCCAAAACGGCTATTGTGGGCACCTTGGCAGCAAGGCTGGCGTTGTGGATGGCTTGATCGATCCCGAGTGCAAGGCCGCTAACGGTAGGGCGGTCCCAATGCCTCAAAGTCAAGCCGACGTATTCCGCGAGCCACAAGCCTTCAGGAGAGGGATCACGCGTTCCGACAATTGCAATCGATGGCGCAGTAAGGACTTCTGTATTGCCTTGAACGAAGAGCCAGTGCGGTGGATCATCGAGATGAAGCAGGGTGCGCGGGTAGCTTTCGTCTGAGCGAAGAACGATCTGGATTTGGCTTGCCTGAAAAGCAGCTTCGAGTTGATCGACGGATCTGGCGAGCGAGCTCATTATTTCTTTCCAATCGGCTTTCGAGCTGTTCGGAAGGCGGGCGCCCCTCGATTTCAGCAGTTGGACCAAGTCCTCCTCACTAGAATTGAAAACTGACTGGAACGATCTTTTCGACTCTGCAATTTGCCAAAGCGTGTGAAAGCCTACGCCCTTCATCATCGCCAAGGAGAGAAACGCCCTTTTTTCGGTGGTCAAATCCTGCTGATCGTCCACTTCACACTCCATTACACCGCTATGCCGGAACAGCCGCGCGGGGAGCCGCGTTTCGGCGTGACGCGCGACATGGCAATATTCTCTCCGACTGCCGAAGCGCTCCCGGCACCCGGCGGCGCCTAGAAGGCAAAACGTTCAAAAAAACCGACGTCCGCGCACGGGCCGGAAGCATGAAATCACGTAACATGGGCGCTCCGTTTTTTCACATTTATTTTTAACCGTTGGCCGGAACGAGGTCGCTGAATTTTGTTGGTAGGATCTACATTCCGCCTTCGCCATTTCCTACTAACACTCGCTTCGATCAAGCCGCTCCCCAACAGCCGTTCCCAACCGGAAACTTGGCAACGGCAAGAAAAATGGCCGGCGAGAGTAGGCCGCGATTAATACAATTGTTGGTAAGTCGAGCAAACGTCTTCCAAATAACCAAAAAGCTTGTTTATTTGGACGTTACAGATTCAGAGTGCGCGCATTAGATAGGCTGGTAAAATGAGCGTTGCGCCCGCAGTCGTCAAGCATAGTGCACCTGGGCCATATCTTGGCTATGCGCTCCAGCCCGTGCGCCTTTGCGTCCATCTCCTCACCGCTCCCCCAAAGGCAAAAGTGTCACTTGAGCTTATCGACGATGTAGCCGTCCACTATGCGGATGGCACGATTTGTCTTGAGCAGGTGAAGAGCGCCACCCGGCAAAATCCTCTTTCCGACTGGGCGCCTGATTTGTGGAAGGCAATCGCGAACTGGCTGACATTGATCTCGCAAGGTAAGGTGAAGCGAACGGAGGCAAGTTATCGTCTCTATGTGACGCCAATACGCCACGGTAAGCGGGCGTCACAGATCTCTCAAGCCGCAAGCGATGAAGATGTCGCCAAGGTGCTAAAGGCAATCGCGCAGGGGCTGCAGCGTTTTGATACCGAGCCGGCGTGCATGACCTATTTGCGACTCTTCCTCGAAGCCGACGAAGCGGACAAAGTGGCGATCCTCAAGAATCTCACCATCGTCAGTCAGGATCAGGATCCGGTGGATGTTTTGCGCGCCATTGTCGCTCCGACTGTAGACCCGCCGCTCGTCGATCTCATCTGCCGCTCTGCAATCGGCCTTGCGAAAGAACAGGCTGATTCTCTCATCCGCGCGGGCAAGCACGCCGTGTTGGACGCCGATGAATTCAAGACCCTCTTCAGGTCCTTCGTGCGACGCAACAACATGCTCGGTTATCTGACCTCGCTGGCCGAGGCGCCGGAGGACGCCGATGTCGACGCTATGCTTGAGATGCGACCTACCTTCGTCCGTCAGTTGGAATTGATCGACCTATCACAGGAGGATAGGTTCAGGGCGGTGAGCGACTACCTGCGTACGTCGGCCGACAAAACTCTCTGGGCCGAGAGTGGGTTGATTTTTGGACCGGGAATGGCCGAGTGGGATCAATCCCTTATTCGGAGGCATTCAGCTTTTGCCGGCGAAGTTGCCGATCTCCATTCTGATCATTCGGAAGAGGTTCGCGGCCGGCTGATCTACCGTCGCTGTTCAGTGCTTGACGCATCACTCGACGGTCGCGGGGTTCCCGGCCACTTCGTAAATGGCTCGTACAATGCGCTGGCGGACACGAAGCGCGTCGGCTGGCATCCCCGGTATTCTACTTTGCTGGGTGAGGATCTATGAGCCAAGCTGCCCTTTCGGAGTTGGAAATTATTCAGAACCCAGCGCTAGGTGCTTATTTGCTCTGGAGATTCGGTACCGCCTATCAGGCGGCTGGTGAGGCCCCTCCCATTTTTCCACTGGCCTTTCTAGTGCTGCCGATCGTCCTGCATCGCCAGACCCAGCAGGTTGTCACATCGACCCGGCGGTCATCTGGGCTTTCATTGTTTGCTGCTAACTTGGCGGAGGATCGGGACAACCTTCTCTCCCTCCACCCCCGTTGTATGATGCTGCGTCCGCTGACACTCGCCTCGGTAGGTTTCGGACTGCGCACCCGCCTTCTATCTCTGCACTATAACGATGCCCGCCTTCGTTCCAACAGCCTTGAGGGTATCGCGAAGCCTCCGCAGGTCCCCGAGCGCTTGCGGCACCTTGTCACCGCCTCCGAAAAACTCGGCGGCTGGCTCGCCGTTCTCGGCATTCACGACATCGCGATGACATTGAGGGTCGATTTCTGATGCATTTCCAGCTCCTCAAGTTGATCCTCTGGCCGCGTATTGATGCAGATCCGCAAATCATCACCTTCGTGCCAGGCAAATTGAATGTCATTAGCGGAGCGTCGAAGACCGGCAAGTCGGCAGTTATTCCGATCGTCGACTACTGTCTTGGCTCGGACAAATGTTCCATTCCCGTTGGAGTAATCCGCGAACATTGCAGCTGGTTTGGTGTGGTTGTCGATACCATTGAGGGGCAGAAACTGCTTGCGCGCCGAGAACCTGGCGACCAGCAGGAAACGAGCGACATGGTATTGATAGAAGGGCCTGTCGTCGAAATCCCACGCCGGATTTCAGCGAAGACTCACAACGTTAATGCGATAAAGGGGAAAATGAACAGTCTGGCCGGGCTGACGGGCTTGGCATTTGATCCCTCCCCTGAGGCGGCTGGAAAGGGACGTCCCAGTTTCCGCGACCTGATGGCCTTCATTTTCCAACCCCAGAACATTGTCGCGAACCCGGATGTCCTATTTTTCAAGGCGGACACAACGGAACACCGCGAGAAACTTCGAATAATATTCCCCTACGTGCTTGGCGCGGTGACGTCACAAATCCTGCTCGCCCGATTCGAACTCGACCGTCTCGGCCGGATTTTACGCCGCAAGGAAGCCGAGCTGCGTGCCGTCGTATCTTCAACTGCGACGTGGCAGCGTGAAGCACAGGCCTGGCTCCGGCAGGCGATTGAATATGGCCTGCTGCCCGCCGGTCAGCGAATTCCCGAGGAGTGGCCGCAGATCGTCGATTTGCTGCGCTCAATAGTGCGAGCAAAGCCGATCGAAGCTCAACCAAGTATCGAAGGCGTAGACGCAAGCTTCGTCAGATTGAGCGAGCTAAGACGCGCCGAGACGGTTAGTGCAGGAAAGCTTTCCGAGAACCGTCAACGCCTGAAAGAAATCCATCGGCTGATAGAAAGCAGTGAGGCGTTCGGCGGCGCCATGCGAATCCAGCGAGATCGTCTGAGCCTTTCGGGGTGGATGCGCGGGCTCTATCTCGACGCCGACGAACCGTTGACATCACTTGCAGGTTCTGGCCGCGACCAGTTGATAGCACTTTGTGATGCCTTAGAAGGCATAGAAATCAGGCTTCGGTCTCATCCTTCAATGTCGGACACGCTCGATCGTGAATTATTTAAGCGCCGCTCCTCTACGCAGGAAGTGCTGGACGAACTCAACGCGATCAGACGAGAAATATCAGTTCTTGAAAGGGAATCGGTCGAAGCGCAGGAGGCCGCGGACCGGCTGGATCGTATCCAACGATATCTCGGCCGGGTTGAGCATGCTTTGCGCCTTTATGATGATGCAGATCAATCTTCGTCGCTGCGCGAGGATGTCCGCGAGCTGCAAGGCCAGATACAAGCTCTGCAGCGGACGGTCTCCGAAGGCGATATTCGCCGCCGGCAGGCAAACGCACTCGATCAAATTCAGGGGTTCACAGGCGAGCTTATCCCCCAGCTTGACGCTGAGTGGCCGGATGCCCCAATTCGCCTTATGATCGATGACCTTACTCTCAAAGTTATCAGAGGAACCCGTAGTGATTTTCTCTGGGAAATTGGCAGCGGCGCAAATTGGCTTGCCTACCACGTTGCGATTACCGTCGCGCTGCAGCGCTTTTTCCGCCTTTCCCAAGCCCATCATGCAGTCCCGGGAATGTTGATCTACGACCAGCCAAGCCAAGTCTACTTCCCAAAACGTTCGGCACAGTCCGTGTTCGAGGAAGAAAAGGAGATCGATTGGCGTGATGAGGACATCGTTGCCGTTCGGAAGATATTCAAGCTGTTGTCGGATGAGACAATTGCAGCGGAAGATCGGCTGCAAGTCGTAGTCCTCGACCATGCTGATGACGGGGTCTGGGGCGGCATCGGCAATCTCCACCTCGTCGACGAATGGCGCGGAGACCGGGCACTGGTGCCCAAATCATGGATCAGTGCCAGTGGCGAATGACGATCCCGTCTCCGACCTCCTGCTGGGCATAAGAGTGCCGCAAGAGGGCACCGCATCGATCCACTAAGTGCTCTCCCGTTGATAGGTGATCTGCGAGTCGTTCTTTTTGGGTCACGGCTGCTTGCGATTGCTCCGCACTGACTTGGACTGCTTCCGCAGTGGTTGCGCCTCGCCGAATTGGTAAAAGCATGGATCAAGATATCACGTATGATGAAGCCTCGTTGAAATCCTAAAGTATTCCCCACGCCCTAAACCTGCCCCTCCCCGTCATCTCGCGCAGGCCGAGCTCCAAAACGATCCGCCGCGCCGCCTGCGGCGTCACCTCCAACGTTTTCGCCACCATTCCGGCCGACACGAGCGGCTTCGCCATCACGAGCTCCACCAACTCCGGCAGTTTTGACGACGTTCGGCGGCCCTCCAGTTTTCGGTCCATCATCGTTTTCGCCAGCGCCAGCCGGTCATGTTCCTTCATGCCGATCTCGGCGGCCGTCAAAAAACCTTGGCCGATAGCGAGAAGCCGGGTTTCGCGATCACGATTCCGGCGCCGATCGACGGGAATGGTTTTCAGGCCGAGGTTGATGGCGGCGAGATGCCCGCCGGTGGTGATGTCGGCCTGGCGCAGGATCGAGGCGGCAAACAGACGGCCGAGCCAAGGCGCGTGCTGCAGGACCAAAATCTCGTTCCAGGCATCGAGGGCAATGATCGCCCGTAACACCGGCGGCAGGTTTTCGGCTTGGCGCAGCACGCCGAGCCATTCGTCGAGCCGGGCATCTTCGTCCCAGTCGAGATCATAGACGAGAGGATCCTTTTCCGCTGCACTGCTGCCGCCGGCGCGGCCGGGCCGTGTCGCGTCCTCGATTGCCGCTTGCGATCGCGCTAACACAGCATCGATAGCGGCGTAGTCGACGCCGACGACACTATCTGCCTCATCATCATCCCCCTCCCCTTCCGGATCGACGACGACCGAAGGTCGAATGAAGCCGGCTGTCTCCGCCTCCGCCGCGCTGGCCGACGTGATGTCCGACGTCTGTCGCAACGTCCGAATACCCTCTGCGGACAAGGCCCAGTCCGGTGAATGCGCGGCGATGCGCCGGCGGGTGCGCAGCACGTCGCGGGCGATGGTGAGTTCGTGGGTGGGTGTGCGGGTATCGCGAAAGGCGTCGTGGAGGACGAGGTCTTCGAGATGCACGAGTTCGCCGTCGATCCATAGCGAGGCGCAGGCATCGGTGAATTGGGATCGTTCGATCCACCCCTGACCGACCGGCGAACGGGCGACGCGCTCGTCGAGACGGGTAAGCGCGATGCCTGCGGCAAAAGCCGGCTCCAGAAGCGTTGTTACGCGGATTTTCGCGAGATCGTAAGGCATTGATATTATGGTAAATGATTTGCTAAACGAATGCTATATCAATATTGCGGTTCGCCACATGGGGTCAGAACAAGAGCAGTCCGAAATCGTACGCTAAGGCCGAACGGAACAGGAACGATGTTGTAGTTCGGACCTGCAGCATCCGATCTCTGTGGATTGCCATCGACATGCGCCAGTTTTGATTTCTCTGTCCGGCCCGACTCGACAACGCTCGACGCAGGTTGGTCGTGAATGGAGTCGGGCGATGGCAAAGCGCAAGCTGCTCAAAGATCAAGATCGCCGGAGGCTTGTCGATATCCCAGTCGACGAGGACAGCTTAATCCGACACTATTCGTTGTCATTGGCGGATCGCCTGGAGATCGAACTGCGGAGACGTAATCACAATCGGCTCGGCTTTGCCATCCAGCTATGTCTGATGCGATACCCGGGTCGAGTGCTTGGAGCAGAAGAAACTCCGCCTCGCGCCATGCTGAGATATGTTGCTGATCAGCTCGGCGCCACTCCAGACGAATTTGCCCTCTATGCACGCCGTGAAGAAACCCGTCGGGATCATATGGCGCGGCTAATGGTTTATCTCGATACGAGAAGCGCGACGCTGCAAGACCGCCGCGCCGCGCTATTGGCGGCAATTCAAGCGGCGACCATGTCCGACGACGGTGCTGCGATAGCCAGTTCAACTGTCGCTGCGTTTCGCGAACGCGGAGCTCTTCTGCCGGCGATCGACACGATCGAACGCATCGGCCTTGCCGGCCGTGCCATAGCCCGGCGCCGGGCAGAAAGAACCCTGATTGAAGACATGCCACTCGATAGGCTTCAATCACTGGATAGGCTGTTAGAGGTTGACCCGTCGATCGGCCAGACGCGCTTTCATTGGCTGCGTTCGGCGCCAGAAGCGCCGGCTGCGTCGAACCTCGTCGGCCTGACCGAGCGGATAGCGTTTCTGCGGCGGCTGGAGATCGATCCGGAACTGCAGGCGCGCGTATCATCCGGACGGTGGGACCAGATGATCCGGGAGGGCAACGCAACGCCGGCCTGGCTTGCCAACGACTTCAATTCCAGCCGTCGCCACGCTCTGATCGTGGCTCAAGTCATCAAGCTTTCCCAGAAGCTCACGGACGATGCGGTGACGATGTTCATCAAGCTGATGGGCAAGTTGTTCTCGCAAGCCAACAATCGAAAGAAGCAGCGACAGATGGATTGTAGGGCGAATACCGCCAAAGCGCTGCGCATGTTTCTAGATACGATCACCGCCCTGCAATCCGCCAACGATTATGGTCGGAACGCATTGGATGTTCTCGAACAAAGAGTCGGCTGGGACCGGCTGCTTCGGATGAAGCCTGAGCTTGAGTCGATGGTCGACGACAACGAGGCGCCGTCGTTGACCGTCGCAGCGGAGCAATATGCGACCGTCCACAAATATGCTGGCGCGTTCCTTCTAGCCTTCACGTTCCGCTCGGCACATCGCCACGATCCGCTTCTCGCGGCAATTGCGCTGCTGAAGCGGCTTTATGCGGAGAAGCGGCGGACACTCCCGGATCGCGTCCCGCTCACCCACCTCAGCCAAACTGATCGGCGGCTCATCTTCGAACAGGAAAAACCCGATCGCCGTCTCTACGAGATCGCGACGCTCGCTGCTTTGCGAGACCGGCTTAGATCTGCGGAGATCTGGGTCGATGGCAGCCGATCTTTCCGGCCCATTGACGAGCATCTGATGCCGCGGTCGACATTCATCACGATGAAGGAAGAAGATCGTCTCGGTTTGGGGATACAGGGGGACGGCGCGCAGTGGCTTGCCGAAGCGCGACAGATGCTCGAGTTCAACCTGCAGCGTCTGGCGCATAGAGCACGGGCCGGAAAGCTCGAAGGAGTTCGTCTTGAGGCCGGAACGTTGATCGTCACACCAACCGTCGGCGAAGTGCCCGTGGCAGCCGAGGAACTGAATGCCGAGATCAGCGACATGTACCCGTTGGTCGAGGTTCCCGACCTGTTAAGGGAAGTGCATGAATGGACTGGCTTTGCGGATCTCTTCACGCATGTTCGCACCGGCGATGTCCCGAAAACTGTTTCTGCCATGCTCGCTGGCGTACTGGCCGATGCGACCAATCTTGGGCCAAAGCGAATGGCGGGCGCATCCAAGGGGATCAGCGCTCACCAGATTGGGTGGATGCGCACATTCCATGCTCGGTCAGAGACCTATCGCGCGGCACAAGCGTGCATCACCGATGCCCACACCCGGCATCCGCATTCCCGCCTTTGGGGCACCGGCACAACATCTTCGTCAGATGGCCAATTCTTCCGTGCGAGCGACCGAGCCGCAAAGCGCGGCGACATAAATTTGCATTACGGCAGCGAGCCCGGATCGAAATTCTATAGCCATCTGTCAGATCAATACGGCTACTTCAGCATTTTGCCCATCAGTCCGACCGAGAGCGAGGCGGCCTATGTGCTCGATGGCCTCTTCGATCAGGACACGGTCCTCGAGATCCAGGAACACTTTACCGATACGGGCGGCGCGAGTGATCACATCTTCGGGCTGTTCGCCCTGATCGGCAAGCGGTTCTCACCGCGACTGCGCAATCTCAAAGACCGCAAGTTCCACACGTTCGAGAAGAGCGATGCATATCCAGCGCTGTCGAACCACATGGGGGCGCCGATCAATGCCAGCCTGATTCTCGACCATTGGGACGATCTGCTCCATCTCGCTGCTTCGATCACGACGCGGTCTGTGGCGCCGTCTACGATACTCAAAAAACTGTCCGCATCTCCAAAGCAAAGCCATCTAGCGAGGGCACTCCGCGAACTCGGCCGTATCGAAAGGTCGCTCTTCATGATCGAATGGTACTCAAGTCCGGCGCTAAGACGGAGATGCCAAGCCGGTCTCAACAAGGGTGAGGCCGCCCATAAGCTGAAACGCGCTGTCTTCTTCCACGAGCGAGGTGAGATCCGCGACCGGTCGTTCGAAAGCCAGGCGTTCCGCGCCTCTGGTCTCAATCTCGTTGTCAGTGCGATCGTCCACTGGAATACAGTCTATCTCGACCGTGCAATCACACACCTGAAGCGAGCACGTCGAGAAATTCCGGATACTCTGTTGAAGCACATCTCGCCGCTGAGTTGGGAGCATATCAACCTTACCGGCATCTACACCTGGGACGCGGAACATCAGATGCCCGAAGGCTTCCGGTCGCTCAGACTTCCGGCTAGGCTAAGGGACGCCGCGTAAGTTCTCATTCCGTTCGCCCTTAGCGTACGATTTCGGACTGCTCTTGTTCTGACCCCAAGTCCAAACCCCTTGAGGATTTCAGCGGCATATTCGCCGTTACGTCCGGGCCGATAATGGAACACCACGCCCGGCGGAGCAGAGCCGTTCCATCCGCGGTCGTCGCGCAGCACGGCCCAGAGATAACCAGTCTTCGTCCTGCCGCGCCCAGGATCCAGCACCGGAGCTGTTGTCTCGTCGACATAGAGCCTTGTGCTCTCAAACAGAAGCCGTTTGGCCATACGCACGGCAATTGCCGGTAAGGTTCCCTCCCTGCACCGATGAACTTCTGTCGTCGTGGATCATTCGGCACGCCGCGTTTTACGCCCTCTCTCCCTTGGCCATGCTTCGGCATTGCCTTCCCGAGGTGCTGTCAGTGCGCACGGCCGATTTAAATCTCACCGAAGATCAGGTCGACCGCATTGCCGCTATGTTCTCGGTCGATCCGGCCACGGTCCGCCGCATGACTTTCACGAATATTCCGCAATCGTCACGGCGGCTGATCGCCGGCGAGCCTCGGCAATCATGCAGCAGCTGTCCCCGAATTGTCGACGGGTCGTACATCATTCTTCGAAGCCAACATCTCGGCTGGCGGATCACCTGCCCGCTTTGCGGAGGTCGCCTTCAAACCATTGACGGGAGTGACCGCCCCTCTCCTTTCAGCGGCTACCACCATGCTACGCTGATGGGAGAAGGGATGCTTAACGACGAGGCCGAGCATGGTATCCAAAACTGGTTATCGCCAAGTGAGATTGCCCGCCTCCTGCTGATGCGGCGCGTCCCGAAGTCGCTCCCCGATCGCTACGAACCGTCAAGCTACAGAGTGCTCGGCGTCATCATTCCTGATCTCGATGACGTCTTAAAGATGGAAAATAGGGAACTTCCGACCCCAGCGAGTCCGATTTTGCCGCTGCACTTGCGGCCAGCTCTTTTAGCGGGTGTGGCCATCGTCCAGCGAGCTGGGCCGGAGATGCTTTCAATGCTGCGTGGCCATATGATGGGTGAGAATAAAGCCCGCTTCGGCAGCGCTATAGAAGAGATGGTGGATTGCGAGCGCCACTCGCGGAGGTCTTCGCAGTTGCACTTAATCTGAGATTCTAAGCCCACAGAATCTCAAATTAAATGCTAACCAAGAAAGAAACGGCCGCATTCTTACTTTCAAGTGCCAAACGACAAATGGCTCGCTTCCATGCCAAACTTTATAGCCGATTTGCTCTCAGATTGCCACTTATCTGTCTGTAAAGATTGGCATCTGCTTTACGCAACCCGT
>NZ_FTMR01000021.1:0-25311 GCF_900156005.1 Rhizobium sp. RU35A | reverse complement strand
CACACTCCGGACTCGGCTGGATGCCCCCTGCAGAGTTCGCTCAAACAATCAACCCGCGACGTGATGCGCTGCTGCACAGCCGGAATGGCTCCGCACCGCAACCCGCCGCTACCGCCCAAAATACCGCAAACCAAAACCGCTGGAGCGAACTCAAAACTGGATAAAACTTGGGGGCAAGGTCAGTATGGTTGTGGATCAAGGAAGGGTTCTGGAGAACATCATCCACTACATGCAGAAGAGGTGCCGCAGAATTGCAGCACAATGTCGGGCATAGGTAGGGCAACACAGAGTGCGGCAATTATTTCCGTTTTTGCCCGTCCACCTCTTTCCTGGTCGAAAGGCCCATACGCTCCTTGCGAAATATCCAAGTCACCTGGCTAAAAGCAGCAGCAGAATGCAAGCTTGGCGTGGCGGTCTCTACTCCCATTCGATCAGCAGAGACTGTTCTCTATGATTTTCGCCATACGACCATCTGGCTGTCATGAGCATGCCGCCTTTGCAACTTTCCACTGAGCATTTTCAACCAATCGGCATTTCTTAGGTGGGATCCATTGGGATCAAAATATTTGTCTCTACCAACGTACTCGAGCCAACCAAACCCCTGATCAAGATCCACGACCACTTTCGCACCGGACTTCATCTGAAGCATCAGGCTACGTTTATGCGCCAGTTGACCGACTGAAAGCGTCGTTGATAACCCTTTTCGAGCTCCGTATTCCTGGGCGAGGGACGCCAGCGTGGTGTCCGACATGATGTCAGATGCAACATGTGTCCTATGATAGCCGCCCCTGTCTGCAGCCGTGGCAATACCAAACGGCAACGATCCTTCAGGCTTCAAAGAAGAAACGGTATCTATCAGCAGCTTCAGAACGATCGGGGATCGAGCGTATCTATCTTGATACCTCGCCTCCCGGACCACATCGTCTGGGCTTATCCCACAGTTTAGCATCGCCTTCCTTATCTGCGCTGCCATGGAAATGCCGAACTCCGCAACTGGCCCGTCAAGCTTCGCATCTAGTATAACTACTTCGGCTCCCGCCTTTGGCTTCAAACTATCATGCGTGATCTCTTGGTATACCGGCGATAATTGAAGGGGTGCATGGGCAATGGGTGCGGCGTGGTTCGCGCCCCAGTCTTGGCCCGGCACCAGCACGGATGAATCGCGGCTCGCCCATCCGTAGCCTCTCGTTTCATCGGTAACGTAGGCAAACAGGTGGCCGCCGTTGCGGAACCTAACCGGCTCACCTTCAGCCAAGCTCAATCCATTACGAGCGATATAATCCCGAAGAAAGAGCACCTGAGCCGAATCTAGGGCAGAGACGAAGCCCCTAGGTACAACCAACCTGACACGACGGCCATTTTCAGTCCATCTCTTGAACAGAGGAGTCAAAGCCCAATCCGCAAGATCAACAACGTCACTCACTGTCGCCCATACAGTGAGGCCTGACTGCGCCCGATGGCTAAGCCAGTCATCGATTTCACTTACTGGACGGTCCGAGATATCGCTGTCCGCAGCAAATACGTCCTCCGAGTCAATGATGTCTGGGAGCGTGAGATTTGCATCCATAAACGAGATCGCCTTGTGTCGATCAAGATCCTCCTCCCTTTCGGGCGCATCCGAAACCAGAACGCAAGATGAGCATGCATGTGCGCAGCCGCGGGGGCAGTTTAGAATTTGCCGTGCACTTCGCAGAATTGTTCTAATTTCATTGGCAGTCTGAACAACATAGCCGGCGCCGCCGGCTGCGCGGTCGTGTAGGAAGATGGAGATCGTTGAAGTTGCCATCGCGTTTCGCGACGGACCGACCCCGTAACCAATTTCGTCCGGTTCGATACCGAGGTAGCGCGAGGTTGCCTCACGCATCGCAATGGCGAGAGCATTAGCCGCCGCGAGAGTAGGTGCTACAGCGGGCTGGAGCTCCAATACGTCGGTGTGAACTTCATAACCCAGATGAAGCGAAGACTGAATCGCAAAAGTCTCGCCATTGCCCTCGCACGGCTGCAGGAAATTCTCCCTGGCGCGCAGCGGTTTGTGATCGATAAGACCGGTACAAATGGCTTCACCCGGTTTCATGGACTCCATGCGCCCACATCTTAGGCACAGCCCGTAGCCTTCGCTAGAAGGTCCCTTCGTGTGATAGTAGACAGTACCGCGGCGGTTCATTCTCAAGCGACCGACCTCGGGCTTGCTGAGTGCCTCCCATTGTGCTGATCCGGCTGAAATTCGCGGCGTTTCCGAGCGCACGTAGTCGACCTTGTCGACTTCTGCATGGATAGGAACGTGTCGATCTCTCAAGAAGCCCGCAGGCCTGAGAAAGCTCTCGGCGACCACAGACGAATCCCCACATGTGCGGCATTCTTCAGGGCTGGAACCGGCGCCCGTCCAATTGTCACCGCAGTGAGAGCATCTCGCAGCCCAGCGAAGCGCTTGAATTTCGCGAACACCTTCATCACTGGAGGGTCGATGCCAGTTAAGTGTAACACCACCAACACGATACACTTGGCCGTCCACAACCGTCTCCGACCCAGGCGCGTAGTCCCGAATCGCAATGTCCAGCGGGCGCTTCGGACCACCATGGCGCCGTCCCCTCCGGTCGTCGTTGCTGAATTCGCTGTCCAAGTCATTTCGGTCCAGCTCAAAAGCGACAACGTGGTTGGGAAACCCATGGCCGGGCAAAAAGCCACGGTCTGCCAGATCAGATAGCAAAAATTCTTTGCAAAGCCGCTTCAAGTGCGCCTCGATCGCGGCTGATGCTCCCATAATTTCCGCACCCTTAAGCTGGTTTTGTAGTCCGCTCCATTCGGCTTCGAACTCGGCTTCAGCAGACTTCAGAGCATCAGCACATAGCTCTAGTAGGTCGGACCGACCAGCCAATATTGACCCGCGAACCAGTCGCTGGAGGGCCATCATGTTGGCTTCTGCCGTGCTCGCTTTCGAAAGCCACCTCCGCATCAATTCTACTGGTCTAGCGTCTTGCGCAATCCGCACGGAGTTAGGTGTAGCGGCAAAACCAAAGAAGTCTCCTGTCTCCATCTTCATAGGATTGCCGCTGTTCAGGTTCAGGAAGCGACTTAACAGGAATGCATTCACGTGACGCTGCACAATTGGTCGGCTGTCGAGAGCCACACGAGGCGCTGCTATGGACCTGCCGAGAAATGCAATAGGGTTACGGAAAGCCTCGCGGTCAAGCGGACGGTCCTTCGCAAAGGTGAATGCGAGCGACAAAGGCTGACCACGTCGACCAGCGCGGCCTACCCTTTGTTTATAGTTCGCGATTGAGGGCGGCACGTTTGCCATCAAGACACCGTTCACAGAACCGATGTCGACGCCCATTTCCATGGTGGTGGAGCAATTCAAGAGGTTAATCCGGCCCGCCTTAAATTCGGACTCGTAGTGCCGCAATTGCGCCGGCGAAAGTTGGGCCGAATGCTCGGCCGACCGACTGTATGGCGAGTATAGGGCGATCCGATCGTGCATGTCAGTCCAAAGGCTCATAGCTCGCAGGGCGGCAACGTCGACATCTTCGGCCAAGAACAGCGAACGGGTTTTGCCATCTGCATCTGCTGGGGCGATCGGCATGGTAATCGGCTGTGCACGGTCCACCTTTGTCCGCGCGTACGGCGAAAGACCGAAGGGCGCAACGTCTACAATGCGCCTTGTGACCGGACAGTGAAATGCGTTTCTCAAAGGCCCCAACTCAAGCTTGTTGAAATCAAGGGCCTGCTCACCGTTGGCGTTTTTAGGGAACAAGGTATGTAGCTGGTTCCAAGCCTTCTGAAGCCAGTCATTGATTTCAGCGCGGTCGGAGGAAGAACCGAGATTGAGACCAAGGCCGAGTCGAAGAAGTTCGACAACCTGAGTTTGCTTTCCTGCGGCGCTAGCAACCGGCCAACGATGCTGGCGCCTGCCTGGCTCTATACCCGGCGCGGCCAAACTCTTCGGGAAGCCCTTACGCATTATCCATTGGAGCAAGTCCGAACGTACGTTGACCGCGAGATTGCTTCTGATTGAGAACGATACCAAACATGAAAGCCACGCCTTCCAATCTTCGAGGCTCCCTCCCCGCTGCAAAAAGCTATTCGGCGCGTGAGCATGCTGTTCAATGGCCGGATATACAAATCGAGCAAGACCCATGGTTTCTGGTGAGTTTGCAAGCTTTGGCCTCCGCATCATTTCTCGAAGAAGTAATGCCTCGGCGATCTGTGAGGGTGCAGACGCGGCTGCTTTTTTAAACAGATCCGCACGCACGCCCCAAACGTCAGGAAGCCATTCGCGCACTTCTGCCCTATCAGCAAGCTGAGCTCGCAGTTCTTGCCAAGTGACGGTTCCACCGCCGGAAAGCTTAGCCAATTGCTCTTCAGCCTCTCTGACAACGCCTGCTAGCGGTCCATCCTCCCAATCCGGAAAAGATTTGACCTTCGCAATTCGAGCTTTGAGTTCCTCAGCTTTTGCGTTGTCCCCGCTGCCAGAGGCTTTGTGTTGAACGGCCTGGTAGATAAAGGAGCGCACGAACGCCCGTTCGCTCTCCAACTGAAGCTTCGCTGCCATACGAGCCGTTCCCTGACGACTGTCCGTGAAGCTTATTAGTTGGCGTCCACCGCTAGGAAGGTCAGGCGGAGTTTGAGGCAGGGCTGGTTGTATCAGCCCCTCGGCCCCGGGCATTGCTTCCAGAAGCATCGGCGCGGCGTTACTGATCGTGAACGGCGCGCCGAACCTGAAGGGATAAAGCTTGTCTCCAGACTTGGCGGTTGCGCTGCATGCTGGGCAAGGTCCTTTCCCTCCGCCTGCATGAGCCGACAACCTGTATCGTCCGTGACCATCTCCGTCGGCAGTCGTCCCGGTTTCGGTATCGACAAAAATCGGTAGTAGCCCGCGCCCTGATAAGGAAAAGCAATGAGAGACCGATGGTGTGTCCAAGTGTAGGTCACCGCCCTCATTTTCACCGTCATCCTCCGTCGTTGTGCGATCAGCTTCGAACAAAAACTCGTCACTAGGGGGTACATTGCGAGGAGGCACAAGCCGCGTACCTTTCTCATCCGCGATCATGAACGCTTCGCCGCACTCATTGCAGGAATAAAGTTCTGCCACAGGCATGCGGCATTTCGGACACGCTTCGTCTCGTTCGAACAACAAGCGGCCAGCAATCCATTCTTCACTCATGCTGTCGGGGCACGCCGGATTCGTACAACACCAGAGACCGGAAAAAGCGCGATGAAAGCTATGGATTCTCAGCGGAGCGAGCGCCTCGCCAGATCTGGAGGTCGCTCGAGTCAAAGCCATCCCCAGAGTTTCGCCGTCCACGCCGATCACACTGCCCAGGCGACTGAGCTCTTGCGCCTCAATGGGCTTGTCTTTCAACTCCGTAACGAGTGACCAGACTGGGTCATAGGACGAAAGCTTTTCATACAGATCATGTGCTGAAAGATCGACTAGGTCAGAAGGGCGCGGGGCCGCCCCCCCTCTGCCACTCCGTGTCGGTAGGAGCCGTTCGCCAGAAATCACCTCGACAGCCGAAACATCAGTCCCAGCGACATCTGCCAAGAATCGCCGCAAGGCGTCTTTGACTTTAGGACCGTCGCCAATAGTTGCTGATGTCGCAACAAACCGGACGTTTTTCGGATCCACCTCGAATGCCTCGATCACCCTTCGTAAGAGAAGGGCCACTTCGGCGGCAGCAGAGCCCACCAAGGTGTGGGCTTCGTCAAGAATGATCCACTTCAGCTTACCCTTCGAGTGGTCAATGATCGGACGGTCCTGTGGCCGAACGAGCATATATTCTAGCATTGTCAGGTTGGTGACGAGCAATGGAGGCGGAGACGCACGCAACGTTTTTCGATCTGGTACCTGCTGCGGATTCGACGACAACTTGTCGCGTTGGACCACACTACTGTGCGTTTCAGGAAGGTTACCGTTGTATAAACAGTAGCGGATCTTGCCACCGGCCGGCTTTGTCCAGGCGTCGAGCCGCTCCTGCTGACTGGCGATTAGCGCGTTGAGCGGATACAGCATGATTGCTTCAACGCCAGTTGCTCGCTCTTGGCGCCGAAATAGCGAGTCGAGCAGAGGAACAAGAAAACATTCGGTCTTTCCCGAACCCGTGCCCGCAGTAATCAGGGCACTCTTCGTCTCCGAAGAAGTTAGCGTATTCCACGCGGCAAGCTGATGCAGGTAAGGGCGCCGGTTCCGTGGAAACGAGTAGCCGCGCCCCGTATCGTCTCCGACCAACGCGTCCACCGTGGCGCTCGCCAGCACATCGCCGGATAGCTCTGCCAGCCTTTTGTCTGCGGGCACGAATGGAAATGCCCCCTCAATAATCGGGGCCGGGATAAGGGCACCTTCGGAGTCGGCTCGTGACAGAGAATGGCGAAGTTGTGCAGCGAGTGACGGATTGCGCACGCCCGACTGGGCGACAATCGCTTCCGCCATGCGGTGACGGAGCCGCGATAAAGTCTCGAAGGGTCGTATTGTCATGACTGGAAGTGCTTCAAACAATGAGGGAAGGCTGCAGTGACGTAGTTCTGATCGATGTCGATTGCGTTACGTAAGCCAGCGGCTATCGACGGCGACCATTCAAGACGTTTTTTTGCAACAGCCGCTAGGACGACAGGGGCGACGAGTGTCGCATAGTGCTCGTAGTTCAAACTCGCTACATCTGCTGGAAGCCCGGCGCGTTCTGCATCCACTATCAGCGTCGTCGCGATAGGTTCCGATTGATCGACTTGTAGGCGAACGTGATCTTGGGCGAGCTGACGTAAGCTGCCATCCAATTCGCCACCAAAGCCAAGTTCCGCGCGGATCCCGGCAAACCATTGGGTACGCTCAACTAGGAAACCGATCCTCTCCATCATCAAAGCAGTAGCTTGCCTCTGCGCCTCTGACGTATCGTAGAAGAGTGCAAATTCAACTTTCGCGCGCTCCCATTCCGCAACTGCTGCATCTTGCCAAGGGTCGATTGGCTGAGCCATCCAAAGAAACGGGAGGTCACGTTCAAGCCCGAGGATGCTGTCGACACGCTCGCTATTGGCCGCTAGCAGCAGGCGGCACAACAAGGTCGGGAACTTTGGAAGCTCGCGCGTAATGTCCATTGCACGAGGACTGAGGCCTCGTAACGAATGGACCGTGCGCACGATGCGAGAAATCGTAGAGCCCGCGGCGGCATCGACCGCAACCTCCTTAAACAATGCGTGATAGGCGCGACGGCGAGTCACCTCGTCTTCGAGCAGCGCAGCCTGCGCTATCGCGTCGGCTGGCTCCTCATACACCGCGTCCCGTGCGCCAATCGTGACCGTCGGTCGGGTTGTCACTGCGTCGCCCTTCCTCCGATAGACGAGGAGCGGCCCCGAAATTCCTGCTGGCAATGGCAGGCTTAGCTGTTGATCATCGCCGAGCACGTGTTCCTCATCGGGGTGTCTCAGTGATCGCACGACGGTGATCTCACCATTTGCGGGCGCACTAGCGAATTCAATTCGGTCGCCAACGATTGTTGGCTGCTCCTGTGGCCGCCGTATGCTGCATATTGTTCGCTGGCTGTCATCAAGCAGGAAAACGCTTGGCCCGCGTTCGTTGGATAACCCCAACAGGCTTTGTGCAAGATCGACAAAGCGGACCATTGGCGTCTCGCCCTCTATTCTGCGAGATATCAGAGCTCGGCTTGCTCCCGCACGCCTTAAATCAAGATCCACGAGCAACGGTCTATCGGTAAGTAAGAGCGAGCCACGAAGCTCTGCGAGGGATAGTTCAGGTCGATCATTACGGACTGTCCCGCTGGCATCCAGCAGCACAATCTGGTTTGCCATCAGACGGAGTCGCGCCCGGATTGAGTTGCCTGCGGGATCAGTAATTTGAATTCGTTGGTAGCCGTTTCGGGTGCCGGCCCAGGGGCACAGCCAACTGTCAATGGTTCGGTTTCTCGTCGGTGCGAGGGCGCCGTCGACATCCAGCGCGTCGACCCGCCAGCCTGGTAGGTTGCGCCACTCAACTCGGGCGCCGTCAATGTCAATGTGTCCCAACACTCTGCCAGTTTGGGGCAACACAAGCAGACGAGCTCGATCGATGATGAATCCTTCGTGGTCCTGCCATTGTGCAGTCACAAGGCCAGAGATTTCGTCACGGGCATCGATCGGTCGACCCGACTTCAAGATGCGTACTGTACCTTTGCCTTCCTCACCGCCATCCCTACCGAGTTGCCTGATCCTTAGCGGAGCCTCGACCGCAACGAGGGACGCATCTTCGAAAATCAGGTTTGGAAGAAAGAGCTGTTCGAATTCCAAGCGTCGATCATCGGATGTGTCGGCCTGCGATTGGACCCGGTATCGCTCGCCGGATGGTGTCTCGACTGACGCCATCCCTTCTATCTGCCACAACGCAGATGTATTGTCGTCCCAGATACTACTGACAGCTCCACCCGCATGGCCTGATACTATCGAGCCCTTGGAGGTCAGCACGAATAGAATCGGCAGCGTGGAACGAACGGAGCCGGTTGCAAGCAGCTCTAAACGATCCTCTCGATCAGTTGGACGGAGAACAAAGCAGTTTGAGGTCCTCGGCGACCCACCGGGCCAGCACACCTGTGGTATAGGCTTTCCGTCACGTAGCAGGGTTACGGTGATGGCTTCCGAAAACAGTACGGGACCTACCAGGCTAACCCGCCCGGTAGAGCGAGATATCACTGAAAAACTTCCGTTTTTTTCGGTTTCCGACCTGTATAGCTGAGCAAATTCGCGAGAGATAAGCTGCCCGGCGCTTCCCGAGAAGTAGGCGCGAAAACGGCCTTCGCTGAAGTTAGCCAGAGCATCGAACGCAAGTTGGCCATCGGCAAGAGCGACGAACCCTTGCTTCCAATCGCCAGAGGATGCCCGAAACAAATATCTCCTAAGGCCGACGCCGTGTCCGCGTGCTCGAGGTTCGATCGTTAGCAGGTTGTTGAACAGGCGATTACAAGCTGCGACCTCCTCAGGGAGGTGAATAGGAAGACGCTCCCGCCACCCAGCGTCGTGAAGGTCGAGCCAGCCAGCCGGATTCGCCTGCCGTTCTTCGTGCGGAAGTTTCATTCGGCAGGCATGAAGATGCCCGATCAATTCTGCCGTCAGCTCATAAATCGTGTCATCCCGATAGCTGTCGGGCAGAATTTCTGCCCTACCTTCGGCGAATTCAACCAGGTCGCTCTCAGTAGGCACGGCCCCACTAGAAAGAGCGTCTTCCATCACGCCCAGGAAGAACCGCCGGACGCGGCTGCCGGTCTCACCAACTATGAGCGAAGAAGGTAGCCCACCATTCAATGCGAGAGTCAGCAGAAATTCACGCCGCTTCCTGTTCGAGTGGCGACTTATCTTTGGCGACTGACCCCACCAAGCCAGTCCGACATCTGCTATATCGTTTCTATCGCTGACCCTTAGGGCATCAGGCACGACACCAATATGTGACCATACTCGCCATAGCGATCTTGCTTCGCGTCGGTACCATTCTGAGGTCACAAGTGCGAAGACTGCGCAAAGCGGCGCATTGCGCCCGTCAAGAAAAGCCGCAGATCTTTCGAGGAGTTCACGTCCACGCTGGAACTCGGCCTGCGATATACGATACCGGTAAATGGGCTGTCCGTTGGGTCGGTCCAAACCATTACGCCTCAGGATATCGTCAAGAAGCTGCCTTGCTGCTGACGGTTTTGCCTGCCTTTGAATCTCTGTAGCGCTACTGTACCCCATACTCACGCGAATCGCTGCCCTCAACTCCACCGTGCGAACAATACATGCTGAGGAGTTTTAATCCACGGGGAGCACCCTCTTTGCGTGCGGTACTTGTCAAATTTGCCCAGTGTATCCAGCGGAGCAGGTAAGACACCTGTCGACCGTGAGGTGCAATTAGAGGCTAGCGGCAAACTATCCGGCTTGGACTGCTTGCTCTGCAATCCGCACATAGGTGACATAGAACCCCTTTATCACCCGGTGCTCCTGCAGGCGATCTCCCAAGGAGAAGCCCTCGGTTTTGATCGGTGGCTGGAATATGTCCAACCCTCTATCCAGCACAATCTTCCAACCAGTATCCGTGACGATGTCACGGGCATGAGCAGTTCCGGATGAATCGAAAGCCCAGCTAAACTCGATCCCCGAGCCTGTGCATGCCGCAGTTATCGAATCCAACAGCTCTCGTTGACGCGACACGTTGCCTTCGTCTGGTCCCGTGACCAGATGGACCTTCATCTGATCTTCGGGCCTCTTGCGACGTATCAGCATCTCAACAAATTCCATCATGTTACGGATCTGATAGAAGAGGCGAATGTAGGGATCGGTTACGACGACCAGAGAAGCTCCGTCCAAATGAGGACCGAATAGCTTTTCATAGCTTACCCCTTTGCGGTTTTCCGCATAGACGAAGTGACCCTCCGCTAGCGCAACGGTATCTGAAACGGCTGCTTTTTCCGCTAAAACAACGGGTGCCCCTACCACTTTCGTCGGATCCATCGGCGATACGACCAGTAAATCCAGTGGCGCATCTTCGCGATCGTCGCCCACAGCGCCACCCTTGATATGGTAGAACTGCGGATACTCTTCTTCCTCCACCGTGGTCACGTTTCGCTTCACACCGTCAGCACCTATGAAATGGAAGTCCACCTCCGGGTAGGTGCTGTCGATGCGGGCGAGCTGATCCTTCACACGTTTGCGGCTCTCCATAGCGAGACGCAGCAATTCCTCAACCTCAGCCTCTGTCTGACTGCCATCCGGAAAGATCAGCTTGAGGAGCCCAGACATGGTCTTGGAGATCGCTGCGCGGTCACGCTCCGATATCTTTTCGCTGACTTTGAAGTACTGGTGCACGCGGTTGGAGAAATCCTCGGACCGCAGATGGCGCAGGATTTCCGCAAGGTAGTCCACGATGAAGCCGTAGCCCTTCGTGAACATCTCACCGCGAATGACGTCAATTTCCCACCCTGGCAGATAGGCATGCAGGCGGTCGATAAAGGCCGAATCGTGGAACTGGGTCGGCAGTGCCTCGAACAGGTCGCTGTTCTTAAGCATATATGGCACGTTATGATCGGTGTTGCCGACAAAGGAGAAGCTGGCCTCTGCACCCATGGGGTTCACCCCGCGGGAAAAGGTCTTGTTTGCCATGTAGTTCTTCATGATGTCGACCAACGCCTTGTTGGCGGTCTTTTCGCGTCCGGCGAACTCGTCAAACGCAACCACGTCCCAGTAGCCGACAAGGCCGATGCGGCCGTTCGAATTGTTTACGAAGAGCTTGGGGATCGTAATCTCACCGCCCGAGATCAACTGACCGTGCGGGGAGAATTCCGAGTAGACGTGTGACTTGCCGGTCCCCTTGGGTCCCAGTTCGATGAGGTTATAGTTCCGCTCCACGAAGGGGATGAGACGGAGCAATTGCAGCAGCTTGCTGCGCCGCCCGAAGACTTCCGGGCGAAAGCCGATGCTCTGCATCAGAAGATCGATCCATTCATCGGTGGTGAAGGCCTGGCGAACATCGCGATACTGTTCGTAATCCACCTTGGCGATCTGGATCGGCTTGATGGATTCCAGGATCCACGGCGAAGTCCGCGCCTCCTCGGTAAACTCATACTGCACATCGGCGATGCACCAGACGCCGGTGACCAGCAGTTTGGGATGCGCCTTCACGGTCGTGCTGTCGACAGAGACTTTCTTGATGCCGAGGTTCTCGAACACCGCCTCATAGCTGTCGGTCTTTTCGTTAAGCGACACGCTGATCTGATCGATGACCTTGTAGCGGCCACGCTCGCGGATGGTGGACTGGATCAACCCCGCTTCACTGCGGTGGACATAGTGCTTGCGCAGGATGTCCTTCACCGTCTCGATACCCGTCTGGATCGATGCTTCATCGTCTGTGGCGCAATATTGGCCCAGCAGGTATTCGAGCACGTAGGTGGGCACGATCGCATTGCCCTTCACGGCCTTCACGAGGTCCTTGCGGACCACGAAGCCAGCGAAGTGTTCATTGATCTTGCTGTCGAGATCGCTCATGGGCCGGTCCTCAGAAATCAAAGTCGGTGGTTATGCCGCGGCGCAACTGGAAGCGATGCGTGGCATAATCCTGATAAAGGCGTGTCTTGCCCACGCGCTCGCGCAGTTTCAGGATGACATCCTGATTGTTGAAACGGTCGGCCTCTCGTGACAGCAGGAACTTGCGCGGCATCTCCCGTTCGCGGGGATTGTCGGAACTGAAGTCGAAAACGAGAATGTATTCGTCGGAAATCAAGGTTCCGTCTGTCGCATAGATGCCCGCCAATACCTCGCGCGGTCGCATCTTCTCCGACACCGGCTGCGACTGATAAAGCGTGACAGCCGTTTGCCCGGAGGAGATCAGGCTGCGGCCCGAGACGAAGATCTGCACCTCGACCTGACCGACATCCGCCTCCCGCTGTTTCCCCACCCGGATCAGCGGAATGACGATCTCCTGCAGACTGGCCCCGCCGTGAACGAAACGGCTGCCAGCCCCTTTCACCCGCATGCGGTTGATGGAATTGGGGATGAGAACGTCCAAGTCCCCGGAAAGGCCGAGATTGGCGGCCGTGAAATGTTTCATTCCATCGGTTGCCGCAAGACCCCGTCCGATCACGAAGCGGCGGTTGCGGAACAGGATCTCCTGACCCTTCGGATCGGCGATGGCAAAATCGCTCTCGTCCAGGGAGCGATGCTGATAGAGGAAGCCGTGGTCGGCGGTGATGAGGATGTTCGAGAAGTTGGCGGACGTCAGTTTGCGCACCAGCTTGGTCAAATCCTCGATGGCGTCCTGGGCTGCTTCCGGGAGAAGATGCTCCGTCTGCATCTTGTCGCCAATCGCGTCGATGCGGTTGTGGTAGATGTAGATGATGTGGTTGTCGCGGAAGAGCGCCTTTCCGTCTTCGACGCGCATGTTCATCACGTCTTCGAATTTCAGCGCCTTGGCGGTGTCGCCACTGCGACCGGCAGCCAGCAGCTTTTCACGAGCAGCGAGGCCTTTCGTATTTTCACCACCGGAGAGAATGTCGCCACTGCCATCCTCAGCCATGGCCAGCTCGTTGTGAGGGAGGAGTGCGGCCATGCCGAGCTGGGTATAGCTTGGCAGCGAACTGATCACTGGCTTGAGATCGGCATCGAACCGATCAAGCGCCCGGATCCGGCGCAGGCATTCCTCGGCGACCTCAAAACGCAGCGCATCGGAAATAATTACCGCAACCTTCTGGTCCTTGCGGCGATACTCCGCCGCCTGTTCACGATAGAAATCGGCCTGCGATGGGTAGCCGGGGATCTTCCAGTCGCTCAATCGCGCGATCTGGTCCTGCCACGCGTCGTTCACCGCCAGAACATAGCTGTTGGTGTAGCGGTTCTCGACTGACTCGTAGAGGTCTGCCAGTAGTTGCGCCTGACCGCTCTTTTGCATGTGGTAGATGAATTTGCGGTAGAGCTGATCGAGCCGATACCAGGTGCTGACATAGCGCTGCACACCCTCGGCCACACTGGTCATACCGAGATGGGCCTCGGCCAGCGCCTGCTGAAACTCAGTGGCGAAACCGATGGCCTGATAGATGTCCTCGTATTTCGGATACCAATGGCTCTGCCGTCGTTCTCGCACCCACGTCATCACCTCCGGCGCGCCAACGCTTTGTGCCGAAAGCGCCTGCACGATCTGGCGGATGATCTCGCGGTCGATTTCCTCGAAGTGATCAACGCTGACGAAGGTTCGGAAATCGCGCTTCTTCAGGTCGGCGGGGATCTCCAGCAGATCCTGATACCGGGCAGAAATCGTCTCGAAGGCATCCGCCCAATGGCGGTTGTTCTTCCAGCGGCGGAAAACGAGCAGAGCCTCGGCATTGAGCGCTCCATCCTCGCCCAGCACACGAGCATAGGCGGATTGGAACAGCGAAATGGCGAAGTCCTCGAAATCCGGCTCAGTCGGTTTGTAGCCATAGGCCTGACCAACTTGCGTCCAGAAGAATTCCATCAGGGCAGAGCGGTCGATCATCCGCAGACCTTCATCCTTGCCCGCGGCAAGCTCACCCAGCAGCGCTTCGATCACTGTATCCAGACCGCCCTCGGCGCCAACGCAGACGGCCAGCATTTTCAGGCGCATCTGGGTATGGGTGTCGGATGTGTGCAGCAGCTTCTTCAGCGCGTCGATCCGGGGCTTGGCAGCAAAGAAGCCGGCATGGGCGCGCACCGTATCGATGAACTGCAGTGGCACGCCAAGTTCCGCCACCCAGATCGCCGCCTGATCGGCCTTGAACACGGTGGTGGCCAGTTGCACATCGAGAAGCCAGTTGTCCGCGCTTGGCGGCTCAGGCCCGTCCCTGAACAGCAGGAAGCGGCCGTCAGGCTCCTGCCGGAGGATGCGGTACTTCAGCCCGAATTCGTTGTTGGCAATCTCCAGCTTGGTCACGCCGGGCAGATCGAGCGCATCGAACTCCGCCCGCATGTCGCGGTCGGTATCGTACCAGAATACAATGCGGTGCTCGTCGAACAGACGCCGCAGGCTGGCGGCGATGCGATCATTCATCCGCCGCCTCCAGCCCCTTGATGGGCTTCAAAGCTGCGCCGAACAGCGGGTAATTGCGCTTCACACCGTCATCCAGATCGATCTCAATCTTCCTCTGTGCTAGCGGGAAGATCACATCGCGTTCCCATTCCATCAGCTCGGTGATCTGCTTGGCTATGGCGCTCGCATCCTTCATCGCCTTGGTCTTTTGCGCTTGGCTGGCAGAAGGATCGTCTTCAAGTTTTTCCAGCCGGGCCCGTTCGGCCTCCAGCTTGCGGATGAACTCGCGCAGATAATCGTTCAGAAGCACGGAGACCGTCTCGGGCCGGTAGCGGTGCATATAGATCAGCGCCTGGAAAGTGCCCTTAGGCGAAGAGAACATCCAGTAGATCGGCCGCTTCTTGTAGCGCTTCAGATGATCCTCATAGAAGGTCCGGGTGAAGTATTTGCGGATGTCGCCGATCTGCGCCTCGATGAAGGCAAGGTTTTCGCGAAAACGCTCTTCGCCAAAGGTCACGCGCAGGAACTTGCGGAACCGGCCCACAATATCGTCGGCGAACCAGTCGCCATCCAGCACGGGGATCACATTGTCCGCATCCGGCATGAAGCTCGGCTCCGTCACGCCCTTTTCTGCCAAACGGGCCAGATAATCGGAAAGCGTCTCGCCCTGATTGGCAAGGATCAACCCCGGCGCATCGAGACTGTAGCGACCGAACATGCAGCCGACGGCATAGGAAAGGAACTCGGCCATGGTATCGGCCTTCAACCGCGCTTCCCGCTCCTCCACCGTGCCCTTCACGCCATAGCGATAGGCCGGGTTGCAGGTGAGCGTGATTTCCTCAATCGGCACCTCGGGCGTCAGCTCGTCTTGAAGTCCATAGGCATCGATGAAGATGCGGTTGTTCTCTTCCTCCAACGCTTTCATCTCATCCGTCATGCCCTGCCAGTGGGCGCGCAGGCGGGCATAGCTTGCGTCCAGCGTCTCATCCCGGTGATCGGGCGAGAGCAGCGGCAGCGAGGTGAAATCCCACGAGGTTTCGTAGGAGTCCCAGTCGAATTTTGCGAACAAGCAGAGCTTCTGACTGTTATCGGAAATGGTATCAGTGCGCCGCAAGGAAGAGATGAAGGGAATTCTTGCCATATCGCCGACTTGGAAAGTCGCCGTTGGATTCAATATCGACATAAACTCTGTCATCAATGTGCTATTCACCAGAGCGAGGCACATATGAAGATGTCGTGGCGCGGGGAACCCGGATGAACCTTTGACATCGAATATGCTGCCCACCGGAGCATATCGTGCCGCAAAGCTGCTGGTAGTAATGTCAGCCCATGTAATCCCTTCTCGAAAGTAATATTCTGTATTCTGCGGTCTTGATCTTAATTTTCCCTTCTCATCGGTGAAATTTCGAATTTCATATCCATCGTTCTCCCAGTTTACTAGAAACTCGAGATTCCCGAACCACTTTCGCCATTCGCCTCCCTTGTTATAGGGGAACCATCTAAATCCGGATTTTGCAGCTTCTTGACGATCTGGTAGGCCAAACCCAACTCGGTCTATTGAGAGTTCCGTCCAAGCACGCAAAAAGCGATCGTTATTTCCAGTTGCTAGGCCCTGGCGAGGCTTGATAATGCTACCGAGCGGCACCTCATTTGAAAATGCTGAAACAATGGTTTCTGATGCCCAGTATGCTATCGGTCGGCCAGGGATAGCTTCGAATTTTGCTGGAACTGCTTTGAACCTAAACTCGGATGCAACGGTTGTAGCGGACCTGAGTTGCGCAGATTTCTCAGCTTCATTGCGGCCATTAAGGAGTGAGACGAAATCTCCCGAGGTGCTTGTTAGATTAGTTTTTAGAAGTACAAACGCCGTCGTGGAAACCACGTCGCCCCCAATAGAGTCGAAGCCACGGGTCCCGAGGTGAGCCATAGAGATAATTGGATTATTTTCGATGTGCGTCGAGCGCAATTTTTCATAAGACGATAAGAACATCCATGACTGCATTGTTATCATTGCAGTCATTCCGCGATTTAATAGTAACTCCCCAGCTCGTTCCATGAACATTGCGAAGAGGTCAGATTTAGAGTCCGGATATTTAACCTTCGCGAAGTCCTGTAGCTTAGAGGCCATGCTTTTCCCGCCCATATACGGCGGGTTCGCGACCACCACATAATACTTCGGCGACAGCGCCTCCGCCATGCGCAGCACGGCAACGACACGCGCCTGCATCTCCTTCAGCAGCAGGTCCGAACTGAAATCCCGTGCCTCCACCAGCCGCAGTGTTTCTGCGGGGTCGCGCAGTTTGGGCACGATCAGTGAGCCAAAATTCTTGGCCTGTTCGAACTGCGTCAGCGTTTCGCGCAGCGCATCGGTGAACAGATCCTTGCCCACCACGGCGGCCACATCCGTCAGCTCGGCTGAGGTGAAACTGACGTTTTGTAGCACGACGATATCCGGCTTGACCTCCATGCGCAGGAAGCGGCGGCGGCCGAGTTTTGCTGCTGCCTTCATGGAAAGTGCAAAGGCCGCCAATGCGCCCGCGCGGTCATCGATCTCGATGCCGGTGAGATTGTGCTTGAGGATCAGCGCCGGGATATCCGTCGGGTCGTAGCCCTCTTCCTCATAGATCGCATGGAGCAGATCGAAGGCGTAGGTCAGCATATGGCCGGAGCCGCAGGCGGGATCGCAGATCTTGATCTCTTCCGGCTTGCCGATCTTCAGGAAATCCGTTTCCGGCTCTTCCGGCACGATGTAATATTCCATCTGCGCGGCCAGTTTCGAGGCGGGGCGATTGAGCAGCCACAGCCGCCCCAGCGAGTTTTCCACGAGATAGCGGACAATCCAGTGCGGGGTGAAAAGCTGGGTTGCGGCGGGAATGTTTTCCGCCGTGATCTTGATGTTCTTCTTCAGCCCGGCAAAAACCTGATCCTTCTTTTCCGAGATGTAGAACTGATAGAGCCAGCCAATGATTTCGACATCCGCGCAGGCATCCTCCGCCATCGCCTCGCGCAACCTTGCGAGGATGGATGTGGGCGACAGCAGATCTTCCGGCATCAAGAGTTCGGTATAATCGCCCACCTTTTCAAACAGGAAGGGCATGGTCCCATGCCAGGCATTGCAGGCATGAACCAAAAGCAGGCGATAGGCTTCCGCCTGCGGATCGTTGGAGGGGCTGCGGCCTTCCAGCAAAGCCGAAATGCTGGCGGGTGCCTTTTCGGGCAGATTGCCCGCCATGGCTTCCGCTAGAATTTCCGGCCGCGTTGCGCCATCTGCCGGGGAGACCACACGCGGATTGGTGTAGCCGTTCACATCCATGAAGCGGAGCGCCGTGAAGCGGTTGAACCAGGTATAGGCCACCTGTTCGATCACCTGCCGTTCGCTTGTCTCACGGATCGCGCCTTCCAGTGCCTTGACCGCCGCCGGCTGTTCGCGTCGCGCCGCAGAGGCGGGGTCCAGCACCACAGCCAGTTTTGCGGTAACCTGATCGATCAGCAGGTTGCGCGCGCTTTGCGCGAATTTCTTCAGGGCATTGGTATCCATTAGACGATCACTTTCTTGCCTGCGGCAATCTCGGCCAGCAGGGTCTTGCGCAGTTCATTGACGTATTGATCCACATCGACCTCCTCCGCGAGGTAGGGCCGCGGATAGGCAACCTTGATTTGCGATGCGTGGATATAGGCTGGTGGCTCAACCGGAGGAGGTGGCCGCTCCGCCATGCCCGGTGTCTCGGGCTTAGGAGGCACAACAAGCGAAGGTGTCATCCGGGCAATTTCCGCCAGGATCTGCTGCATCATACTTGTTCGGGCACCATTGGCCCTATCGCGCAGGATTGGGATCATGTCGACTGCTTCGACACCAGCTTTGTGGGTATCGATGCTGCGCCGGATCTTCTCCTGATGCTCGGCATCCAGCGCCTGAAACTCCGGCGTCCAGGCAATCTTCGCCGCGCATTCGTCGACCGCCGCCACGACCGCCTTTCGCTCCTTGAGAACCTCCAGCTCCACCTTGTCCTTCAGGGCGTAGAGATCTGCCTTCAATGATTGAATGACATTGCCCTTGTAGCAATGGGGATCGTTCAGCGCCGCTTCCAGCTTTTCGCCCGCATTGACGTCGACATAGCCGATATTGGCCTGTTGCGACTGCATGAACTTACGGACATCGTCATAGATCTCGCGCTGTGCGCCCGCCATGAAACTGCGGATCTTATCGAGGACGTCCTCCTTCGCGTTCAGCAGCTCGTCTTCCCGCTTCAACGGCTCGGTGATGTACCAGGCCGGAGGCTTTCCAACCATGTCAGCCACGCGGTCCCGCAGCGGCTCCAGCGCGACAAGGAACGGATAGTTGTTTCTGTCCGCTAGCAATCTGCTGAGCTCATCCGAGAGCTTCCGCGCGCTCTCTGCCCATTCGCCACCGAGGACTCGCGCATCGGATCCATCCGCTGGCTGTCCAAACAGCTCGCGGTAAAGATCCTTCACAGCTCGAATTTGCGCTGCGGTAAACTCCAGTTGAGGTGCAAGCAGAATGTTGCCGAGCTGGTGACTGTTGTTAAGCGCGCGCGAGAGACCGGCACCCTCCAGGAGCGAACCATCAGAGCGCGCTTCACATTTGCCCTTAGCCACGAGGCTGGCGGTGAGGCAAAGCGTGGAAACCGTCGGCCAACCATAGGGCTTGGCGCCAAACCGCTCTGTCAGAGACTTGACCGACACCTTTACGCCGTTGCGTGACTGCGCCTGGATGTGATTGAGGACTTCCTGCTCCTCCTCCTTCAAGCCGGTGTCGCCTAGCAGATCGTTGGCCAGACTTGCCGCCTTGGCGATGTCGGACTCTTGATAAGTTACGCCGCGCAGCATCGGCAAATTGACATAGACCTTGTCGACGAGGGATTGGAACGCCTTTACGATCCGCTCCTGTGGCTCGTCCCCGCCGATGTCCAGCTCATCACCGCGCACAAAGAGGCGCGCATCTGCCACGAGCTTGCGAAGCCGTAGCTCGAGATCCTTTGCGCGGCGACCGTTCTGCTCGCCTTTCTCAAGTATGATGCGGTCACGGCCCGGCTGTGGTGAGCCGGTGCGCGACTGGCGAATGTATTTGTCTGTCTGGCGGTAGAGGCGCAGGTCTCTCATGAACCGGACATCCGGCTGCAGAACAACCGCAAGCTCTTCCCGCCCGAGATTGCGCATGCGCACCGTCTCCGGTGCCGAGACATCATCACCTTCCGGGCTGATGATGTTGATGGACAGCTCATACTCCCGGCCCAGGAGATGATCGTCGAGCTTCCGGCTGAAGGCATATTCATAGCCCGTCGTCAGATGCTTAATCTTTCGGTGACGCAGAATGGTGTCGAAGGCGAGCTCTTCGAGAGCTTTGGTGATCTCCGCGGGATCGATGTCGAGCGCTTTGATCTCGGCCTCGACGTCCTTCTCCTCATTGGTGAGGAACTCGTACACATCCCCGTTGCGCTGGATGTAGGTCTCACGCTCGAGCCGAGCCAAAGCCTCCTCGATTTTCCGGCGTTGCTCGCTTTGATCCGCATCGAACTCCGACAGCAACAGGATGCTGATGTTGCGGATAGTCGACTTGAATTCCTTGACATATTTGACAAGGAACAGCGACTTCAGGACACGAAGGGCGAAGGGGTCGTCCAGGTTTCGCTCTGCAATCTGAATGGACTGCTGCACCGACGATTTCAGGGCTGTGCGGATGCCCTCGAACATGAGGTCAAAGGTGGCCAAGCCGCCTACCGGCTCATCCGCGAGTGCCTTAGCAACTTGCTGGAACACGCCAAGCATGGAGCGCTCGCCGACCGAGCTGTGCTTTCCCTCAAATGCATTGTGTTGCGAGAGCGACGTGATCGCCATCTGAAACAGGGTGTATTGGTAGGGCGGGAACGGATAGCTCGCGATGAAGTGCTGGCGGTCACGATAGTTCTTCAGCCGAATGGCACCGTCAGCGAAATCGAAGAGGGTTCTAAGGTTGCCGACTTCCTTGTCGTGCAGATTGCCGAGGGTGATCTGTGCCGCATCGGTCTTCGACAAAAGCCGCTTCTGGATGACTTCCGCGACATCCGCTGAGTTCAGCGGCATGCGGTTGGAAAAGCGGGCTTGGATCTTGGAAAAGTCGTTCTCCTGTCGCGCCGTCATATCGCCCACGACGTCGGTCAGGGCCTGCTGCGCTGTGACAATAATCCACGCCTGACCTTTGCACTTGGTATTCAGGCTCTCTGCGATCGTTTGCAGGTTGGTCATCAGCTTAACATTGTCAGCGATGTACTGGCCGACTTCATCGACAAAGAAGTTCAGTCGGAACCGAGGCACTTGTCTGTCGATCCAAGCTTTGACCGTGTTGGCGAAATCCTCGATCGAAACCCGGGTATCCTTGCGATACTGGGTGAGGATGTCTTTCGCATCTGCTGCGTCAGTCCCGGTGGCGCTGGCAAACGCTGCTGCAATGTTCCTTGCTTCCAGCAAGGCTTCTTCTCTGCCGCGGGTTTCCCAGGGCTTCCCAGAGAGTTCAAGGAACGCGGCCTTGAAGGCATCAAGTTGCCCACGCTCATCCAGTTGCCGCTCAAACTGTGCAATATGTGGCTGCTTTCCGTAGTAGCCGCACATTTCATCGAACACTTTCTGAAACACTGACAGCAGCGCGTCGACATCCGTCTTAGAAATGACGTCGGCCTTCTGATCGATATTGAACAGGATCGATCTGGAAGGAATCGACACTGCGACGCGCAAAGCGCCAGCGAGCATCGGATTGTTCTTCACCTCTTCTTTCTCGGCGAAGATGTCGAACGCTTTGATCCCGTCGACTTCGCGATTCTCCAGAAGCAGGGCGAGCATTTTGAGAAGGTGCGACTTGCCGGACCCGAAGAAGCCAGAAATCCATACGCCGTTGGCGGTGCTGTAGTTGTTGTACGCCTCGAGGAACTGTTCAAGCCGCTGCCCGATTTCCCCTGTAATGACATATTCGTCCAGCTCTAATCTAAGGCTCGCCTCGTCATCCGCCTTGATGACGCCATCGATGGAACGATCGACAGGTTTTTCAAAAATGTCGCGCATTGCGATCGTCATGGATTAGACCTCGTAGTTCAAAATATTGAATGCTCTGTAGTACTTATCGTCGTGAAGGCACCCGAAGAGATCCAGAGACGCCCCGGTCGCCAACGCGTGGGTGTAGCTTCCAGGAAAGAAGAGAACCGTCGGCTTATCCTTCGCCGTACTTTGCAGATTGTTCAGGACATTGTGCGAGCGGATGTAGGGATACACCTCGCCAACTCCTGACAGAAATATGACATCATGGGGTTTCGATGAGATTGCCTCGGCAATCTTCGGGATCAGATTGGCTTGAGGGTCCAGAACCGATTGAAGGAGTTCCCGTAGCTCGCTCTTCTCGGTTTCGCTTTCGACCTCTAGAACCTGCTCCAGGATTCCGCGCTCCTCCAGAATTCCGAGCGACAAATCGTAAAGGCTGAGGTCGAGGACCGTCACCCCTGCGTGACCAATCCGGCCTATGAGGTCTCGCCGGTCTTCGATTACCGAAAGTCCCTCCCCCGCATCGTACGGATAAATGAAGAAAGGCACCTCGTTGCCGAGGCCTTGTTTAGTCAGAAACCTGTGGCTTGTGATCACTTTGAAAAGATGCTCAGCGCGAGCTTTACGGCTTGCAGCCATATTTATGCTCTCTCTCCGCTAGATATCAATCCCGGGAAGCATTCGAGATCAGACGCGCAGTGTTCGGTCAACATAGCAAGTAGTGGCGCAGAAATTCGGGCCGCACGTATCTCGTTTCTCTGTGAGATGATGTCAGCTTCTCGCATGATCCTGAAAAGGACCTGCCGCAATTTTGCGCTGGTGGCAGGACTTATTTTGGCAAGCCCCTCACTCCACTCAGCCTTCCGAGCAAGAAATGAGTCGAAACTTTCAAGCGGCAAATCTTTTTTGAACGACTTGAAGCGCTCCCTGAGCTCCTCTGTGGCGAACTCACGTATAAAACGGTATTCTCGGCACACCGCCAGCCACAGTAATGCCTGCTGGTTTGCTCGCTCTCTCGTTTCTCTGAAGAACCGCAACTCGGCATCCGTTAGCTTGGAAAGTCTACTGGCAATTTCACGGAGGGCGCGGTACTTTGATGCCGCCTTGGGTAACGACGTGATGCCCTTGCCGAAGGCGAGCTGACGGGTCTCCTGCCAAGTCGCAGCACTGCGATGAATCTCAGCAACATCGACACTTTCATTAAGATAGAGGCCGCCCACCACGAATGACATCTTATAGGGCTCAGGGCGTTCGGTAGGCACTCGCTTGCACTCCTGCACTTCTTGAGACTCTCAGCTAACCGTATAACCGCACACAGCCCATTAGCCTAAGCCCATGCAGGTACTAAGATCCGTTTCGGCGGAGCGAGCTGTTGAGTTTCAAGATCGAGCATATCGCACTGCTCAAGCAGGCTCTTCACGAGATCGTCGGGGCCCATCAGTGCGGTCGAAATATCGGCCCGCTCCAGTTCTTCGCTTGCCTTTCGCGTGAAGCCGCCTGTGCAGACATAAAGGCCACTGCCCTGCGGGTCGCGACCTCCGAGAAAGCTACGAACGTCAGGAGCTCCGATCTCACCTGGCCATTTTATCTCGACCACAGATCTCTCTTCTGATGCGTCAAACAATCGACTAAAGCCCTGTGTGCGAACCATGAACGGTCTGCTCATTCAAGTCCTCCCAATGTCCAGAATACATTCCTGACTCAGCGGTTGATTGCAAGAAGGAGATTGCTACCCGCTATCGGACGCGTTCATTAATTGACCTACCTCGGAAATTATTTCCGCATGCTCATCCCTTAAACTTCTCCCTTCGATGAAATTGTAGAAACTGCGAATGTGGCCGCTCATCGGCGCGTGCCGGCACAAGCAGGCGTCGCTCCGGATTGATGAGCCGTGTTACAGTGTCAGGAACGCCACCACTCGCGATCAGCAGGCTGTAGTCGTCATCGACCGAGATCAGCCCGCGGTCGAACATCCAGTGCACGGTGCCGGATAGAGCCAAGCCATTGCGGACACTGTCCGGGCCGCCATCGGCCACAGGGCGAATGTGCGCGGCCTGAACCTCCGAGCGCCCACCACCATTGATCAGCTTGAGGCCGGTGACGGCGCAGGTGTCTTGATAGGCTGACTTGATTGCCACTGAGAACGCCCGGTCGCGGAACGGCCGCTGCACCACCTGGGAGATGATCCGTCGGTCGACGCTGTCGGCCTCGTAAGGCATCTGCGGGTTAGCCCCAAAACCGATCCGCGCCTCCTCGACCGGATCTGGTTCTGCGCGTTCCCGATCCCGCTTGCCCAGCACATGCGCGAAGCCAGCGGCCAGGATCAGGTCATATTCGGCGTCGGAAATGTTACGGACCGCGCGACCGAAGGCCCCCTTGTTCGTGGAGCCGTCCTCTTTGCGAAGACCGCTCTCATAATAGTGGTCCGCTTCCTTGAAAGAGACGGCGTGGTCGAAGGGCAGAAAATCCTCAATCAGCGCGTAGAAGTGGTCAGCCTTCGATGGATCCTCGATGATGTCGATGATCCTGGCCGTCGCGAAATAAGCCTGCCTGCCGCCGGTCTTCATCAAATCGCCGCTCGGCCGCCTCGGCTCATAGTAGACGATCCAGTCTCCGCGCGCGGCCTCCACCTGCCGCAGATATGTGCGCGGAAAATGATACCGCTGCTCCGGAAGGTCGTCATAGGTCGGATCGACCTTAGTCGTCAAAACTGCCTTCGCCATTGCACGCCGATCCCTCGCAGAGCGCTCCCCGCCATTAGCTTTTGGCTACCAGGTCGCGCTGTTCATGGGAAGCGCAAGTGAAGGGCTCCGAGGGGTCGGTTTGGTGGTCTGAGACACCCAAAATGGAGCTTGGGATTTACTTGGGTGGAAATAAAGCAAAAAAAGAGATCCCGCCTGTGGATAGGTCCGATTTTCCAAGTGTCTAAAGTAAAGATCCAAGCAAATTTCTAATTGTTGACAATTGAATTAGTCGACTCTGATTTGAAATTACTCAATTTTGCCTCATACTTAATGGGCAGTCTTCAAGACAGCCTGCAGCATGAAAGCAACACAGGAGTAATCTCATGCCCAGCACTAAAAAGACGCCGCCGCCCGCCCCATCCGCCGACCAGTTCTACAAGGCCTATGGAGTCCCCGAGGACATCAAGAGTCGCCTTGAAAGCACCGCAATCTTTCTCATCAGCGCGACGCGACGCTCCACCGAGCAGACCTTCGAACTCGGTGAGCACCTCGAACAGGCAGCCACCCTGCTGCCGGATGGAACCGTAGAACAATGGGCGGCCGAGCGGTGTGGCTACACAGCGCGTCACATCCGAACCTTGCGCGCCACGGCACGTAACCTGGTTGCGTACAAGGAGGTTCTCGTCGAGCTCGCCGTCGGCCCAACCGTTGTCGGCAAGCTGAGTTCGGCAAGCCCCGAGCAGATCGAACAAGCGATCGGCGTGGCGCGGGAAACTGGCCGTCTCAGGGTCCAGGACGTAACGGCAATCATTTCCGGGTCCAAGGAAGGTGCCGAGCAGGAGGAGGAAGTCGATCCCTTTGATGTCGGCGGTCCTGACGGTCTCAAGGCCATCGTTGCGCTCAAGGTCCGCGAAGGAATGAAGTCATTCATCGCACACGTTGACCTTGCCCCCAAGTTTTATCCAGTTTTGAGTTCGCTCCAGCGGTTTTGGTTTGCGGTATTTTGGGCGGTAGCGGCGGGTTGCGGTGCGGAGCCATTCCGGCTGTGCAGCAGCGCATCACGTCGCGGGTTGATTGTTTGAGCGAACTCTGCAGGGGGCATCCAGCCGAGTCCGGAGTGTG
>NZ_FTMR01000020.1:0-45111 GCF_900156005.1 Rhizobium sp. RU35A | reverse complement strand
GGAAAATTCCAGCTCCCGGTGGCCCAAAATCGGGGAGCACGTCACAAAACCGCTGGAGCGAACTCAAAACTGGATAAAACTTGGGGGCAAGGTCACGGGTTCTTCGTGTCATGGCGAGTTCCGCAAGCGAGCTTCTCGCGCATCACTTCGAGCTCGTCGAGTTGATCGGCGGGGATTGCGATTGGACCCGGAGCCTTGAGAAAATGTGAACGATCCGCATGGCGCAGCGTTCTGTTGCACATCCTATTCAGACTGCTGGCCCTGCGAGGTGGCGTACTAAGCCCTGGTCGCGAACTGCAGGGAATAGATCTGATCCGGGTAGAACAGGGATCGTTCAATCTTCACCGGTATCTTCTGTGTTGCGCTGATGCCAATCGTATGACCGTCACGGATGTCAGGCCGCGATGTGATCAAGTAACTGCAGAAGCCGAACACGAACAGATGCAGATTCGCGACCGTTCCTGCGAACCGGCGCGCTTCAACCTCCGTGAGGTTGAACTGTGAGAGGCCTTTCGTGGAGCACAGGATGCCCGACTTTGAAAAAAGTCTCCTCTTTTCGTTGGCAAAGAAGCAGGAGATGAAGAGCGGTATGCCGACCTGGTCGGATTGCACGACAAGATCCAAAACAGCTTTTCGCGGAAGAAGAGCGCCTGACTGGGGGCACACCGTGCCGATCGCATCATCGCCAGACTGGAAGATTGCAGCAAGCAGCCGCTGCACCAGCAAGGCCCGCTTTACCGGATCACTACCGCCAGCCACCGTGACGATCAGATGTGACCGGTGTGCTCTGATATCACCCCAGGCACTCGGCCAAAGCCGCGCATTCTTGATTTCCGGATCAGAGGGTTGCAGCGGCGCGGGCGCGCCGACGTGCATGATGACGCAGAGACACTCGCCCTCTCTGAACAGATAGGGCGGCATGAGATCATCCGTGCCAATGGTGGCGTCCGGAAAGATCGCCTGAAGCCCGTGTTTCAGCGCGCCGGCATCCGATAGGTCCAGGCTTTTCAGAAAGACCAGGACGGTCATTCCATTGCTTTGATCTACGACAGATCGATCAGGAACCATAGACGAACAAGCCTCTCAATCAAATGTATCGATGAATTTTTCCATTTGCGGCGACAAAAGTCTGGCCTTTGTGAAATGAAAAACCGCAGCTTTGAATAGACCGATAGTCTGTACCCGTGTGGAAACGGTGGCAAGCCGTCTATTTCCCTTCTGTTGGGATAGACAGCGCAGCACAGTGCATAGAGGTATTCGTGAGTGGCTTCTGGTCTGACATCGGCGCTCCTGACGGTGCCTGGCGAACGGATTGCGCCCTATCGACATCTGTTCCCTAAAACCACTTCAGCGTGGAAATCCCCGCAAATCTGTCCTAGATCCAGAAAGCCGCGCCGTGGAGGGTGTGGTCTGACATCAAGGGAGGTCGTGTTGAATATGGACATGCGCGTGCGGGCGGCGGATATTCTGCCGGAGGATGAGGAGGCCCTTCTGATTGGCCGGGTCTGGTCGAAGCAGAAGGATGGGCCTTGCGTCGTTCTCGTGCGGGATGGACGGCTGGTTGATCTCAACACGCTTGCTCCGACCGTGTCCATGCTGCTCGAACTGCCTGATCTCCCCAAGCATCTGCACGGTAAGGCTTATGAGGATCTTGGACCGCTCGAGGCCTATCTTGACGGTTCGGCGGGCGATCTTCTGGCCCCTTGCGATCTCCAGGCCGTGAAGGCTGCGGGCGTGACCTTCGCCGACAGCATGTTGGAGCGCGTCATCGAGGAGCAGGCCCGTGGCGATGCCTCGCGCGCCGACGCAGTGCGCGCCAAGCTTGCTCCTGTGATCGGCGACAGCCTGCGCGGCGTCGTTGCCGGGTCCGAGCAGGCTGCCAAGGTGAAGGCACTGCTGCAGGACATGGGCCTATGGTCGCAATATCTTGAGGTCGGAATCGGTCCGGATGCGGAAATCTTTACCAAGGCGCAGCCGATGTCTTCAGTCGGCTGCGGCCAGCGCGTGGGCATTCACCCGATGTCCGAGTGGAACAATCCGGAGCCGGAAGTGGTGCTTGCCATCCGCTCCGACGGTGTGATCGTCGGCGCCACACTTGGCAATGACGTCAACCTGCGCGATGTCGAGGGGCGCTCGGCCCTGCTGCTCGGCAAGGCCAAGGACAACAATGCCTCCTCGGCGATCGGTCCCTTTATCCGCCTGTTCGACGATGCGTTTACGCTGTCGGATCTCGAGGTCGCAAGGGTGTCCCTGCTGGTCGAGGGGCGCGATGGTTTCGTGATGACCGGCGAAAGCGCGATGTCGGCGATCAGCCGTGCCCCGTCCAATCTTTCCCGCCAGCTTCTCAACAGGAACCACCAGTATCCGGATGGGGCCATGCTGTTCCTTGGCACCATGTTCGCGCCCGTGAAGGATCGCCGCGGCCAAGGCCAGGGGTTCACCCATGAGGTGGGCGATCGTGTGGAGATCGCCACGCCGAAGCTTGGGCGTCTTGTCAACTGGGTCGATCGCAGCGATGCCTGCCCGGAATGGCAGTTCGGCACCGGTGCCTTGATGCAGAACCTGGCGCGGCGCGGTCTCCTGCAGGGCTGAAGCCTATTCGGGAACTGCGGGCAGCACCCTGTCGCGCCGCTTCAACTGCTGCTCGCGGAAGAAGATGAAGAGGCCGGAACCGACAATCAGCGTCGCGCCGATCACCATGGTCAGGCGCGGCACTTCCCCGAACAGGACGAAGCCGAAGACAACGGCCCAGATCAGCAGCGTATACTGCAGCGGCGCAACGCTCGCGGCATCCGAGGTTTTCAGCGCACGGTTGACCAGGATATGCGCGCCCATGGCGATGATGCCGAGCAGGCAGAGCATGATCAGCGCCGCCGGACTGCCAAGCGGTGCCCAGTCGAACGGTGCCATCACCAGCCCGACCAGCCCCGCGCCGGAAATCTGGAAGAAGACCAGTACCTTGTCCGGCGTGTTGCGCAGGCTGCGGCCGGAGAGCAGCATGAAGGCGAAGGCGCCAGTGCCCAGGATGGAAATCAGGGCAGGCGTAGTGAACATCGCGCTCGAGGGTTCGAGTGTGATGACCACCCCGACAAAGCCGACGGCGATGGCGCTCCAGCGCCGCCAGCCCACCTTCTCTCCGAGCAGGAGCGGGGAAAGTGCTGCGACATAGATCGGCGCTGCTAGCCAGTAGGTCATCACGTCGGCGAGCGGCATGGACATGACGGCATAGTAGAAGCAGAAGATTTCAAGCGTCGAGAAGAAGACCCGGGCAGCCTGTAGGCGTGGCCGCTCGACCGCGCGGAGCGTCGTCCAGCCATCCTTCCAGAGAAACGGGACGAGAATCACCAGCGCTGCCACGCTGCGCAGCAGGATCACCTGGCCAAGGCCATAGCTCGCCACCAGCCATTTCCCCATGGCATCGTTCAAGGCAAACATCAGCATGCCGAACAGCATGAGGCCAGGTCCGCTGAAGAGCAGGCCACGGGTGCCTGCAGGCGCGCCGGTATGTAAGGTCATGGGCAAGTCTCCGGATTCTGGCGGCATGCTCTCCCCCGCGAGGAAGGCCGGGCAGCGGCGGGACGGGATGTCATGCAGCAATCAACCGTCCCGAGGTCAGATTGCATCCATCGGTCGTGCCTAGCATGGAAAAACCGTGCTTCGCTAGATATCCTGCGGGTACCACAAAACGGGCTGTTCCATCGCCTCGATCCCGCAGCCGACGAGATGGCCCGCCTTCCTTCCCCATGATTTCAGAGAGGGACCCTGTGGAACCCGGGCGCGGTCGCTGACGTTGAGCGATATATTCACCGAACGATCAGGATCATACCATGCTGAAATGGGCACTCATCTTCTTCGTCATCTCGCTGATCTCCGGCTTTCTCGGCTTTTCCGGGATTTCGGCCGCGACAGCCACCGTGGCGCGGATTCTGTTCTTCATCGCCATCGTTGTCTTCCTCATTTTCCTGGTGCTTGCCTTCATGGCCGGCAGTGCCGTGCTCTGACGAGACCATTCGAAAAGGACCGCGACCTGCATGGTCGGTCGCGGTTCCAAGGAGCAGCGCCGACAGCAGCCCACCGTGCACGGCGGGCGCTGAAAACAAAAAAGCCCCGCCAAAGGCAGGGCAATCTGGGGGAAAACTCGACTCCTCCAGGAGCGAGCCGTCATATTCAGCCAGACTTGCGCGGAAACGGCGAGGGCAGTTTACCCTAAAATGGTACGATCTGTCGGAAAAAGGACAATAATCTTGTCCAAAGCGACGTCATTCCGATCCTAACTGGTAAAGATCAATTTCCGCTCCCTACCGCTCCTTCACGGATTGCATCGCGACAGAGGTCGAGGTGCTGGCGACATGCGGCAGGCTGGAGATCTTTTCACCCAACACCTCCCGGTAACGACGGATATTCTGGGTGCGCACCTTCAGGAGGTAATCGAAGCGGCCAGCGATCATGTGGCATTCCTCCACCTCCTTGATCTTGTGGACTGCAGCGTTGAATTCACTCAGCGCCTGTTCCCGGGTGTCCGACAGCTTCACCTCGGCAAAGGCGACGTGATCGAGCCCCAGCTTGCGCGGGTTGATGATGGCCCGGAAGCCCAGGATGTAGCCATCCTCGATCAACCTCCGCAGGCGGGCATTGCACGGGGTTTTCGACAGGCCGATCCGGCTGGCCAGATCGGTCACCGAGATGCGGCCATTATCGGCCACGGCATCGAGAATCTTCAGGTCGAAGGCGTCGATATCTTCGATTTTCTCTGCATCCATGGTCAATTTCTCCGGTTTTATCGGCAAAGAATAATGAATTCGTCTAGCTTTGACCATGAATTCAGAACAGCTGAAATCAGACTTTTGTCGTATGATCTCATCATTCCCCCTTGTCGTGAACGAGATCCCGGCGATGACCCTGCAAAGCGCTCCGTCCTCCGTTGCTTCCTCTGCTCCCTTTGCCCGATTTGCCCCACCGGTGGGGCAGGCCTCGACCCTGCGTGCGGCGATCACCGCCGCCTGCCGCCGACCGGAGGCGGAATGCCTGCAGCCGCTGCTATCGGCGGCGCGATTGGCGCAGAACGACAAGGCGGCGGTCCGGGAGACGGCGCGCCGGCTGGTAACGGCGCTGCGTCAGAAGCCGCGTGGCGGCGGAGTGGAAGGTCTGGTGCACGAATATGCGCTCTCCAGCCAGGAAGGCGTCGCCCTGATGTGTCTGGCGGAGGCACTGCTGCGCATTCCCGATACCGCAACCCGGGATGCGCTGATCCGCGACAAGATTGCTGCCGGTGACTGGAAGTCGCATCTGGGCGGCGGTCGTTCGCTGTTCGTCAATGCGGCCACCTGGGGGCTGGTCGTGACCGGGCATCTGACGGCCACCGTCAACGATCGCAGCCTTGCGACGGCGCTCACGCGGCTGATTGCCCGCTGCGGCGAACCGGTGATCCGCCGCGGCGTCGACATGGCGATGCGGATGATGGGGGAGCAGTTTGTGACCGGCGAAACCATCGAGGAGGCGCTTGGCCGCGCCAAGGCGATGGAAGACAAGGGCTTCGGCTACTCCTATGACATGCTGGGGGAGGCAGCCACCACCAGGGCGGATGCGGAACGCTACTACCGCGATTATGAGACGGCGATCCATGCCATCGGCCGCGCCGCCGGCGGACGGGGCGTCCATGCCGGGCCGGGCATTTCCATCAAGCTTTCGGCGCTGCATCCGCGCTACAGCCGGGCGCAGGCCGAACGGGTGATGGCAGAGCTTCTGCCGCGCGTCGCGGCGCTGGCGCTGCTTGCCAAAACCTATGACATCGGGCTCAACATCGATGCGGAGGAGGCGGACCGGCTGGAACTGTCGCTCGACCTGCTCGAGCATCTGGCGTTCGATCCACAGCTGGTGGGCTGGAACGGCATCGGCCTCGTGGTGCAGGCCTATGGCAAGCGCTGCCCCTTCGTCCTCGATTTCGTGATCGATATCGCTCGCCGCTCCGGCCATCGGCTGATGGTGCGCCTTGTCAAGGGCGCCTATTGGGATGCGGAAATCAAGCGGGCGCAGATCGATGGGCTTGAGGATTTTCCCGTCTTCACCCGCAAGGTCCACACGGATGTGTCCTATATTGCCTGTGCCCGCAAGCTGCTGGCTGCCCGCGATGTGATCTTCCCGCAATTCGCCACCCACAATGCGCAGACGCTTGCCACCATCTACCATCTGGCCGGGCCGGATTTCACGCCGGGTTCCTACGAGTTCCAGTGCCTGCATGGCATGGGCGAGCCGCTCTATGAAGAGGTTGTCGGCAAGGCCAACCTGAACCGTCCGTGCCGCATCTATGCGCCGGTCGGCACGCATGAAACATTGCTCGCCTATCTGGTGCGTCGCCTGCTGGAAAACGGGGCCAACTCCTCCTTCGTCAACCGCATCGGCGATGCCAGCGTGCCGGTGGAGGATCTGGTGGCCGATCCGGTCGATGTCGCGGAGGCCATGGCATCCCCCGGCGCGCCGCATGACCGGATCGACCGTCCGAAAAACCTTTTCGGCGCGGGACGCCGCAATTCTGCCGGGCTCGATCTCGCCAGCGAGGCCCTGCTTGCCGATCTATCGGTGGCGCTGCGGGAAAGTGTTGCTGTTGATTGGCAGGCCGCGCCGCTGGTTGCCGTTGGCGGTATATCGGGCGACAGTGCGCCGGTGCTCAATCCTGCCGATCATGGCGATCGCGTCGGCACCGTCACGGCGGCCAGCGAAGACATGGCGCGGCAGGCCGTGGCCGTGGCTGCCGCAGACGGCATGGCCTGGGGGGGCGTCTCACCGGTCGAGCGGGCCGCCTGCCTGGACCGGGCGGCGGATCTTCTGGAAGGCCGGATGCCGCATCTGCTCGGGCTCATCATCCGCGAGGCCGGAAAATCGGCCGCCAATGCGGTGGCCGAGGTGCGCGAGGCTGTCGATTTCCTGCGCTATTATGCCGAACAGGCGCGCCGCACGCTGGGGCCGGTGCACCGGCCGCTCGGCCCCGTCACCTGCATCAGTCCCTGGAATTTTCCGCTGGCGATCTTCACCGGCCAGGTGGCGGCGGCGCTGGTTGCCGGCAATCCGGTGCTGGCAAAGCCCGCCGAGGAAACGCCGCTGATTGCTGCCGAGGCCGTGCGCATCCTGCATGAGGCCGGTGTGCCGCGGGCCGCCCTGCAGCTTTTGCCGGGCGACGGGCGGATCGGCGCGGCGCTGGTCTCGGCGCCGCAGACCTCGGCCGTGATGTTCACCGGCTCGACGGAGGTTGCCCGCCTGATCCAGGCCTCTCTCGCAGAGCGACTGCTGCCATCCGGCAAGCCCGTGCCGCTGATTGCCGAAACCGGCGGCCAGAACGCCATGATCGTCGATTCCTCGGCGCTCGCCGAACAGGTGGTCGCCGATGTGATCGCCTCGGCCTTCGACAGCGCCGGCCAGCGCTGCTCGGCGCTGCGCATCCTCTGCCTGCAGGAGGAGGTGGCGGATCGGGTGCTGACCATGCTGAAGGGCGCGCTTCTGGAGCTGTCGATTGGCCGCACCGACCGGCTGAGCACCGATATCGGCCCGGTCATTACCGCCGAGGCCCGAGACATCATCGAGGCGCATGTTGAGCGCATGGCGGCCCTCGGCTACCCGGTGCATCGCACGGCGCTGCCGGAGGAGACGCGCGCCGGCACCTTCGTTGCCCCGGCCATTGTCGAGGTGGATTCGCTGCAGGCGCTGACCCGCGAGGTGTTCGGCCCGGTGCTGCATGTGCTGCGCTATCGCCGCACCGGCCTCGATCGTCTGATCGAGGAGATCAACGCCTCCGGCTATGGCCTGACCTTTGGCCTGCACACGCGACTCGACGAAACCATCGCGCATGTGCTGAGCCGGATAAAGGTCGGCAATCGCTATGTGAACCGCAATGTCATTGGTGCGGTGGTCGGCGTGCAGCCCTTTGGCGGGCGCGGGCTTTCGGGCACCGGGCCGAAGGCGGGCGGGCCGCTCTATCTCGGCCGCCTGGTCGAGGTGGCGCCGGAGCCGCCGCAGACGAGTTCCGTGCATGTCGATCCGGCCCTCTCTGCGCTGGCGCGCTGGCTGGAGGATCGCCAGCAGGGCGCCCTGGCCGAGCTTGCCCGCAGCATCGGCGGTCAGTCGGCGCTCGGTCTTGAACGAACTTTGCCGGGGCCGGTCGGAGAGCGGAACCTCTATGCGCTGCATCCGCGCGGCCGCATCCTGCTCGTGCCAAAGACAGAGGCCGGACTGATGACACAACTCGCCGCCGTGCTCGCCACGGGAAACATGGCGGTCGTGGATGACCACGCGTCCGGGATGATCGATTTCACCGCCTTGCCGGCTTCCGTTGCGGCGCGGATTGATTTCACCCGCGACTGGGCGGCCGATGCGCCTTTTGCCGGCGCATTGATCGAGGGAGAGGCAGATACCGTGCGGCAGGCGATGGTGCGCATCGCCGCTTTGCCCGGCCCCCTGGTGCTGGCGCAGGCGGCCGCCTCCGACGCCATGGGCCGACCGGATGCCTATTGCCTGCACTGGCTGCTGGAGGAAGTGTCCACCTCGATCAACACGGCAGCTGCCGGTGGCAATGCCAGCCTGATGGCGATCGGCTGAGCCTCCCGGATACCGTGGTGATACGCCTGGATGCCCTTGCCACCCGGCTCCGCTTTCCTATGATGCGCGCCGCCGACCAGTGGAGAAGGTCCAGCGGGGTCGGTTGCTTCAGGAGGCTTCGGTTTGATCGTCTGGATACGTCGTCGCGGGCTGGACCTTCTGGCACCGCTCCTCCTGGCCTTTCCGTCAGCGGCGCTGCCTGCGGACTGGCAGGCGGTGGAGCAGGTGAAGACCTATGCCATCAGCGGCCAGACCGGCGCTAAGCTTTACGAATCGATCGGTGACCGGGCGCCGAAGGCGGGCGGAGGCCTTGCCATTGCCCATACCGGCTTCAAGCTGACCTGGACGCGCACCTATGCTGTTGAGGGCAATGCCTGCGTGATCACCGTGGCAAAGCCGAAGGTCGTCATCACCTATACGCTGCCGCGGCCGGAGAGCCGGCTTCCGCCTGCGGTTGCCGCCAGCTGGTCGCGCTTCATTGCCGGCGTCGAGGCACATGAGCGGGTGCATGGCGGCTTCATCAAGACTCTGGTGCAGCAGATCCAGGATGTGAGCCTTGGCCTCAGGGTCGAAAACGACCCGAACTGCCAGAAGATCCGTCAGCAATTGACTGCAAAACTCGGCGTCCTGTCGAAGGTGGAACGCGCCAAAAATGTCGAATTCGACCGGGTGGAGCTTAGCCCCGGCGGCAATGTGCACCAGCTGATCCTGGCGCTGGTCAACGGTCCCTGACGATGCGCAGCGTTGCCGGCACGCAAGCGAAAGGCCCGCCATCGGCTGATGACGGGCCTTTCGAATGAGACCTTGCGGCCTCTTTCCCTGGGAGGAAACTCACTCCGCCGGCTGCAGCGCACCGGTTGCGGCGTCGGCCGGCAGGCGGCCGGTTAGAGCCTCGGCAAGCTTTGCCTGATCCAGTTCGTTTTCCCAGCGGGCGACGACGATGGTGGCAACCGCATTGCCGACGAAATTGGTCAGCGCGCGGCATTCCGACATGAAGCGGTCGATGCCGAGGATCAGCGCCATGCCGGCGACCGGAACCGAGGGAACGACCGACAGCGTCGCTGCCAGCGTGATGAAGCCGGCGCCGGTGATGCCGGCGGCACCCTTGGAGCTCAGCATCGCCACCAGCAGCAGCAGGATCTGGTCACCGAGCGACAGATGGATATCCGTGGCCTGGGCGATGAACAGGGCGGCCAGCGTCATGTAGATGTTGGTGCCGTCCAGGTTGAACGAATAGCCGGTCGGAATGACGAGGCCGACGACCGAGCGCTTGCAGCCGGCCCGTTCCATCTTCTGCATCAGGCCGGGCAGGGCCGCTTCCGAGGAGGAGGTGCCGAGAACCAGCAGCAGTTCCTCCTTGATGTAGCGGATCAGCGCCAGGATGGAGAAGCCGTTGTAGCGGGCAACCGCACCCAGCACCACGAAGACGAACAGCAGCGAGGTGATGTAGAAGGTACCGATCAGCATCGCGAGATTGGCGATCGAGCCGATGCCGTATTTGCCGATGGTAAAGGCCATGGCGCCGAAGGCGCCGATAGGCGCCGCCTTCATCAGGATCGCGACCAGCTTGAAGATCGGGGCGGTGACGGCATTCAGGAAATCGGTGACCGGCTTGCCGCGATCGCCGACCATGGCGAGCGAGATACCGAACAGCACCGAGAAGAACAGCACCTGCAGGATATCGCCCTGCGCGAAGGCACCGACGATGGTTTCCGGGATGATGTTCATCAGGAAGCCGACGACGGAGGTTTCATGCGCCTTGGTGGCATAGGTCGAAACGGCCTTGGCATCGAGCGATGCCGGATCGATATGCATGCCGGAACCCGGCTGCACCACATTGGCAACCAGCATGCCGACGGCAAGCGCCAGCGTCGAGAAGGTCAGGAAGTAGATCATCGCCTTTCCGGCGACGCGACCGACCTTCTTCAGGTCGGACATGCCGGCAATGCCGGTGGCGACCGTCAGGAAGATCACTGGTGCGATGATCATCTTGACGAGACGGATGAAGGCGTCACCGAGCGGTTTCAGTGCTGCGCCGATATCCGGATAGAAGTGACCGAGCAGGATGCCGGCAGCGATCGCCACCAGAACCTGCACGTAAAGCTGCCGATAAAGCGGAATCCTGCCGCGCGGTGTTGCGGCATCCATATGAATGTCCATGCTACGGGTCCTCCATCGCGCCCCAACCAACATGGCTCTCCCGGGGCGGTATTTGACGATGGACACCTTTCAGCAATCGACGTGCCAAGTTTCAGATTTCCACTATGGTTTTGAAATAAAAGGAGAAATTATAGCTTTTGATGCGTTCAGGGCGAGAATGTGCGGTTTTTCGCACATTCTCGCCTTGCCTTCATGGCGGAATTTCGCACATGGTGGGATATGACAATCGGGTTGGAGAGTGCAGGAGAGCGGCGGGGGATGGCGCAAGGGTTGCGCAGTCCCTGGTTCCTCTTTGCGCTCTGCGCCTGCCTTCTCCTGGGGCTCACGCTTTTTCTGTCGCGCCACTACGCCACCCGCAGTGTGCTGGCGGACCTCACGCAGCAGGGGCGGGTGGACGCCGGTCTGAAGGTGGCATTGCTGAGAGCCGTGATGGAGCGGCCGCGCTCGCTGCCTCTGATTCTCGCACGCGACCGTGATGTGACCGAGGCCTTGCGTGACCCCGAAGCCGGCCGCCTCGATGCGCTCAACCGGAAGCTCGAGGATCTCGTCGTCGGAACCAACGCCTCCGTTCTCTATGTCCTGGATCGCCATGGGGTGGCGGTTGCCTCCAGCAACTGGCGCGACCCCACCAGCTTTGTCGGTAGCGATTACGGCTTTCGCGCCTATTTCTCCCGCGCCATCGCGGAAGGCAGGGCAGAGCATTTCGCCATGGGCAGCGTCAGCCGGCGACCGGGCCTCTATATCTCCAACCGTGTTGGGCCTGCCAGCAATCCGCTCGGTGTCGTGGTGGTGAAAGCCGAGTTCGATCAGCTTGAGAACGACTGGATCAGCGCCGCGCGGCCCTCCTTCGTTACCGACCGCCAGCAGGTGGTGCTGATCACCAGCATTCCGTCCTGGCGTTTCATGACGCTCGGTCCGCTGGCGCCGGCGGTGCGCGATGGCATTCGCGCCAGCCTGCAGTTCGGCGAGGCGCCGCTGGTGCCGCTCCCGACGATCCCGATGGAGCAGCTGAGCCCTGACGCCCGGCTGATGGATGTGCTGCTGCCCGGCCGGGGGCTGGAGCGCTATATCGAACTCGTGTTGCCGGTGCCGTCCACCGAATGGCAGCTGCATTACCTTGTGCCGGTGGAGCAGGCGCTCGCGTCCGGCCTGCGGCAGGCCGAATTTGCCGCCCTGCTCGGCTTCATTCCGCTTCTGGCGCTTGTCGCCTTCTGGATCTGGCGGCGGCAGACGACGCTGGCGCGCATCGCGGCCGGCCAGGCTGCACGACTGGAGCTGGAGCGACGCGTTGCCGAACGCACGCTGGACCTCACGCGTGCCCGTGACCGGCTGGAAGCCGAGATTGCCGATCACAAGACCACCGAAGCGCGCCTGCAGGGGGTGCAGCAGCAACTGGTGCAGGCCAACCGGTTGGCGATCCTTGGCCAGGTCGCCGCCGGCGTCGCGCATGAAATCAACCAGCCGGTGGCCACGATCCGCGCCTATGCCGACAATGCGCGGACCTTTCTGGAGCGCCGTCAGACCGCGCCGGCCGACGACAATCTGCGCGAGATCGCCGGCCTGACCGAGCGGATCGGCGCGATCACCGACAATCTGAAGGCGCTGGCACGGCGTGGGCGTGCGGCAGCAGGACCGGTGGCCCTGCAGGATGTCATCAGCGGTGCGGTGATGCTGCTGAAAAGCCGGTTTGCCGGCCGGATGGAGGCACTGGCGATTACCCTTCCATCGCCCGATATTGCCGTGGTGGGCAGCCGGCTCAGGCTGGAGCAGGTGATGATCAATCTCCTCCAGAACGCGCTGGAAGCGATCGGCACGCAACCGGACGGGCAGGTACGGGTCAGCGCCGTCGCGGATGACGAGACCGTGCGGCTTTTGGTGGAAGACAATGGTCCGGGCATTCCGCCTGACATTCTTGAGCAGCTGTTCACGCCCTTCAACAGCTCCAAGGAGGCTGGCCTCGGCCTTGGTCTCGTCATCGCCAAGGACATCGTCAGCGATTATGCCGGCCAGATCACTGTGGAAAGCACGGCTGGCGCCACCCGATTTACCGTGGAACTGAGGAGGGCCCGGCCATGACCTCACACATACCTGTCATCCTGATCGACGATGACCGGGATCTTCTCAAGGCAACCGCACAGACGCTGGAGCTTGCCGGCTTTGCCGTCCGGCCTTTCGCCTCGCCGCTGGACGCCCTGCAGACCATCGACAGGGATTTTTCCGGCGTTGTCGTCTCCGACATTCGTATGCCGCGGCTGGACGGTCTGCAGCTTCTGGCACGCATTCGCGCCATTGACGCGGATCTGCCCGTCATTCTCGTGACCGGTCATGGTGATATTCCCATGGCGGTCGGTGCGATCAGGGACGGCGCTTACGATTTCCTTGCCAAACCCTTTGCTGCCGACCGGCTGGTGCAATGCGTGGGGCGGGCGGGCGAAAAACGCAGTCTCGTGCTCGACAACCGCCGGCTGCGCGAGGCGCAGTTGACGGAGGAGGAGGGACTGCCTCTCATCGGCCAGACCCCGGTGATGCAGCGGCTGCGGCACACGTTGCGCCAGATCGCCGATACCGATGTCGATGTGCTGCTGACGGGCGAGACGGGCACCGGCAAGGAGGTGGTGGCAAGCCTTCTGCACCGCTGGAGCCGCCGCGCCAAGGGCCATTTCGTGGCGCTGAACTGTGGCGCGCTGCCAGAACAGATCATGGAAAGCGAGCTGTTCGGCCACGAACAGGGGGCCTTTACCGGTGCGCAGAAGCGGCGCGTGGGTCGCATCGAGCATTCGAGCGGCGGCACGCTGTTTCTGGACGAGATTGAAAGCATGCCGCCCGGCACGCAGGTTCAGATGCTGCGCGTCCTGGAAATGCGCGAGGTGACGCCGCTCGGCACCAATGAGGTGCGCCCGGTGGATATCCGCGTCGTCGCCGCCGCCAAGGTCGATCTTGGCGATCCGGCCGAACGGCGGGATTTTCGCGAGGATCTCTATTATCGGCTGAACGTGGTTTCTCTCTTCATTCCGCCGTTGCGCGAGCGGCGCGAGGATGTGCCGCTTCTCTTCCGTTATTTCACCCAGCGCGCCGCGACCCGCTTTCGTCGTACCGTGCCGGATCTCACGGCAGCCGTCACCCGCCATCTGTCCATGCATGACTGGCCGGGCAATGTCCGCGAACTCAGCCATTTCGCAGAACGCTTCGTGCTTGGTCTTGAGCCGGCTCAGGAAGAGGATCCGCCTGCGCTGCCGGTGTCTGTTGCGGCGGAGGGCGGAACGCTGCCCGATCGTCTTGCAAGGCTGGAGGCAGACATCATCCGCCAGACGTTGAAGGATCATGGCGGCGACGTTCGCCGCAGCATCGAGGCGCTCGGCATTCCGCGCAAGACTTTCTACGACAAACTCCAGCGCCACGGCATCGTGCGCGGGACCTTTGCCGATCGAGATGAGGGATAACTTCCTCAGAAGGACGAATGCCGAGCCAGATCCGAAGTGATCACTCCCGGATCAGCTGGCGGATCCGGTTTGCCAGCGCGTCCATGGCAAAGGGCTTGGTCATCACATACATGCCGGGTTCCAGATTGTTCTGGTTCAGCACGGCGTTTTCCGCATAGCCGGTGATGAACAGGATCTTCAGGCCTGGGCGCAGCGTTCGGGCCGCGTCGGCCAGCTGCCGGCCGTTGATGCCGTTCGGCAGTCCGACATCGGTGACCATCAGATCGATGCGTTCGCCGGATTCCAGATGTGGCAGCGCTTCTGAGGCTTCGCCCGCCTCTAGCGCCTTGTAGCCGAGTTCCTCCAGCACCTCGGTAATCAGGATGCGCACCAGCGGTTCGTCATCCACCACCAGCACGGTTTCGCCGGCTCCCTGCGCGAGCGGCACCTTTTCCATCGTGGTCTGCGGTGCATCCGCGGCAACCGCATCGATACCGTGACGCGGCAGGTAGATGAACACCTCCGTTCCGCGCCCGGGTTCGGTGACGATCAGTGCATGACCACCCGACTGTCGGGCAAAGCCATAGATCATCGACAGACCAAGCCCGGTTCCCTGACCGATGGGCTTGGTGGTGAAGAAGGGATCGAAGGCGCGGCTTGCCACATCCGGCGTCATTCCGGTTCCATTGTCACTGACCGACAGGACCACGTAGTCGCCGGGCTTCAGGTTCCGCTCGGCCGCTGCCTGCGCGGAGAGCTGCTGGTTACGGGTGCGGATGATCAACCTTCCGCTGCCGACGATGGCGTCGCGCGCATTGATGCTGAGGTTGAGAAGCGCGTTCTCGAGCTGACCCGGATCGACTAGCGTGTGCCACAGATCCGGCTGCAACTCCGTCTCCACTGAAATTTCCGGGCCGACGGAACGGCGGATCAATTCCTCCATTCCCGCCACCAGCGCATTCGGATCGGTGGGGCGCGGGTCGAGCGTTTGCCGGCGGGAGAAGGCAAGGAGACGATGTGTCAGTGCTGCCGCGCGTTTCGTGGCCCCCTGTGCAGCGCCCACATAGCGCTCGGCGTCCGAAATGCGGCCCTGCGTCAGGCGCAGCAGGATCAGTTCGAGGCTGCCGCTGATGCCAGCGAGAATGTTGTTGAAGTCATGGGCAAGACCGCCGGTCAGCTGGCCGACCGCCTCCATCTTCTGCGCCTGACGCAATGCCTCTTCCGAGGCGGCCAGTGCGGCGGCGGCCTCCTTTTCCCGCGTCACGTCGCGGCCGCTGCCATAAATGAGATCCCCATCGGCACCCGCCACCCAGGAAATCCAGCGATGACCGCCCTCCTTGTGCCGGTAGCGGTTTTCGAAGGGGGGGAATTCGCCCGTGAGATTGATGGCAAAGGTGGATAGAGTGGCCTCGTGATCTTCCGGAATGATGAAGTCGAACAGATGCCGTCCGAGCACCTCCGCCTCCGTCCAGCCCAGCAGCTTGGTCACGGCCGGATTGACGGCGTGGAAGATACCGTTCTTGTCCACGACGACGTTCAGATCCTGCGTGTTATGCCAGATCCGGTCGCGCTCGCGGGTGCGCTGCTCGACATCGGCTTCCAATGAGCTGGCGAGTTTCTGCAGCGCATGCTCGGCGCGCACGCGCTCGATGGCGGTATGGGCGCGCGAGGCAACCTCGCGGATGAACTCGGTATCCTCGCCGGACCATTGGCGCACGCTGTTGGAATTGACGAAGAAGACGGCCACGATCCGTCCCTTCTCCACGATGCCGACATTGACCAGCGCCCGGGCGCTGCGGCTCAGCAGATGCTCGACCGCCGGCTGCACGCGCGGATCCTCCAGCACGTCGTTGACGACAGCGATGCGATCGTTGAGCACGTCCTGGACGATGCCCGGCAGCAGCTTCAGGTTCAGGTTTTCCCGCACATCGGTGATGCCTTCCGCATTCCAGGCCTTCACGATGGTAAAGGATTCGAGTGCCTCGTCGACCGTTCCATAGCCGGCGCGGCTTGCCTCCAGAGTCTCGCCGATGATGCGGGCGGCCGAAAGCGCGATCTCTTCGGCATCCCAGAGCGACTGGATCTCGCGTGTCAGACGGATGAGTGCCTCGCGGCGCGCCTCGGCGCGGTGGCGTTCGGTGACATCGGTGGCGGCGCCAAACCATTCGACAATTTCGCCGCTGCCATCGGCCACCGGCACGGCGCGAGACAGAACCCAGCCGATCGAGCCATCGGCCTTGCGGATGCGATGTTCCATCTGGAAGGGGCGCCGCGTGCGGATCGAGCGGGCAATCGCCGCGCCGATAGCCGGCCGGTCCTCCACCGGCAGGTATTCCTCGATCCAGCGGGAGCTCGGCCGGTAGAGATTGGCAAGAAAGCCGCGTCCGTCCAGCTGGCGCATCTCGACCCAGTCGGCGCTCAGCCGATAGACCGCATCGGAAGTGGCGAGCGTCAGCGCCCGGAAACGGTTCTCGCTTTCGCGCAGGCGCCGCTCGGCGATCACGTTCTGTGTGGTTTCCACCACGATGGCGATGACGCCGGCCGGCTTTCCGCTCTCGTCGACAACCGGCGAGTAGTCCAGATTCATCCAGACCGGTTCCGGCCGACCATTGCGGATAAGTGTCAGTTCCTGGTTGCGATAGGCAAGCGTGCCGCCGGAAAGGCCGACGCGCATCACGTTGTCGTTGAATTCCGCGACCTCCGCCCAGCCTTCACGGACCTTCGAACCGAGCAGTTGCGGATGGCGGTCTCCTGCAAACACCGAATAGGCGTCATTGTAGATCATCACGCCGTCCTCACCCCACAGGAGGACGATCGGTACGGGAGAGAGCAGCAGCATGCTGGTGACGGATTTCAGGCTTTGCGGCCATTGCTCGATGGGGCCGAGACTGGTCGCCACCCAATCGAAGCCGCGGATCAGCGCGCCCATCTGGCCGCCCCCCGCCGGAAAGGAAAATCCGCTGCCCGTCATGCCATCAGCCGCCATGGGTCACCTGGTTCCTTGTTCGGCACTGTGGTCCCATGTCGCCTTCCGTCCGTCAACCATTCTCAGTTGCAAGCGCTCGACACGGCGAGCCTTCGCTCGAAACGCATGCTTTCGCATGATATTTCGCGCAGACCGCGCAAGGTCAATGGTGTGCACGCCACCTTCTCGTCGGCACGGGCACCGCGGCCCGTCAGGGCGCTGGAGGCTGGCGTTGTTCCACTTTTGCGAGCGGTCTGCTCAGCTGCGGGCAGCCCAGGCGCGGATCAGGTCAAGACCCTGCCGCAGAAGGGAAGCTGCGTCCTCTTCCGTAGCGGCCTCCACATAGCAGCGCATTTCCGGCGCATTGCCGGAAGGGCGCAGATGAATGATGCGGCCATCCTCCAGCGTCGTGCGCAGGCCATCCACGTCGGTCGATGATCTGACACGGCCAAGCGGCGCGAGGAACCCCGCCAGATTGTCCGGCGTGGCGCGCAGATGCGCCATCAGGGCGGAACTGGTCGCAACCGGAAAATTCTCCAGCCGGTCGGCGGCAGCGATTGGCAGGCGGAAGTCTGCCGCCGTCGCGGACAGGGTCTTGCCCTGCTGTCTTGCCAGATAAAGGGTGGCCAGCACGGGCAGGAAGCTGTCACGCGTCGGCAGGGCCGACAGTGTCGTGCCGTTCAGCGTGAAATCGGAGGCGGTCAGCAGGCCGCCATTCGCTTCGAAGCCCATCACGGCCCCATCGCCCGCGGCAAGGGCTGAAAGCATGCCCTCGATGACGAAGGGCGAGCCGACCCTGGTGCGCACGACGCGGAAATCTCCCGAGGCTTCGATGCCGGAATTGGAGGTGACGGGTGTGACGGCCACGCGGGCACCGAGAAAGTTGGCGACGATCAGGCCGAGCAGGTCGCCGCGCAATGGCGTGCCGGTCTCGTCTGTCACCAGCGGGCGGTCGCCGTCACCATCCGCGGAGACCACGGCATCGAGGCTGTGCTCGGCGGTCCAGGCCCGGAACAGCACGATCGACTGCTCGGAGACGGCTTCGGTATCAACGGGAATGAAGGTTTCGGAGCGGCCGAGCGGCAAAACGTCTGCGCCATAGCCGGCAAGCACGTCGACCAGCTGGTCACGTGCGACGGTGCTGTGCTGGTAGACGCCGATCTTCAGGCCTGCCAGACCGTTCTCCGGCAGGATGGCCGCATTGCGCGCGGCAAACAGGGCCGCGGCTACCGCTTCCTCCTTTGGCGCAGAACCGGGTGCAAGGTCGAGAAGGTCACTGGCCATGGAGTCTGCCAGCGTGGTGATCGCCAGTTCGTCCTGCTTGTCGATTTCACCATCGGGGCGGTAGAACTTGATGCCGTTGCGGTCGGCCGGAATATGCGAGCCGGTGATCATCAGGGAGGCGGCGCCCTTCGACATGGCATAGAGGGCGAGCGCCGGTGTCGGGATCGCGCCGCAGTCGACCGGGCTGAGGCCGGCACGCGACAGCGCGCCAATGCAGGTCGCCGCAATATCCGGGCTTGAGGGGCGGAAATCGCCGGCGACATAGATCGGGTCACCGGGCTTTGCCTTGCCGCTCTCCAGCAGATAGCGGGCGAAGGCGGTTGCATAGAGCGCCGAGGCATGCCCTTCCAGTTCCGTGACGAGGCCGCGCAGGCCGCTGGTGCCGAATTTCATGGATGCTTCCTTGGGTCTTGGGACGGGTTGAGATCGGACAGCGGCTGCGATCAGACAGCCACACCGGAGGCTCTGTCGAGTGCGGCGAGGCAGTCCTCGAGTTCGTAGATCGCGCAAAGGATGTGATAGAAGGAACTGGCCGGTGCCGCCTCCTCGATGAAGCTGCCGTCACCCTTCATCTTGTCGCGCCAGAGGCCCGCCAGTGGCGTGTCGAGGAACAATGACAGCGCCGCGCAGGCGGCAAGCGCCGATTGAACATAGCGTTCCCGCTCGAGGCCCTGCGACAAGACGGCGAGGCGTGCCGCGCTCTTGATCCATTCCGTCTGGGGCCAGAGCCGGGCCAGCGGGTCTGCAACCGAAAAGTCGTCGAGCAGCGTCATGACGGCGACCTTGCGCGTCGCGCAGATGCCGTGCGTCTCGCCGATTTCGAACAGGCGACGGGCCTTTGCCAGTGCCTCCGCATTCCCGCGACGTTCTCCCCAGCGCGCCAGCAGCCAGGCCCATTCGAACTGATGGCCGGGCTCCATGATGCGGCCCTTCTCGCCGTCGAAGGGGCTCCAGTCGTGATTGAAAAATTCGCGCAGGCCACCATTTTCGCCATCGATGAAGCGGCGCATGCACAGTGCAGCGATCTCGTCGGAAAAGGCGGTCCAGGCGGTCGCATCGAATCCTTCTGCCGCCTCGCAGGCAAGGCTCGCCTCGAAGAGATGCATGTGCGGATTGGAACAGAGCGGAAGGCGGGCGGGATTGTCCTCCTCGAAACCCGCTTCCGGATGCGCGTAGCCAGCCTTCAGCGACGCCAGCATGGCCGAGGTCCGCGCCGCCATTTCCGCCTGTCTCTCCGGATAAACCCTGGCCGTGTAGACGAATGAGAGGATGGCGAAGGCCTGGTTGTAGAGGTCGAAGCTGGTATCCAGCAATTGACCGTCCTTGTCGGCCAGCGCGGCGTAGAAACCGCTGTCCAGACGGTAGACCCGGTCGAAGAAGGCAAGTCCTGCCTGAACGGGCGTTTGCCAGTCTCCCGTCCAGCCGCGCACGCCGGCCTCTGCGAAACAGTAGACCTGCCGCGGGTGCACGCGCGCACGCCGGTGCGCATCCGTCGGCTGTCCCCCAAGCGTCACGGTTTCCGAAAAGCCGCCCGCCTCGCCATGGAAGCCCCTGTCGCGCCATAGCGGTAGCGCGTCCTCATCAAGCCATCGTGAGAGTTCTTTCGAGGCCGCGGAAAGCTTTTCGTATGTCATCTGTCTCGTCATTCAAAATGTTCTGTCCGGTACCTCGGGCGACAAGGCACCTTTGCTCCGGCTTGCGCGCAACGCCCCAGGTTTCCGCAAGGGCTTCACTCTCAAGGAAAGCTTATTTCCTTATCATGCAGATGAAAAGTATTGAGTTTTTGCAATGCGGCGAAATCACGATGTCCGTTGCTGCTTTGCCCGGCCGCGGTGGCGTGCGAGGTCCGAAATTTCTGCGACAAAAAAATGAAAAGGGTGCTTGTGCATTAAAATCTCCTCGTCTATAGAGGCGCCACTGGTCACGGAGTGTAGCGCAGTCTGGTAGCGCACCACGTTCGGGACGTGGGGGTCGAGTGTTCGAATCACTCCACTCCGACCAGTTCAGCTTCTCCCGAAAGCGCTGATTTCAAAGCCACTTGAAAGAACATTACTGGTTTTGCGCGCGCCGCGTCGTTGCTGTCGTGTCCTGCTCTGAGGCAAGATCTTGCCAGTGCGGTGAAGAGAGCATGATGGCAGCCTCCGCAGCCGGGACGGCACGGCCGAACAGATAGCCCTGTCCATAGGTACAGCCCATGCCGGTCAGCGAGGCCAACTGGTTCGCTGTCTCGATCCCTTCCGCCGTCGTCGGCACGTCGAGGCCGATGCCGAGGCCGACAATGGCCTTGACGATCTTTTCCTGCCGTTCCTGGTCCTGGAAGGACGATACGAAGCTGCGATCGATCTTGATCTTGTCGAAACTCAGGTTCGACAGATGTGCAAGGCTGGAATAGCCGGTGCCGAAATCATCGAGCGCGATGGTGATGCCGGCGGTGCGCAGATCGCCGAGGATCGTTGCGGCCGTGCGCACGTCCTGGATAAGCGCCGTTTCGGTGATCTCGATTTCCAGCCGGCTCGGCGGCAGCCCGGCGGCGGACAGGATCCTGAGAATGCGCACGCCGAGAAGCGGATCCTGCAGCTGGATCGGCGATATGTTGAAGGAGAGAAGAATGTCACCCGGCCATGTCATGGCATCTTGGCAGGCGGTGGTCAGCAGGCTCTCCGTCAGTTCCAGGATCAGCCCGGTTTCCTCCGCAAGAGGAATGAAATCGCCGGGAGATACCACAATCCCGTCCTCCCGCTCCCAGCGGGCCAGGGCCTCGAAGCCGCAAATTCTGTTGTCCGAGAGGTCGATGATCGGCTGGTAGAAGGGCTTGATGCGGCCGGCAGTGATGGCGTCACGCAAGGCGCGTTCGTCACGGTCGCGCAGCAGCATCTGCTCGCGCATGCTGTTGTCGAAGGCGCGCAGCGCGCCGCGGCCGGCGGCCTTGGCCGCATACATCGCGGCATCGGCGCATCGGAGGCATTCGCGCGCATCGGACGCATTGTCCGGGCAGCTCGCCATGCCGATGCTGGCGCCGACATCCAGCGAGGTGTCCCGGAAAACGACCGGCCGGTTCAGCGCCTGCAGCAGCGTGCGCGCCAGCTGTGGTGCTGCAGCGGCCTTGTCCACGAAGACGACGAACTCGTCGCCGCCGAGCCGAAAGACCGAGTCGCTTGCCACATGCTCGCGCAGCCTGTCCGCGACGGCCTGCAGCACGGCGTCACCGGCCTGATGCCCCACCAGATCGTTGATCCGCTTGAAACCGTCCAGATCGATGATCAGCATGGCGAAGCGGCCGCCGTTGCGCCGGCCCATCTGGTTCAGCTTGTCCTCAAGGCTGTGACGGTTGTGCAGGCCGGTCAGGCTGTCATGGACGGCCATCCAGTCGGCGCGCCGTTCCGCCTGTTCGCGCCGCTTGCGCTCCTGCTTCAGGTCAACGATCCGCAGCGCGCCGTAGAGGATGCCGAGAACGCCGATAACATAGAGCGAGAGCATCACCTCATCGGCCTGGTAATCCTCGTGCTGGCTGATCCAGACGGCGATCGCCTCTGCGACATCGAATGCGACGCACATGGCGATGACGATACCGCCGATCACCGCCAGTGCGCAGGCCTGCCAGATCGCCCTCTGCTTCAACATTTCCATCGAACGACCGTGCCACCTCGTGCCAAGCGCATCTGACCCTGAAGCCATCGAAAGAGCATCATCTGATCAATTGCTTAAATACGTCCTAATCCAATCCCGGCGGGCTGTCCATTCGCGCCTTTCCCGCAGCGCAACGGGCTGTTGATTCAGATCAAGGCCTCGTCTTCACGAAAATGAGAGTTGTGCCCATCAGGCGGGGTGTCTGATCGGTCGCAGCGATCGCCCCCCTTTCATTGTTCGCCTTTGGGGGATGTTCAAGATGAACAATACCGTACCAATCGTGGCGCTGACCGCGGGGGCGTTCCTGGCGCTTCTCGGTGCCGGCTTTGCCCACGATGATCTGTTTGCCGCCCATATGTGGGTGCTCTTCTTTACGCTTGCCGCCAGCATGATCGTCCTGCTGCGTCGTGTCAGGTTCGCGCCTGCGGGTGAGGCCGCCGTTCGGGTGGATCGCTCCGGCTATTTCGACGAGGTCATCAAATATGGAACCATCGCGACCACGTTCTGGGGCGTGGTGGGTTTTCTCGTCGGCGTGGTGATTGCCCTTCAGCTGGCCTTCCCGGACCTGAATTTCGGGCCGTGGTTCAATTTCGGCCGCGTGCGTCCCCTTCATACCTCCGCCGTTATCTTCGCCTTTGGCGGCAATGCGCTGATCTGCACCTCGTTCTACGTGGTGCAGCGGACCTGTCGCGTGCGCCTGTTCGGCGGTGACGGCCTCGGCTGGTTTGTGTTCTGGGGCTATCAGCTGTTCATCGTCATGGCCGCCACCGGCTATCTGCTCGGCATCACCCAGGGGCGCGAATACGCAGAGCCCGAATGGTATGTCGACCTCTGGCTGACCGTCGTCTGGGTTGCCTACCTGGTTGCCTTCCTCGGCACGATCCTGATGCGCAAGGAGCCGCATATCTATGTGGCCAACTGGTTCTATCTCGCCTTCATCGTCACGATCGCCATGCTGCATGTGGTCAACAACCTGGCGGTGCCGGTCTCCTTCCTCGGCGTGAAGAGCTATTCGGCTTTTTCGGGCGTGCAGGATGCGTTGACGCAGTGGTGGTACGGCCATAACGCCGTCGGCTTCTTCCTGACGGCCGGCTTCCTCGGCATGATGTATTATTTCGTGCCCAAGCAGGCCGGGCGCCCGGTCTATTCCTACCGCCTGTCGATCATCCACTTCTGGGCCCTGATCTTCATGTATATCTGGGCCGGCCCGCACCATCTGCATTACACGGCGCTGCCGGACTGGGCGCAGACGCTCGGCATGGTCTTCTCGATCATGCTGTGGATGCCTTCCTGGGGCGGTATGATCAACGGCCTGATGACGCTTTCGGGCGCCTGGGACAAGATCCGCACCGACCCGATCATCCGCATGATGGTGATTGCGATTGCCTTCTACGGCATGTCGACCTTCGAAGGTCCGATGATGTCCGTCAAGGCGGTCAACTCGCTCAGCCATTACACCGAATGGACCATCGGTCACGTGCATTCCGGCGCGCTCGGCTGGGTCGGCATGATCTCCTTCGGCGCTGTCTACTTCCTCGTGCCGAAGCTGTGGCACCGCAATCGCCTCTACAGCCTTGCCATGGTCAACTGGCACTTTTGGCTCGCAACGCTCGGCATCGTCGTCTACGCCGCCGTCATGTGGGTGGCCGGCGTCCAGCAGGGCCTGATGTGGCGCGAATACGACAGCCAGGGCTTCCTGGTCTATTCCTTCGCCGAAGCCGTTGCCGCGATGTTCCCCTACTACGTCCTGCGCGCCGTCGGCGGCCTGATGTATCTGGCGGGCTCGCTCATCATGGCCTTCAACATCACCATGACCATCCTCGGCTACGAGAGACAGGAAACGCTTCCGGGCGCCGTTCCTGCCGGTCTCCAGCCTGCCGAATAAGGAGCGGATCCCATGTCTCTTATGGACAAACACCAGTTCATCGAGCGCAATGCGACGCTGCTTCTGGTCGGCTCGCTGCTCGTGGTTTCGATCGGCGGCATCGTCGAGATCGCCCCGCTCTTCTATCTCGAGAACACCATCGAGAAGGTGGAAGGCATGCGGCCCTATTCGCCGCTGGAGCTGGCCGGGCGCAACATCTACATCCGCGAAGGCTGCTATGTCTGCCACAGCCAGATGATCCGACCGTTCCGTGACGAGGTGGAACGCTACGGTCATTACAGCCTGGCTGCCGAAAGCATGTACGACCACCCCTTCCAGTGGGGCTCCAAGCGCACCGGGCCGGATCTGGCCCGTGTCGGCGACCGCTATTCGAACGAATGGCACGTCCAGCACCTGATCCGCCCGCGCGACGTGGTGCCGGAATCGATCATGCCGAGCTACGCCTTCCTCAAGGAAACGCCTCTGAAGGTGACCGATGTCGGCATGGAACTGAAGGCCAACGCGCTGGTCGGCGTGCCCTACACGCAGGAGATGATCGACAGCGCCCGCGCCGATCTCGTCGCACAGGCCGATCCGAACGCGGACACCTCCGCGCTTCTCGCCCGCTATCCGAAGGCCAAAGTCGGCGATTTCGACGGCGATCCGACCAAGCTCACCGAAATGGATGCGCTGGTCGCCTATCTGCAGATGCTTGGCACGCTGGTCGATTTCTCGACCTATGACGATGCCACCGGCTACCGCTGAGGAGGACAGGCCATGGAAGTCTATACTGCAATGCGCCACTTCGCCGACAGCTGGGGTCTTCTGGTGATGGCTCTCTTCTTTGTCGGCGTGGTGGTCTCCACCCTGCGCCCCGGCGCGAAGTCCTCGGCGAATGACGCCGCACAAATCCCTCTGAAGGAGGATTGATCATGGCGGACAGACATATTGATGACATCAGCGGCGTCGAAACCACCGGCCATGAGTGGGACGGCATCCGCGAGCTGAACAATCCGCTGCCACGCTGGTGGCTGTGGACCTTCTACGCGACCATCCTCTGGGCCATTGCCTATACCGTCGTGTACCCGGCATGGCCGATGCTGACGGATGCGACGCGCGGCATGTTCGGCTATTCGAGCCGCAATGAACTCGCCAGGGAGGTCGCGACCGCCAAGGCGGCACAGAGCGCCATTACCGACAAGATCGCGGCCTCGTCGCTCGGCGAGATCCTGGCTGACCCGCAGATGACCCAGTTCGCGACGGCGGCCGGTGCCGCAGCTTTCAAGGTCAACTGCGTCCAGTGCCATGGTTCGGGTGCCGCCGGCGGTGCCGGCTATCCGAACCTCAATGACGACGACTGGCTGTGGGGCGGTAGCGCCGAGGCCATTCACCAGACGATTGCCCACGGTATCCGCTATGCAGATGACCCGGAGACGCGCGTTTCGGAAATGCCGGCCTTCGGCGAGATCCTGAAGCCCGATGAAATCCGTCAGGTGGCCGCCTATGTGGTCAGCCTCACCGGCAAGCCGCGCGATGCGGCCATGGTCGGCCCCGGCAAGCAGGTGTTCATCGACAACTGTGCCTCCTGCCATGGCGAGGACGCCAAGGGCAACCGCGAGTTCGGCGCGCCGAACCTTTCGGATGCCATCTGGCTGAAGGTGAAGGGCGAGGCGGAGATCGCCCAGCAGGTGCGCCAGCCAAAGCATGGCGTGATGCCGGCCTGGCAGGCCCGCCTCGGCGACAGCACCGTCAAGGAACTGGCCGTTTACATCCATTCTCTCGGCGGCGGCGAATAAGTCACGCTTCCGACAGAGACTGCAAGGCAAGACCGGCCGGGGCGCGCATGCCCCGGCCGTTCGTCGTGAAGAGTTGGAGATCGCGATCCGATCGGTAAACCTTGAGGCGTAGTACCTCGATGAGCCTCATCAAGAACGGCGGGGTTTGCAGGTTTCCCGACCCTGCATCCGCCCCATCGACCTCCGGCAGGTGCTCCCGCAGTGTTTCGACCACCACACCCATGCGGGAATGCTGGTGCGGGCCGAGACGCTGTCGATGCGGGACAGAAGGTCATCCGTCCGTTCGATTTCCAGTCTGTGCTTGCCCATCAGCCACCTCCTGTTTTGCCGAGTATACGCACAAATGCTGATCTTCGCCCCATTGGGCGCAAAGGTCGCACCCCGCCTATTGATTTCGGTCAAGGAATGGCGGCCGCTTTGACGGCAGGGTCTCGTCGACAAAGGATGGGGCCCATGTCTTTCCAAACCGCACGACCAGAACATCCCGCAGATGAGGCGGGCGATCGACAGCCTGACGCAGGTCCGGCCAGCTCGGGCCAGCCGGTGCCGGAGCCGCTTTATGCCGCGCGGCAGAAGATCTTTCCCAAGCGGGCAGAGGGTCGTTTCCGGCGATTCAAGTGGCTGGTGATGCTGGTGACACTCGGCATCTACTATCTGACGCCCTGGATCCGCTGGGACCGGGGTCCGTATGCGCCGGATCAGGCCGTACTGATCGATCTGGCGAGCCGGCGCTTCTATTTCTTCTTCATCGAGATCTGGCCGCAGGAATTCTTCTTCGTGGCGGGGCTTCTCGTAATGGCCGGGTTCGGCCTGTTTCTCGTCACCTCCGCCGTCGGGCGCGCCTGGTGCGGCTATACCTGTCCGCAGACGGTCTGGGTCGATCTGTTTCTGGTGGTCGAACGTTTCGTCGAAGGGGATCGCAACGCCCGCATGAAGCTCGATGCCGCGCCCTGGAGCGCGTCCAAGCTCTGGAAACGCACGGTCAAGCACGCCATCTGGCTGGCGATCGCGGTGGCGACCGGCGGTGCCTGGATCTTCTATTTTGCCGATGCGCCGGCCCTTGCCTTCGATTTCGTCACCGGCCAGGCAAATTACGTCGCCTATTCGACCGTGGCCATCCTGACCGCCACCACCTATGTGCTGGGCGGCCTGATGCGCGAACAGGTCTGCATCTACATGTGCCCATGGCCGCGCATCCAGGGCGCCATGCTGGACGAGCAGTCGCTCGTCGTGACCTATAACGACTGGCGCGGCGAACCCCGCGGCAAGCATGCCAAGAAGGCGGCTGCCGCCAATCAGGTCCTGGGTGATTGCGTGGATTGCAATGCTTGCGTGGCCGTCTGTCCCATGGGGATCGACATTCGCGACGGGCAGCAACTGGCCTGCATCACCTGCGCGCTGTGCATCGATGCCTGCGACGGGGTGATGGACAAGCTCGGCCGCGAACGCGGGCTGATCGCCTATGCGACGCTCAACGAATACGAAACCAATATGGCGCTTGCCACCGACAATGGCCGCAGCACGATCGATCCGGCCCGCGTCCGCACCGCTGACGGCACCTTCTCCGATCAGGTGCGCCACTTCAACTGGCGGATCATCTTCCGGCCCCGCACGCTGATCTATCTCGGCGTGTGGAGCGCGGTCGGCATCGGCCTTCTGGTGGCGCTTCTCAGCCGCGACCGGCTGGAGGTCAACGTTATCCATGACCGCAACCCGCAATATGTGCTCGAATCGGACGGCTCGATCCGCAACGGTTACACGATCCGGCTGCTCAACATGATCCCGGAACGCCGCACGGTTCTTCTGTCGCTGCAGGGACTCAGCAAGGCGGAAATGAAGATCCCGCAACTGTCGAGCGACTATTCGGACCGCGTCTTCGTCGTGCCCGTGGAACCGGACAAGGCCACCACGCTGAAGGTCTTCGTGACCCTGCCGAAGGAGGCCATTGCCGATGCGCGCGAAGGCTTCCGCTTCATCGCCGAGGACCGCGCCAGCCATGAGCGCGATGTCTACAACGCCACCTTCAACTCGCCCGGAGGCAAGTGATGACCACCCGTCAGCTCAAGGAATTCGTCTTCACCGGCTGGCATATGCTGGCCGTGGTCTGCCTCTTCTTCGGCACGATCATCTCCGTCAATTTCTACATGGCCTATCAGGCGGTGCACAGCTGGAGCGGGCTGGTGGTGGACAACACCTATGTCGCCAGCCAGCAGTTCAACGGCAAGGTGGCCGAGGCGAAGGCGCTGAACGCCAGCGGCATTTCCGGTACCCTGACCGCACGCGATGGTCTGATCCGCTATGTGATTTCCGACGAGGCAGGTCGGCCGGTCTTCGCCGATCAGGTCACCGCCATCTTCAAGCGGCCGGTGGGCGACCACCAGGATTTCGAAGTGGCACTGACGGATGCGGGCAAGGGCGCCTATGAGGTCTCCCATGCGGTGGCCCAGGGCTACTGGATTGCCGATGTCAGTGCTTTCAAGGACGGCAAGCGGATCCTGCACCATTCGCGTCGCATTGCTGTGCTGGGAGAGGTGAAATGAGCTGCTGTGCGCCCGGAACCGAAGGCGCGCTGGAACTGGACGGCGCAGCCCATGCGCTTCCCTCCCGCGAAGAGCTGATGCTGTCCGCCCGGGATCTCGGCGAGGGCCGGCGGCAGACGGATCTCAGCGTGCCCGGTGTTCATTGCGGAGCCTGTATCACGGCGATCGAAGGGGCACTGCGGGGCGTCGAAGGCGTGGTGAAGGCGCGTGTCAACCTGTCGACAAAGCGCGTCTCGATCGTCTGGCGTGCCGAAGGGACGGGAGAGGCTGCCGATCCGGTGCGTTTCGCCGAAGCCATCCAGCGCGCCACCGGTTATGATTCGCACCTGTTCGGCGAGGATCTCGAGGCGAGCGACCGGCTGCGGGCGGACCTCATCCGCGGCGTTGCCGTTACCGGTTTTGCCGCTGCCAACATCATGCTTCTCTCGGTCTCCGTCTGGTCCGGGGCGGATGCCTCCACCCGTGACCTTTTCCACTGGATCTCGGCGATGATCGCTGCTCCGGCGCTCGTCTATGGCGGACGCTTCTTCTATCGCTCCGCCTGGTCGGTGCTGAAGCACGGGCGCACCAATATGGATGTGCCGATCGCGCTGGCGATCACGCTCTCCTATGCCGTCTCGCTCTGGGAAACCCTGCACCATGGCGAGCATGCCTGGTTCGATGCCACCGCCTCGCTGCTGTTCTTCCTGCTGATCGGCCGCACGCTCGATCACATCATGCGGGACCGCGCCCGCTCCGCCATCACCGGCCTTGCGCGGCTTGCCCCGCGCGGCGCGCTGGTCGTGCAGCCGGACGGGAGCCGCGACTATCGGCCGGTGTCCGAGGTGGTGCCGGGCGATCGCATTGCGATTGCCGCCGGCGACCGCGTCCCCGTCGATGGCATCGTGCTGTCCGGCGAAAGCGATCTCGACGTGTCGATTGCGACGGGCGAAAGCGTGCCCGTCGCGGTGCGTCCGGGTGTTGCCGTGCAGGCGGGCACCGTCAGCCTCACCGGCTCGCTGATCGTCACCGCAACAGCCACCGCGCGCCAGTCCTTCCTTGCCGAAATCATTGCGCTGATGGAAGCGGCCGAAGGCGGACGGGCGCAGTATCGCCGCATTGCCGATCGCGCCGCGTCCATCTATGCGCCGGCCGTCCACCTCCTGGCGATCCTCACCTTTCTCGGCTGGGGCATTCTCGGCGGTGACTGGAAGCAGGCGTTGCTGATCGCGATTGCCGTCCTCATCATCACCTGTCCCTGTGCGCTTGGTCTGGCGGTGCCGGTGGTGCAGGTGGTCGCTGCCGGTCGCCTCTTTCAGCACGGGATCATGGTGCGCGACGGATCTGCCATGGAACGGCTTGCCGAAATCGACACCGTGATCTTCGACAAGACCGGCACGCTGACGCTCGGCCGCCCGCGACTGATCGAGGCGCGCGGAAAACCGTCGTCGCGGGCGATGGCCGCCGCCATCGCGGCCCATTCGCGCCACCCGCTGTCGCGCGCCCTCCATGCGGCCCATGCCGGCCCGGTGCCGCTCATTGAGACGGTGCGCGAGCTGCCGGGGCAGGGGCTTCTGGCCGAGATGCCGGAGGGAACGTATCGCCTCGGCAGCCGCGCCTTTGCCTGTCCGGAGACGGTGGCGCAGGCCGATAGCGGCGCGTCCGAGGTGGTGCTCTCGCTGAACGGCGATGAACTGGCCCGCTTCCTGCTGGAAGATACGCCGCGTCCCGGCGCGGAAGAGGCCGTCGCGGCGCTGAAGGCGGAGGGCCTCGCGACGCTGATGCTGTCCGGCGATCGCCGGACGACGGTTGCCGCCATGGCCGAACACCTTACTCTCGATGGCTGGAAGGCCGAACTTTCCCCGCAGGGCAAGGTGGAGGCCTGCAACGACCTTGCCGCTGCCGGCCATCGTGCGTTGATGGTGGGCGATGGCATCAACGATGCCCCGGCCTTGAGTGCCGCGCATGTCTCCATGGCACCGGCGACGGCGGCCGATATCGGCCGGCAGGCCGCCGATATCGTTTTCCTGCATGATGGGCTCGATGCGGTGCCGACGGCGCTCGCCATTTCGCGCCGCGCCGGCCGGTTGATCCGCGAGAATTTCGGTCTCGCCATCGGCTACAACATGATCGCCGTTCCCTTTGCCATGGCGGGCTATGCAACACCGCTGCTCGCTTCCGTCGCCATGTCCACCTCTTCGCTGATCGTGATCGTCAACGCACTGCGGCTCAACCGGTTTCGCCGCCCAGTCGCGACGAGCGGCCGGGCAGGACAGGCACCGGCCGGACCGGTGACACGGGAGGCGAAACTGGCATGAACATGCTGATCTACCTCATTCCCGTTGCGCTGCTGCTCGGCGGGCTGGGGCTCGGCGCCTTCCTCTGGTCGCTGCGCAACGGGCAGTACGAGGATCTCGACGGGGCTGCCTGGCGCGTCCTCGACGACGACGAAACGCCCCGCGCCTGATGGCCGGGGCGTCAGAGGTGTCTGCAAAAAAGAAAAGTCAGGCCGCGCTGCGGCCTGCGGCAGAGCGTGCGGCCGGCACCCGGCGTAGGATCTCCTCCGCATAAAGCCGGACATTCTCCAGCGCCTTGTCGAGATTGCTGATGCGGGCGGGATCCAGCATATGCAGCGTGCCGCCGCAATCGAAGACATCGCGGAAGGCCGAGCGCTCGATGATCGGCGTGTTCAGCACATCGACATTGCGCTGCGCGAGCAGGCCCTTCACGGCGAGAAGGGCGCGGGTCGTCACCATGGAGTTGACGCGGGTGAGCACCACCGAATGGGGTACGCGCATGCCGAGCTTGGTTTCCAGATACTGCAGCAGTTCCAGCACATGGGCGCCGCCCTGCGCATCCATGGCGCATCCCTGGATGGGGATCAGCACATGGTCGGACATGCCGATCGCCTTGGCGAGCAGGGGGCTGCGCACGCCGGGCAGGTCGATCAGCACGTAATCGGCGGTGGCGCGGGCCTCTTCCACGTGCCGGTCAAGCGAAGCCTGCGTCACATAAGGCGTGACGGTGAGGCGCGGCATCGGCGGCGACAGGTCAAACCAGCGGGACATCCAGTGCTGCGGATCCGTATCGAGAACGGTGACGCGGTGACCCATATGGGCAAGTTCGCTGGCAAGCAGCAGCACGGCCGTGGTCTTGCCGGCCCCGCCCTTGGTGTTGGCGAAGGTAATGACGGGCATCGTCGATCCTGGAGAGAAGGTTCGTGAGCCGGAATCGCTCGTCGAGGCACAGTCATCGTGCAACACCAGTGTCGCCGAACATGGTTAAGAAAGCGCCAACCATGCAGGGCGGAAACTGACCGGCAGACGGTTGCCGCCGGTCAGCGGCGACGATCGGCCGCCATCACTTCGAGCGCGATATGGTCGAGGGGCACAATACGATCGACACCGCCGCGGGCGATCGCCTCCTTCGGCATGCCGAACACGATGGAGCTCGCCTCGTCCTGCGCCACGGTAAAGGCGCCGGCCTCGTGCATTTCCAGCATGCCGCGCGCACCGTCATCGCCCATGCCGGTCATGATCACGCCCATGGCGTTGGAGCCGGCCGATCGGGCGGCCGAGCGGAACAGCACGTCCACGGACGGACGATGGCGGCTGACCAGAGGCCCGCTGCGGACCGAGACGTGATAGCGCGCGCCGCGGCGCTCCAGCAGCATGTGACGGTCGCCGGGGGCGATCAGCACATGGCCGCGCAGCACGGGGTCGCCGTCCTCCGCCTCCTTCACCTCCACCTCGCACAGGCCGTTCAGGCGCTTGGCGAAGGCGGCCGTGAACTTTTCCGGCATGTGCTGGACAATGACGATGCCCGGCGCATTGGCGGGCAGGGCCTCGAGAAATTCGCGCAGTGCCTCGGTGCCGCCGGTCGACGCGCCGATGCAGACCACCATTTCCGTCGTCTTGGCCATGGCGCCCACCTTTGGCGGCGGCAGCACGGCATCGGCCGTCAGCTTGGCGGGCGGGGAATCCTTCGGGCGGAAGCGGCGCATCTTGCCGAGTCTCGCCTTGGCGGCGGCCTTCACCACGCTGCGTACGCGCTCGGCGCTTTCGGCCAGATGGTCGGCCGCACCGATCTTCGGCTTCTGGATGATGTCGACGGCGCCGGCTTCCAGCGCCTGCATCAGCGTCTCGGACCCTTCCTCGGTCAGCGAGGAACACATCACAACGGGAATGGGATGCTGCGACATCACCTTGCGCAGGAAGGTGATGCCGTCCATCTGCGGCATTTCCACGTCGAGTGTGATGACGTCTGGGATTTCCTCGCGGATCTTGCGCGCCGCCACGAACGGGTCCGGCGCGACACCGATCACCTCGATCTCCGGATCCTCGGAGAGCAGCATGGTCAGCGCCTGGCGAATGCTGGCGGAATCGTCGACGATGAGAACGCGCGTCTTGGCGGCCATGGCTTACACCCGTTTGAACACTGTGTTGGCAACCTGCTTTATCGGCAGGTTGAATCCCGTTGCCGTTTCCGAATGACCAATGAACAGAAAACCGCCTGGAATCAGGCAGTCGCACAGCCGGCCCAGCACATGCAGCTGCGTCGGTTTGTCGAAATAGATCAGCACGTTGCGGCAGAAGATGATGTGCTGCTGCTCCGGCACCGAATAGCTTTCGTCCATCAGGTTCAGGCGTCCGAAGGCCACCTTCTGGCGAAGCGCGGGAACGATGCGTCCCTCGCCGCGCGAGGGATCGCGCGGCTGCATGACGTAGCGGCGCGCCAGATCCGCGGGGATCGGCGAGAGCATGTCCATGGGATAGATGGCCTTGCGGGCCACCTGCAGCACTTCCGTCGACAGGTCCGTCGCGATCACCCGGTAGTCCGCATCCCGGCGATCCGTCATCAGGTCGGCCAGAACCATGGCCATGGTATAGGGCTCGGCGCCGGTGGAGCAGGCGGAACTCCAGATTCTGAGCTGTGACACGCCGCCCGCCAGCAGTTCCGGCACCGCCGTCTTCGCCATGAACTCGAAGTGCTTCGGCTCGCGGAAGAAGTCCGTCTTGTTGGTGGTCACGGCGTCGATCAGGTAGACCTGTTCGCGCGCCATGCCGTCATGCTTGAACAGATAGTCGCAATATTCATCGAAGGTCGCGATCCCGGTCACGCGCAGGCGACGGCGCAGGCGCCCCTCCAGCATGGTGATCTTGGTGATCGGCATCTTGATGCCGCTGTACTCGTAGATGTACTTGGACAGCCGATCGAAGTTGCGCTGGCTCAACCGGTCGTCGACCGGCTGTCTCTGAAGCGATGCTGCGGACAAATCGATGCTCCCGTCAGGCGACGCGCTGGGAGGCGACGACGCCTGCCAGTGCCGTGCCGGAATCGGAGAACAGCCGCGCCAGATCGATGATCACCACGAAGCCGCCATCGCGACGGACGACGCCGGCAATGTAATCGCTTTTCCAGCGGATCCCGATATCCGGCGCCGGCTCGATCTGCGACGGCTGGAAGGGCACCACTTCATAGACGCGGTCGGCAACCAGGCCCAGCGCCAGCATGCGCTGCTCCACCGGCACGTCCAGCACCAGAATGCGGGTGTGCGGCGTCTTTGTCGTGCGGCTGAGACCCAGCCGCAGGCGAAGATCGATCACCGGCACGCCCTGTCCGCGCACATCGCGCAGGCCCAGCAGATAGTCGGGCCCGTGCGGGATCTTGAAGGCCTCCTCGTGGTCCAGGATTTCCCGGACCACTTCGACCGGCACGGCGAAGATTTCCTCGCCGAGACTGAAGGTGACGAACTGGGCTTCTGAGTTGACGGCCATGGTTACGCGCTCTCCCGGAAATCGGCATCGTCTGCATCGGGGCCGCCCGACGACATGTCGAGGGCAAAGCCGCGGGCGCGCGCCTGCTGGGCCGCGACCGACTGCGTGCCGCCCGAAGAGGCCGGACGCGCCTGAACCTTCGGCCGTGCGGCGGAGGCGGCAGGCCGCGACGCGGAGGGGCGACCCGCAGCCCGACGGTTGCCATTGGTCTGCTCCACCTTGAAGAAGGAGATCGAGGCCTGCAGTTCTTCCGCCTGGGCGGCCAGTTCTTCCGAGGTGGCCGACATCTGCTCCGACGCGCTCGAGTTCTGCTGCGTCACCTTGTCGAGCTGCTGGATCGCCTCGTTGATCTGGCTTGCACCGATGTCCTGTTCGCGGCAGGCGGCGGAGATTTCCGAGACCAGTTCGGCGGTCTTCTGGATATCCGGCACCAGACGGTTCAGCATCTCGCCGGCTTCGGTTGCCACCTGGACAGTGTCGCCCGAGAGCGAGGAGATTTCGGCGGCGGCCGCCTGGCTGCGTTCGGCAAGCTTGCGCACTTCGGAAGCCACGACGGCAAAACCCTTGCCGTGTTCGCCGGCACGTGCGGCCTCGACCGCGGCGTTCAGGGCGAGGAGATCGGTCTGGCGGGCGATTTCCTGCACGATCGAGATCTTCTCGGCGATCGTGCGCATGGCGCCGACGGCACGGCCGACGGCCTGGCCGGAGGCTTCGGCATCGCGCGAGGACTGGCGGGCGATCTTTTCCGTCTGGGCGGCGTTATCGGCATTCTGCTTGATGTTGGCGGCCATTTCTTCCATGGCGGCAGAGGCCTGTTCGGCGGCGGAGGCCTGCTCCGTCGAGCCCTGCGACAGCTGTTCGGCGCTGGCCGACAGCTCCTGGCTGCCGGACGAGACGTTGTCGCCGGCGGCAATCGCATCGCCCACCACGCCGCGCAGGCGCTGCACCATGTTTTCGAGCGCCTTGCCCAGCGTGTCCTTGTCGGACAGCGGCTTCGGGGATACGGTCAGGTCGCCGTTGGCGATATCGCCAGCCAGCCGTGCCGTCTCGCGCAGATTGGCGGTCATGACATTGATCTTTTCGACGAGATCGCGGATTTCGTCATTGGACTTGATCACGACATCCTGGTCGAGATCGCCTATGGACACCGCATCGGCGACCGTCATGATCTTGCGCAGCCCGGAGCTGATGCCGAGCGCGATCCAAAGGGCGGCGATCAGGGCAATGATCGTCGCGCCCACCGCAACCGACACCAGAGTCAGGCGCGTCGTTGCAAAGAGCTCGTCATTGGACGCATCCGCCTTGGCCAGCCCCTGCTTCTGGATGTCCTTGAGCTTGATGATCGCATCATTCACGTTGGCAGCAAGTTGCCGGATCGATCCGTTCGAGAGGTCGATCGCCTGATCGAGTTGTCCGTTTGCCCTCAGCGTCGGCAGCGAGGCGGAGGTGCTCTGGAACTTGGCGGCATTGTCCGCCACCGCTGCCCAGTACGGCTTTCCTTCGACCGTCGCGATCAAACTTCCGGCTTCAGCGATCTTGAGAAGCTCGGTGACAAGTTTATCGGAGTTTTTGAAGTATTCCGCCGCCTTGGCATCGTCCTTTTCCAGAAGGCCGTTCTTCTGGGCCCGCACGGCTTCCGACATAGAGCCGGAAATGTTCAGCGCATATTCCAGGCGTTTGACTGGCCCATCGATCATGGCCGACGACGAGTCATTGAGCGTGGAGAGGCTTGTCGTGCCATAGACAGCCATGGCGATGAGCAGAAGAATCATCATTCCGAAGGCAATCGCCAGCTTGAGCTTGATGGTGAAACGCATTGTTATGTCCCACAGGAAAGAGAGATTTCACTTCAACTTTCCGCACCAGGAACGATGACATTCACCCTTGTGCGCACCGGTTGACCGGTCGGATGCGGCCCCTGCATCGGGCCGCTTGAGTTTGCTCAGTGTAGCCGGAATTGTGAAAGCAAGGGTTAAGCCATCTGTCTGAAATCCTGGTCTTCCTCGTCCGGCCCGCCCGCCGACATGTCGAGAGCGAAGCCCTTGGCGCGTGCCTGCTGGGCGCGCACCGACTGCTTGCGGGGGGCAATCTCCTGGCGGGCCGGCACCGCGCGTTCGGCGCCCGTGCGCGAGCGGCGGGCATTCTTGGCCGTTTCCACCTTGAAGAAGGCGATGGAGGCCTGCAGCTCTTCCGCCTGGGCAGCCAGTTCTTCCGAGGTGGCCGACATCTCTTCCGAGGCGCCGGCATTCTGCTGGGTCACCTTGTCGAGCTGCTGGATCGCGTCATTGATCTGGCTGGCGCCAATATCCTGTTCGCGGCAGGCGGCGGAAATCTCCGAGATCAGTTCGGCGGTCTTCTGGATATCCGGCACCAGACGGTTCAGCATCTCGCCGGCTTCCGTCGCAACCTGTACCGTTTCCCCGGAGAGCGCTGAGATTTCAGCGGCAGCCGCCTGGCTGCGTTCGGCAAGCTTGCGCACTTCTGAAGCGACGACGGCAAAACCCTTGCCGTGTTCGCCGGCACGCGCGGCCTCGACGGCGGCGTTCAGGGCGAGCAGGTCGGTCTGGCGGGCGATTTCCTGTACGATGGAGATCTTCTCGGCGATGGTGCGCATGGCGCCGACGGCACGGGCGACCGCCTGGCCGGAGCTTTCGGCATCGCGCGAGGACTGGCGGGCGATCTTTTCCGTCTGGGCGGCGTTGTCGGCGTTCTGCTTGATGTTGGAGGCCATCTCTTCCATCGAAGCCGACGCCTGTTCGGCAGCCGCAGCCTGTTCCGTGGCACCCTGCGACAGCTGTTCGGCGCTGGCGGACAGTTCCTGGCTGCCGCCCGTCACGTTGTCTGCCGCCATCACCGCATCGCCGACCACGCTGCGCAGGCGCTCGATCATGGTTTCGAGCGATGTGCCCAGCGCATCCTGATCCGACAGGCGGCGGGCCTGTACGGTGAGATCGCCTTCGGCGATGCTGCGGGCAAGGCCGGCAGTCTGCTGCAGATAGGCCACCATGCGTTCCATGGCGATGCCGAGCGTATCCTTGTCCGACAGCGGCTTCACGGCAACGGCCACATCGCCCTGGGCGATGCGTTCCGCAGCGGATGCCGTTTGGCGCAGATTGGCGGTCATCGTGTTGACCGTATCGATGACGTCCTTGATCTCGTCATCGGTCTTGACCTTCACCTCGCGGTTGAGGTCACCGATCGCGACCGCGCTTGCGACATCGGCGACATTGCGCAGGCCGCGATTGATGGTGAGCGCCAGCCAGAGGGCAACGACGGAGGAGAACAGGAAGAGGAAGACGCTGCCACCCAGAAGGATGTTGCGCGAGGTTGCATACTGGTCGTTCGTCTGGCCATCGATCTTGGTAAGGTTGTCCGACACCATCTTTTCGATGGAATCCGTAGCCTGCAGCATGGCATTAACGGCAAGCGCCCCTTCCGACATCGACAGCTCGCCGGCCTTGCGGTTGCTTTCCTCCGTATTTTCCGTCGCAAGCTTCAGAATGGTGTCCTGATTCCGCTCGAAGCGTTCGAAGGTCAGGCGGAAATCCCGCAGGCTCTGCTGGATGCCGGGATCCTTTTCGTCGGAAAGGGCTTCCAGCGCGCGGCCGACATTGGCGCGCTCGGCATTGGCATTGCGCACGAAGCCGGCGATCTGCGCCGGATCCGTGTTGATGATTGCGTTCTTCTCGAAACGGATGCTGCCCAGCACCGCCTTGGTCAGCCGGCTGGAATCCCTCAGATTGGCGGCGGGACCCTGCACGATATCGGTGATGGCGCTGTTCAGCGTGCTGAGGTTGCTGATCGCGACGGCCGACATGGCTCCCGACAGCGCAATGACGAGGCCAAAGGCAAGACCCAATTTCAGTTTGATCGTAAAGCGCATGTCTCGTTCTTTCGTCCGTTGGTCAGATCCGTGTCGGTTGCGGCAATGTCATCTGGTCGCCATGCGCCTCAGGCGCTCTGGCGGAAATACTTGTCTTCCTCGTCGGGACCGCCGGCGGACATGTCGAGGGCGAAGCCCTTGACGCGGGCCTGCTGGGCGGCAACTGTCTGTTTCTGGGGATGGGCCGCGCGGGCGGCTGGCCGGGTAGGCTTTGCCTCGGTGCGGGTCTCGGTACGGCTTGCCCGCTGCGTTGAACGCTCCACCTTGAAGAAGGCGATGGAGGCCTGCAGTTCCTCCGCCTGGGCGGCCAGCTCTTCCGAGGTGGCCGACATCTCTTCCGAGGCGCCGGCATTCTGCTGGGTCACCTTGTCGAGCTGCTGGATCGCGTCATTGATCTGGCTGGCGCCAATATCCTGTTCGCGGCAGGCAGCGGAGATTTCCGAGACCAGTTCGGCGGTCTTCTGGATATCCGGCACCAGACGGTTCAGCATCTCGCCGGCTTCGGTCGCGACCTGCACGGTCTCGCCGGACAGCGAGGAGATTTCGGCGGCGGCCGCCTGGCTGCGTTCGGCAAGCTTGCGCACTTCGGAAGCGACGACGGCAAAACCCTTGCCGTGTTCGCCGGCGCGCGCGGCCTCGACGGCGGCGTTCAGGGCGAGCAGATCGGTCTGGCGGGCGATTTCCTGCACGATGGAGATCTTCTCGGCGATCGTGCGCATGGCGCCGACCGCGCGCGACACGGCCTGTCCGGAGAGCTCCGCATCGCGCGAGGACTGGCGTGCGATCTTTTCCGTCTGGGCGGCATTGTCGGCATTCTGCTTGATGTTGGAGGCCATCTCTTCCATCGAGGCGGACGCCTGCTCGGCAGCCGCAGCCTGCTCCGTGGAGCCCTGTGACAGCTGTTCGGCGCTCGCCGACAGCTCCTGGCTGCCCGACGAGACGTTGTCACCGGCAGAGATTGCATCGCCGACGACGCCGCGCAGGCGTTCGATCATCGTGTTGAGATAGCCGAGGAGTTCGCCGATTTCATCGCGCGTGCTGATCGCAACGGTCGAGGTAAGGTCGCCTTCCGATACGTTCTGCAGGGCAACGACGGCGCTTTTCAGACCGCGGTTGATCGACAGTGCGATCCAGACCGCCGCCACGGCCGCAATGATGAGCGCGGTGCCGGCGACGGCCAGAACGATGAGCCGGGTCTGGCGATAGTCGTCGCCCGCAGCGAGCTTGGCTTCGTTGAGGCGGGCCGTCTCAAGGTCGACGATTTCCGTCAGAAGCTTGTCGATCTCGTTGACCGTCGCACGGTTTTCCGTGGTGGAGATCTTCAGGGCACCGTCGCGATCACCTGCCAGGATGAGGCTTCTGATCTGGTCGTCCTGCTTGCGGTACTCGTTTTCCAGCGCGTTCAGCTTGTTCCACAGGATCTTTCCCTGTTCGGTCGCGAGCAGAAGAACGGCCTGGTAGGCGGTGTCGAATTCCTTGCGGTAGGTTTCTGCCGTGGCCGCATAATCCCGGACCTGTTTCTGGTCGGTTGCCAGCAGCATGTTCTTCTGCTGGCGCAGCTGCTGCAGCTGCGCATTGTTCATGTTCTGCGCTAGATTCAGACGCGCGGCGGGCCCCTCAACCACGTTTTCCAGCGTCGAATTCAGATTCGCAAGGCTGATGGTGCCGAGCGTGGCAACGGCGACGAGCATCACGATGATGAAGCCGAAGGCCAGTGCCAGTTTGAGTTTGATCGTAGCGCGCATGATGGTCCCCTCTTGTCGGCCTTAAGCCTGTACTGCTTGGTGCGGCCGCTCGTGCTGGGCCGAGAAAATGGTTTGCAGGTTCGGAATAATGATGAATTCGCCGTCGCGACGGACGAGGCAATCAATGAAATCGGGACGCCAGCGCATGCCGACGCTCGGCGGTGGCTCGCCGGCAGCCTTCAGGAGGGTGGTCACCTCGTTCACCTTGTCGGTGCGAAGGCCGATCAGCGTCGGTTCGTCCTCGATCTCCAGCTCGATCACGATGATGCGGCTGTCGATGGTGGTCTTCGTCGCCTCCATGCCGAAGGCGACGCGGATATCGGCGAGCGGAATGACCTTGCCGCGGAAGTTGATCACGCTGCCGACGAAGCGCTTGGCGCCCGGTACGGTGGTCTCCGGCAGGAGGTCCAGGATTTCCTGAACCTTGACGGCTTCCAGCGCAAACATTTCGCCGGCGATGTCGAAGGTCAGCACCTCCAGTTCCTCGCGGCCGCTCCACAGGTCTTCCGGTATCTTTCTCACTGCTTCGCTCATCCTGCCGCGCGCAATTGCGCCTCCTGTTGCTGGCCGGCGGTGACCAGGTGACCGACATCGAGAATGAGGGCCACGCCGCCATCACCGAGGATCGTCGCGCCGGAGAAGGTCGCCACGTCATGATGCAGCTTGGACATGCCCTTGATGACGGTCTGGTGGTCGCCGATGATCTGGTCGACGACGAGCCCGACCCGCTCGGCGCCGGTCGAGATCACGACAACCTTCTGGAACGGGTCCGGCTTGGTGCCGGTCTTGAAGAGATCGCGCAGGCGGATGAACGGCACCAGGCTGTCGCGCAGCGAGATGAAGCTGCGGCCGCGCGAGCGCATGTCTTCCTCGATCGACAGTTCGAGGCATTCCTCGACCGCCGACAGCGGGATGACGTAGCGGCCAGAGCCGACGCGCACCAGAAGCCCGTCGATGATGGCAAGCGTCAGCGGAATGGCGAGCGAGATTTCCGATCCCTGGCCGGTATGGCTGACGACGTTGATCGTGCCGCGCAGCGCATCGATGGTGCGCTTCACCACGTCCATGCCGACGCCGCGGCCGGAGAGGTTCGTGACCTGCTGGGCCGTCGAAAAGCCGGGCTGGAAGATCAGCTGCAACAGATCCTGGTCGGACAGCACGGCATTCGGGGCGATGAGGCCGGAACTTTCCGCCTTGGCGCGCACACGGTCGCGGTTGATGCCACGGCCGTCATCCTTGATGGTGATGATCACTTCGCCGGCCTGCTGGCGCGCGGAGAGGAAGATGCGGCCGGCGGCCTGCTTGCCCTGCGCGAGCCGCTCTTCCGGCGTTTCCAGGCCGTGGTCGCAGGAATTTCGCACCAGATGCACGAGCGGATCGGCAAGGCGTTCCACCACGCTCTTGTCCACTTCGGTGGTTTCGCCCTCGGTGATCAGCTCGATCTTCTTGCCGGTTTCGATGGCGAGGTCGTGCACCAGGCGGCGGAAACGGCTGAAGAGCTGTGCCACCGGCACCATGCGCAGGACCATCATCGTGTCGCGCAGTTCGCCGGAGAGGCGTTCCACGTCTTCCGAGACGGCGCGCAGCTGCAGGTCCACGCTGGCATTGGCCAGCTGGCTGAGACGCGACTGCGCAATGACCAGTTCGCCGACGCGGTCCATCAGTTCGTCCAGGCGTTCGGCGGGAACGCGGACATTCTCTGTCGACTTTGCCTGCTTGCTCTCGGCGGCGGGTGCTGGCGTGGTGCGTGGCGCGGGCGGTGTGGCAACGGCAGCCGGTGCCGGATGAACGGGTTCTGCTCGTGCGGTCGGCGTTGCTGCTGCCGGAGCGGCAACGGATGCGGCTACCGGCTGGGGCGATGGCTGGGCTGCGGGGGCTTCGGCCTGAACGGCATCCACCGTTTCAACGGACAGTTCCATCTCGTCCATGACGAAGATGAAGACGTCGTCGATCGCGGCGCGCGGCTGTTCCGTCACCAGGTCCACATCCCAGCGGACATAGAGATCGGTGGCCACGAGATCATCGAGGGCGGGCAGGCGGGAGCGGTCGGCGCGGATCGCGCAGGTGCCGAGGTCGCGCAGTTCGTTGAGAAGGCCGATCGGGTTGGTGCCGTTGACCATGGCATTGGCCGGCAGCGAGAAGCGGATGCGATAGGTGGTGGCACCCGTCGGTGCTGTGGTGGCCGGTGATGCCGCCGGGGCAGCTGCGGCGGGTGCCGCATGGCTTGCTGCTGCTTCAGCCGGCAGGCCGGCCGCCGAAACGGCAGCGCGCAGGCGCGACAGCAGCGCTTCGCTCATCGCCTCGTGATCGCCATCGGGCGTCTCGATCAGCGCGCGCATGTGGTCGGTGGCGTTGAGGACCGCGGTGACGAGATCATGGGTTGCCGGCACGATGCCCTTGCGCACCTGATCGAAGGCGGTTTCGCAATGATGCGTAAATGCAGCAAGGGCCTCGAAGCCGAACATGGCTCCGGAGCCCTTCAATGTGTGCAGTCCGCGAAAGACGGCATCGACCTGTTCCTTGTCGGCAAGGTCGTGGTTCAGATCCAGAAGGCCGGCTTCGATCTGTTCCAGCAGCTCGGCCGCTTCTGTGCGGAAGACGGCAATCGGATCCGGAAAACTCATTTGCCGAGGACCTTTCTCACGATCTTGACCAGGCTTTCCGGGTCGAAGGGCTTCGTCAGCCAGCCGGTCGCGCCGGCGGCCTTGGCTTCCTGCTTGATGCCGGCGTCGGACTCGGTGGTGAGGAAGATCACCGGAACGCCCATGTGTGCGGGCAGCTTGCGCAGCTCGCGGATCATGGTCAGGCCGTCCATGCCCGGCATGTTGAGGTCGGTCACGATCAGGTCGTAACGTCCGCCCTTCAGTTTCGAGATGCCGTCCAGGCCGTCCACGGCCTCGGTCACCTGGTATCCGGCGTTGGACAGAGCCACCCGCGTGGTCAGACGAATGCTGGCGGAATCATCCACGGTCAGGATGCTGGCGGTCATTGTTAGTCTCCCTGATGAAACCAGAACTTGGCGTCGTTGGCGGACATCGCCTCGCTGAAACCGCCTGCCGACAGGAGGTCGGCAAGACGCGAGCCGGCTGGCCGGGCAAGGGTCAGCGTCTTGCCAGCGGTTGCCGCATAGATGCGGGCCGATTCCAGAAGCTGGAGCAGGCTGAGATCACCCTCGGCATCGGTCGAGATGTCGACTTCGACGTGGTTCCGGTCTTGAAGTGCTTGAAGTAGATCGTCCCGCACCGTGGAAATCGTGCGGATCGTCAACGTGTCGGGAAGCCGTATGCGGCACGTGTCTGCCGTGTCGGTTAGCATGATGACCCTCGAAACCCCCAGAATGTGCGGACACTCCTGCAACTCTGTGATGCAGCGCTTAAGGAAGGCCTAATTCGCAGGGACTAGTTCTCAGGTGGAAAGAATCACCATGTATTTCTACAGGACGAGAAGAGAGAGAAAATTAACCAGAAGAAACAAATGTGAGACATTGTTTTTCCGACATTAACGCCAGGTCTTCACAACAGAAGGCAGCAAGACGCGACGTTCGCTGATCGCTTAGGAGTTGCAGGCCGTCCGGGCGGCCGGGATCAGGCCCAACCGTGGCCGGGTACGTCAATCAGCATGGAGACAGGCATCGTGGCATTGGCAATGAGGGTGGCACAGGAAACGGCGGTTCACGGGGTGTCCGCCTCGTTGCGGCGTATGGAGGATGCCCGCTCGCGCATCGAGCAGCGCTTTCTGGATGGCGGTGCCGTGCTGTTGTCTGTCCTCGACATCCTCAACAAGATGATCACGTCGCTGGATAATCTCACCGGCTCGCTGGACGAGGGCACCGCCAGCAAGACGGTGGATGAACTCAACACGACGGTGGCGGCCATCACTGTGCTGACCGAGACGGAGGCCGCGCGTCAGGCCCGCTTCCGCGACATTGCAATGACCGAGCGCGTCCTGCGCCCGCACGTGGCCAGCATGCAGGAAACCCTGCGCTATCTGCGCACCTTCGCCGTGACGGCAAAGATCACCGGTGCGGGCATTGCCGATTTTGCCGGCTTTGCCGAGGAAATCCTGCAGCGCATTCAGGAAGGTGCACAGCAGGTCAACAGCTTTTCCGACAAACTGCAGGAGCTCGGAACGGGACTTGGTCCGGTCATCGTCAAGGGCGATTCCATTCTGGAGCGTTTCCGCCAGACCGTGCCGAAGATCGTGTCCGGCCTGTCGCATGGCGCCGGCCAGATCGGCGCGCAGCGGCGGCTGCTGATGGACAAGGCGGCGCAGGTCTCGGGCATTGCCCGCGAGATCCAGAACAAGCTTGCCTCGACCCTTTCGGCCCTTCAGGTCGGTGACATCACCCGCCAGCGCGTGGAGCACTGCCAGTCCAGCTTCCAGATCCTCGACGAATATCTTGCGACATCCGAGGGTGCCGGCCTCTCCGCCGAGCAGCGCGGCCGTCTGCAGGAGATCATCAAGCGTCTCGTTGCCATGCAGCTGGAGGCGACGCGCACCGATTTTGAACGCGACACCGCCAGGATCGTCGCGACGATCGCAAGCTTCAAGTCCGACCTTGCGCATATCAACGATATCCAGGGCTCTATGACCGGCGGCGGCGAGGGCCAGTCGGCCTTGCGGGAGCTGGAGGAGGGCGTGGCCGAGGCCCGCGCGGCTGTCAGTGAGATCGAGGATCTCGCCCGCGCTGCGGCCCGCATGAGCGAGACGACGGTCGCCACCGTGCGAGACCTGCTGGACGGCATCAGCCTCGTGCAGGTCGTGCGCGGCGACATCCATTACATGGCACTCAACACCAATCTGCGCTGCGGCAAGATCGGCGAGGAGGGCAAGGCCATCAATGTTGTGACCGCGGAACTGCGCATCTTCGCCGGCCATCTGGACGAGGCGGCCGAGAAGATTCTTGCCGAACTGCATACGCTGGAAAGTGCTGCCCGGCTTCTGCTGGCCGAGCGCGATGATGCGGCGGGCGAGGACGATGATCTCGATGCCCGCCTGCAGCGCGCGCTGGAGCGCATCCGCGCCGTCCGCGACAGCATGGAGGCCGATCTGAAGGGCATGGCGGCCGATGGCCAGGCCGGCGTGAACCAGATGAATGCCTCTCTGGCCCGGCTGGATTTTCACGCGGAACTTGGCGCGCTGCTTGCCCAATGCGCCGATGACATCGCCTTCGATCCCGATGTCACCATTTCCTTCGACGGGCTGGACGAAGCGCTTGCCGTCATCGGTCCGCGCATCAACCGGGTTTACACCATGGTGTCCGAGCGCGAGCTGCATGCCAGCGTGCTCGGCACGCCGCCGCCGGAAGAGGCACCGCTGACGGTGCTCTCCGACGATGATCTGGACGCCGCGCTGTTCTAGAGCACGTCCATTGAACTCGGAATCGGATTAAGGATTCCGTTACGGTGCAATTTCTGATTCCATGATCCGACTGGTGATTTGGTCGGAGGCAATATGACCCGCGCTTTCAGCGATGATCTTCGCAG
>NZ_FTMR01000019.1:0-49480 GCF_900156005.1 Rhizobium sp. RU35A | reverse complement strand
AATCCCATCTGCAATCTCCCAGACAACTGTCAGAGCCGGGGAGTGTGACATTCCAACTTTGCAGAAACAGGACATTCTAACTTTGCGGCTACATGAAAATTACTGATAATATATATTATGGAATATTCTTCACCTCCGCTGAACTGGAGTCCGGGACCGCACCCCACGTCCGACGATGCTATCTTTGCGCAATCCAGACTGGAACGGCGGCAGTCATTGCGGCCAGCAGCAGGAGTGCCGCCGCAACCATGAACGTCGTCGAAAACCCGTACGCATCAAAGAGAAGACCACCGAAGGCTGCTCCCGCCGTGATCGCCAGCTGGATCACCGCCACCATCAGGCCGCCTCCCGCTTCTGTGTCATCGGGCAGCGTTCGGGTCAGCCAGGTCCACCAGGCGACCGGTGCAGCCGTGGCCAGAAATCCCCAGAGTGCCAGGAGGGTAGCGGTGACAGCCAGCGAAGCTGCGCTGAACACCAACGCAAGACCGACAAGGGCCATCAAGGCCGGAATGACGACAAGGACCAGACGCGGTGCGTGTGACAGGACGAAGCCGATGACGACCGTGCCAAATACGCCCATCACGCCGATCAACAGCAGCAGGAGCGACAGCGTTTCCACATTCACCCGCACGCTGCCCTCCAGATAGGGGCGAAGATAGGTGAAGAGGGTGAACTGACCCATGAAGAACAGACCAACGCCGAGCATGCCGATTGCCACCACCGGACGGCGGAGAAGTTTCAGGGGGCTTATCTGTGCTCGCCCATGCTCCATCGGCATACGCGGCAGACTGACCAGGAGCCAGACCAGGACAAGGAGCGCCACCGGCACGACGGTGAAGAACGTCCACCGCCAGCCGATCAGCGCACCGAGATAGCTGCCGAGTGGCGCAGCCACCACCGTTGCGAGCGCATTGCCGCCGTTCAAGACCGAGAGCGCGCGCGGCACCTGCGATGGCGACACAAGACGCATGGCCGTGGCAGCCGACATCGACCAGAAACCGCCGATGACAATGCCGATCAGCGCGCGACCGATCATCAGCGTGGCATAATTTGGTGCGAGCGCAACCACGGTTCCGGAAATCATCATGACGCCTGTCAGCATAAGCAGCATCGTCTTGCGATCAGCGCGTCCCATGACGGATGCAATCACCAGGCTGGTGATGACGGCGAAGAAACCGGAGACGGATATCGCCTGCCCTGCCTGGCCTTCGGTGACAGCCAGATTGCTGGCGATCGGCGTCAGCAGGCTGACCGGCAGGAATTCCGAGGCGATCAGGGCAAAGGCGGCTAGCGACAACGCGAAGACGCCGCTCCATGCCGCGGTCTTCCGGGTCCCTCCCCTTGCGGATTGCTGCGGTGTATCGATGGCGTGCGACGTGTCGCTGAGCATGAAGCGATCCTTTCAGGGTTTCACCCGTACCGGACATCGCTATCGCGACCCGAAGGCGATCTCGGGCGCGCGCTATTCGGAACGGAAACAGATGGGACCGAGATAGAGGAGGTGATGCCGGGGGATAATCCGCCGGATGCCGGATGCGGTTATGCACGGGGCTCATGAAACAGCGTGGAAAAACCGTTCCGGTGTTTGCCGGCACAGCAAGCGGCTGATTTATCTATTGTGCAGACACCGATTGCCGCCAAAGGGGAGCCGCGGTGGTGGGCCAGCCAGCGCCGCAGCGTCAGGATCACGCATTTCAGTCTTGCTTCTGTTGAAGAAATTCGATGATCGCCTGTCGCTCCGCCGCATTGGCGAAACGCTGCGTCATGCGCGTACCACGCACCATGGCACCGGGATTGGTGAGAAAACCATCGAGGTTATCCGTACTCCACACGATGCCGGACCCCTTTATGGCCGGCGAGTAATTATAGCCCCCGACGCTTCCCGCGGCGCGTCCGACGACACCCTGCAGATGAGGCCCGACCCCATTGCGGGGCGTTGCAACCTCATGGCAGGCGCCGCACCGCTGCCGGAACAGCGTCTCGCCATTGGCGGGCTCAGAGGCAGGCGTCTGCGCCGCAGCAACGGCGACCGACAGCAGAAGACAGAGACCGGCGATGGCAGATACGGATCGACGCATTGCGGAAACTTTCAAGCATGGCGAACAGGATCTGACATCCGGGCCTTCTGGAATCCGGATATCAAAAAAGAGCGGGAGGACATGCGTGCACCGGCACGATCAGCGCATCTGCAGAATGATCGGATCCGGGCTCGCCGGATCGGTATGCGCCCGCAGTGCCTTCACCGCTTGCTCCGTCACCGGAGCAGCGCGATTGCCCCAGGTCGCGCGGACATAGGTCAGAACCTCGGCAATCTGCTGGTCGCTCAGCTTGGAGCGCAGCGACGGCATGCGATAGGCATCCGTCACACCATCGGCGACCACGCGGCCGGCCCCGTTCAGCGTGATGTTGATCGCAGAAGCAGGATCGGGTGCCAGCAGCGAGCTGGCGCCGGCAAGCGGCGCGATCCATTCGGCACGGCCCCGGCCATCGGCGCCGTGACAGGTGGCACATTGCGCTGCGTAGATCGCCTGACCGGCCGAGCGGGGCGTCGCTGCAGCAACGGGCTGATACTGCCAGGGCTCACCGTCCCGCATCCGATCTCCGGGCAGCGACTTGAGATAGCGGGCAATGCCCTTCAGATCCGTATCGCTCATGTACTGGGTGGAGTTGTTGAAGGCTTCCAGCATCGAACCGAACACGACACCGTGCTGGTTGCGACCGTCCTTGAGGTAGGAAACGATGTCTTCCTCGGTCCAGCGACCCAGACCGGTATTGTGATCGTTGCGCAGGCTCGGCGCATACCAGCCGTCCAGAAGCGCGCCGGAGAGATAGCGCGGATCACCCTCATCCAGCGCCACTTCCTGGATCGCCACGCCACGGGGTGTGTGGCAGCTGCCGCAATGACCGGGCCCCTGCACCAGATAGGCGCCTCTGTTCCACAGATCGTCACCGGTCGTCTTCGCCTGATAGGCGCCGGGCCTGGTGAAGGCGGCATTCCAGAAGGCGAGCGGCCAGCGCATGTTGAGCGGCCAGGCGATATCCGCAGGGCGGTTCGACTGGCTGACCGGCTGGACGTGGTTCATGAAATAATCGTAGAGCGCGCGGATGTCGTCATCGCTCATCTTGGCATAGGACGGATGTGGCATGGCCGGATACAGGCGGGTGCCATCAGCCCGCACGCCCCGGCGCACCGCATTGTCGAAGTCGGCCAAGGTGTAGTTGCCGATGCCGGTTTCCCTGTCCGGCGTGATATTGGTCGTGTAGATCGCACCGAGCGGCGTTCCCATGGCCAACCCGCCAGCAAAGGGCTTTCCGCGCTCCGTGGTATGGCAGGCGACGCAATCGGAAAGACGCGCAACATATTCGCCCCGCGCCAGGGGACCGGGTGCTGGCCGCGCCTCTCCATCGAATGGCGAGCGCGGCACATGGGTCGCAAACCACGCGCTTCCGGCGCCCACGACAGCGACGACTGCAACAAAGAGACCAAGACGTTTCAAGCGAAAGCCCACCCATCACATGAGGAACGGACCCGTGCCGGCAGAACCGACACAGGCGGGAGTTTTGTCTTTTGCCCGGCTCGAAGCCGGTTTGCAGCGCGGCTCAGATGCTGCCGGCAAGCGAAGCCCGTGACAGCGGCAGGCTGCGCACCCGCCTGCCCGTCAGCACCGCCAGAGCGTTGACCACCGCTGGGGGAACGCCCGGAACGCCGGGTTCGCCGATGCCGCCCATGGGCGCACCGCTTTCGACGATGCGGACATGCACCTTCGGCATCCTGTCGGGCGGCAGGATGGGATAACCGTCATAATTGCGGGCGCGCGGCACTCCCTCCTCGTAGACCACCTCTTCCATCAGTGCGATGGAAAGACCGATCGCGACTGCGGAATTGATCTGTGCCTCGACGATCGCCGGATTGACGATGCTGCCGGGATCGACGGCCACCCAGACCTGATGGACCACCGCCTCCTCACCGCGCAAGGAGACTTCCGCGATGGTCGCAACCTCGCTGCCGAAAGGGGACGCCATGGCGACGCCGCGGGCACGCCGGGTGCCGTCTTCCGCCTGGTAGGGGCCGCGTTTCCAGCCGCCGGAGAGATCCGCCACCGCCTCGAGAAGCTTCCGCTGGCGCGGGCTTTCGGCAAGCAGCCGATGGCGCAGGTCGTAAGGGTCCTGTTTTCCGGCATCGGCCATTTCATCGAAAAACGTCTCGTAGAAGAAGTCGTTCATCGAATGGCCGACGGAGCGCCAGAAGCCGATGACCGCGGGATCATCGACATGGATGTGGCCGACGCGGTGATTGGGGATGGCGTAGAGCTTTCCGGCAATGCCTTCCACGGCGGAGCTGTCTACCTTGTCCGGCTGACGGCCGAACCAGCGGCCTGTCGCCCCCTCGCCCACCGCAATCGCGCTCAGGGCAACGGGCATGCCCTTCTCGTCCAGGCCAGCCCGGAAGCGGGCGACCGCCATGGGGCGGAGCGCATCGCGCAGGAACTCCTCTTCGCGGCTCCAGACCAGCTTGACCGGCCTTCCGACCGCTTTCGACAGCAGGATGGCCTGCGGGAACGGGTTGGCCGAGGCATAGAGAAAGTGTCGGCCGAAGAAGCCGCCGAGCAGCGGCGAATGGATGATGACCCTGGACGGATCGATGCCGGCAACCTTTGCCGCGGCGCCCTGAAACATTTCCGGCGCCTGGTTGGGCGCCCAAAGCTCCAGCGTGCCGTCGTCGTTCCAGCGCGCCAGCGCCGAGGGTGGCTCCAGCTGCGCATGCGCGAGATGCGGTGCGTCATAGGTCGCCTCGATGATGGTCTTGGCGCTGGCCAGAGCCTTGGTGGTATCGCCGGAGGCTTCGGCTTCAAGACCGTCTCCGGTCATGGCCTTCAGCCCCTCCCGGTGACGTTCCGTCGAATAGTCTTCCGGCATCGCCCCCCTTGTGCCCTGCGGCGCAGCCGCCCAGGTGACCTGAAGGCTTTCCGCCGCCCGGCGCGCGCGCCACCAGCTATCGGCAACGACACCCACAGCGCCTGGCAGACGGTGAACGGAATGCACGCCCGGCATGGCGAGAACCTGGGCTTCATTGGTGATCGTCTGCGGCTCTGCGCCCAGATGGCGGGCATGCTGGACAGCGGCATAGAGCATGCCGTCCACACGAAGATCGATGGCATACTTCGCCTTGCCGGTGGACTTGTCGCGCACGTCGAGCCGCGCAAGAGGTTTGCCGATCCAGCGGAAATCCGATTTTGCTCTGAGCGGCGCGTCGGCGGGTACCGCCAATGCCGCGGCATCCTGCGCGAGTTCGCCATAGCTCAGGGCCCGCCCGGACGCAGCATGGAGGACGCGGCCAGGCTCGGTCGTCAGCTCCGGCACCGGCACGTTCATTCGTGCGGCGGCGGCCTGCATCACCATCAGGCGGGCGCTCGCCCCGAGCTTGCGCATCTTTTCGTAGCTCATGCGCACCGACATGCTGCCACCGGTAAAGCGGAAGCCGCCGATCAGCAGATAATCGGGGCCGGGGGGAGCGGCCTCGACCACGAAGCGCGCGGGATCAACGTCGAGTTCCTCGCCGACGATCTGCGCCATCGCAGTAAAGATGCCCTGCCCTCCCTCGATGAAGGCACTCCGGAACAGGACGGTACTGTCCGGCCGGATCTCGATATAGGCGTTTACCCGCGTGCCGGCCACAACGGCGGGTGCGGCGGCCTGTGCCAGGGCGCGCCCGGCGCCAGACGGCAAAGCGACGCCCAGCACCAGCGCTCCTGCCGAGACACCCAGAAATCGACGGCGCGAGAGATTGAGCAGTCCCGCCTGCCCGTCGGAGTTTTGGGACGCGTTGATCGGTGTCATGTCGTTCATGCTGGCCTCCCTCACGCTTTGGCGGCCTGCCGAACGGCAGACGCGATGGCATTGTAGGTGCCGCACCGACAGAGGTTGATCATTGCCGCGGCAATGTCTTCCTCGGTCGGTTGGGGCGTCTGTTTGAGAAGCGCCGTCGCCGCCATCACCTGGCCGGACTGGCAATAGCCGCATTGCGGAACCTGATGATCGACCCAAGCTTCAACGACCCTGCGTCCTTCGGCATCCCCGGTGATCGCCTCGATCGTCACGATCTCGGTGCCGGCGACGCTTTCGACCGGCGTGACGCAGGCCCGCGTCGCCTGACCGTCGATCAGCACCGTGCAGGCTCCGCACTGGGCAAGGCCGCAGCCATATTTCGTGCCCGTCAGTCCAAGCGTGTCGCGAAGGACCCAGAGAAGCGGCGTATCCGGCTCGATGTCCACCTGATGCGATTGCCCGTTGATGGTAAGCTGCATGGCCATCTCCCTGAAAACGTTGACCGGCATTGCCGCCGGTGCGGCGCACCGAGGCATCTCATCCTCCGGCCAAGAAAGGCGCCTGGTAGCGGAGAACAGACAGTATCGGTGATCAGTCTATACCCGACCGACCGGCAACATTAGCGCTCCGGCATGAGTTATACTCATGAAGGGGGCTCATGAATGGCGAGGCGCCGGACGGATGAATGAAGGGGCGATCCAGAGCGTGCAGACGCCGCTGCCTGGCATCCATTCGTCCAAGAGCGCGTGATCTGCATTTGCACTTCACCCTTCATGCGCAATTCAGATATAATATATTGGCGTGAATGAAGAGGATTCATAAATGGCCCGCGAAAACATCAACGATCTGCTGGCCTTCATTGCGGTTGCGCGCGAACGCAGCTTTACCAAGGCGGCGGCCAAGATGGGCGTCTCGCAATCGGCCCTCAGCCATACGCTTCGCCAGTTGGAAGCGCGGCTTGGCGTGCGGTTGCTCACGCGCACCACCCGCGCCGTCTCCGCTACCGAGGCGGGTCAGCGCCTGCTCGACGGTATCAGCACCCATTTTGACGAGATCGAGGCGGAACTCGATGCGCTGAGCGCCTGGCGGGAACGGCCCGCCGGCAGCATCCGCATCACAGCCTCCGACCACGCGATCACCTGGATCCTGTGGCCCAAGCTTCGAACCTTCCTCAAGGATTACCCGGACATCAAGGTCGAACTGATCCGCGATAACGGCCTGACGGATATCGTCACCGAACGCTTCGATGCCGGTGTTCGCATGGGCGAGCAACTGGCAAAGGACATGATCTCGGCCCGGATCAGCCCCGATTTCCCGTTTGCGGTGGTGGGTGCCCCTTCCTATTTTGCGCAGAACCCGCCTCCGCTGCACCCGCAGGATCTGGTTCGCCACACCTGCATCAACGAGCGGCTGCCGACCTTCGGCGGCTTCTGGATCTGGGAGTTCGAGAAGGACGGTCAGGAAACACGCATACGGGTGGAAGGACAACTTGCCTCCAACACCTGCTACCAATCCATCCTGGCGGCGGCGGAAGGCTTCGGACTTGCCTTCGTCCCCGAGGATGTGGCCGAGCCTTATTTGGCGGATGGTCGCCTGCTGCGGGTACTCGAAGACTGGACACCGCCGTGGGATGGCTATCACCTCTATTACCCCAGTCGCCGGCAGTCTTCACCCGCCTTCACGGCTTTGGTCAATGCGCTGCGCCACCGCGACTGAGGCAGTCACGGCGGCACATCGGGGAGGACGAATGAGGAGACCTTACGCCCCATAGTCTGCGTCGGTTACATGCTCAAGCCAGTCGACAGCCTTCCCTTCCAGGGATTCCTGGATGGCGATGTGCGTCATGGCCGTCGTGGGGCCGGCACCATGCCAGTGCTTCTCGCCGGGCTCGAACCAGACGACATCACCCGGACGGATCTCTTCGACGGGTCCACCTTCCCGCTGGACCCGGCCAAGACCGGCCGTGACGATCAGCACCTGCCCCAGCGGATGGGTGTGCCAAGCAGTGCGGGCGCCGGGTTCGAAGGTGACGGTGTTGCCCGCCGCCCGGGCGGGCGCGGAAACCGGAAACAGCGGGTCGATCCGCACCGTACCGGTGAACCATTCGCTCGGTCCCTTTCCGGAGGGTTGAGTGCCTGCGCGTCGAATAAGCATGTTTTTTCCCTTACTGTAGCCTGAGGAGCGTCTTGATGGCACGCCGTTCATCCATCGCCCTGTAGCCCTCGGCCACATCCTCGAGCGGCACCTCCAGATCGAAGACGCGGCCCGGATTGATGGTGCGGCTGAGGACGAGGTCCATCAGATAAGGCAGATAGCGGCGGACGGGCGCCGGTCCACCCATCAGGCTCTTCTGCGCGAAGAAGAGGCCCTGCCCGTCCAGTTGCACGCCATGCGGAACGCCGACAAAGCCGATGGCGCCACCCGGCCGGGCGCAGTTGAGGGCCTGCATCATGGATTCCTGCGTGCCGACGCATTCCAGCACGGAATCGGCGCCGACGCCCTTCGTGAGTTCCTTGATCCGCGCGACACCCGCGTCACCGCGTTCCGAGATGATGTGCGTCGCACCGTATTCCAGCGCCAGATCCTGCCGGGACTTGTGACGGCTCATGGCGATGATCCGCTCGGCTCCCATCTGCTTGGCAGACAGAACACCCATCAGCCCGACAGCACCATCCCCGACGACGACGGCGGTGCAACCCGGCTGAACGCGCGCGGCATCGGCCGCATACCAACCCGTACCCAAAACATCGGATGTAGCAAGCAGGCTGGGGATCAGATCGTCTGCTGGAATCTCGTCGGTTGCGACCAGGGTCCCGTCGGCAAGGGGTACCCTTGCATAGGGTGCCTGGGCACCGGACATGAATTCACGCTGTTCGCAGGAGGAGGGAAAGCCGAAACGGCAGTGCGGACAGGTGTTGTCCGACAGGCAGAAGGAGCCGACGACGAACTGGCCGGGGCGCACGGTCTTCACCGCACTGCCGACCTCCACCACGATGCCGCAATATTCGTGGCCCATATGCATCGGGCCAGTGCTGTTCTGCAGGCCGCGATAGGGCCAGAGATCCGACCCGCAGATGCACGAGGCCGACAGCTTGATGATGGCATCCGTCGGCTTCTCGATGACGGGATCGGCAACGTCGTCGCAACGGATGTCGCCGGGGCTATGAAGAACGGTTGCGCGCATGGGCCTTCCTCCTGGTTATGCGGCCAGTTCGGCCTTGATCGTGAGTGTGAACGGGTGGTCGATGAGAAGAGGTTCGAGCGGGTCGAGCAGATGGCCGAGCCGTACAAGGCCACGGGAAAAGCGATAGGGCCGATAGAAGATGGCGATATTGCCCCAGGGCGCGTAGTAGGCCAGATCGCCCACCGCCTCGCCGTCATAAGGCTGCATCCCCTGGGTAGCGAGTTTCTGTGGCAGGAAACCGATCTTTTCTTTGCCGACATAATCCTCCATCGCGAGGCTCAGTGGCAGGAGATTTTTGAATTCACGTGCGGCGGCGTGCTGCTCCAGTTCGGCACGGATCTGGAGAGTGCCAATGGTCAGGCTGATCAACGATGCATTCCTTCTTCGAACCCACTGCCTTCTTGTTAATCTACGCCTACTGGACGATTGCAACGGTCACCGACTGGCCCTCAAATCGGGCGAGTTCGGCAGGCGTGGCCCGATACTTGCCGATATGGATCGTCTGGTCCGAGTAGCCGATGCCCGAGGCGTTGTAGTAGAAACCGAGATTGCCCCATGGCACGAAGTAGATGAGATCACCGTCTTCCGGATCCGACCCCTTGGAGCCTTTCACCGTCAGCTTCCGGGAGAAATAGCCGATCTTCTCACGGCCGGCGAACTCCTCGAGCTTCATCGTCAACGGCAGGAGCGACAGGAAGTCCCGCACTGTCGGATTATTCTCCCCGATGGTGACATCGACCGAGGCCGCGCCTGCGGTAAATCGAACGACCGTGCCGACCACGGACGGGCGGCTCTCGGCCAGTGCAGGACCGAAGGTCGTCATGACGGAAAAGACGAGCGCGCAAACAAGCCGGGAGATGTCGCGACTGGTGGTGACCATCGTTGAGACCCTGAACAGTGATGCCAATCTTGATCGGCATGCAGGTTGCAGCCGATCAGCGCTCTGCCGTCGCACTACACCTGGATCGGGGGGCACATCATGCAGCAAACGATATCGAGCATGAGGAAGCCCAGGAGCGTCATGACTGCAACGGCATAGCCAGCCCCCATGCGTCGCCAGCCCACGGCGTAGTCATCCGGATCGTAGAACATATCATCTCCTTGGCGTAGCGAGAGTGCGGCTGATGCCGGCGCGTGGTGTGGATGAACATTACCAAAGGAACATACACGGCATTAGCCCGTGGGATCCGTACATGGCCATGAACTCTCTTCATGAATGATCCCATTGCCCGAAGCAGCTGACGGCCCATCCGGCACGCCGAATGCAGGCCTGGACAGGCTGATGTCGGTTCATGCACGGGCAAGATGGGCGGCGTGGCGCACGTTCGCGCCTGCGCGATGCCTGACCCCGACCCCGGTCATCGGCATCGGCATCTGGCTCCTCACTCCGCACCGCGTGCGAACTGCGATGCAATCCTCGCGACACGCTCGCCCAGATAGGCGGCCGTGTCGAGATCGCTCCTGATCGGCGATAGCTCCGGCGGCTCATCCTTGGAATAGGCCATCGCGCCCAGCCAGCCGCCAATCCGGTTCCTGGCCTCATCGGAATGGCCGGGGAAGAGATCAAGGCCGGTCCAAATCATACCGTGCTGGGCCGCAAACAGGGCGAGCGTCACCAGCGAATTCAGCTTGTCGCCGTGCCAGGAGCCAGAATTGGTGAAGCCCGCTGCGATCTTGTTGCGCCATGTCTGGGGAACCCATGCCTGGCGGGTTGACGCTTCCATGAAGGCCTTGAAGCGCGCGGAGATCGTGCCGTTATAGGTGGGGGAACCGAAGATGACCGCATCGGCGGCTTCGATCGCCGCCCAGTCAGGCTCGCCGTCTGCCAGCGCGACAAGCGCGACCGTTACCCCTTCGATCCGCGCGGCGCCGGACGCGACGGCCTCGGCCTGTTTCCTGGTATGGCCATAGCCACTGTCATAAACCACTGCGACGTGCATGTTCATCTCCTTCAGGTCAGCGAGGTATCAGCCGATGCGGCGCTACCTGTTGACGAATGGTGTTTCAGGGAATTCAAAAAGCGGGCATGCCGATGGCTTTGCTCAAGACTGTATCCGCAGGAGCCAATCGGCGTGATCAGGCGTCGGGCGAGGCAATATTGCCCGGTGCGTCACCGCTTTCGCCGGTGAACAGGTTTCACGTGAGCCTTGCGCCTGCGCATCGGCAGCACCCGTCGCGGTGGTGGCACGCGCCGCAGCGATGCCAGCGCCGGTCATCACCGGCCAATGACGGCGCCCGATCATCAGATGCCCATCGACGTCATTCTGAAAGATGGGTGGAAGAGATGTCTTCACGGCGGCGCTTCCTTCTGTCGGCCGAGCTTCTGTGCTCAACCTAAGGAATGGCGCCAGCGATGATTAGAGCGTTGCCATCGATGAGCCTTATGGATCCTTCTCATCAATCCGCAGTGACCGTATACAATTCCAAGGTCTACTCAGCCCTGAAGGAATTCGAACCGGTGGTCCGCAAATTCCGAGCGCTTGACGGCAACGAGGGCAACCTTTGCCAAGACAATCGATGCTGCCAGCGCGAAGGCAAAAAAATCGCCCCATGACGGGCGGAGCAACTTGAAAGCTGCCGGGCCGAGATCAAGAGACTCAAATCGTCGCGATGTCTCGCCGTTATTGCGCCGTTTGCAGAGCCTGTCGGGCCCCTCCAGATCCACGCAATTGGCAGGTGGGCGATCCAGCAAACGCCCTCCCTGACCTTATAGCAAATGTCGATGATAGGGACCCACAGGATGGCTTATTGCCGGTTTCTGGCCAGGCGCGGCGCGAAGACCGATGCCAGCCAGAAAGCCCGGTCGCACCGATCCTACGGGGCCCTATCATCGACACTTGGTCCTACTCATCGTACCAGCGGCGGCAGGCCTTCGCTGGCCCGGATCAGCTCGATCATCTGGCGCAGCGCCGGGTGGTTTTGCCGGCGGCTGGGGTAATACATGTGAAAGCCTGCGCCCATGGACGACCATTCAGGCATGACCACGTCCAGTCGCCCTGCCCTGATCTCGGCCTCCGCGCGCCGCCGCAGAACATAGGCGAGCCCCAGACCGTCGACGGCGGCATCGATGGTGGTCTGCGTGTCGCTGATCGTGCAGTTACCGGGCACCTCCACCCGCACCATGGCGTCGCCGTTGCCCAGCTCCCAGCGGAATGGCGAGTTGTCGCCCAGAAGGAGGCGCAGGCAGGAATGCCTGGCTAGATCGGCGGGCTCCCTCGGACGGCCATGTGCCTTGAGGTATTCCGGCGCGCCGACGACGACCCATTCCAGCGGCTCGGTGAGCGCGACCGCGATCATGTCCTCCGGCACGGTATCCCCGTATCGTATCCCCGCATCAAACCCCTCAGCCACCATGTCGATGGGGCGGTTCTCAACGACGACCGTCAGCCGAATGTCGGGAAAGCGCGTTCGAAAGGTGGCGAGGACGGGGCTCACCACAAGGCGGCTGGCGTCCGCAGGGATGTTCAGGCGCAGCTCGCCGAAAGCGCCGGCGCGCACCTCGTCAATCTCCGACAGGGCCGAGCCGATCTCGTCGAACCCCGCCTCCAGGCGCTCGGCGAAGCGGAGCCCCGCAGGCGTCGGGGCAACGCTTCGGCTTGTGCGGTTGAGGAGCTTGGCGCCGAGGCGCTCCTCAAGCCGGCGGATCGCATGGCTGAGGGCAGATGTCGTGATCCCCAGCTCGATCGCCGCCGCCTTGAAGCTGCGGCGCCGCACCACGATGGAGAAGGCTGCCAAATCCGGCAGCTCGGACCTCAGAAACGGCGGCATGAAGTAATCAAATTCATCGTATCGTTGAATGTCATGCAAGGATAAGTGATTGTATCCGCGACGGCAAGGCGTAGGTTCCTTGGCTGGAGAACACATGCGAAGGAGGTCCCCATGTGGGATGCGCTGACGATCCCGGACTTGGCCGACAGGGCCGTTCTCGTGACAGGGGCCTCCACCGGCATCGGTGCCGCGGTGGCCAGGGCGTTTGCCGCGCAGCGGGCGAAGGTGGCCATTCACTACAACGAAAGTGCTGCGGCTGCCGAAGCCCTTCTCACCACGATCCGTCAGGCTGGGGGCGAGGCGGTTCTCGTGCAGGGCGACATGTCCCGCCCCGGTGAGAGCGAACGCGTGGTCGAGGCGGCAGCGGACAAGCTCGGGGGTCTGGACGGCCTTATCAACAACGCCGGCGGTATGCTCGGCCGGAAACCCACGGCGGAACTGGATGACGCCCATTACGCGCGTGTGATGGACCTCAACGCGCGCTCGGTGCTGGCCGCAACGCGGGCGGCCGTGCCGTTCCTGAAGCGCCGCGGTGGCTTCGTCATCAACACGACATCGATCGCCGCACGCAACGGCGGCGGCAACGGCGCAATCCTCTACGCCGCCGCCAAGGGGTTCGTCTCGACAATCACGCGCGGCCACGCGAAGGAGTTCGTCGGCGAAGGCATTCGCGTCAACGCCGTCGCACCCGGCATTGTCGCGACCCCATTTCACGACCGCTATACCAGTCCGGAACTGCTGGACGCCCAGCGGCAGAGCGTTCCGATGGGCCGCGTCGGCACGCCGGACGAATGCGTGGGCGCCTATCTCTTCCTGGCCTCACCGCTTTTGTCCGGCTACATCACGGGGCAGATTATCGAGGTGAACGGCGGACAGTTGATGCCCTGACGCCGGCCTTCCGCACTCTCACACCTTCCGATCTGCCGGCGTGCGCCGCCAAAGGGCGCGTCGTTGAACATGTCGGCCTCATTCTCAGGAGCATAAGTCATGACCATCACTTCACGGCGTCTCGGCCGGACCAACTGGAACATCTCGGAAATCGGCTTCGGCGCCTGGGCGATCGGCGGATCCTGGGGAGACGTCGACGAAGCCGATGCCCGTGCCAGCGTCCATGCCGCCCTCGACGCCGGCATGACCTTCATCGACACCGCCGACGTCTACGGCGACGGCCGCTCCGAACGCATCATCCGCGATGTCCTGAAGGAGCGCGGCGGCGAGCGACCGGTTGTTGCGACAAAGGCCGGCCGCCGCCTCAGCCCGCATGTGGCGGAGGGATACACCAGGGCCAATCTCGAGGCCTTCGTTGACCGAAGCCTTTCCAACCTCGGTGTCGATGCGCTCGACCTTGTCCAACTCCACTGCCCGCCGACCGAAGTCTACTACCGTCCAGAGGTGTTCGGTGCGATGGACGATCTGATTGCGGCCGGCAAAGTCCGCTTCTATGGCGTCTCCGTCGAGAAAGTGGAGGAGGCTCTGAAGGCGATTGCCTATCCGAACGTCTCGACCGTGCAGATCATCTTCAACATGTTCCGGCACCGTCCCGCCGACCTGTTCTTCCAGGAGGCAGCGCGACGCGATGTCGGCGTCATCGTGCGCGTTCCGCTGGCGAGCGGCGTCCTGACGGGCAAAATGCGCAAGGACACGGCCTTTGCCGCAGACGATCACCGCAACTTCAACCGCCATGGCGAGGCATTCGATGTCGGCGAAACCTTCTCCGGCGTGCCGTTCGAGGTTGCGCTGGAGGCCGTCGAGGAACTGCAGGCGCTCATTCCCGGCAACGCCTCCATGGCGCAGTTCGCGCTCCGCTGGATCCTCATGGAACACGCCGTCTCCGTCGTCATCCCCGGCGCCAAGAGCCGCGACCAGGCAATTGCCAATGCGGGGGCGAGCGCCCTGCCGCCGATCCCGGCCGACGTCATGGAAAGGGTCCGCGCGCTCTATCACGACCGCATCGCCCCGCATGTCCACCAGCGCTGGTAGGGTCCGGCCTGCGCAGCCGGCGCTGGCAAATGTCGCAGCAGCAACGGGACAGGCGCGCGACGGTTCTCGTGCCGTGACGTAAACCGACCAATCCATGGCGAGGCACCACCGACCCGCAACAGGTTGTGGCGGGTTGGCTTTCCGACACGGTCTCGGCATCGGGGATGTGGTGGCGGATTGACGCGCCGATGTCAGCACCCGTGCGTTGTCGAGAGGGAAAATACCTACCCTCTCCGATCCTCCGGGCAAACCGGCTTCCGGCGCCTCTGCCGGTTGCCTGCGTCACGCTTGTTCGTCGTGACCACAACGTTGTGCCTGCCAGCAGATCCGGGATCTTCTCTGATGGGGGCCGTTGAAGCCAGGCTGCTCCAATCAGAGAATTCGGACCAACCTGCCGCGCGGGTCACGCGCTCACGCAAGCGCTCACCCCTTGTGTAAAGCCGGCCGACAAAGCCGGAAACATCATCGCGAGGATTGTCTGCCGCCTGAAGGACTGGCGGCGCATCGCGACAAGAGACGACGAACTCGCCAACAACGGCTCAGCCGCCGTCATCCTCGCCGCAATCATGATTGCGGTGGGCAAAGTGATTGAGTCGCAACCCTAGCACGACCAATCAACGCCTCGCCGGAAACGCGCCAATATATTCTATAGAAACCATAGAAAAAGAATAACCAGTCTTTCTCTCCCGGTGATCGCATCGCTACGCTCAGAGCATTGGTTCAACTTGGATATGCCAGGAGGAAAAATGCCGAAAGCGCCTCGCCCGACCTTCGACTTGGCTCGATCCTGCACCTGTTGCCCGGGTTGACGTACCGATTGAACACAGCGCCGCCGCCGCAAGGGCATCGCGCATTCTTCCCTTGATCTGCCACTCGAAGGCCAGGATTTACATGTCAAATTTTGCAAAACTCGTTTCTCTCTCCCGCCGCCGCCTGCTGATCGCCGGCTCCGCGCTCGTTGTCGCCGGAGCGGTGACCTTCGCCGGCGTCAATCCGGCGCTGAGCGCGGACGATCCGCGCAATGGCGGCGACATTGTCTTTCTGATCGACTCGCTCGGCGGGACGTGGATCCCCAACAACAGCGCGATCTCCAGCTTCCAGGGTCACATCTGGGGGCATGTCACGGACAAGCTGGTCTACGTTGACGCGGATGGCAAGGTGAGCCCGTGGCTTGCGGAGCGCTGGGAGCAGAACGCGGAGGCGACCGAGTTTACGCTGCATCTCAAGAAGGGCGTGACCTTCTCCGACGGCACGCCGCTGGATGCCGCTGCGGTCGTCGCCAATCTGGACATCTGGTATGCCGGGCGCAAGAACGAAGGCATCAACCCGATCGCCCTTTTCCCGAAGACCTATGATCGCGCCGAGGTCATCGACGCGCAGACCGTCAAGGTGACGTTCAAGAAGCCGACGCTCGGCTTCATCCCGACGCTTGGCTACCATGGCTCGATCCTGATCTCACCCAAGACGCTGGCCCAGCCGGCAACACAACAGGCCGATCTCGGCAAGACTTCCGGCAGTGGTCCCTATGTGGTGGAATCCTGGAAGGAAGGCGATCACGTCACGCTGGTCAAGCGCAAGGACTATAACTGGGGGCCGCCCGCCGTCGGCCATACGGGGCCGGCCTACCTCGACAGAATCACCTACAAGATCGTCAGCGAACCCTCGCTGCGGGTGTCCGCCGTCCAGTCCGCTCAGGCCGATGTCGCCTACAATGCCTCCCCCCAGGAACTGAAGTCCCTGAAGGATGAGGGTTTCACCATTGCGACACCCCGCTATCTCGGCTTCGTCAATGGCTGGGCGATCAATACGAAGCTTGAACCCTATAACGACGTGAAGGTGCGTCAGGCCCTGCAGGCCGCGATCAACCGCCAGGAGATCATCGATACGGTCTATACCCCCGACTGGAAGCTGGCGACGTCCTTCATCCAGAGCAATGTGCCCGGCGCTACGGACCAGTCCGCTCTGCTGGCCTATGATCCGGCCAAGGCGGAAAAGCTTCTGGACGAAGCGGGCTGGGTGAAGGGGGCAGATGGCGTGAGGGCGAAGAACGGCAAGCCGTTGACGCTCACTCTCTATTCCAATCCGTATCTTGCCACCGCAAAGGCCATCGATGAACTGATTGCCCAGCAGCTCGGCAAAATCGGCTGGAAGGTGGACATCCGCACCTATGATGTCGTCACCTTCACGGACCGGGTGAAATATGGCGGGCCGACCGTGCCGGCCTATGAAGTGACGCGCAGCTTCATCGATGCGGGCACCATCGCCAGCATCCTGACCAATGCGAACAATGGCGAAAACTGGTTCAATCTGGACGACAGCGACAAGACGCTGAACGAGCTTCGCGACAAGATCGCTGGCGCCGCCTCGACCGACGTGCGCAATCCGCTGCTGAACGAGCTGCAGAAATATGTGCTCGAACAGGGCTACTTCATTCCCCGCACCCAGATCGTGCAGCGCATCTATGTGCAGTCGCCGACGCTGAAGGGCGAAGTCTACAACGGCGTCGCCTATGCAAGCTACTACACGGCCTTCAAAAGCAAATGATGCCGGCTGTTGCGACAGAGCGTGAGGAGGAAGCGGCATGAACCGTTCCTATCTGGACTACGCGGCAAAGCGCATCGGCCAGGCGGTCATCGTGATCCTGCTGTCCTATGTGTTCACCTTCATCGTCGTGAGCGTCCTGCCCGGCGATCCGATCACCAACGTTCTGCGGGATCCGCAGAACGGTTTCTCCGAAGAAGAGATCCAGCAGATCATCGCGGCGCAGGGCCTTGACCGGCCCGTGCTCGTGCAGCTGTGGGCCTCGCTCAGCCAGTTCCTGTCCGGAGATCTCGGCCTGTCGATGCGCTCCAACCGGCCGGTATCGACCCTCATCGCGGAGGTCTTGCCGTCGACGCTGGTTCTGGCAACCTCCGGGCTTGCCGTCGCCATCATCCTGGCACTGGTCATTGGCTACGGAACGCAGTTCCTGCCTCGCCGCTATGGCCAGGGTCTGCTGAGGGGCTTTCCCTCCCTGTTCCTGTCCGTGCCGAACTTCGTCATCGGTCTCGTGCTGATCCATATCTTCGGGTTTCAGCTCGGGCTCTTCAGGGTCATCAATGCGGACAGCTTCTGGGCGACCTTCTTTGCGGCCGTGGCGCTTGGCATCCCGGTATCCGCGCAGATTGCCGAAGTGCTGATCGCCAATCTCGACCACGAAGCCCGGCAGGATTACGCAGCCGTCGCCAGGGGGCGCGGCATCTCGCAGTCCCAGCTGTTCTTCCGCCATCTCCTGAAACCCTCCGCACTACCTGTGGTCACGGTTGTCGCGCTGACCATCGGCGAACTTCTGGGCGGCTCGCTGATCACCGAAACGGTCTACGGACGCACCGGGATCGGCAGCCTCGTGCAGCGGTCGGTCACCACGCAGGACCTGCCGGTCATTCAGGCCGTGGTGTCGCTCGCAGCGGTCGCCTTCGTCGTGGTCAACCTGCTTGCCGATCTCGTCTATCCGCTGCTTGATCCGCGCGTAAAGCTGATCGGAACGGTGAAACCGCGTCCGGCAGCGGGTGATGACGCCTTCGATGACCGTATTGAAGGAATCCCCTCATGAGCGTCGTCCTTTCATCGCACCCGGTTGAGGAAACGGAGCGCAGGAACGGGACGCGGCTCAGCATCCCGATCAGCGTCGCACTCTCGCTTGCAGTCATCATCCTCGTGATTGCCTGGTCCGTGGCACCCGGCCTGTTTACCAGCTACAGCCCGGTGGTGGGCGTGCCGGCACAGAAGCTGCTTGGCCCGAGCTTTGCGCACTGGTTCGGGACGGACCATCTGGGACGCGATGTCTATGCACGCATCGTCTATGGCACGTCGTCATCGGTCACCAGCGCCCTGATCGCCGTTGTCATCGGCGTCGTCATCGGCGGCCTGATCGGCCTTCTCTCCGGTTTCCTGGGGGGCTGGACGGATATCGTTCTGGCGCGGCTGGTCGATATGCTGCTCGCCATTCCGAGCTTCCTGCTGGCGGTCATCATCGTCACCGCGCTCGGCTTCAACACCACCAATGCGGCCATTGCCACCGGCATCTCCGCCGTCGCGATCTTTGCCCGCGTCATGCGGTCGGAAGTGATCAAGACCCGGCAGGCCGTCTTCATCGAAGCCTCCTTCATTCTCGGCGGATCGCGCTGGTACATCCTCATCCGTCACATCCTGCCAAATGCCTCGCGCTCGGTTCTGCCGCTTGCCGTGCTGCAGTTTGGCCTCTCCATCCTCGTCATCGCCGGACTTGCCTTTCTGGGCTACGGCGACCCGCCGCCCGCTTCCGACTGGGGCCTGCTGATCTCGATCGGCAAGGATTATCTCAAATGGCCCTGGCTGGTTTACGCCCCTGCGTTCGTCACGATCGTGACCGTCCTCTCCGTCAACAGGATCAGCCGATGGCTTCGCAAGACAAACTGACTCAACGCCCGGACACCCTATCCGCTCTTCTGACGCCGCCGCTGCTCAAGGTGGATGGCTTGTCGGTTGCCTATGGTCGACGCACCGTCGTCGATGATGTGGGCTTCGATCTCGCGCGTGGCAGGAGCCTGGCCCTGATCGGCGAATCCGGCTCCGGCAAATCGACGATTGCCAAGGCCGTCCTGCGGCTGTTGCCGGAGGGTGCCCATGCCGATGGCCGCATCGCCTTCAACGGGCAGGATATCCTCAAACAATCCGAACGGCATTTCCGGGCGCTGCGCGGTCGCGCCATCGGCTTTGTCCCGCAGGATCCGGCCAATGCCCTCAATCCGGTGCGCACCATCGGCGCGCAGGCGCAGGAGGCCGCCGCCCTCACCGACGAGCCGAACAAGGCCCTGCGCAAGGCGCTGATCCTCGACACCTTCGCCGAAGTCGGCCTCGACAATCCGGGCCGCGTCTACGACTCCTACCCGCACCAGCTCTCGGGCGGCATGCTGCAGCGCGTGCTGATCGGGCTTGCCGTGCTGCCGCGCCCGGCGCTTCTGGTGGCGGACGAGCCGACCTCGGCGCTCGACGTCACGATCCAGAAGCGCATTCTCGACCTCTTGTCACGCCTGCAACACGATCTCGACATCAGCCTTCTCCTGATCACGCATGATCTGGCGATTGCCTCGGAACGGGCGGACAAGCTCGTCGTGCTGAAGGACGGCACGGTGCAGGAGGCCGGCAGGACGCAGGATGTGTTCTCCGCCCCCTCTTCCGCCTATGCCCGCAAGCTGCATGCGGATGTCCCGGCGCTCAATCCGGATCGCTATGCGTCGCTGAGAGATCCCGGCTTTCATCGCCTCGACGGACGGGAGGGCACGGCGACGAAGATTGCCGTAGAGGGCGTGAGCAAGACCTTCTCCGTCGATGGCAAGTCGCTGACGGCTGTCGACAGGATCAGCTTCTCGGTTGCCGCAGGCACCACACACGCCCTGGTCGGCGAATCCGGCTCCGGCAAGACGACGACGATCCGGCTGCTTCTCGGCCTTGACGAGCCCGATGCCGGCCGCATCACCGTGTCGGGTGAAACAATATCCGGCTCCGACCGGACGTCACAGCGCGCGGTGTGGCGCCATCTGCAGCTCGTCTACCAGAACCCGTTCACCTCGCTTGACCCGACCTGGTCGGTGGAACAGCTGGTGCGCGAACCGCTCGATCGCTACCGGATCGGCACGGTGGCTGAACGGCGCGCACAGGTGCGGGAGGCGCTCGCCAATGTCGGACTGGGCGACCACCTGCTGCAGCGCAAGCCGGGCGCCTTGTCCGGCGGGCAGCGCCAGCGTGTCGCCATCGCGCGCACCCTCGTCCTGCGGCCGGATGTGATCGTGCTCGATGAGCCGACCTCTGCGCTCGATGTCAGCGTGCAGGCCGACATTGTCGAAGTTCTCCTGTCGCTGCAGGCCAATCTCGGCCTCACCTACGTGTTCGTCTCGCACGACCTCGCTCTGGTGCGCCAGCTCGCCCACACGGTCTCGGTGATGCGCAAGGGCCGCATCGTCGAACACGGGACAGTTACGGACATTTTTGACAGCCCCCGCCAACCCTACACCCGGGCCCTCCTGGATTCGATCCCGGCCGGGGTTCACGCCTCACAGACCGCGACACACAAGGTAGCCAACCTGCGTCAGGAGATATTTGCATGACCCTTGCTTTGCAACAGACCGTCGCGGCTGCGCACTTTCGCCCGAAGACGCGGCTCGGCTTCAATACGCGCGTGTCGTTCAACGACACGGACGGACCGGCGAAGGGCCTGCGCGATGGCATTCTCCTCTATCAGGCCGCAGAAGCTTTCGGTTACCAGTCCGGCTGGTCCTATCAACGGCACTTCGACAACTATCTCTCCTCACCGCTGCCATTCTTCGCGGCCGTCGGACAGCACACCAGCCGCATAACGCTGGGCTCCGCGGTTATTCCGATGCGCTATCAGGATCCGATCCTGCTGGCGGAAGCCGCCGGCACGACCGATCTTCTCGTCGATGGCCGACTGGAGCTTGCGATTTCGACCGGGGAGAACGCCGCCTTCGATGCCGTCTTCGGCGCCGTCGACACAGACTCGAGAACCGAGGCCAAACGTCGGCAGGCACGCTTCCTGTCCGCCGTCGCCGGCGACGTGCTCCACACGGTGGACGGTCCCGGCCAGGGGGCTCCGGAAGGAACACAGCTGCGCGTGACGCCCCACAGCCCGACCCTGCGCAGCCGTATCCGGCAGGGCGTCGCAAGCGTCGCATCCGCCATCCAGGCCGCCGAACTCGGCATTGGCCTGATCACCGGAACCGTGCAGCACGGCCATGCGGAGGGCGAAAGCTTCGGTGCCTACCAGGCCCGGATCATCGAGGCCTATCGCTCGGCCTGGCGGCGGATCTGGCAGACCGAGCCGCCCGCGGTCGCCGTCGCTGCATCCATCCTTGTCGGCACGACCGCCGAACTACGGGAAAAATATGCGGCCTATGATCTGGAGCGCCGCACGCTCGGGATCGCCGCTTCGCGGCCAAAGGGCGCGCTTGCGCCGGTGGCTCCGGGGCAGCTGCCTTCGGGCAGACAGATTTCCCCGGTGTTTCAAGGCACGCCCGACGAGGTTACCGAAGCGGTTCTCGCCGATCCCGGTCTTGCGGCCGCCGACGAACTCGTCCTCTTCCTTCCGCCCGCCCATGGCCTGGAGGAGAACCTGCGCGTGCTGCGCGATCTCGCCGAGACGGTGGCCCCACACCTTGGCTGGGCACCGGCCACCTGACCGGCGCAGGACAAGGGCGGCCGGCACCCGCGCCCTTGTCCCTCGGAACAATATTTTCCATAAATTCCATAGAATAGAAAGACCTGTCTTTCTCCCGGATGTTCAGCCCCCTAGTCTGACCCTATCGCCCGGCAATCGGAACGGAGACCTTCTCAGATGCCCGTAGAATTTATCAGTGCAAGCTTCGCCAACGCCTCCAATGACCTCAACCCTCTCCCCGATGCGCCGGTCGATCCGCTGTTCCTCGAGCGATATGCCCGCGCGCTCGATGATTACGGTTTCAACTACACGCTGATTCCCTATTCTTCCGCCTCCTTCGATCCGTTCACGCTCGGCGCGACGATCCTCGCACACACGAAGCAGATCAAGATCATCGTGGCGCTGCGTCCCAACACGGTCTACCCGACGGTAGCGGCGAAATCGCTGGCCACCCTCGATCAGTTGAGCGGCGGGCGCGTCGTCGTCCACTTCATCGCTGGCGGCAGCGACGAGGAGCAGGCGCGGGAAGGCGATTTCCTCAACAAGGAACAACGCTATGAGCGCCAGGAAGAATATATCCGCATCCTGCGCCTCGCCTGGACGTCCACCGAACCCTTCGATTTCGAGGGCAAATACTATCAGTTCAAGCAGTTCCGCGCCGCAGTCCGCCCGACGAAGGGCCTGATCCCGATCTCGCTCGGCGGTTCCTCGGATGCCGCCTATCGCATCGGCGGCTCGCTTTGCGACATCTTCGGCCTGTGGGGCGAGCCGCTCGCGGAAACGAAGGAGCAGATCGACCGGATCTATGACGAAGCGGCCAAGGCCGGGCGCAAGGATCGCCCGCGCATCTGGGTCACATTCCGCCCGATCATCGCGGAAACGGATGAACTCGCCTGGGCAAAGGCACACCGTGTGCTCGACCGCCTGAACGAAAACCGCCAGAAGGGCCTGAGCCGCGCGCCTCTCTCCGCGGCCCCACCCGCCAATGTCGGTTCGCAGCGCCTGCTCGACATCGCCAAGCGCGGCGACGTGCATGACCGGGCGCTCTGGTATCCGACGGTCACGGCAACCAATGCCAGCGGTGCGACGACGGCCCTGGTCGGCTCGCCGCGCACGATTGCCGATTCCATCCTCGATTACGTCGATCTCGGCGCCGATCTCATCTCGATCCGCGGCTACGACAATTTCAACGATGCCGTCGATTATGGCCGTTACGTGCTGCCGCTGGTCCGCGAGGGACTGCGCGAGCGCGAGAATGCCAAGAACAAGGCAGCGGCCTGAGTCTTTGTTTCCGGCAGGAGGGACACCTGCCGGAAACCCTTTTCCCGATGCTTCCGATCTTCACGGGGCGGCAGCAAACTTCCGGTCATTTTGAAAGGGCCTCTGCTGATGGTTCTCGATCCCCGCCTGCTCGACCAGATCGTCCGCGCCGTTGCAGACGCAGCGCCCGAGGTCGATCGCAGTGGTGCATTTCCCTGGGCCGGCATTCGTGCCGTTCACGCAGGCGGCCTCTTGGAAAGCACGGTGGCGAAACGCTATGGCGGCAGGGGTGCTTCCCTTCTGGATACCGCCCATATCCTTGCGGCGCTCGGCCGTGGCGACCCGTCGGTCGCCCTGATCACCGCCATGACGCTCTTCAACCATCTGGCGCAGGCCTCCAGAAACCACTGGCCGGAAGACCTTTATCTCAGCCTGCTGGCTGAGGCGAAAGAGCGTCCTCTGCTCCTCAATGCAGCCCGCGTCGAACCGGAGCTTGGCTCGCCTGCCCGTGGCGGACTGCCCGCAACCCGGGCCCGCCGGACCGCAAGCGGCTGGTCGATCTCCGGCCGCAAGCGCTTCGTGACGGGTGCGCACGGGCTGACGCATTTCCTCGTCTGGGCCCATACCGACGAGGCACCGACACGGGTCGGCACCTTCGTGGTCCCGAATGGTCTACCCGGCATCCGCATCATCGAGAACTGGGACAGCCTCGGCATGCGCGCCAGCGGCTCTCACGACGTGGAATATGAGGACGTCGAAATTCCCCTGCAGAATGTGGTGGACCTGACGGGAACGGAGGTTGCCCAGCAGGACAATCGCGGCCACGCGGCCATGACATTGGCCCTGACCTCGCTCTATCTCGGGGTTGCCGAAGCGGCACAGGCGGCCTTCAGCCGCTTTGCCCATGAGCGCGTGCCCACCAATCTCGGCCACCCCATCGCACGCACGGAGCGGTTCGTGACGCTCTCCGGCGAGATCGATCTCCTGATCGGCGGTGCGCGGCAGCTCATCTTCGACGCCCTGTCGACAGGACAGGCCGATGCGGAACGTCTGGTGCGTGCACGCCTTCTGGCCGGGCGCCAGTTGCGTGATGCCGTACAACTGGCTGTCCGCGGTCTGGGCAATCCCGGGCTCGGTGCCGAGCTGGGCCTTGAGCGGCATTTTCGCGATATCCAGGCCGTGCTTGTGCATGCGCCGCAGGAGGATACGGCCATATCTCTGCTGGGGCGCGCGGCCTTCGATCGCTGGCAGCGTCACGCGCAAAGCTCGTCGGTTGAGCCGCCGGTTCTTCGCACGGCCTGACGCGTCTTCCAATGCCTTGCCCCCGCTCCCCGAGAAATATCCCATGACACGCTACATCATCATCGGAGCCGGCGCCGTCGGCGCCAGTCTTGCTGCGGAATTTGAACGCAGCGGCATCGCCTATGTCCTTGTCGGTCGCGGACAACAGGCGGCCCATATCGCCGCACACGGCCTCACCTATCGCCGCCCCAAAGAGACCCGCAATGTCCGCTTGAACATCCACGACACCGCAAGCCCGCCAAGTCTCGCGCCGGGCGATATCCTGCTGCTGACGGTCAAGTCGCAGGACGTGGAGGCAGCAACGGAGTTCTGGGCCTGGCAGCCTGTCGAGGGTGGCGGCCTTGCGGCGGACCTGCCACTGGTCACCTTCCAGAACGGTCTTGCCGCCGAAGACATCGCCCTTCGCCGCTTCGCGCATGTCTATGCCGCAAGCATTCTCATTCCGGCACGCTTCACGGTTACGGGCGAAGTCGTCGTCGGCAGCGAGCCGCAGCTCGGCGTGGTGACCGTCGGACGTTATCCGCACGGCCTGGATGACACGGCCCGCACCATTGCCGCGGATCTTACGGCCGCAAATTATCTGGTGGAGGCACGCGCCGATATCCGGCGCTGGAAATCCGCCAAGCTGGAGCACAATGTGACCAACGTGGTGGAGCTGTTCGCCGGAGATCGGGAAGTGCGGACCAAGGCTGCCGATGCGCTCGTCACGGAAGCGCGCCGCGTTCTTCAGGCTGCCGGCCATGACCCCGCAGCCCGATCCGAACGTAGCGTTGACATCTCCGGATGGCGCATCGTCGAAGGCAGCGGCATCGAGCGAGGCCAGCAATCCACCTGGCAGAGTTTTACACGCGGTGCCTCGAGCGAGGTCGATTATCTCAACGGCGAGATCGTCAGGCTGGGCCGGCTGCATGGTGTCGAAACGCCCCTCAATGCGGCCTTCCAGCGGGCGGCCGCCGAACTCGCGCGCGACGGGCGCAAACCGGGCACGCGTGACATCCGGGAGGTTGCCCGGTTCTGAGATCCGCGCCGCCAGGCGAAGGGGCGGCACCTTTCCGTTGAGAGCGCCGAGCGCGAAGCACCAGGACAGACACAATGACCATTCCCATCCAGGACCAGATCCTCTCCACTGCGGGCACCCTGTTTTACCGGGACGGCATCCGTGCAGTCGGCATCGACCGGATCATCGAGGAAGCCCGCGTTGCCAAGGCGACACTCTACCGACACTTCCCCTCCAAGGATCATCTTGTCGCCGCCTATCTCTCGCAGCGGCATGAGCGGGTGATCGCGTCTCTGGAGGATGTTCTTCGCACCGTCGAACGGCCGCGCGATCAGATCGATACGATCTTCCAGCGTCTCTTCGAAAAGGCGGAAAGTCCGGATTTTCTCGGTGGCGCGACGGCACAAGCGCACGATCCTCGACATCTTTGGTCGCATCACCTCCAGCGCAGGCATTCCGTCCGATGAGACGGGCCTCAGCCTGGCATCCCGCCATCTCGCCCTTCTCTACGAAGGCGCACTGGCCACCATCGCCGTCAATCGGGAGCCGCAAGCCGCACTGGTTGCCCGCGATTGCGCTCTCACACTCTTTGACAGTCTTTATGGAACGGCACGCACATGACACAGGTCATCGACTACTTCTTCGGCATCGGCTCGCCCTGGGCCTATATCGGCTTTGACGCCTTTCTCGAGGTCGCCGCCCGCCATAAGGCCACGGTGCAGCCTCACCTCATCCCGCTGATCGAGGAAAACGGCGCGATCTATTCCCGCAATCGGCCCGAGGCGCGGCGCGCCTACTGGCTGCGCGATCTCAGACGCTGGGCCTCTCTTCGCAACAAGCCGCTGGCACTCGACAACCGTGCCGGTCTTTCGGATCCGACGCCAGCCGGACGGCTTGTGGTCGCCGCGCAGATCGACGGCCTCGACTGGATCGCCCTCACCCGAGCCCTGCAAACGGCGCTCTGGGGGCGGGCAGACGATATCGGAACTCAGGAGGTCCGGGCAGCCATCGTCTCCAAGGCCGGGTTCGACGCGGCCCGGCTGGAGGCCCGCGCTGGCGACGCCGACATTCAAGCCGTTCTGGATGCCAATTTTCTCCGCGCAAAGCAGGCCGGCGTCTTCGGAATCCCGACCTTCCGCTTCGAGGATGAACTGTACTGGGGGCAGGACAGCCTGCCCTTCCTCGAGCGCCACCTTGCCGGCGAACGTCTGGTCGCCTGATTTTTCCTCCCGCTTGACGAGATAGTCCATGTCCATCTCCCTGCCCGGCCCGCTGGTCTCCACCCGGTGGCTCGCCGATCACCTTGGTACCGACAACCTTGTCCTCCTGGACGGCTCCTACAAGCTGCCCGGCGCAACACCGACCGCGACGGAGGATTATGCGCGCCAGCATATTCCCGGCGCGCGGTTCTTCGATATCGACCGGATCGCCGCATCGGGGAGCTCCCTCCCGCACATGCTGCCGGATGCCGCCGAATTCGAAGCGGTCGCCGGCAAGCTCGGCGTCGGAAACGACACGCTGGTGGTGATCTATGACACGCACGGGCTGATGTCGGCGCCACGGGTCTGGTGGACATGGCGCGTCTTCGGCCATGACAAGGTCGCCATTCTGGATGGCGGCTTCAAGCGCTGGCTTGCGGAGGGACGCGCCGTGACGACAGAGGTGCCAGTACCCCGACCCGCATCGTTTACGGCGCGCTTTCGCGCAGACCGTCTGCGGGACAAGACAGCGCTTCTGGCAAACCTGACCACGCAGGCGGAACAGGTGATCGACGCGCGCTCCGCACCCCGCTTCGAGGGGACGGAGGCGGAAGTCCGGCCTGGCCTTCGTGCCGGACACATTCCCGGCAGCCGCAACCTGCCGTTCACGACCCTTAGCGATCCGGCCACGGGAGAGGTACTATCGCCGGACGCCATCCGCGCGGCATTTCTTTCGGCCGGTATCGATCTGAATCGACCGGTCGTCGCGTCCTGCGGTTCGGGGGTCACGGCAGGCGTCCTGCTGTTCGGCCTTTACCTCATCGGCAAACAGGATACCGCGCTCTATGACGGCTCGTGGGCCGAATGGGGCATTCCGGGCGACACACCCATCGCGACGGGACCCGCGGAGCATATGGCAAACCCGCCGCCGATACGCGCCTTCGATTCTCCCGTCGCCGCAGAGTGACAGAGCGTGTGGGACCTATCGATCTTGCCAGCGGTTTCGGCCGCTGGCGGACGGGCGGTCCCATCTTTGCTGATGTCAACACCAGCCTCGCCTTACCTGGGACCTATCAACACGTCGATCGGCCGGACAGCGTGATATCCCTCCGGCTTTCAGCGATCTGACGCCGCGTTCAGCTCTTTCCGGTTATTCCCTCGACGACCATCCCTGCAGAGCGAGAGCGAACTCAACACGAGCCGACTGCAGCCCTTCACGGATCTGACCGATCGCAACGGCCTGACGCCGGGCACATTCCGTCTCTCCGCCGCATCCGATGGGATGCAGATGATTGGAAAGGCGTTCTCAAAACAGCCGAACCGTCGAAAGAAGCATTTCTCGATATTATCTATAAATTCAATATACTTTCTTCAGAGGTGTTGAATGCTGAACAAAATCGAAAAGGCCGAAACGGATGTGCTGGTCATCGGCGGGGGGCCTGCAGGCTGCTGGGCGGCGTGGAACGCAGTCTCCGCCGGAATGAGCGTCATTCTGATAGACAAGGGCTATGTCGGCACCAGCGGCGCGACCGCCGCAGGCAACACGACGACGATCTATACCAAGCGCGGCACAGCGGAGCGGGCAGCAACCGTCGACCAGAGACTGCGCCTCGGCCAGGGTTTTGCCGAGCAGGCGGTCGTGGAAACCGTACTCGACAGAACGGTGGAGAATCTCGATCTTCTGGCGCACTGGGGCTATCCGTTCCCGACCTACGAAGACGGTCGCCCCTATCGCGGCATGTTGCGCGGGCCGGACTATCTGCGGTTCATGCGGCAGAAACTCATCAAGGCACGGGTCAAGATCCTCGATCACTGTCCCGCCGAGGAACTGCTCCTGTCTGACGGCGTCGTGGCTGGCGCGATTGCCCGCTACCGCAGAGGCGGCGAGGCGCTTGCGATCCATGCCGGAGCCGTGGTGATCGCAAGCGGCGGTTGCGCCTTCCTGAGTGGCGCACTGGGCACGAACAATCTGACCGGCGACGGCTATCTGATGGCCGCAGAGGCCGGAGCCACGTTGTCCGGCATGGAGTTCTCCGCGCAGTACGGCATCTCTCCGGCCTATTCGAGTGTCACCAAAGGGGTGGTCTACTTCTGGGGGACCTTCACCAACGAAGCGGGAGACGTGCTTGGGGAAGCAGGCGACCGGCAGAGCGCCGTGGCGCAGGAACTCATCAAAGGCTCCGTCTATGCCGTCCTCGACAAGGCGCCACCAAGGCTGCAGGAAGGTTTCCGGCGCGGACAACCCAACATTTTTGTTCCCTTCGATCGCCTGGGGATCGATCCGTTCACCGAGCGATTCCCGATCACGCTGAGACACGAAGGCACCGTGCGAGGCACCGGTGGACTGAAGATCGACGCCCGTGCAGGAACCACGGTGCCGGGGCTGTTTGCCGCAGGGGACGCCGCCACGCGCCAGGCAATGTCCGGAGCGACGACAGGCGGTGGCGGTCCGAACTCGAGCTGGGCCATGGCAACCGGCTCCTGGGCCGGGGAGGATGCGGCAGCATTCGTAAAGGCACTTGGGCCGCTGTGGCGTTCGCGAACGGTCCATCGCGTGAGCGCCGTTGCGGCTTCGGATCGCGGAGAGGCCAACGACACGGTGGCGGACGTCACGGATATCGTCAAACAGCAGATCCTTCCCGTCGACCGCGGTTTTTTCCGGACCGCGGAAACGCTGACTGCCGCGTCACAGAGCCTCAACGCCTTGTGGGCTGATGAGACCTGGCGCAGCCGACGCAACGCCAGGGTCCGCGAAGCCGAGGCATTGATCGCGACGGCAAGATGGGTGACCGAAAGCGCGCTTCTGCGACGCGAGAGCCGCGGTCTCCAGAGACGCCTCGATCACCCCGAGCAGAACAGCGCACTTCGCAAGGCGATCGATACCGGCGGCACTGATCATATCTGGACCAGCTACGTCTCTCTTTCCCCGCAGCGTATGAGCCATGCATCATGATTGAAATCGTCAGTGCCGACCGGTGCGTCAAATGCGACCTGTGTGTCGAGGCATGCCCGGACAATGTCTTTGATGCTGTCGCGGATGGAATTCCGGTGATCGCCAGACAGTCTGACTGCCAGACCTGCTTCCTTTGCGAACTCTTTTGCCCCACCGACGCGCTCTATGTGTCGCCCTTCTCCGATGCCATCGAGGGCGCAAGCGAGGCGGATCTCATCGCACGCGGCGTCATGGGCAGTTTTCGTCGCGAGATGGGCTGGAAGAACGCCAAACCGCGCGGAACCTCTGGCGACCTGAGTTACCGGATCTTCGAGACCGGACGGATTATTCCCTGATTGGAGACGACCATGCGACATTTGATTTCATCCTTCCTGCTGGCCGCCGCGCTGGCTCTGTCATCCGCTCCGCTGCGCGCCGAGGATGCTCCCGCCACCATCCGCCTCGGTGACGTCGGCTTTGGCTTCGGCACGCCGTTCGGCGTGGGGCTTCAGGCGATTGCCGACGCCAAAGGCTTCATTGCGGACGAGTTCAAGGGCAGCCCCACCAAGCTGGAATTCACCTATTTCACCGGCACCGGGCCGGCGATCAATGAAGCGCTCTCCAATGGCCAGCTCGATTTTGCCTCCTATGGGGCCGTTCCCAATATCATCGGCAAGGCAAATGGTCTCGATACGGTTATCGTGGCATCCTATGGCGGCACGACCATCTTCGGAGCAGCGCGCCCGGATGTCGAGATCAGGTCGATTGCCGACCTGAAGGGCAAGAAGGTTGCCATTCAGAAGGCGACGATCATCCACTGGGGGCTGATTTCGGCATTGAAAGGCGCAGGGCTTTCCGAGAAGGACATCACCATCGTCGATCTCAAGAACGCCGACCAGCTCGCCGCCATCGCCGCCAAGAGCGTGGATGCCGTGTTCGGAGCAGATTTTCTGCTGCCGCTGGAAGACAAGGGACTGGCCAGGATCTTCTACAAATCTTCGGATACGGGTGCGACAGGCGATGGCTTCGGAGCCTTCCTCGTTACCGACAAATTCCGCAAGTCCTACCCGGAAGCGACCCAGAAAATCGTCAACGGCTTCGTAAAGGCGGCCCAGTGGCTGGGCGATGAGAAGAACCGCGAGGAAGCCTTCCAGATCTGGTCGCGCGCCGGAACGCCCGTCGACGTCATCCGCAAGTCGAATGCGGGAAGCTCCCTCAGGGACAAGTACAATCCGCGCCTCGACGCCTTTTTCGTCGCCCGCTACAAGAGCGGCATTGCCTTCAACCTCGAACAGAAGCTCATCCGTCGCGACGTTGACCTCGATGCCTGGGTTGACCGCTCCTATGTCGATAAGGCTGTCGCTTCGCAGAAGCTCGAGGCCTACTGGCCGGATCGCGGCACGACCGGCAGCGTGAAGAACTGAAGCGGAGCAAGGTGATGTCAACCTTCGAGGTGGACCTGCATCTGTCCTTGCCGGACAAAGCCTCGAACGGGCTGAGTGCAGCACCGCGCGCCCGCCGCCTCGTCGCAACGGCCGTGGTCGTCGCCCTGGCGCCTCTCCTGCTCCTGCTCTTCTGGTGGCTGAGTGCGGCGCGGGGCTGGGTCTCGCCGCAGGTGCTGCCTCAGCCGGCATGGGTCTGGCAGACATTTGTCGATCTGGTCGTCAGTGGCGATATCATCGCCGCTGCCGCCATCAGCTTCCGGCGCATTGCCGAAGGCTTCCTGCTTGGGGCGACATCCGGCTTCCTGTTTGGACTTCTGATCGGCACCTCGCGCTCGGCCGATGCCTATCTGGGCCCGACCTTCCGCGCCCTGGCGGCAATTCCCTCGCTCGGCTGGCTCCCCATCCTGATCCTGATCCTCGGGATCGAGGAAACGCTGAAAATCGTCATCCTGGCAAAAGCCTGTTTCGTGCCGATGGCGATCAGCACCGCCGATGGCGCGCGCAATATTCCGGCAAAGCTGTCCGATGTCGCCGACGTCCTGGGCATTCGCCGGTCTACACGCTTCTTCCGCTTGACCATTCCGGCCATGGCGCCGTTTCTCGCAAGCGGCATCCGGCTTTCGCTGAGCCAGGCCTTCGTCTCGCTGATCGTGGTTGAAATGCTCGCCGGTTCCGATGGGCTCGGATATCTGATGGTCTGGGGACGGACGCTGTTCCAGCTCGATATCGTGATTGTCGGCATGATCGTCGTCGGCACGGTGGGTTTCCTCCTCGACCTTCTTCTCAGGAGGATGGAAAAGGCGATTGTCCGGGGGGCGAGCGCTCATGGCTAGGCTGAACGCCCGTGGTCTGCTCAGTCTGCGGGGCGCCGTTCTTCCATTGGGCGCGCTTTCGCTGTGGTGGATGGTGACGTCGCTCGGCCTCGTGCGTGGCCCCCTTGTCGTGACACCTGTGCAGGTCGTGGCCGTGCCTTTTCTCGACGCGTCCGGACGTGAACTCTGGGCCGCCCTTGGCACAAGCATGGCAAGGGTTCTGGCAGGCGGACTGATCGGGGGATTGATCGGTCTGACAGCCGGCTATCTGACAGGCCTCTACCGGCTGGCCGCCCTTGGCCTTTCGCCGACGGTCCACAGCATCCGGCAGGTGGCGCTTTTCGCGTGGATCCCCCTGCTGACCGCCTGGTTTGGCAATGGGGAGGCAACAAAGCTGGTCTTCACCGCGCTTTCAGCCTTCTTTCCCCTGTTCCTCGCCACCGAACAGGGGATCCGGCAGGTTCCTCGCCCGCTCGTGGACGTCGCAAGCGTGCTGAACCTGACATATCTCACCCGGATCACGAAGCTCTACCTGCCTGCGGCGCTGCCCAGTATCTACATCGGCCTCCAGATTGCCGTCCTGTCGGCCTGGATCGGAACGATCGGCGCAGAATATGCCATCGGCAACGGTCGTGGTCTCGGCAGCTTCATCGCCAGCGGCCGCGACCAGTTCCGCATGGACATCGTTCTCGCCGGCGTCATCACGCTCGCGGCAGGTGGCGTGCTGCTGAATTCGCTGGCGACCCGCCTGTCGCACGCCTTATCTCCCTGGACGAAAGACCTACGATGAACGCTTCGGCCAACGCTCTTTTCGTGGAGCATGTCAGCAAGTCCTATCCGCTGGACGGACTGGATCGACTTGTCCTCAAGGACATCAATTTCTCCGTCGGGCACAACGAGATTCTTGGCATCGTCGGGGCATCGGGATGCGGAAAATCGACACTCCTGCGGTTGATCGTCGGCCTCGACAGGGAATACCGCGGCTCCATCACGAGAAGCAACGCCGGCGATCCGGGCAAACGGGTCGGCATGGTCTTCCAGGATCACCGGCTGTATCCGTGGTTGACCGTGGAGGCGAATGTCGGACTGGCTCTCGACACCAGCCCCCTGTCGGCGCGGCACAAGCATGAGAAGATCGGTCACTACCTGCACCTCGTCGGACTGTCCGACTTCGCCAAGGCCTATCCCCGGCAGCTGTCCGGAGGCATGGTGCAGCGTGCGGCCATCGCGCGCGCACTCGCCCAGGAGCCCGACATTCTGCTGATGGACGAGCCGTTCGGCGCTCTCGACTCGATCCTCAGAATGCGGCTCCAGGACGAACTTCTCGCGATCTGGGAAAGAAATCAGGTCTCCATCGTGATCGTCACCCACGATGTTGAGGAGGCGCTTTACCTTGGCGACCGCGTCATCGTCATGGAGCCCAACCCCGGACGCATTCGCGACATCGTGACGGTCGACCTTCCGCGTCCGCGTGATCGCGCATCCCTCGACATCGCCGATCTGAAGAAGCGCTGCCTCTCGATGTTGATGTGAGCGCTTTGCCCGCTTCGCGCGACGGCCGGTGAAGCACGATATCAGGAAAAGGTGCCGGGCAGGATAACCGTCCACGATATGCTCCGATGCCGGAAGCAATTTCCGGTTCTGGCCATCGCTAAAGTCCATAATTTCTATCGATTGAAAATATTGCCGCTAAGCTAGCGGGAGTTCAGTCCCGATGGCGTCCCAGGTGTTGCGGACGCTGATTGACTCATATGGAGCATCACCCCTTGCATCGAAGATCATTTCTGCACGTCTGCGCAACGGCATTGGCCGCAACCGCTTCGATGGCGGTGTCCGCAGGGGCTGTCGAGCCAGCGACAAAGCTGATCGTTGCAGACCAGGCCGAGTTCGTGCGCAACCTTCTGGAGGCCAGCGGGCAACGCAAGACCCTTTCCTTCACGGTCGATTTCCCGAATTTCGCTGGCGGGCCGGCCATTCTCGAAGCAATCCGCGCCGGGGCACTCGACATCGCCTATGTCGGCGACACGCCGCCAATCCAGGCCCGTGCCTCCGGGACGCTGTTGCCGATCGTTGCAACCTTCACACGCGAGATCGCTCAATACCGCCTCACCAGCCGGGCCGGCCTCAGGATCGAAAAGCTCTCAGAACTCAAGGGCAAGAAAGTGAGTTATGTCGAAGGGTCCGGTCGGCAGGTATACCTGATCGAGGCCCTGAACAGAGCCGGCCTGACCCTCGGCGACATCACACCGGTCAACCTTCGTGTTGCCGATCTTCCCGACGCCCTGCGTTCGGGCGCCGTTGATGTTGCCGTGCTCCAGGAGCCATTCGTGACAAGGCTTTCTAGGCAGGCCGGCGCCAGCGCGGTTGTCGATCCCGAAGAACGCAGGCTCCTGCCCAGTACGTCGTATTTCTATGCCCGTCCGGACGCACTGGCCGATCCCGGCAAGGCGGAAGCCATCCGGCAATTCCTGGCAGCTTTCGTCAAGGCCGGGAAATGGAGCAACGAAAACGACAAGGCATGGGCAAAGCTCTATTATACCGACTTCCAGCGGGTTTCGCCCGAGGATACGGCGGCGATCCTCAAGGGCCAGTCACCGCTCGTATTCCAGACATCGGCAGAGGCGATCCCACACCATCAGAAGTTGATCGACATCCTCTATCAGGCAGGCTCGATCAGGGAACGCTTCGACGCCAAGGGATCCTTCGTGGACACGTTCGACAAGACCATCGAACAGTCCCGCTAACCGCGGAGACGACATGACAGACATATCCACCAGCACCATTGTCAACAGGCGCATCACGCGCAATGCCGATCGCACGGACAGGAAAAAACCGGCGCGCCTGACGCCTGAAAGACTTCCGGCAGGCTGGCGGCTGATCGGCCCCCTGATCATCCTGATGGGATGGGAGGCCGCATCGCGGCTCGGTGTCCTGTCTCCCAATACGCTGGCAGCTCCTTCGACGGCAGTCAGGACCGGCATCGACATGGTTCTGGACGGCAGTCTGCCCGTTCATCTGGCGGCGTCGGCAGCACGCGCCTATTCGGGGCTGTTTCTCGGTGTCTTCGCTGGCGTCGTTCTTGCCCTTCTTTCGGGCCTGACGCGAACCGGCGAGGCTCTGATCGACGGCGTCGTCCAGATCAAGCGCGCAGTCCCCACCCTCGCCCTGATACCGCTCGTCATCATCTGGCTTGGCATCGGCGAAGCCATGAAGATCTTCCTCATCTTCACGGCTGTCCTCATTCCAGTCTACATCAACACGCATGCCGCCCTGCGCGGCATCGACATCGGTCATGTGGAACTGGCGCGAACGCTCGGGCTGAGCCGTGCGGAATTCATCCGTCACGTTGCCCTTCCCGGCGCCCTTCCAGGCTTCTTCGTGTCCCTGCGCCTGGCTGTCGCATTGTGCTGGACGGCGCTCGTGGTGCTGGAACTCGTCAATACACAGACCGGTATCGGCTACCTCATGAACCGTGCCCGTGACTGGGGACAGACCGATATCATCGTCGTGGGGATCATCATCTACGCGCTGCTCGGGCTTGTCTCCGATGCCATCGTCCGGTTCATCGAAAGCCGCGCGCTTTCCTATCGACGGGCGCTCGGCTCATGAACGCCCATCTTACCCATGCCGTGGTCATTCGTGATCTTTCCCGCAGTTTCAAGGGCAAGACAGTCCTCGACCATATTTCACTCGATATTCCAGCCGGGCAGTTCGTCGCACTTCTCGGAGAATCCGGATCAGGCAAGACGACGCTGCTGCGCGCGCTCGCCGGCCTGGACGACGATGCCGAGAGCAAGGGGCACTATAGCCGGCCGGACAATGTATCTGTCCTGTTCCAGGACTCGCGGCTGCTTCCCTGGAAGACGGTGATCGACAACGTCAAGCTCGGTCTTCGCCGCCCGGACGCGCGCGCCGCCGCCGAGGCGATGCTGGCCGATGTGGGGCTTGGCGACAAGGCGACCGCATGGCCCTCCACCCTTTCCGGGGGGCAGAAGCAGCGGGCTTCTCTCGCAAGGTCTCTTCTGCGTGCACCGGCGCTGCTTCTTGCGGATGAACCGTTCGGCGCACTGGATGCGTTGACCCGGCTGAGAATGCAGGCTCTTCTCATGCGTCTTGTCGAGCACCAGCGACCGACGATCATCCTGGTCACCCACGATGTTGACGAGGCCCTTCTGCTGGCTGACCGGATCCTTGTGCTGAAGGACGGTCATATCGCCGAAGATCACGCCGTCTCGCTTGCCCATCCCCGCCACCAGCACCAGACCGAACTCTCCCTCCTGCGCGCACGTCTGCTCGCAAGCCTCGGCGTGGAAGCCGGCAACCTCTGAAAGGCCCGATCATGTCCCGAATGTTGCACCTCAATCTCTTCCTCATGTCGCGGGGCCATCATGAGGGTGCATGGCGACATCCACACGCAAACCACAAGGCGCTGACGGATCTCGACCTTTACGTCGAGGCAGCCGCAATCGCCGAAAAGGCGAAATTCGACGCGGTGTTCCTCGCCGATACCCTCGCGGCCGGCAACAGCAGCGGCCTGGCCTCGTCCGGCTCGCTGGAGCCGATCGTGCTTCTGTCGCTGCTGGCGGCCCATACGCGCAAGATCGGCCTGATCGGGACCGCCTCCACCACCTATAGCCTGCCCTACACGCTGGCCCGCCAGTTTGCGACGCTGGACCATCTGTCGAAGGGCCGCGCCGGCTGGAACATCGTTACCTCATGGGCACCGGAGGCGGGTGCAAACTACGGCCGGCAACAGAATGTCGACCACAGCGATCGCTACAGGCTGGCCGAAGAATTCGTGGAAGCGGTCGATGCACTTTGGAAGAGCTTTCCGGCCGAGGCGGTGCTCGATGATCGCGAGGGCGGGCGATATCTCGACCGTGACCGGATCAGACCGGCAAACTATGCCGGAGAACACTACAAGACCAAGGGACCACTCAATGTTCCTGAAAGTCCGCAATCGCGCCCGGTCTATATTCAGGCAGGTCAATCCGATGCGGGCCGCGCTTTCGCCGCGCGATGGGCCGAGGCCATTTTCACCGCCCACATGACCAAGGACACGGCAAGAACATTCTACTCCGACGTCAAGAACCGCGCCATCGCCTATGGTCGCCGGCCGGAAGACATCGTCGTCCTGCCCGGCATCAGTGCAGCGATCGGCTCGACCTCCAGGGAAGCCGAGCAGGTCTGGGAAGAACTGGACGCCCTTACCAGCACGGAGGTTGGCCTGACCCGGCTATCTGCCCGCTTCGGGGGACACGATTTCAGCGGCATTCCGCTTGATCGTCCGCTGACGCGCGATGACTTTCCGGACCCCGATACGGTGGAAGCCTCCAAGAGCCGGGTGATCGGTTATGTCGACATGACACTGCGGGAAAATCTCACACTCCGGCAGCTTCTTCGCAAGCTTGCTGGCGCCCGCGGTCATTTCGTGGCGACGGGAACGCCCGAAGAGGTCGCCGACATCATCGAGGACTGGTTCCGAACGGGAGCGGCCGATGGCTTTAACGTCATGCCGCCGATCATCAACAGGCAGCTATCTCTTTTTGCGGAAGAAGTGGTTCCGATCCTGCAGAGGCGCGGCCTGTTCAGGACAGACTACGAGGGAAGCACGCTCCGCTCCCATTTCGGCCTGAGCGATGTCGGACGCGGTACGCAACTGGCACGCTCGGCATAGGAAAGACCGCGTTCATCGCAATGGACAGCGGGGTCCGTTGCCGGGCTTGTCGTAAAGGCGGATTCGGCCGCCAGTGTGCTCTTAGAGGGGATAGGCCGCGCTCTGGTAACATTCGGGCCGGTCAGGGGCGAAGGGATCTATCGAGTTGGATAGACGGACGTCTGCTCTCGAAGGGACGCCAACCGGCACCCGGTAGACTGGCCTGCTGCGGGCTTTTCGGACACCGAGTCAAGGTGTTCCTCCTGAAACCGGCAGCAGGCCATGCGACATAATCTCATCGTGTCGATCGATAGCGGAAAGCGCACAGATCGATATAGCCCGCAAGGCCGGCGCCGCGAGTAGCCGTTTTCCTTCAGCCCAAGGTCACGGCAGTCCTTCTTGATCCGGGGTTCAGACGCTTTTTCGAACATCTCCCTCAACATCGATACATCGAGCATCGTGCCACCACCTGTGGACGGCAGGCAGTCCGTCAGAAACTGGTGGTGAGCGTGAAGAGGAAGCGCGGGCTGTCGACCTTGATATTGCTGTTCATCTTCGGATCGATTGCCCAGGCCACCGAAAGGTCGCCGCTCAGATGCCCACCAATGTCAAAATCCAGTCCAAAGCCCGCATCCGAATAGAAGCTGCTGGATTCGCCGCGCAGATAATCGTCGAACACGGCACCCACGTCGATGAAGGCACGGATGCCGGAGGAGAAGGGAATGCCCAACGCCTGCTGCATGCCGCTGTTGTAATAGTCGGAACTGTAGCGGATCTGGTTGGCAAGATAGAGACCGTTGTCACCCGATAGCGACGAAAGCTCATAGGCGGGAAGCGTGCTGACGCCGCCAAGATACCAGAGTTCGCCGGAGGGCAGGCGCTTTTCCGGGGTATACTGGCCGCCGGCCCGCATCATCAGGCTGAGGCCGTCGCCTATCGACTGGAACAGCGTGGCGCTGCCGACGATGCGGGTGATCGTATCGCGATCATGGCCGCTGAGCCCCTTCGTATCGACCCAGGACTGGATGAGGCGGAGTTCGGTTTCGATATAGGTGCCGGTGGTGGGGAAGGTCGCCTGCCCCTTCACACCGCCGAACACGCGAAACGACAGCGTGTCGGTATCGACGGTGCTGACTTCGCTGTGGGTGTTGCTCCACTGGCCGCCGCTGACGGTCGAGAAGTTCCAGGTCGGCGTGGTGTAGAAAGGCTGCGTGTAGGTGAGGCTGACGAGATCGCCGCGGCCCAGCACGCCGAGCGAGGCGAAGCTGCCTTCCAGAACCTTGGAATCCGAATGGGAATAGAGCAGGCGCAGCCCGCCATTGCCCACCGGCATCGGCAGGTCGGCGTCGAAGAAATAGGAGCCGACGTCGAAATCCTGCAGCATGTTGCTCATGTCGCTGACGGATGTGGTCAGGCCGGCGGAAATCGTCTCGTCATAGCCGAAGGGCGAGTAGAGGCTGGCGGTGGCGCCGAGCGTATAGCGACCGCTGTCGCGGGTGCCTTGGTTGTTGAGATAGACGGTGCCGCTGAACGGTTTTGGCTCGCCCGTCACCTGCAATTGCAGATCCGTGGTGCCGGTCTCCTTGCCGGGCTTCAGCCCGGCCGTGACCTGGAACTTGCGGTTCTGGTTCACCGCGGCCAGCCGCCGCTCGATCAGCTGGATGGTGGGAATGCTGCCCGGCAGCACCTCGACATGGTCGATCACCACGTCGGAGCGAACCTTCTTGTTGCCCGACACCTCGACGGCGCCGATCGTGCCTTCCACCAGCTGGATGCGGACATGGCCGCCGGCGATCTGCTGCGGCACCAGGACAGCCTGGGCGGTAATGTAGCCCCGCTCGCGATAGGTGGCGTTGATCTTCGCCGTCAGGCGGAACAGGTCCGCGACGGAGATCTTGCGGTTCAGATAGGGCGCGACGATTGCGTCGAGATCGGTCTTGGTGAAGATGCGGCTGTCGTTGAACGCGACATCCTTCAGCACGAAGCTGGCGCGCTCGGCGCCTTTCGGCACGGCCACATCCTCCTGGCCTGGCGCGCTCGGGGCGGCCGGCTGCTGGTCGGTGGCGCGCTCCAGGGCGCGCTGGCGCTCACGCTGCTCGAAATCGCTGACGGCACGCGGATTGTTGATGTCGGCATCGGTGGTGGCAGGCACCGTCGGAAGCGCCGGCGCCGCGCCGGCCGGAACCGCCACCAGACCGCAGGACAGGCCGAAAAGCATGGCGCCCGCCCGGATCAGACGCGCGGGCACGGCCCTGCCCTGTCCGGCATCCGTGGCTATCCCGATCTGTTGTCCCCTGTTGCGCTCGCGATATCCGCCGCGTTGTATGTCCCGAACCGACCGCACCTGAACCCCCGAAATTCCGCAGGGGAGACCCACCGCGGGCCTCCCCAGTCTGTCTTGCTGGCGACAGGCGGCATACGCCGCCCGCGACGGCCTCAGCCCTTCGGCTGCTGCGCTGCCATGCGCGTATTTTCCTTGACCATCTCGTCATAGGCCATGGAGAAGCCGATGACCGAGAAACCGATCCCGACCTTTTGGCCGGTGCGCGACACGATCACGACGCGACCGCCGTCCTTGGCGCCCTGCATGGCCTTGATGAAGCCGTCGTCGGTGGTGCCTTCAACGAAGCAGCCCTGTACCGAGCAGCGGTTGACGCCGGCGGTGGTCTGATAGCTGCCGACCTCGACCGAGACGCCCGGCGTCAGCAGGAAGTCCAGCGGCAGCACATACTGGATGACATTGCTCTTGGCCTTCGGATCGAAGGCAATGCTCATCACCAGAATGTTGCGGTCGGTGTCCTTCTGAGCGATCCGCTGCTTGATCTGGCAGTTCACATTGTTGATCGCCGGGTCATAGCATTCCAGCAGCCAGTCGCCATGCTGCTGAACGGTCACCTTTGGTCCGCTCTGAACCTCTCCCGGCGCAGCCGCGGCGCCATCCTTGCCCTTTTGCGCCGAAGCAGCGGTGCCATCCTTCGCTTTCTGGGAGGCATCGGCAGGCTGTGCAGCGGCAGTTGCCGCAGGCGTTGCCGGTGCTGCGGCTTCCGGAGCCTTCGGCTTGTCGCCGGTGCCGGCGGCCTCTGCCACCAGCGGCATAGCAACGCCAAGCGCCAGGCAGGCGGCAAAGGTGGAGATCAGAGAGTTCAAACGAATTGCATTCTTGGACACGACATCCTCACTTCTGGAAATAGTCTTCGGTTCGCTTGTGGCACGAAGGTTATTGCTGCGGGAGGGCAAGTGCTGTGGTTCCACAGATTGCTGCCTCCCGCTGTTGTTTAGTTCCCGGGTGCCAGGATGATGGCTCCGTTCTCGTCGCGCTCAACCGCATCGGCGATCACGCTCTCGGCAAGATTGACGATGCCGGTCCGGCTCTCCTGCAGGACGCGCAGCGCACGCAGGTAGAGGCCCGCGTCCGGTACCACCGGCAGCAGCGCCGCGACATCGATGCGGGCATTGCGCATCTCGGTATCGAGCACGTTGCGATGAGCATTGCCGCCATCATCAAGGTAGTTGCCGGCCGTCGCCATGATCCGATAGCGCGACGGATAGGTGGAGCGGACATCACGCAGCACCACGTTGAAGCCTGCATCCACACGAACCTGGCCACGCCCGCCATCGATCCATGCCCCTTGCGTCTGGATGACGTTGTCTTCAACCGCACGGATCCTGATGTCACCTTCCCCAACTGCCGTGATATCCGAGGTTGCCGCGATGAACACGTTGTGCTGGGCAAGCACACCGATCGATCCCTCGGCGGTATCAAGATCGTTCTGCAGATAGGCGTTGCCCTGACGGCTGCGGACGCCGAGATCACCGTTTCCGGCGGTACGGACCCGCTGAACGATGGCATCAATGCCCGCGAGGATATCGACATCGCCCGTTCCGCCGTCGATCAACGCACCGATCGCCTGGGTGAACTGCCCCGTGGTTGCGTCCAGGCGGATGCTGCCTGCACCGGCGGCCGTTACATTGGCAGCGTCTGCCAGCGTCAGGTTCGTATCGGCGGTCACGCCGATGTCGCCTTCAGCGGTGCTGACCTCCTTGTTCAGGTCAACGCGGCCCGTCCGGGCGGCAATGTCGATATTGCCGTTGCCGGCTGTCAGGATCCGGTTCAGCACGGCATCCGTACCGGCCGAAAGTGTGACCGAACCCGTGCCGCCGTTGATGATGGCAAGGGCACCCTGGGTGAGCGTGCCATTCGTTGCCGACAGCGCAATATCGCCGGCTCCGCTAGCAGTCACATGGGCAGCATCTGCCAGCGTCAGATTCGTATCGGCGGTGACGCCGATATCGCCCTCCGCGGTGCTGACCTCCTTGTTCAGGTCAACGCGGCCCGTCCGGGCGGTAATGTCGATATTGCCATTCCCAGCCGTCAGAATCCGGTTGAGGACGGCATCCGTACCCGCTGCCAGCGACACTGATCCCGTACCCCCATTGACAATGGCAAGCGCACCCTGGGTAAGCGCCCCCTTCGTTGCCGACAGGGAGATGTTGCCTGCACCGGCGGCCGTCACATGGCCTGCATCTGCCAGCGTCAGGTCCGTATCAGCAGTGACGCTGATATTGCCTTCGGCGGTGCTGACTTCCTTGTTCAGGCTGATCTGGCCGGTCAAGGCAGCGATGGCAATGTTGCCGTTCCCGGCGGTACGGATGCGATTGAGAACGGCATCCGTACCGGCGGTGATCGCGATCGAACCGACGCCGGCGTCGATGACGGCATTCTGAGCCTGCGTCAGCGTCGCATCGGCAGAGAGCGCGATGTCACCGTCGACCGCAGTGGCGGATTGCGTCAGCAGATTGCCGGCCGTGGAGACGCTCATCGACGATCCAGCCCCGACCGTACCGCCTTCCAGCGTCATGCTGCGGCTGTTTTCGATTGCGACGTCGCCGCCATCGGTGTTGGTAAAGGTCAGGCGGGCCAGATTGGTCGATACTGCCGTGTCGCCACCAATGCCGCCATGGGCCGAAAGCGTGACGCCTGCCGTATCGTCGGAGACATCGATATCCTTCAGGCCGTCGCCATTGCCGTTGATCGAGCCGCCGGCATTGACGACGATGACGTCGTTGCCACCCTTCTGGCTGACAAGGTTGCCCAGCACCACATTGCCTGCGGCGCCGATGTCGATGGCATTGCCAGCAGCATCGATGGTGGAGCCTTTGCCCATCACCAGATCGGCATCGGTGCGGATCTTCGCCGTGCCATCGCGGGAAACGATCTTGCTGTTCTGGCCGAAGATCACGTCGTCGGGCGCGTACCAGTCGATGACGCTCGCCGAGAAGGTCTTGCCCGCCTCGACCAGGATCTGGCTTGCCGATACGATCTTGGAGAGACCGCCAACAACCGCCTCCTTCACCTGCACCGGAAGATCCGGAGCGTACATATAGGAATCGCCGGGCGTCTGCACCTCGATCGAACCCTTTGCGCGGGTCGTCACGTCGAGGTCCGCCCCTTGCGTGCCGATGCCATCGCGAGCGTAAAGCTTGACGTTGTCGCCGTTGATTTCGACCCCATTATCATTGAAGGCATCGACGATGCGGCCGTCATTGGCCTGAAGGTCCAGCGTCGGGCCGGCCGCATCCTGCAGGCGCAGGTCGCCGGTCTTTTCCGAAAGATAGGCCGAGCCATCGGTCCGCAATTGTACATAGCCGTCATCGGTTGCGTCGGTCACAAAGCGCTTGTCGGACGTACCGAGATTCTCGCCGGCACTCGACAGCACCAGGTTGCGACCCGTGACGTTGGCCGTGCCGTCGTCGTTGGCGTTCAGCAGGCTGCCGGAGGTGTTGAGCTGCAACGTGTTGCCGACGGAGATTGTCTTCACCTTCAGATCAGTCTGGCTCTGCAGGAAGGCGTCCTGACCGGCATTCACGTTGACAGTGCCGTCAGTGTTGATCGACACACCGTCATGGTTGGTAACGGTGATCGAGCCATCAGCATTGTAATGCACGTCCCCAACCGCGGCCGTACGCATGCGCTGCATGTCCGCCACGGAAACCGTCTTGTCGCCGCTGCCGTTGACACTGAAACCGTTGCTGGCTTCACCAATGGTTCCGGAAACATCGATATCGAGGCTGCCGGCCTGGATGTTGCTGCTCTGGTTCGACCCACTGGCATTACCGCCGACCACTTCCGCATTGACCGCAGAAAGAACGGCATCACGGTTGATGGTGAGGCCAGCCGTATTGGCGGTGCGCTCGGCGTCGGTCAGCGTGTAGACGAAGTTGGGGTCATACGTTCCTTCGGCCGCAGCCCCGAGCTTGTCGTGGGCGTCGTGATAGAAGGCTGTCTGCTTTGCCTCATAGGACGCGATATCGGCATCCGAAAGACCGTTGGACTTCAACGCCGTGCGATCTTCCGCCGAGACATGATAGACGAAGTCCGGATCATAGGGCGCAACAGCGCTCACTGCTTCTGTGGTGGCCACCCGCATCAGGCTTGCGCCATTGGTCGCACTGGTCGTGCGGCCTGCACCCCGCATCTTCCAGTAGGCCTGATACATGTCGGTCATCTGCTTGGCCTTGGCATCGTTGACCAGTTCGGTCTGTGCCTGGGTATAGCTGGCCGAGCCGATGCCGCGGCTGTCGAGATAGTCGGCAAAGGCAGCATCGCGCGTGGCAAGGTCAGTGGTCGTTGTCTGGCCGTTCAGAAGATCGCCATTGACCAGCAGCGTGAGATCGCCGGCCACGTCGATCGTATCGACCCGCAGATCACCCGAGACTTCCCGGATAGTGACGGCATCAGCATCTTTCGTCTTGACGGACAGGGTGCCGCCGCCGGCCGCGTCGGTATCCACATCAAGGCCATTATCGGCAACATTGGTGAGGATCTTGCCCGTCTTGCTTTCGAGTTCGATACGGCCGCCCTTGACCACCGAGCCCATGTTCGAGGCACGGAAATCGAGATTGCCACGGGATACCAGCGTCAGGTCGCCACCATTGGCGGTCTTTGCCGCATCGACAGTGATCTGGCCGAGGCGCAGGTTACCAGCAACCTCTTCGAGATAGAGGTTCGGAGCCTTCGCATTCACGATGGCATTGTCACCCGTCTGTTCGATCTGGAACGTGTCGGTTGCTGAGCTGCCAATGCTGATCTTGGCATTGAGCGTGATGTTGTTTGCAAGCAGAACACCCTTCTGGCCATCATTGTTGGCCGTGTAGATGCCACCCTGCTCACTGGTCAGCAACGTTTCGCCCGAGATGTTGCGAACTTTGCCTCCGACCAGCACATCACCCTGGCTCTGTACTGCGATGCGACCGGTGTTCTCGCCGAAGAAGCCGATATTGATCGTCTTGTCCGCCTTCACCGAGTAGGTCTGATCGCTGTGGTAATAGATGCGATAGTCCATCTTCGGACGAACTTCCCAGTCGGCGCAGATGCCGAGAATCCGCGTCTCACAGACCGTCTCGCTCTTGAAGTTCTGCACCTCGCGCCCCGTCTCAGTTACTTCGCGCGTGTAGTGGAAATCAGAGGTGTCGGAACTGTCGATCGTCAGTGAACCGACCGGCGCTGTCCCGAAGTTCGGGGTGGACCAGCTAATGTGATCATCGCCATAGCGCTCCCATCCATCGCCGCTCGTCCGGGTGGTCAGTGTCTTTCGGATCGCAGCGTAATCGGCAGAGGTCCAGGGGGCTCCGTTCTGGTTGCTGATGATGCCGTTCACATCGCTTTCGCCGTCGCTCTTGTCCTCGTGGTGCGAGTAGAACTGCTGCAGATCGTAGTAGTCGGCCTTCACGGTCCACTTGTACCGTTGGTTGGCCAGCGGATCATAGGTGGCCGCGGCAGCGCCGGTATCTGCCACGGTCATGGCAACGCCATTGGTCAGTTCGTTCGAAGTGTTCTCGTACTTGACGATGTCGCTGCCGATGCGTGCCCAGCGGGTCTGCAGATAGCTGCTGTTGGCGGTCTGGTAGTTATGATCGTTGAAGACGATCGTACCTTCCACGCCATCACCGGTATCGATGTCACGCAGTTCCAGCGCGCTCGTCGACTGGTTGGTGATGTCGAAGCGGGCGAAGCCGTCCAGCGCCTCCACCTTGCCGCGGCCGGTGCTGGCAATGCGCCCCTCGATGATGATGCTGCCGCCTTCCGCCTGCAGATTCTTCGCAACGATGCGGTTGGTCGCATAGTCGTAGAACAGCGGGATGGTGGACAGGTCATCGATCGAAATGCCGGCCAGTTGGTCACGCGTGGCCGTCAGCGGATCAAAGCCCAAGCCACCTGTCAGCTGGTAATACCGATCGGATTCGCTCTTGGTCTGGGCATAGCGGGTCTTCTGGGCACTCGCCAGGGCCGCGTCCACCTGCGCCTGCGTAACAGTCGTATCCCGGCCGCTCACACCGGAACGGATTGTCCCGTTGATGTTGACCCCATCGGCCTTGATGTAGATGTTGCCGAGCGCCTCGATCGAACCGGCAGCACCCTGCGGCATACCTGCCGATGACAGCGTCACATTGGCATTATCAGCCGTCTGGGTGTTGTTGTAGGAATTGGCGAGGTCGCTGAATTCGCTGATCGGGTCATTGCCGAGGTTGATGTCCTTGTCGGTGTCGATCCGGAAATCGCGCCCGGCCAGAATGGTCAGATCTGCCGCCTGGACACGCGACTGCAGTGCAACCGAGCCATAGACATTGGCGAGCGTCACAGAACCGCCAAGGTTGCTGATCTGGCCCTTGACGGTGAGATCAGGTCCGCTTGCATTGGTGTTGACCACAGACAGCACTGCATCCGCCGTCGGAAGGGTGTAGCGTACCGCGCCGAGAAGCGCAGAACCATTCTGCTTCACCTGCGTGCCGTTCACATACACCTTGCCGCCCACCAGATAGGGGATGGACAGGCCGGTGATGGCCAGCGCATCGGACGAGGTATTGACCACCCGCAGATCCGCATCGCGCGGCGTGACGATGCTGCCGCCGCCGATAAGACCGCCGCGGTTCACACCGGTGCGCAGGACGACATCGCCGAGCGGTGCCTCGTAATTGACGTTCCACGTATTGCCGGACCTGCTGACGGCCTTGCGCCAGTTATAGCCCTTGCCGGTCACGGAATTGATGTCCGTGCCATCGATGGAAACCCACCGCACCCGGTCAACGCCGGTTTCCAGCGTGCCGCCAAGATTGACGACACCCGCCTTGTTCGTCTTGCCAACACCCTTGATGTCCATGAAGGCTGTCAGGAAGCTGGTGGCCGAGTAGTTGCGGACATCGATATAGGCGGTGGCACCGCCACGCTTGTCATCAGAGGCTGCGGCATGAATGTCCTCGCCGGACTGGACCTTGCCGCCGCTGGCGATGGCCAGGATATTGTTCTGGTCGCTCGTCGCACGTGAAATATTGTCACGCGGAATGCCGATGGCAGCCCCGATGATGGAAATGACCGAGGAGGCCACATCATTGCTGTTGATGCGGTAGCCGACCAGGCGGTCCCCTGCCAGGGCAGAGGTATCGTTGGCGTCCACATAGTCCTCGCCGGCCCCGAGGAACACGTCCCCGTAGCTTTTCACGAGGGCATTTTCGCCAATCGTCACCACGTTGTCGGAGGTCGATGCGGTAACGGAATCCACCCGCAATGTCGCCCCGGCACCATAGGCCGAACCGTCGCCAGACGTGGACATCTTGGTATCGGTGACGGCAGAGGCTTCCAGACGCTCGCCGGCAAACAGCGATGCCGCAGTGCCGACGTTCACATAAGACTGCGCGCGATCTCCCGAGATGCCAGAATGGGTGAAGTTTGTCTTGCCGGTGGCAGCGGCCGCAGCGCCCGCTGCATCCACAGTGATCACGTCATCGCCGCTCACATTGGCCATGGATTTGATCGTCAGATCGCCTGCCGAGTAGATCTGTGTGTTGCGGCCGATGGAAACGCCGGTGTCCGTCTTCACCGTCACGTCGGAATCCACGTCGGCAATCGCGATTGCGCCATAGGCCTTCAGATTGACATTGCTGCCGCCGAACAGGTCCTTGGCAATCGCATTCCGCGCCAGGATCTGGATTTTTTCCCCGTTGCTCTGGTCGTCATAGGTCTTGGAGACGATCTTTCTGTTGTCGCCGATATCGACCGTGGCAATGCCGCGGACATCATAGTCATTGCTGCCGGAGCCGCCACCGATAAGGCCGACGCCGAAGGAGTTCATCTTGCCGTCGAAGTGGCGCTCGTGATCGGCCTTGATGACGATGGTTCCGGTCGCCCGGATGTCGTCGCCGGTCGGCGTCGCGCCGAGATCGCGCAGTTCGATCGTCGTTGCACCGACATCAGTGACCTTGGCCATCGAAATGCCGGCCGTGTAGACACCACCGGCAACGGCGAAGCTCTGCGAGGTCGCACGGGTGTCGCTATTGGCGAGAATGGAGATGTCCTGCGCGCTGATCGAGGAGCCAAGCGCGATTCGGCTGCTGTTCCGGTTTGTCGACTGTGCCACATGGGCGCCGAGCGACAGGGCGCCGACGGTAATGCCGATAATCTTGGACTGCAGCGCCACCTGGTTTTCGGTGGTGATGTCAACGTCACCGCTGCGGGCCGTAATCTGCCCGTATCCGAGGTCGATGACGGCATCATTGCCGGTTTTGGCGGCAATATTGCTGCCTTGGGCAGCGCCCAGACCGCCTGCTGCGGCAAGGGCGAAGCTTTCGGCGCGGCGATAGGTGGTGCGCGCAAGCCCCAGGAATTCCAGGGCGGTGCGAACAGCACCGCGGTCGCCGGCAATAGTCGCAAGCGTTGCCGCACCCGACAGGCGACCCACGGACTGCAGCTCACCGATCAGCGCGGAGATTTCCACCGCACTGCCCTTCAGCACATGATTGTTGCCAGCCTTGACCGTCGCGTCACCATAGCTTTCGGCATAGGAATGGACATAGCCGGCTGCGACCGCGCCGAGCGCAATACCGACGACGTTGGAGACCGACCAACCGAGGTTTTCGGCCTGGAGATTCAGCACCCCGGCGGCATCGAGCGTCACATTGTCGCCGAGTTGCACCGTCGCGTCGCTGTCTTCCTCGATTTCGGAGACGGCAGCCTGGCCGGCCACGGCACCACCTGCACCCGCCAGTCCGTCAACCGACATGCGGAAACGCTGCTCGGCCAGCACATCGAGATTGCCCGAGCGGGTGGTCACGGTTGCGCCGTTGCCGATCGTGGTGGTGGCGCCACCTTCCAGATCAGCACGCGTATAGGAAACACCAGCGCCGACGAAGCCGCCGGCGATACCGATGGTGGTTGCGGCCAGATTCTGCTCGTTCTCGGCGTTGATGACGGCCTGCGTGGCGGAGACCTGCGCGCCGGCGCCGATCGTCGTATTCGCCGTATTGCGCAGACGGTTGTAGTTGATCGAGCCGGCCGCGCCGACCAGACCCGCCGCGCCGGCGAAGTTGACGGCCTCCAGCACGGAGACGTTTTCTGCATCCATCGAGAGCGCAGCACCCGCTGTCACCCGCGCATTGTTGCCGATGGCGGTGATGGCGGAGGACGAGAAGTCGTTGACGCCAACCGTCAGGCCAACGCCCACCGTGCCACCGCCGCCGACTGTACCGGCAAACTGATAGACACGGCCGAAATCGCTGGCGGAAAGATCGACGGAGCCACCGGTCACCACCTCGGCATTGTCGCCGATCGTGGCGGAGGTGCGGTCGTGGCCGTCCTTCGTCAGCATGGCCGATACGCTGGTTGCATCCCCGGACAGGCTGGAGGCGGTTGCACTGTTGGCCTTGGCAACCGTCGCGTCGAGCGAGGCATTGCCGCTGTTCTGGACGCGGTTGTTGACAAGCTTGGACAGAACCTTGTCCACATCGCCTGCCATGCCGCCGCCGTCGACCGCAGAGGTGCCATCATTGTCCTGGTAATCATTGAGATTGCCGGAGCCGGTGCGGTTGATGACGACGGCACCGCCCACGCCCACCACACCGCCGACGCCGCCGGCAATGGTGTTGGACGCATAGTT
>NZ_FTMR01000018.1:0-59173 GCF_900156005.1 Rhizobium sp. RU35A | reverse complement strand
CTTCGATGCCTTCATCGGAATTCTCCTCTCTCCCCGCAGGGATGATAAATGGAAAATTCCAGTTCCAAATGGCCCAATTTATTGGGAGCACGTCAAGCGCATCTCGGCCTCTTCCTGGAATCGTGCCGTCGCCTGCCTGGACCGCCTCTATCGATGGGGCGCTCGGGAAGGCCTGATCGCTGGAGCGCTCTTCAGTCACCGTTCCGTTTGGAGGCAGGGATATGGTGGTCGTCGTGGGCAGATTGCGGCGCGCAATGAGGCCTACGAGCCCACTGCGCGCCGAGCGGATGTCAGCTTCGTCACGCTTGAAGACTATCGGATATTTCGGGATGTCGGACTGAGGGGGCATCTCCACCAGGGCGGACCGCGACCCGGCGCCCGCGATCGCAACGGCATTCGCAATGCGTTGTTTTCCGATCTTCTCGTGACGACAGGCCTGCGGTTGGAGGAGGCGTCGTTTCTGTTCGCCTCCGACCTTGCTGTCTCCGACCATCAGACGGGCCGACAGGTTTGGCTCGATCTGCCCGATGCCCTGACCAAGGGCGATCGAGGCCGCCGCATTCTTGTGCCCGGCCGGCTGCTTGAACAGGTGCGCGCCTATATTGCCGTCGAGCGTGCTCATGCGGTCGCCAAGTTCCAGCGGCGTTCAGGGTGGCAATTATTCGACAGACCAATCTTCGTCCGTCGACAGCGGAAAGCTTCAAGATTGCGATCACTTGATGGCGGCGAGATTGCCCTCGATCTGCTCAGCACTGATGAGCGCAGCAGGATCATCCTCTGCGACGACGATGGCGCACCGCGCGAGCCCGCAGTGCTGTGGCTCACGGAGGTCGGATTTCCTGTCCAGCCGAACTCTTGGGAAGTGATCTTCGCCCGCGCATCGGGTCGGTGCAGCTCTTTCGGCTTCGAGATCACCATCTCTCCGCACCAACTGCGACATACCTTCGCCGTGCATATGCTGGCGATGCTGATCCAGCACCGCCTTCGCGATGCGGCATTGCCGGCCGGCCCGATTGAGGGATACCGGCAGATCCTCGGCGATCCGCTCCAGCAAGTTCAGCGGCTTCTCGGCCACGCCAGCCTGGCAACCACCTACATCTATCTCGATCACATTGCCACGCGCGCAGATACTGTCGATGCGGCGGTCGAGGAACTGCTGGCGCTGCTCCCTTCGGAGCGTTCGCTATGATGGGCCCACGGAAGAGACGACCTGTCCGCTTTGTGCCCATCGATGGTGGCGTGCCTGCTCACGCCAGCGATCCGGTGATCGGTCTGCGCTTCAACATCCAGGCGCGATATGGGGGCATCGCAGAAGTCGATTTCACGGACCTCGAGCCAAGACCTTTGGCGATCGCTTTCGCTGGCGCTCTTCGAAGGCAAGCGGAGTTCGGTGGCTCGTTGGGCGCGCGCAGCACCATCATGCAGCATATGAACGCCTATCGGCGTTTCTTCGCATATCTGCGCGAGCACACACAGGTGACGAAGCCCGCCGACCTGAGCGCCGATGTCATCGACGGCTACGAGGATTTCCTCGAAGCCGGTGGGATGACGCCGATCCATCGCCACACTGTGGTCGCCAAGGCTATTCTGGCTTTGCGTTCGATCGACGCCGATCAGCCTGGTGTCCTCGATGAGGTCCTTCGTCGTCGGCTCAACTATACCAGCGCACAGTCGGCTGGCCGGTCGCGCCCACGCGATGCCTACAGTCCGTTTGTCGCAAGACAGCTTCGCGATGCCGCCCGCGCTGACATTGGCGAACTGTTTCGGCGCTTCGGCAACCTGCCGAGTGAAGATGCCGACGAGAACCTTCGCAACGTGACGGCCGAAGCCCATGCAACGATCACCGCCCATGGCAGGCTCAGCAGTGGAGACCGAGTGTTCAAGAGCCTGTACTTCATGCGGCTTCGTCGAGGCCTGCCGGTGTCAACTCTCGCCGAGGACATCCATGCACGTTATCATCTGCGCGCCGCCGACATTCCGCCCCTCCTTACATTTCTGTCGCTGGAGACCGGACTGGAGATAGAGTGTTGCAAGACGCTGACGATCGATTGCCTTCAGAATCCCGGCCCAGGCACGATCGAGATTGCCTATGTGAAGCGGCGCGCTCGCGGCGCCGAGCACAAACATATCCGCGTCCGTGACGGAGGGCTCGGAACTCCGGGTGGCCTCATTCGCAAGCTCATCGAGGTCACGGCCTTCACGCGTCAGTTCGTACCGAGCGATTGTCTCTGGCTCTATTATTATACTGGACCGAAGCAGCTCCGCGCTGGTGTCGAACATCAGCAGGAGCTGGTCGACCGATGGACAGGAAGTCACGGGATCGTCGATGACGATGGCCAGCCTCTTCGCCTCGTTCTGTCGCGCTTGCGCAAGACCCACAAGGCGCTCTGGTATCTGAAGACGGACGGGCACATGGCTCGCTTCGCAGTCGGGCACACCCCGGAGATTGCGGCGCGCCACTACGCCGACATTCCGTCGCTGCGACCACTTCATGAAGCCACTGTGGCAGAAGCGTTTGCCGAAGCCGCTGCGGCAGCAGGTCCGATCATATTGGCGCCTGACGATGAGGATTCCTGGCGCCGCGACGACACCGCCTCGGGAGGAGGCAGCAACGTCAATGCTCTCCTGGATGGGGAACAGGATGTCTGGCTGGCTGCATGCTCGGGCTTCGATCGCAGTCCGTTCGGTGAAGTCGGGTCACCATGTCCACAGCCGTTCTGGGGTTGCCTCGAATGCCGTAACGCCGTCATCACCGCGTGCAAGCTGCCGGCGCTCGTCGCCTTCCAAGGGTTTATCGAGGCGCAACGTGTCGGGTTGTCGGCCGCCGATTGGGCGATGAAGTTCGGCCGCGCGCACGACCGCATCACCAATCAGATCCTGCCGGCCTTTTCCGACAGCTTGATCGATCAGGCCCGCCGCGAGGCGGAAGAGAAGTCGCTTTATCTCCCGCCAGAGGCTCGACAATGATCAGTGCCGCGACCGCCCCTCGTGAACAGGAACTCGACCTCCGTCCGGTTCTCGCGTCCGTCCCGCTGAGGCCGGGCTTCGATCGGGACAATCTGTCACGCTACGGCGATGCGAACTGGGATCTTGGGCCGGCCGTGTTCCGTGAGAACGCCCGTCGCTGCCATGTCACCGTCAACTTCGAGTCCGTCGAGCACATCGGCGTGCGCGAGGCGCTTCGCGAGTTCCTCTATGCGCGCCTCAACGTCGACCTGCCCGGCCATCGCAAAAGGCTTCCACCAGGCAGCGTGCGGCAGGTCTTCAACCGCGCGCGACGGTTTTTGGAGTTCATTTGCGACGAGCTAGGCGACGTCGATGTTCATCGGGTCGATCAGCAAATCCTTGACCAATATGCTCGCCATCTTAAAAGTGGCCGCACCCGTCAACCGGCAATGGTGGCTCAGCTCCTGGAGATCCCATTCGACCTGCGAGCTTACCGTGACCATCTTCCCTCCATCGGTCTGCCCTTCGAGCCATGGAGCGAACGGTCGCCAGCCCGGGTCGCCGGATATCGCTTCGTCCGCGAGAACCTGACGCCGCGGATTCCCGAAGAGATCATCACGCCATTGCTGTCGTGGTCGCTCCGCTACGTCACCATGTTCGCGGCCGATATCTTCGCCGCACGCGAAGAGATTGAGCGATTGGAGGCCCACTGCTCTGCGCTCATCAAGTCCGACCAGGGACTCGGACGCAAGGAACGCCGCATTCGTCAAAGAAAGCGTCTACAGGACTATCTCGATCGCCTGCATCGCGAAGGCCGCGGCGTGCCGATCTGGGGAACCGCGCATAATGGAATGACGCTACGCCATCCTGAGACCGGAGAGGTGACGCCGCCCGTCAACTCACATCTGCTGCATCTTCATATCGGCATTGACGCGGTGGCTGAACCCAGGATGCATATCCAGTTGCTCGACGGCGCCCCTCGTTTGATTACCGCGGCCGTGCGTGTGCTTGGCGTCGAGACTGGCGGCATGGATACGCCTATTGCCATCCTGCCGGAGACCGGCAGCCACTGGCGACCGCGCTTCGATGCCAAGACGCTGGCGCATGAGGAGCGCATGCTTCAGACCGCCGCCTACATTCTCTGCGCCTATCTGACCGGTATGCGTGATTGCGAAGTCCAGGCGATGCAGCGTGGATGTCTCACCCTGACGCGCAGTGAGGACGACATGATCATGCGCCATCGCGTCTGGTCGATGGCATACAAGGGCAAATCGAACCAAGGCGAGCCGGCCGAGTGGGTCACGATAGAGCCGGTAGCCAAAGCCATCGATGTCCTCGAGCACCTGTCGTTTCGGGCGGCCTCTGCTCGTGGGCTCACGACGCTCTGGCCTGTCCTGGCGGCCAAGTCCTACTGCAAGGATTACCTGTCCGCCGAGATCGTCCGTCAGCTCAACCGCTATCGTGACCATCTCAATGACCTGTTCGGCACGCCGGACGCGCCGGCTGTTCCGAACGGGCCTGATGGCGCGCCCTGGCGCATCACGACGCGGCAGTTCCGGCGGACGATCGCGTGGCATATCGCCAACCGCCCCTTCGGAACGATCGCCGGCATGATCCAATACAAGCATGCCTCGGTTGCGTCATTCGAAGGCTATGCCGGCTCCAGCCGATCGGGCTTTCGCGCCGAGGTCGAGAACGAACGCAGCCTCGGCCAGCTCGACGATCTGCTGACCTATTTCGATGAGCGCCAGGCCGGTGCGACCCTATCGGGGCCGGCGGCGGCACGCATATCGCAGACGCTCGATGGAATATCGGCGGAACTTGGACCGCTCCCCGCCATGATTGCCGACCGCGCGCGGCTGCGCACGATGCTCGCCAGCCTGGCGCGAACGCTGCATGTCGGGGTGCTTGCCGACTGCTTCTTCGATCCGGGCACGGCCGTCTGTCTGAAGCAGGCCACCAGCGTCAATAACGCGACGCCTCTGACAGCACTTTGCCAGCCGACACGATGTCCGAATGCCTGTATCAGCGCCAGACATCGACCCGCCTGGGCGCGCTCGGCACTGGACGCCAAGAGCCTGTTGAAGGAGAAGCGGTTGTCGCAGCTTCAGCGCAATATTCTACAGCGAGAGCTCGAGCGAACGATGAAGATCCTGACTGACATCGACGAAGGCACAGCTCGGCGGTGAGCGTCTGATGGCATCGACGCTCACCGCAGGAAGTCGCGGATCCCCTGGCCGGCCTTCGGGTCTTTTTCGTAGCGACACACCACATGCATATGCGCGTGGAAGATATGCTGACCTCCGATCGCTCCGACATTCCATCCAATCGTGAATCCTTCGGGCTGGAACTGGTCGAGTTGGCGCTTGGCTTCCGTCAGCATCTCACCGAGATCCGACCACTCTTCCGAGCTGAACTCGAACGGCGTCTCGACGTGACGGTACGGCATGATCATCGCGGACGGGTTTGGCAAGGTCGCTTTCAGCATCATGTATTGGGTCTCATTGCTTGCGGCGGGGTCCGATCCAGCCAAACCGTTCGCAAGACACCAACGACAATTTCCTACGCTTCCATCTGCCATAACGACTGTCCATGCTCGTGATATTTGTGCATACATATCGCCCATGACTGACGCCGCCAACACATCACTTCCCCGCCATCCCGCAGCTGCTTTCAGCGGAGGTGCGATTATTGGCGCCCTCGGTGGCCTCATAGGCCTGGGAGGCGCCGAGTTTCGCCTTCCGATCCTGATCGGGTTCTTCAATTTTGCAGCCCTGGAGGCGGTGATCCTCAACAAGGCCATGAGCCTTGTCGTCGTGGCGACGGCTCTTCCCTTCCGGGCGGGAACCGTGCCCTTCGGCGCCATAGCCGATAACTGGCCGATCGTGATCAATCTCCTTGCAGGAAGCCTGATCGGCGCCTGGTTCGGCGCGGGCTGGGCGACAAGACTTCGATCGGAGACACTTTACAAGGTCATCGCCATCATGCTGGTGGCGATCGCGATCGTCCTAATGCTTGGCCATGATGCGACAGCGGGCCAGCCGCTGCTGACGGGCGTGGCCCAGATGATTGCCGGCGTGATTGCTGGTTTCATTATCGGCATTGTCGCCGCGCTCCTGGGTGTCGCAGGGGGCGAACTCCTGATCCCGACCCTCGTCCTGCTATTCGGCGCGGACATCAAGCTCGCCGGTAGCCTCTCGCTCGCGGTAAGCCTGCCCACCATGCTGGTCGGGTTTACCCGCTACAGCCGCGATCAGAGCTTCTCCGTTATCGGTCGCAACAAGGTTTTCCTGCTCATAATGGCTGCCGGATCGATCGTCGGTACGTTTATCGGCGGCCTTCTGCTCGGCATCGTTCCAAACGCGGTTTTGCTGCCGGCATTGGCAATCATCCTCCTGATCTCTGCGGTGAAGGTGTGGCGGCATTAGCCGCCCAGAAGCTGACGGAACCAACCCTCCCGAATGACACAATAAACTAAAGTGCAGGGCGTGCTCGCCCGCGCCGACTCTCTCCCGGCGTACCCGGAGCGCGCGACGCCCGGCTCGTCTGTGCAACGGCTGTCGCCGTCCTTCGCTGTGCTTCGGCTCTGCGAGTGCGCAGCCGTGCCTGAGACGTCGCAAGTCGCTGCTCCGACGCCGGGACAGGCCCGGCGGAGAAGGAGCAACGATTATGACAAAACAGGAAACAAGCCAAAACAGCCGCCCTTCGGGCCGGCATGAGAGGAAGAGAAAGGCCGGAACCGGACGGTCGGTTGAAAGGGAGAGAGAGGCTCGCCCGGCTGGCCACGGAGGTTCCCGCATGTCCCACGCTTCCAGCTCAGCGAGCCGCGCCGATGTCTATTCCCGCGTGACGGCGGAGATCATCGCCGCAATCGAGCAGGGTACAGGTGAATGGCGTGCGCCCTGGTTCCACAACGGAGCGAGTATCGCCCGTCCGACCAACATTGCGTCCGGAAAGCGCTACCGTGGCATCAACACGCTGGCCCTGTGTGCTGCGGGCTATGCCGTCGGTTACGGTGATGGCCTCTGGGGCACCTATAAGCAATGGCAGGAGGCTGGCGCACAGGTGCGCGAGGGAGAACGCTCCACCACGGTCGTGCTGTGGAGAGAGGTCCAGGCGTCACGGTCGGCCGACAATGAAGACGACACCGATGACGGGCATCGACGGATGTTCGCTCGCGCATTCTCCGTCTTCAACGTCGCGCAGGTAGACGGCTACGAGCGTCCGCCGATCCCCGTATTGCCCGAGAGCGAACGCCTGGCGCATGCGGAGGCGTTCATCTCCAATCTCGGCATCAAGACCGAGTTCGGCGGGTCGGAAGCCTATTATCGTCCCTCAGAGGACACGGTGTTCATGCCGGCCTTTACCTCGTTTCGCGATCCCGCGTCTTTTTATGGCGTCTGGCTGCATGAGGATGGTCATGCCAGCGGTGCAAAGCATCGGCTCGACCGCGATCTCTCGAGTCGGTTCGGGTCGGCTGCCTATGCTGCCGAAGAGTGCTGCGTCGAGATTCTGAGCGGCCTTGTCCTTGCTGATCTCGGCATCGCCCATCATCCGCGTCCCGATCATGCGGCGTATATTGCCTCGTGGCTCAAAGTGTTGAAGGACGACCCCAGGGCCATTTTCACGGCCGCCAGCAAGGCGCAGCAGGCGGCTGACTGGATGCACGCCCAGCAGGGTGATGCAGCGCACCTGTACGCTTGATTTGTAACGGTCGTAACTTTATAGTACAGCCATGGCTACTTCATCTTGGCTGCTTTTGACCTACAAAGTCCCGCCCGAACCGGCTGCGAAGCGCGTCGCATTGTGGCGCCGGTTGAAGGGAATGGGGGCAGTTTACCTTCAAAACGGGGTCTGCCTGCTACCCAAGACAGACGATCACGTCCGAGGACTGAAGATGATTGAGAACGGCGTCTCCGAGATGGAAGGGGAATCTGTGATTCTGGAAACGGTGGCGCTCGATCGGTTCCAGGAAGAGAAGGTCATCGCCCGGTTCAAGGCTGACCGGGACGAGGCGTATCGCGAGTTCATCGACAAGTGCGGGGACTTCGACGCGGAGATTGCTAAGGAGCGGGCAGCAGATCACTTCACCTATGCCGAGCTCGAGGAGAATGACGTCGATCTGAAGAAGCTCCAGGGCTGGTTCGAGAAGATTCGTAAGCTCGACTTCTATGGCGCGACCCTTGGAGCCGAGGCTGAAGAACGGCTGCATGCCTGTGAGGCATTGCTCGACGCCTATGCCCAGCAGGTCTTCGACGCACATGACGAGAATCGCTAATTGGAGCCCGACTGGATGGATTCGTCCTCGCATGATCAAGACTTACGGCGGGTAGTCCGTCTGGTCGCCCTTCTCAATCTCGCCTACTTCGGCATCGAGTTCACTGTTGCTCGCGCCATCGGCTCTGTCTCGCTATTCGCCGATAGCGTTGACTTCCTCGAGGACGCCTCGGTCAACTTTCTGATCCTTGTGGCACTTGGGTGGTCTGCCCGCCGCCGCGCCAAGGTCGGAATGCTGCTTGCCGGCATTTTGCTCATCCCGGGCTTGGCTACACTCTGGACCGCGTGGGAAAAGTTCATGGCGCCGAGCCCACCCGAGGCGCTTGCTCTATCATTGACGGGCCTCGGTGCGCTTGTGGTCAACCTTACTTGCGCAATCATGCTGACGCGTTTCCGACGGCACAGCGGTAGTCTCACGAAGGCCGCTTTCCTTTCAGCGCGTAACGACGCATTTGCGAATATCGCGATCATCGCGGCCGGCCTTCTGACGGCTTACACCCTGTCTGCATGGCCCGACCTGATTGTCGGGCTCGCTATTGCCGCCATGAACGCAGATGCGGCGCGAGAGGTCTGGGAGGCAGCCCGCGAGGAACACAAAACCGCTGAGGCCTGACCACAGCTTCCGCGATAACCACGATCGTCAGGCTTGACTGTCAGGATATGTTGCCGAGCTCGGCAGTTGCTTCCTTTGCGCCGATCTGGGCATCGCACCGGAGCTTGAGCCACGGTCCGACCATGCGTCCTACCTGCAGTCCTGGCTATCGGTCCTTGCCAACGACAAGCGGGCAATCTTCCAAGCGGCGGCTCACGCGCAGCGCGCGGTCAGTTTTCTGCATTCCCTGCAGCCGGAAGCGGATCTCAAGGCTGCGGCCTGAGCATCAGGCGCGGTCGTCACCACCAGTGGCGGCCGCTTCTTCCATATCACGCTGATCTTGGAGGCCTTGTGCGATGTCAGTGTCCAGCTTTCCCCAGATCGACGGTTTCAGAGCGTCGGGTTTTGGTTTGCGGGACGGTTTGCGTTCGAAGATGAACGGCTTTGTCTGCTGACGCATTGATCCTCCAGGCTGCGATTCGCGAGCGCAACGATATCTCACCGGGCATGGCAGGCAAGCCGGACCACGGTTGCACGTGACCCACTCCCCAATCGAAGCAGGCTCCGACGACGGGACAAGCGGAGCATGATCCAGGTTGCCATTCTTCCCACGGGCAAATGCGGTGAGCGCCATTGCCATATCCCTTCACGACAGTGTTTCCGGCAACCCATCTGCGGGCTCGATGGGGCATGTCTGACCGGAGACCGGCTGCGCCTCGATCGTCTTCCCGCAACGACAAGGCTTAAGATTTCTTACCCCGGCGACCTGCGGTCCCCTCCTCGCCCACTAACAAATCTGCGACTTGTCGCCCTCCATTGCATTGCGGCCTTATCAGGTGCGGTCCGATTGTCTCCAGTCTTGTCGACTGCCATCGAGGCCGCGATGAGCGCGGCCCGAACAACAGAAAAGGAATACGACAATGGCGACTATCGGCACCTTCACTTCCGAAAAGAACGGCTTCACCGGCTCCATTCGCACTCTCGCCCTCAACGTCAAGGCACGCATTGCCCGGGTCGACAACCCCTCCGACAAGGGTCCGCAGTTCCGCGTCTATGCCGGAAGCGTCGAACTCGGCGCCGCCTGGCAGAAGACCTCCGAGCAGGGCCGTGACTACCTCTCGGTCAAGCTCGACGATCCGAGCTTCCCTGCCCCGATCTACGCAACGCTCGCCGAGGTCGAAGGCGAGGAAGGCCTCCAGCTCATCTGGTCCCGCCCGAACCGCGACTGATCAGGATCACGAGGCTCCGCCATCGGCGGGGCCTTCTCTCCTGCCGAGAGATCAAAGCCGGACCCGGCATCGAGCCAGGTCCGGCTTTTTTGGTGGCATACGGTGACGGGGAAGCTGCTCAGAATGCATGATTGTGCCAAGCGGCGACACCGGCCTCAAGGATGAGCGGTTCCCCCAATTTGCTTCACCCGCCCTTGAGGGCAGCTTGCGCAAATCGGCTCCCCCACTCACCGGCTCTGCCGGTCGCGCATGCGATCCCTGACCCCGCCATCCCCTTCTCGGACCCGGCTGTCATCTTTCACAAACGTCAAGGAGACGAAGATGACCTATGAACTTGAAATTCAGATCGAAGAACTGCGGGCCGAGCTGCGCAACGCTGGCGATGGCGCCGAGCGCCGCCAGATCCAAGCCGAGCTCGACATCGCCCAGGCGGAGATGATCGTCGCGGCTGCCGAGATGGACGGCCTGGCTGAGGCAGAGCCGCCTTTCTGAGGCGGTGATCTCTACCAACCCCTCCACCGTGCGACCACGAATACATTATTTGCACCAATGCTGTATATGCTGTATAAACAGCACTGAGACCCTTTCACCCTAATCGTATTGAGGCTGGCCACATGACAAGCAGGAACGGCTCCTACACGACAAGCGACCTTTCTCGGAAATCCGGAGATATCATCGCCGAGGCACTTCGACACCCTGTCACGATCACCCAACGCAACAAGCCGCGATTGGTGTTGCTGAACATAGACGATTACGAACGTCTTATGCGCCAGTCGGATCGTCGCTCTGTAGGCAGGCTGGAGACAATGTCCGACGAGCTGTTTGCTGAATTTGAAGAGGCCGTCGATGTCTACGCCCAGTCTGATGAGACGAGTAGATGAGCGTATATGACAAGGTCCAGACGGCTGCGGTCGTTCGATATCCATATCTGTGGAGCCATGAGGCAAACGAGGGAGAAACGGAAGGGCGCAAGAACCGTCCTGTGGCTGTCGGCGTGCGGATCGCGAGGTCGGGTGGCGATTTTGTTTTGTTTTTTCCGATAACGACAAAGATGCCCGACCGAAATCGTTTTGCGGTCGAGATTCCGACCATCGAAAAGCGACGCGCGGGTCTTGATGCAGATCTTCCGCTCTGGCTCATCCTGGATGAGTTCAACAGCGATATCATAGGCCGGTCATTCTATTTGGAGCCTGAGCCTCCGCTTGGTCACTTCAGCAAGGCATTCTTTTTGCCGCTTCTGCGCGAATTTATTGCCCGTCGAAAGTCCTTTGCGGAAGTTAGCCGATCGAGATAGCGGAGTGTGGACAGCAGGGTCTCCGTTCGAGAAGACCAAGGTCCGCCCTCACATTCTCTTTCGCCAGCGGCGGTATCGTCGGGTGTTTACTGCGAAGCGACAGAGCCAATTGCCCGATATCCCCGGCGGCGTTTTTGCCTCAGAAGATCAAGGAAGAGATCGACCGCGTCCTGTTCCTTTTCGAACTGATGAGTTTTCACCTGACCGCTCGTCCCAATCCGTCCCCATCGCCGGGTCAGGCATGCCTCTCCGAACAGGTTCGGCTCGATCGACATCGCGTAGAAGCGGGCCATGTTTTTCGTGATGTCCGATCTTTCGATATAAAGGTGGTAGGGCTGGGAGATCATGCAAAACATCATCGTGTTTCTAGAGGGCGTCGTCCAACGACTGTTTTGAATCATCAGAGATCAAACGATTCCTTTCCGTGATGTATCGAGGGGCAACGGAAATCTCCGTCCGCATAGGTGATTGACCTCATTCACATTGCTGCCTCGCGCTTGTGATTGCGCAATGTCTATGAAAAGAAGCTCCCGAACCGATCACAGGAGGCGCAGATGGAAGATGCTATCCAAATCGACAACCGCGGCGACTTTGGCCTGTGGGCGATCGAAGTGGCCAAACAAATCGTTGCGGATCAGGGATTCGAACTTGCCCGTGCAGCTCGCGATGGCTCTGAAGACGACGTCCGCGTGGCTGGCAACGCTCTTGGCCAAGCCATTACCAGCGCGATGATGGAAGTGTTCGACGGGCTGACCGAATGGGCCTCCGACTAGCAGATGGCGCTCCTAAGCGGAATGCCTCGGTCGGGGCCAGTCGGTCCCGGCTTCCGCTGACGCGGCGCTATGCTAAGCCTCCTGCGGCAGCCCGATTTCCGACCGAAGCATGACGAGAATTCCCGAAATCACGCCCTTTCAGGTCGTCGCTATGCTGATTTCTCCGATGCTCTTCATTCTGTATGTGCAGGCGCGTCGCGCCGCAGAAACCTGCTCCGCTCCACGCAAACGGTCATATCTTTCCGCCGGAACCAGATGGCACGGCCGCATCGAAGTGGCGGATTGCCTGCGGTGAACACGATCTGCTCGTCCGCCCTCATACGAAGCACTTCATGGGGCTGGATGAGTGGCCGGGCGGCCAACTGCTTCGACCGCGTCCGCGATGACCCGCGTGACTGGAAACTACGGCTAACCTGGTCGATCTCCACCGTCGTCATGCCGCAGCGACGGGAGATATAGTCGGCGGTTTCCGGATCGTTGATGGCTGCAAAACTGATCCAGCTTGCGCTTTCGAACCACTTGCTGGACGCATCGCGCCCGCCATAGGTTTCGCGCAACTGGCCGATCGACTGATAGATCATCGTAAGCGTGATGCCGTACTTGCGGCCGGCGTCGCGCGCGGTCTCCAGAATGCGCATGTAGCCAAGGCGGGCGACCTCATCGAGCAGGAACAGGGCGCGACCTTCCATGGCGCCATCGCGATTATAGATCGCGTTCAGAAACGAACCAATCACGACCCGTGCCAGCCCGGCATGGGTCTCCAATGTTTTCAGGTCGATGTTGATGAACACGTCGGTCTTACCCGACGCAATATCCTCGGTCCGGAATGTCGAACCCGAGACCAGAGCCGCATAGTTTTGGTATGACAGCCAGTGCGTCTCCTTGATGGCATTGGCGTAGACGCCGCTGAATGTCTCTGGCGTCATGTTGACGAAGGCGGCGACGTTTTCCTTCACGAAGTCCGATCCCGAATTGTCGTAGATATCTTGAAGGCGCTGTCGAAGCTTCGGCTCGGGTTCCGACAGATTCTCGCGGACCTGACGTAGCGTCTGCTTTTCCTTTGCGTTGTGGCCGGACAGGCAGACATCGGCGATGATCGCCGTCAGGAGCTGAAGTCCGGAAGCGCGGAAGAAATCGTCGCGGACGCCACTCGCGCGACCGCTATCGCTCATGATCCATGAGGCGACCGAGGCGATATCCTCCTCCTTCGTGCCGCCATATTGGCCGACCCAGTCGAGTGCGTTGAAGCCTGTTGCGGGTTTGCGCGGGTCGAGGATCCTGACACGCCGCCCCGCCTCTTCTCGATGTTTCGAGACCATCGGCGCGACCTCGTTCGACGGATCGAGCAAGATGAGCGATCCACCCCACTTCAACGCTGTAGGGATCGTCACCGAGGTCGTCTTTAAACCGCCCGATCCCGCAAAGACGATGCCGTGCGATGAGCCGAATGAGCCGTCGAAGCAGAGCAGCGGGGACTTGCCCCCGGCGCCCCAGGTTTCGCTGCTATCGGCACGGAACGAAATGCCGGCGACACCATCTCGGTCGACACGATACCGCTCGCCGACCACGATACCGCCCGAGTCCGGGAACAGCTTCTCTGCTTCGGTGAGTTTCATCCAGTCGGCCTCGCCGTGCAGGGCACGCTTGCCGATGACGCGTTTCGGCACAGCCCGCGCGAAGGCGGCGTTGCCGACAATCGCCACGCGCAGCGCGAAACAGCCCGACATAAGTGCTGCGGCCGCTCCGATCACGGTCGAAGGATCGAGATAGGAAAGCGTGGATTTCCCCGCTGATACTTGGGACGATAGTTCTGCGAGCCGAATGCCTTCTCGCAAGCAAGCCGTCAGGATCACCGCGGCGTTTCCGATTGCAGCGCCAACGCCTGCAGCGCGAATGTTTGCTGATCCCGCGCTCGCGAACAGAAACATCAGGCCCAGAGCTGCGGCCGCCACGAATGGAGCGGCGACTCCTGCCCGTCCCAAGGTGAGCTTTGCCGCCTCAGTCTTCCCAAACCCGGCAAGCCATGTCTCAATGCCGGTCATCGCGAACACCGTCGCTGCTATCATGGCCAGAGGCAGAATGGCGAGAACGATCCTATTCACCTTCATTGCCGAACGCCTCCGACCCGATCGCTGTCAGTCGTGTTCGCTCATTGTCGTCCGACTTCAGCCGCTTTCGCAGTTCGATCAGGGCACCGAGCAGAAGCGCCCGCTTCTCGAACCGGAGACCGGCTTTGATGATCAAGCCGCCAAGCTCGATCTTGTCACGCGTGTCCTTCTTCCGGGCATCGGTCGTTGCGGTTCTGCTCATGCGCTCAAGCCTCACTAGGGATGCGCGAAGCCGCGCCAGACGCGACCGTTTCGGACTGCCCGCTGCCCGTGCTGCTGTCGCCTGCCTCTTTCCTTCCGCTCGTGCCGGGCTTGTCTCCGCGAAAGCGTTTTGCCAGTTCCTCGAACGCCGCCTGGAGCTCGGTCTCCTCGATCTCGATATCGCCGAAGCCTGCACGTAGCGCGATGCGACCGATACGCTCGGCCTCTCTCGTTTCCGCATGCTTGAGCTGTTCCTGGAGCTTGGCGATTTCTTCGCGGATCTTGGAGGACGGTTTCTTCATTTCTGGATTGTCCCTGTTACCTGCATGTTGTGGTTCACGCAGCCAGAGTCGTTCAGATCGGCGTGCCGATCTACTAACAGAAATGCGAGTAGGCGCAGCCTACGCCTTTGAGCATCATCCCGACCGTTCGCAAGGACGGATCCGAAGGGCGCAATTATACGTCGCTGATGCGACGCTCTGCTTCCCGGCCATGGAGGGGCCTTCCGCTCCTGACGAACACATTGATTTTGTTCGATCCAAGGAGCTTGCCTGGTCATGGCCGTCCCGCATTTCTCAGTCAGCATCGTTGCACGCGGCTCCGGCCGCAGCGCCGTGCTGTCGGCGGCTTATCGGCATTGCGCCAAGATGGACTATGAGCGGGAAGCCAGGACGATCGATTACACCCGCAAGCAGGGCCTGCTGCATGAGGAATTTGTCATTCCCAGTGACGCACCAGAGTGGCTGCAATCTTTGATTGCCGATCGGTCTGTGTCCGGTTCGTCGGAAGCTTTCTGGAACAAGGTCGAAGAGTTTGAGAAACGGTCGGATGCGCAGCTTGCCAAGGACATAACAATCGCGCTGCCGATCGAACTTTCAGCCGAGCAGAACATCGAGCTTATCAGGGACTTTGTGGCGCGCCACATCACAGTTCAGGGTATTGTGGCTGACTGGGTTTTCCACGATGCACCGGGCAATCCGCATATCCACCTAATGACAACGTTGCGGCCGCTGACCGAAGACGGTTTCGGTTCGAAGAAGGTGGCGGTCACGGGACCGGACGGCAAAGTGTCGCGTAACGATCGCGGCAAGATCGTCTATGAGCTTTGGGCCGGTGGGCTCGATAACTTCAACGCGTTTCGCGACGGCTGGTTCGCCTGCCAGAACCGGCATCTGGCACTTGCCGGTCTCGATATCAGGATTGATGGCCGTTCCTTCGAAAAGCAGGGCATCGACCTGACGCCGACGATCCATCTTGGCGTTGGCACGAAGGCGATCGAGAGGAAAGCAGCCAGTGGGAATCGACCTGCGGAGGAGAAAGCTGCGCTTGAACGGTCGGAGTTGCAGGAGGCGCGGCGGGCAGAGAATGCCCGCAAGATCCAGCGCAAACCGGAACTCGTGCTCGACCTGATTACGCGGGAGAAGAGCGTGTTCGACGAACGCGATGTCGCCAAGATCCTGCATCGCTATATCGATGATGCCGGTCTCTTCCAAAGCTTGATGGCGCGCATCATGCAAAATCCCGAGTCCCTGCGGCTCGATCGCGAACGGCTCGATTTTGTGACCGGGGTCCGTGCGTCGGCAAAATACACGACACGTGAACTGATCCGGCTCGAAGCCGAGATGGCCAACCGGGCAATCTGGCTGTCCCAGCGTTCGTCGCATGGCGTCCGGAAACCAGTGCTTGAGGCGACGTTCGCGCGCCACGAACGGCTGTCGGACGAGCAAAAGGCCGCGATCGAACATGTGGCCGGTGATGAGCGTATTGCCGCCGTGATCGGCCGCGCCGGCGCCGGCAAGACCACGATGATGAAGGCGGCCCGCGAGGCATTGGAAGTGGCCGGCTATCGCGTGGTCGGTGGTGCGCTCGCCGGCAAGGCCGCAGAAGGTCTGGAGAAGGAAGCGGGTATTGTCTCGCGCACGTTATCATCCTGGGAGCTCAGCTGGAGCCAAGGTCGCGGGACGCTCAACGAGAAGACCGTTTTCGTTCTTGACGAGGCTGGCATGGTTTCCTCGCGGCAGATGGCGATGTTCGTTGAGACCATCACCAGAGCCGGCGCCAAGCTCGTGCTTGTCGGCGATCCGGAACAGTTGCAGCCGATCGAAGCGGGTGCTGCCTTCCGCGCCATTGCCGATCGCATCGGCTATGCGGAGCTCGAAACGATTTACCGTCAGCGTGAGCAATGGATGCGCGACGCATCGCTTGATCTCGCGCGCGGCAATGTCGGCAAAGCCGTCGCAGCCTATCATTCCAATGGCAAGATGATCGGCTCCGAGCTGAAGACTGATGCGGTCAACAACCTCATCGCCGACTGGAACCGAGAGTACCATCCTGCCAAGTCTACATTGATCCTGGCGCATTTGCGCCGTGATGTCCGCATGCTGAATGAACTGGCGCGTGCCAAACTGATCGAACGCGGCATTATTGAGCAGGGATTTGTGTTCAAGACCGCCGATGGCAATCGCAACTTTGCAGCCGGTGACCAGATTGTCTTCCTGAAGAACGAGGGCTCGATCGGTGTCAAGAACGGCATGCTGGGCAAGGTGGCGGAAGCAGCACCTGGTCGCATCGTCGCTGTCATCGGCGAGGGTGAGCACCTGCGCCAGGTTATCGTCGAGCAGCGCTTCTACAACAATGTCGATCATGGTTATGCCACCACGGTGCACAAGAGCCAGGGTGCAACCGTTGACCGGGTCAAGGTGCTCGCGTCCCTGTCTCTCGATCGCCACCTCACCTATGTGGCGATGACCCGCCACCGTGAGGATCTTGGCGTCTATTACGGCCGCCTATCTTTCGCCAAGGCTGGAGGACTGGTGGAAATCCTTTCGCGCAAAAATTCCAAGGAAACGACGCTCGACTATGCCGGCGGTAGCATCTACCGCCAAGCGCTACGCTTTGCCGAAGCGCGGGGCCTTCACATCGTCAACGTCGCCAGAACGGTTGCGCGCGATCGTCTCGAATGGACGGCTCGGCAGAAGCAAAAATTTGTCGATCTCGCCGGCCGGCTTGCAGCCCTCGGCGCCAGGCTCGGTTTCGCAACGTCGACGACTAGCACAATTCGAACTTCAGCAAAGGAGGCCAAGCCCATGGTGTCCGGTATCACCACATTTCCGAAATCGATCGATCAGGCAGTCGAGGACAAGCTTGCATCCGATCCGGCATTGAAGAAGCAGTGGGAGGAAGTCTCGATGCGCTTCCACCACGTTTACGCGCAGCCCGAAGCGGCGTTCAAGGCGGCGAATGTCGATGCGATGTTGAGCGATCCGGCGACCGCGGCGAAGACGCTTTCACGTATCACTGCAGAGCCGGAAGCCTTCGGCTCCTTGAAAGGAAAGACCGGTGTCTTCGCGAGCCGTGCGGACAAATTGGATCGGGACCGGGCGCTCAAAAATGTGACGCCGCTCGCCGAAAGCATCAGCGACTATCTCCGTCAACGCGGCGACGCCGAACGGCGAAATCACGCCAAGGAGCTTGCGGTGCGTAGGCAGGTTGCGCTGGAGATCCCCGCTCTCTCGTCCAATGCGAAAAGCGTTCTTGAACGAGTGCGTGATGCCATCGACCGAAATGACCTGCCCTCTGGCCTCGAATATACACTCGCCGACAAGATGGTGAAGGCTGAACTTGAAGGTTTCGCCAAGGCGGTCATCGAGCGCTTCGGCGAGAGAACCTTCTTGCCCCAGGCAGCGAAGGACGCCAATGGCGAGGCTTATCAGCGGGTCACGTCAGGAATGAATGCCGCCCAGAAGAGTGAGGTGCAACAGGCCTGGAATACGATGCGGACGGTGCAGCAACTGTCCGCCCATGAACGCAGTGTGACGGCACTCAAGCAGGCTGAGACACTGCGTCCGACCAAATCTCAGGGGCTCACCCTCAAATGAAGATGCGCCATCGACATAAAGTGCTCCGGCGCATGAAGCGGCTTGTCTGGTTTTACCGGATCAGCAGCGTTAGCCTTTTTACGCTTGGCCTCATTGTGCTGTTCGCAGGTCAGGGCTTCAGGATCAATCTCACACCAAGCGCGCCCCTAGGCCTATGGCGGATCGTTCAGCCCGATCGGCCGATCCTGGTTGGCGATTTGGTCTTCATTTGTCCACCGAACACTGACGCGATGCGTGAGGCGCGTGCGCGTGGGTATCTGCGCTTCGGCCTCTGCGCCGGACGCGTGGCGCCGCTTATCAAGACCGTTGTGGCGACGTCCGGAAAGGCGATCGAAATCAGTGACGACGTGCGTGTCGATGGTCGCCTCCTACCTCATTCGAGGGTTTTCCGGATGGATGGCCAAGGGCGCGAGATGACAGCTTATGACGGTGGTGTCGTTCCGCCTGGCACGGTCTTTCTGCATTCCCAGTTCCCGGGTTCGTTCGACAGCCGATATTTCGGTCCTCTGCCGATGGATGGCATCCTCGGACTGGCGCGAGAGGTATGGACCTATGCGCCGTGAGCTGTTTCGAACGGGTGTGCTTGTGACACTATCGATCGCCGCCGGCTGGATCGGCTGGAGCGGTGATGTGTTGCTCCTCCCGGTCGCAGGGGCCTTTCCCATGTTCTGGTCTATGGCGCGTACGCGCCTCCAAGCGACGGCAGTTTCCGCAGCATACTTCCTCGCCGCATCGCGTGGACTGCCACAGAGCGTGGCCAACTTTTATTCTTTGGATATCTCGCCCGGTCTCGTGCTCTGGCTGGTTGCTTCCTCAGCCTTCGTAGCCGTCCATTCGGTGCTTTGGTCGGATCGTAAGGGATGGCAGAAGCAGCTCCGATACATGGCTGCGTGTTTTGTAATGGCGGTTCCACCATTCGGCATTCTGGGATGGGCGCATCCGATCACCGCGGCGGGCGTTCTGTTTCCCGGCTGGGGATGGTGGGGTTTGGGTGCGATGGCCGCCGGCCTGGGCATGATGACGACGCACTATCAGCCGGCTGCAGTGATAGTCATGACAGGCTTCTGGATCTGGTCCGCCGCTGATTGGACGCCGCCGATTCTACCTGCGCTGTGGACAGGTGTAGACCTCGAAATGGGCGCATCTCTCGGACGCGAAGCTGGCCTCCAGCGGCAACAGGAGCTGATCGACGTTGCTCGCGTCCAACCGCCTGGCACAACGGTCGCGCTACCGGAAAGTGCTCTCGGTTTCTGGACGCCGACGGTTGCTCGCTTCTGGGAAAAAGGGCTCACCGGGACCGATATCACGGTCATCGCTGGAGCGGCACTCATCGATGGTCGCGGCTACGACAACGTGCTCGTGACGATATCCGCTGGGAAAACGGAGATTCTCTATCGGGAGCGAATGCCGGTGCCCGGTTCGATGTGGCAGCCGTGGCGAGGCTGGATTGGTGGCGGTGATGGGGATGACGCTGGCGCGCGGGCACATTTCTTCGCCAATCCCGTCGTAGGGGTCGCCACCGCAAAAGTCGCGCCGCTGATCTGCTACGAACAACTCCTCGTCTGGCCGGTTTTGCAATCGGCCTTCCACCGCCCTGACGCCATCATCGCAGTCGGAAACGGCTGGTGGACTGCGGGGACGTCAATCATCGACATTCAGCGGGCGAGCAGCGAGGCATGGGCCCGCCTGTTCGATCTTCCTCTCGTCATTTCATTCAACATCTGAAACATGGAGCTCGCATGCTGGATGCTGCGTTGATCAAGGAATGTGCCGATCCTTCGTTGAAGCCGGCTATCGTCGAGCAGTTCGTCCAGGCGGTCGGTTCCGACGATCCGCTTGCCATCACGGTGAAGTCCGGTGGCCGTCTGATCCTCATTCCCAAACCGAAAACACCCGAGGAAGCGATCAAGATCGTCCGTGAGAACATTGCTGGCTCTATCGTGCGGGTTGGCCTCACCCAGATCCCGGCTGGCATCGGGGTGAAGGACGCGTCGGAGATGAAGGTGGCTCTCGTCGATCCCTGCGCCAATCTGCGAATGGGCACAGCGATGTTCGCCAAGATCCTACGCATCGTTGCGAAGTGGTACGGAAATCAGACGAGGGAAGAGGTTTTCCCGCAGCTGTTGGATGACGCGATTCACGCCTGGCGGACTGGCAAGTTCGAGGGGGAGAGCGTGTTTCAGGCTGAGGATCCGGGTGGCGCGGTCGTGCAACGGCTAGCGCTCGAGAGTGACGGTGTTGCCGAAGTTGAGGAGGGTGGATACTCGGAAATGCCGGAGGAACATCCGATCAAACCCGACGACGCTGGTATCCGGATCGATCTGACGAGGATCGGGGGCCAGAAGTGATGTTGTTTAAGATCGGACGTTTGTTAGATTAAAAATGGACGGCATCTCGCTTTAAATTGGCCGGTCATTGAGTTAAGAATGGCCGCATGACTGATCACCCGAATTTTAAGCCCCTTGTTGATCGTAAAGCCTTGCCTCTCGTGGAGGCAGCTCTGGCCGACACCCGTGTCGTTCTGATATCTGGACCGCGGCAGGCAGGCAAGACCACGCTTGCGCGTATGTTCTCGGATAGCGATCGGCCATATATCACATTGGATGATGCGGGTACGCTGAATGCCGCTAAAGCCGACCCCACAGGGTTTATACGAGGGATCAAGCGAGCGGTTATCGACGAGGTCCAACGAGCCCCTGATCTGATGCTTGCAATCAAGGCGAGCGTGGATGCCGATCAGGAGCCGGGACGGTTTCTGCTAACGGGCTCCGCCAATCTCGCGACCATTCCGACTATTGCTGACTCTCTGGCCGGCCGAATGGCAGTCATTCCGCTTCTTCCTTTTGCGCAGGCCGAAATCCGATCAAGTCCGGGCCTCATGCTCGACAGGCTGTTTGCGGGGGATGAACCGGCCCTAGAGGGTGAGGTTGTTCTGGGCAAGGAATTGATGAGCATGGTTCTGGCGGGCGGTTATCCTGAAGCCTTGAGGCGAACCACATCAGCCCGGCGCGTCTCGTGGCTCGAAGACTACGTTACTCTTATCCTGGATCGCGACGTGCGTGACATTGCCAACATCGATCAGCTCGATCGTTTGCCACGCCTCCTGAACATCCTTGCGGAACATGCCGGCCAATTGATCAACAATAGCAGCTTTGGTTCTGCACTGGGATTGTCCGGCGTCACCGCTCAGAAATACATAGCCATTTTAGAGCGGCTATTCCTTATCAAAACTCTGGTGCCATGGTCGAACAACCGGCTCAGCCGGCTTGTCAAAACGCCAAAGCTTCATTTCATCGATACAGGACTTTTGGCGGCTTTGCGCGAAGACGAACTGGCCAGGCTATCCGGCGACAAGACCCGATTTGGCGCCCTGCTAGAGAGTTTCGTCGTCTCCGAACTGATGAAGCTGGCATCCTGGTCCGAGAGACGCGTGACGTTTTCGCATTACAGAACAAAAGATCTGGATGAGGTCGACGTGGTGATTGAGGACCGGCGCGGGCGAATCATCGGTATTGAAGTGAAAGCGTCTGCGACCGTTAAGGCCGATGATTTTCGCGGGTTACGTCAGTTGCAGGCAGCGGTCGGTGACCGTTTCGTGCGTGGGCTCGTCCTTCATGATCATGACCGCATCACGCCGTTTGCCGAACGTCTGCAGGCTGCGCCCCTCTCAATCTTGTGGTCGATGTGAAGTGGATTTGTGAGGCTTATGAGGTTTTGCCTGGTGGGTGCGGCAGCGAGAAGCGATTTGCGTTGTTTAAGGTAGCACCAAGGTCCGAAAGTTTGGGTGGTCGGCTGCTTACCGTGTGTGCCGTCGTCCCAGATCTCTGCAAGCTCGACCATGCGAACCGTGAGCGACGGGTAACCTGCAACGATATCCCCTGTGGTCGCGCGCTGGCTTCTCATGGCTGCAACTATTCTAACCGGAACACGGGGTTGCCCCTGAACACAGGCTCACCGCCGCAGACACCTGTGACAAGCTCGATCGCGTTTGTGGCCTCACGAAGGGACAGTGCGATCCCCAGTTCCATTGTCGGGCGTGACGAGTTCAACATGGCTTACTCCGAGCGCCTGGGCGATTTCATAGAGGGTAACGATGGACGGATTTCGCGTCCCCCGTTCGAGGCCGCTCAGGTATTGCTGGCTAAAGCCGGAACGCGCTTCCACGTCCTCTTGCGTCAGGCCTTTTTCCCGACGGAGGCGGGCGAAATTCCGGCCGACCAGCTTGCGCATATCCATACGCGGAAGATCGGCATTTACATACTTTAAGTTTATCAACTATAATATGTAATTGAGATCTAAACCGATTTACCCTCGCGGATACCTCGTTCCAAAGAAGGTTTACACCGGCAGCATATGGGCGGTAATTGGACCGATAATGTTCAAAGCAAGTGCAGACGGGCCTGTGTCTGATACCAAACTCATATTGCGCCCACTTATCGGATTGATGAGTGACCAGTCGCCCGAAGAGATTGAACGCCACGTCGTGCGCGAGATCGAGAAACATCGTCGTTTGCGCGATGACGCCGTCATGCTCGAAGTGCGGGTCGATGCCGCAACTGACTTGGAAACGGCGCGCGAGACAAGTCAGGCCTATATCGCTGCGATGATTGCCGTCCACGCGCAGCAGACGGTCGTGTCAACGCTTCTCGACATTCTGGGCTACATTCCGGACATGCCGAAATCAAAGGGCCACTGAGCTAGATCAGGCCTAGTTCCTTGGCCATTGCGGTTGCCTGGGGCAAGCTTGTCGCGCCCAAGGCCGATTTGGCGTTGCGGAGGAAGAACGCGACATTGGCATATGTCGTGTTCTCGATGATGGCGATGGCCTTCATTGACTTGCCTTCGGCAGACCAGCGCAAGCAGGTCAGTTCATCAGATTTCATGCGTATTGGGGTGTGATGTGTTGGCTTCGCTCGAAGACCTTCCAACCTCGAGTGCAGTTGCGCGACCGCGGAAGCGGCAAGCACGGGGTTCAGCGATTGCCCCATGGCGAAATCTGCCTCTTCCGAAGCCAAGGTAAGCATCGCCATCCGCCCAAATCCCGTTTTGATCGGGATCGTGATACCGGATCGAATCCCGAACTCCCCGGCCTCTCCGTAGAAGTTCCTGCGCTCCTTGCTCATTCTGAGCGATGCTTTGTTGGACCACGCGAAGGCTGCCAACTGATCGCGCGCGTTGCTCACGACGGGATCAATCAGAGCGTAGGATTTGTCGAAGTACCGCTGCTGCCAGTCGAGGTCATAGTTTGAGATCGCCGTTTGCGTCTCCGCCTGCAGATTGAGGTAGGCATATGCGCCAAAACCAGCTTCTCGGCTTAGCTTCTCCAGTGTCGCCTTCACCGTGGCTTCGTCATGTGCCAGGGCGACCTGTTCGGTCAAACGCTCAAACCATTGGTTCAATTCATGGCCTCCTATCAATGAGGTATGAACGCAACGAGGTTGCAATCATAAGTGGCATTGCCCTTTGTCGAGGGCTTGGTAGCTCCGAAACGGAGGCAGAGCACACCATTGTGCTCGCCTAAAGTCGATTATTAAGAAAAAGAACTTACCTACGCAAGATTGTGAAGCGTCATCGCGATTCAATTAAGCGGATGATCACCGATTCGCGCCAAGGTCTATTCTATTGTCGATATGAACCGGGGAAAATTATGTCTTGATCAACGAGCACGTTGAATTTGTACCCCGGCCGGATCCTGATAGTCGGCTGTACATTCAGATTTTTTGAGATCGCCTGGTCCGCCACACGGCCGAACGATTCGACAAAATTCCGCCGCGCTGCATCTGAAGCCGTATCCTGCGTGGCGAACGTCGAACTCTCCGGCATCGACATGTCGATCCCCGTGCCGATGATGGCAATGAGCGCCGCAGAGCCGAACGTGCGCCAGAGGTGCCGATCGACCTTGTCCTTGAAGCCGCCGTATCCCTCGGCATCCGTGCCGGCCATGCCGCCGATCTGAAGTGTCGAGCCATTTGGGAAGATCAGGTCGGTCCAGACGACTAGCACGCGCTCCTGCCCGAACGACACCTTGGAATCGTAGCGACCGAACAGCTTCGATCCCTGAGGGATGAGCAGCCGGTAGCCGGTGGCGCTGTCATAGACGTTCTGGCTGACCTGCGCTGAAATCCTGCCGGGAAGATCCGAATTCAAGCCGGTGATCATCGTGGCAGGGATAACGGATCCTCGCTTCAACTCGTAGGGCGAGAATTGCGGGACGACCTGGTTCGGCAGGTAACCAAGATCCTTGATGTCCTGATTGAAAAAATCCTCCTTCGACGTCTGCCCGTTTTGATCGACGTTCTGTCCGAGTAAACCGGACTTCATCGCAGCGCTGTAAAGGTCGGATGCACTGTTCGTCGTGGCATTGAGCGGTTGGCGGGCGTCGGTCCTGGTTTCGGAAGCGCTCTTCTGGACCTCGGAAACGTCAACCTTGAGCGGAGAATCGAGCGCTGTTGCCCGTGCCTGGAGGCTTGCCATCCTCTGACGCTGCGCTTCGCGGAGAATCTGCTCGTCCTGTTCCCGCTTAAGCCGCGCTTTCCACTCAGCTTCCGGCTCGAGTTGCGATCGCCGTTCGGTCCGAACTTCATTCTGCCGCTCTATGACGGCCTCTTTCACCGGCTCGCGTTCGACAACCACAGGCGTCGGCTGAAACACTTCGCGTTGATCCGGTTCTCCTATGATCCCGTCCGTCACGCCTCGTTTCAGCTGATCGCCGAACGTGGTCGCCGGAGACGCGGAGCTGTTGTCGAGCTCGCTTCCTCGGTTGAAGGAGAGACCGCGCCATGACAGGCCGATGATGACGACGCCGAAGAACATAACGATGATGACGATCGCGACGATGATTGGCAGGCGATTGAGGCGTCGCATGCTCTGTTGATCGTCAGCATTGCCCGCCGTGCCGAGCTGGAGCGATTGAACCATGGTCTCCCCTCCCCTCAGTTTCGCTGCATGATGGAAAGCGGACTGGCGGGCGTTGCGCCGGCTGATGTCGCGGTATAGGCGCGACCGAGCGCGATTGTCGGGGTGCTGATCCGCGCCAGGACCTGTCCGTCGAAGCTGTCGATCGACCACGCAACCTCGACGGGCTTCTGATCCTTGCCAACTTTGCCGTCGGTAATGACCGCGTATCCCCATCCCTTCAGAGCAGCCTCGAGCGCGGCGGCATATTCGGAGGCGTCCTTCTCCATTTTCAGCGTCGTGGCGCCAACCGGGCCGACCTGTTCGGCAAGGCGGCTTGCCATGTCGCCGGCGATCGCGCTTGCGGTGGAGCCAGTGATGGCAATTGGGGTGGAACTGGTGGTTAGAGTTTCATCCGCAGTCTGACAACCGGAAAGAACGGCGGTGATGATGATGGCGGCAATGATCTTGTTCATCGTCAGCCTCCCCTCCTGATCGTAATTTTCTGCTGGCGCCAACCGACCCCGGAGACGAGTACGGCCTTGTCGACGGCGTAGTCGACGATCATCATGTCGTTCTTCATACGGTAGTTGACGATACGGTTCTGGCCGCCGCTGACGACGAACAGCACCGGAGCGTCCTGGCCTGAGATCGACCGGGGGAACTGGATGTAAGTCTTGGTTCCGTCGGAATAGACGCGCTTCGGCCGCCAAGAAGCTCCGCCACTGACTGAGTAAGAGAAGTTCAGTTTGTCGGGGGCAGCTCCCGGAATGCCGGTCTCGAGCCTGGCATTGATGTCGGCCAGCTTGGTCGAAACATCCTCCGGATACTCGAAACCGATCCGGGCCATGTACTGGCTGGGATGGGACTTGAGCTGGATATGGTAGGTTCGCCGCGAGGTCGTGACGACCATCGACGTCACGAGGCCGGCCTCCGACGGCTTGACGATCAGATGGATCGCCTGCCCGCCGGTTGCACCTGACGTCGCCGGCTCGACCTTCCAACGGACAGTGTCACCGACAAGCACATCGCGGACGATCTCGCCACCCTGCAGCTCGATATCGCAGACCTGAAGCGGTGAGCACACAACGGAGGGCTGGGTCTCGCCGAAGAGGAAAATAACCTTTCCATCGGGACCGGTCGTTACCAGACCCGGCGTGCCCCGCCATTTCCGCGAAATGTTGGTCCCCTTCACTTCGTTCGACGTCATGCTCTGTGCCATCGCGCAGCCCGCAAGGACGAGCCCGGCCATGCAGCCGACGGCCGCGATTAATCCTGTTTTGTGCATGTGAATTCCCCTGCCCTTAAAGCTGTGCGGTCCAGTCGAAGTCCTGGACATAAAGACCGATCGGGTTGAGGCGGATGATCGCCTCGTCCTGTGGCGCGGTGAGCGCGACAGTCGCGATGCCGCGAAACCGGCGCGTGCCGATTTCCTTGCCCTTGCGGTCGCGCTCGTATTCGGTCCAGTCGATCTGGTAGGTCTGGTTAGACAGCGCCACGATGTTGTTGACCTCAATGGCGACTGTCGATGTCTTGGCCTTTTCGAACGGCGAATTGCCGCGAAACCAGGCATTGATCTTCTGGGTCGAAGGATCGGACGTCCTGAGAAGCGCGTAGGTCCGGTCGATGTATTGCTTCTGCACCACCGCGTCGGGCGTGATCGACTTCAAGCTGGTGATGAAGTTGCCGAGTGTCGCACGGACGACGCGGGCATCGGCATACTCGATCTGCTGGGGGAAGCCTGCCGTTACCGAGGTGCCGAGCTTGTCGACCTCGACGATGTAGGGCACGAGCTTGACCTGTGTGCTGAGATACATGGCATAGGTGAAGCCGACCACGGCCATCGAAAGTCCGAGAATGCCGACGATCCGCCATGCGCGGGCGGTCTGGACATAGGATCCATATCGTTCCGTCCATTCCTGCCGCGCGGCAAGGTAAGGGTTGTCGGGTGGCCGGTTTGTTGCCATCGATTTCTGCCTTCCTGGTGATTACTTGTCGTTGCGTTCTGGCGGCGTTTTGGGACCGCTTTGTCCCGTGCGGCTCTGATCGAGCTTGGCGTTGGCAAGCCCCATGATCGAGCCGGCGTATGCTCCGGGCGAACCGATCGCCTTTTCCTTGGCGGCCGACCCGGCTGCTTTTCCGGCCGACCCGATCCCGGCGCCCATGCCCCGAAGCGCTGCGCCCGCAACAGAGGATCCTGCAGCCCGGGCGGATTGGGCTGCCGCGGCTCCGGCTCCGACGGCGCCGGCGGCTAGAGAGGCCGCTCCAAGTGCAAATGATGCGGCCTGTCCACCGTGGCGGATAGTTTCCATTCCGCCAGAGACAGACGCGCCTTGAACGACCCCCTGGATAATCGTTGGCACGTACATTGAGATGATAAACACCACGACTGAAATACCGGCGATCGCCAGTGCCGTGATGAACTGATCGCTTTCCGCTATCGGCGCTTGCGCTAGGCCGAGGAGGACTTCCGAACCAATCTTCGCGATCATGACCAGTGCCATGAGCTTCATGCCGACGCCGAAGGCATAGACCAGATAGCGGACGGCAAAATCCTTGGTGAAGGACGAGCCGCCCAAGCCGAGCATGATCATGCCGGCGAGTAGTCCGACATACATCTCGACCATCACCGCGACGAAGATTGCGGCCACGAGCGAGAAGCAAATCACCACAACCCCCATCGCCAAGACGGCGGCGATCGCAAGCGCATTGTCCTCGAACACCCCGAACTTCGCCTGCGCGGACATCTGCGAAGCCACCCGTATACCGGCATCGAACACTTCGGCCGGCGAGGCCGATCCGCCGCCAGCGCCGATCTGATAGAGGCTGTTGACGATGTCCCTCGCAAGCGTTGGTCCCTGGGTTAGAACGAACGCGAAGAAGCCGATGAACATGATCCGTCGGACGAGTTCGGCGAACCAGCTTTCAAGGGATGAGGCCTGTATAGCGAGCCAGACGGCGGCGATGCCGACCTCGATCCCGGCAAGGATCCAGAACAGCGACCTTGCCGCGTCCATTATGGTGGCCTCCCATCCCTTCGCGGCAGCAGAAACCTGGTTTTCAAGCTCTGTCAGAACCTGTCCCTGCTGCGCGAACGCTGGGGTGGCGAGGACCAGGCAGGCTATGCCGCCGAGCACGAAAGCCCGCTCAAGATTTCGCTTCACCATCTCGGCCGCATCTCCTGACCTTTTTCGATCGGGGGCAGCTCCTTGGATGTGCCGAAGAATTTATCGCGGTTGGCACGTTGCTCTTCGCTCATCTCGGGTGATGCCGGGGCGTTTTCCTGGACGAAATAAAAGGTGGTGGCGGAAGCCGCCGCAGCGACCATGACCAGCACCGTGACGAGGACCGGGCGGCTCACCAGCGTGGCTCCATCTTCTGGCCACTCGGGATCGTGGTAACGTCGGCATTGAAGAATTTCTCACGCCGGGCCTGCGCGAGGTCCTTGTCCGTCTGCTCGGTCTGGAGCCACGTCCCCATCATCGTCATCTGCTGGGAAACCAGGCCGCGCAGCTTCTGCATCTGGGAAACCTGCTGAGCGGCGATCTGGTGTCCGACCTGGAGGGCCTTCATCTGGCCGTCAGCCGACTCCGACATCGATCGCAGCGAATTCATCGTGCCTTCTTCCGTGTCGAACTGATCCGCTGTCAGGCTCGCCGCCCTCAGCGTGCTGCCGATCGTGTCCCGGTTTGTGTCCGACCAGGACTGGTAGGTGCTCGAGAAGGATTCGGCATTGGGCAGATTGGTCTTCAGATCCGCATAGCTCTTGAACCGCTGCTGAAGGACGTCGTCTGCATTGCCCATCGAAAACGAGATGCTCTGCCCCTGATCGACGATGCTGCGCAGACGGTTTAGACCGCTCTCGATCTGGCCCCAGATATGATCAGGGAGCTGCGCCGTGTTCTGCAGCATGTTTTCGTAGATCTTCAGCTGGTTTTGAATCTGTTCCGCGAGCTGGGTAATCTGCGTCAGCTGGTTATCGACCTGCAGGCCAGAGCTTTTCAGAAGGTCGATGAGTTGGGCATTGTTGGCGAGCTGCGTCCATTCGGTAGCCGCGCCCGTTGCAGATCCCGCATGGCCTGATGCAACTGGGTAAAGCGCGATTGCCGCGGTCATCGTTGCGACGATCCAGTTACTGGACGTTGAGGTGCGACGTGGCATCGTGAACTCCTCTCGATTGAAGCCAATGGGTAGGCCAGTCCTGGCCGTGTTCCGCCTTCAGCGCGCGAATGCGCTTCAGGTCTTCCTTTCCGGATGCGCCCACAAAGCTCAGCGCCACTGGCCCTAACGACATGTCGAAGAGCCGCCGTCCGTCTGGCGTGGCGACGTAATATTCGCGCTTGGGGATGGCACCCGAGACGATCTCGATCTGGCGCTCGTTGAACCCGATCCGCTCATAGAACTCGCGCGTGCCAGGCTCGCGCGCGGCGCCATTCGGCAAGCAGATCTTGGTCGGGCAGGATTCTTTGAGCACGTCGATAATGCCGGACCGCTCGGCGTCGGAGATCGACTGGGTCGCCAGAACCACGGCGCAATTGGCCTTGCGGAGAACCTTCAGCCATTCCCGGATCTTGTCGCGGAAAACCGGATGCCCGAGCATCAGCCAGGCCTCGTCGAGGAGGATCAGGCTAGGCGAGCCGTCCAGCCGCTTCTCGATCCGGTGAAAGAGGTAGGTGAGAACGGGCACCAGATTACGCTCGCCCATATTCATGAGCTGCTCGATCTCGAAGCACTGAAAGTCCCGAAGCGTCAGGCCGTCCTCTTCCGCGTCGAGAAGCTGTCCCATCGGACCATCGACCGTGTAGTGATGGAGCGCATCCTTGATCTCGCGCATCTGCACGCCGCTCACAAAGTCCGATAGCGACTTTCCGGGCGCTGTCGCCATCAGCCCGATCTGGCGCGAGATCGCATTACGATGATCGGGCGTGATGGTGACGCCCTGCAGGGCGACGAGCATTTCGATCCACTCGGTCGCCCAGGCGCGATCGCCATCTGTTGAAAGGTCGAAGAGCGGGCAGAACGCCAGCGCCCTTCCCTCCCTGTTCTGATCGTTGCCGATTTCGTAGTGATCGCCTCCGGCAGCGAACGTCAGCGGGAGCAACGAGTTGCCCTTGTCGAAGGCAAAGATCTGGGCAAACTCGTAGCGACGGAACTGCGCGGCGATCAGAGCGAGAAGGGTCGATTTCCCAGAGCCCGTCGGCCCGAAAATCAAGGTATGGCCGACATCATCGGCATGCAGGTTGAGGCGAAACGGCGTTGAGCCCGAAGCGACCTGCATCAGCGGCGGTGAGTTCGGCGGATAGAAGGGGCACGGCGCCACCGGATTGCCCGACCATACCGAGTTCAACGGAATGAGATCCGCCAGATTGCGCGTATTGATCAGCGGCTCACGGATATTCGCGTACCAGTTCCCGGGGAGGCTTCCGAGAAACGCGTCTGTCGCGTTCAGGGTCTCGATGCGAGCTCCGAAGCCTTCGGCCTGGACCAGCCGGCGTATAGCTTCGGCCTTTTCCTGCAACGCTTCACGGTCCTCATCGAACAGGATGACGACGGGTGTGTAATAGCCGTAGGCGACGAGCTGGGACGAGGCTTGGGCGATGGCGTCCTCGGTTTCGGCGACCATCGTCATGGCATCCTGATCGACCGATCTACTCTGGGTCTGGAAGAGCTGATCGAAGAATGGTCGAACCTTCTGCTGCCATTTCTTTCGCGTGCGCTCGAGTTTCTGGCGCGCCTCTTCCGCATCGAGGAAGATGAACCGCGATGACCAGCGGTAGGTCAGCGGCATCAGATCGAGATTGTTGAGGATGCCGGGCCAGCTTTCCGCCGGCAGGCCATCGATAGCGACAACGGCGAGGAACCGGTTCTCGATCTTCGGCGTCAGGCCATGCTCCAGCTCCGCCGTCGCCAGCCAGTCGAGATACATCGGGACCTCCGGCAAGCGAACCGGATGGCTCTCCCCCGTAATGCAAAATCGAACAAACTGCATGAGGTCGTCATAGCGTGCGACCCGCTCCCCTCCCCTCTCGCGGACCTCGCGGGTTTGCATGCGGGCGATCGATAGGGTGTTGGCCAGGTATTGTTCGATTTCCCGGATCGCGTTGCGGAACACGAACAGGACAGTGTCGGCGTAGGACTTATTCCGGCTCTCCTCGTCCGAATAGATATATTTGTTGAGCGCGGTCTTCTTCGACTCGAGCGGCCGGTAGGTGAGAATGATCGCATGCTTGCTCTCGAAATGCCCTTGCTCCCGCCCGAAATGGCTCCGGCGCTCGGCGTCGATCGCACGAGTGACAGGGTCCGGAAAATAGCACTGGTCCGGTGTGGGGTAGTCGACTGTCGGCACCCGGATGGCCTCGACCTGAATCATCCAGCCCGTCCCCAGACGCGACAGGATCGCGTTGATCTGCCGGGAGAGCTCGTTGCGTTCGAGGTCGGTGGCGCTTTCGGAGTCCGGACCCGCGAAATACCAGCCAGCCATCAGGCTGCCGTCCTTCAGCAGCAGGACGCCGTTGTCGACCAGGCCGGCGTATGGAACCAGATCAGCGAACGAGGGACCGGTCGCGCGGAATCGTTTGAGGGCAACCATCAGGACACCTCAGTATCTTCGCCACGGCGCGGCCGTTGGCCGGTAGTGGGGCTTGTAGGAAATGTGACGGGCATAGACCTGCCGCATCAGCGGGTCAGACTTGGCCATCATGCGAAGCAGGCCGACAATCACGATCCAGACGGCCACACCGAAGAGCGCCGAGTAGACCGTCAGGACGACGAAGATCAGGATCACGGCGGCGAGCCCGGTGATCAGCACCAGCTCGCGGTCGGCGCCCATCAAAAGGTTCGGCCGTGATAGCGCGCGATGAATGCGATTGCGGTGGAGGCTCATAAGCCCCCCTCCCCTTCATCGCCCGAAGCAAGGAAGGTGATTTGCTCCATCGGCAAGCCGATCGAGGAACCGGTGGCGCCGAACAGGCCGACGATGGTTGTGGCGCCAAGCAGAATGCCGGCCACCAGAACGACATACATCAGCCTGCGGGCGAAATCGTTGAGCTCGCCGCCAAAGATCAGCATGCCGCCGGCGATCGCGACAGCCGCAAGAGCAATGTAGCCTGCGACTGGGCCGGTGATGGATTCCTGGATTTGTTCGAGAGGTCCTTCCCATGGAAGGCTCCCGCCTGAACTGGCGAAAGCGGGGGAAGTAACGGCTGCGATAGAAAGGGCCATCACGGCAAGAGGCAGGAGTGATCTCTTATGCTGCATCGCAGTTTTCCTCTGCATATGGTTCGGTCTGGTACTGGCCGCCTGCAAAGCGGGTGACATGAAGGATTTCGCTGATGCGCCGGCCCTTGGCCGTTCGTTCGATCGAGATGATCAGATCGACCGCATCTCCGATGACCGCCTGCATAGGCTGGTGACTGGCCTCGGCGGTCAGCTGCTCAAGACGCTGGAGTGCGGAGCGTGCGCTGTTTGAATGGATCGTTGCGACCCCTCCTGGGTGCCCGGTGTTCCAGGCCTTCAGCATGGTCAGCGCTGCGCCATCGCGGACCTCGCCGACGATGATCCGATCCGGCCGAAGGCGCATCGTGCTTTTCAGTAGACGCGACATGTCGACGGCGTCGCTGGTGTGAAGGCTGACTGCATTGTCCGCGGCGCACTGGATCTCGGCTGTGTCTTCCAGAATGACGAGCCGATCATCGGGAGAGCTCGATATGATCTCCGCCAGGATCGCGTTGGTGAGGGTCGTCTTTCCCGAGCCGGTGCCGCCGGCGACGAGAATATTAAGCTTAGAGGCAATGGCGCTTCGAATGACCTCCGCATGCTTTGCAGTCATCACCTTGCTGGATACATAGTCATCAAGCGGTATGAGACGCGACGCGCGACGACGGATCGTGAAAGATGGTCCGGAAACCACCGGTGGCAGCAATCCCTCGAAACGGTGCCCGCCGATCGGCAGTTCTCCCGAAACGATCGGCCGAGCATCGTCGACCTCGGAGTTCAAAACATGGGCGACGCTTCCGATAACGGTCTCGGCGGCCGAGCGTGTCATCTCGCCAGCGGCTGTCATGCCGTGGCCAAGCCTCTCGATGAATAGACGACCATCTGGATTGAGCATGATCTCAACGACACTCGGGTCGTCGAGCGCAATGCACAGATGATCTCCTAGTGCGTTCTGCAGCTTGCTGACGAGGCGAGGGAGTGAGCGGTTTGGGGTGCTAAGCATGATCAGGCCGCTTCCTGTCGATGGAGTGAGAAGCTCGACGAATAGATGCTGGGGCGAAGTCGATCGAAGCTCACCCAGTTTGCGGGCAGCAGACCGGCGACGCTCTTCGTTTCGTTGATTTGGGCAGGTGGGCCGAGGCGGCTTAGCGGCCAACCTGCCCGACGGAGGATGCGCTCGAGTCTGACATCCGTGGCGGTTACGATTTCTTGATAGCCATGCAGAATGCTCCACTCGACGATACCGGCGAACATGGCGAGGGTCGCCGAGTGGAGGCCCGCCTGCTCCCGCTCGGCAGCGGCGTTTGTATCGACGCAGAACCGGGAGCTTTCGATCATCCGATTGTGCTTTGGGAGTTTCTCGGTGCCCAGGAGCTGAGGGAACACCTGTTCCACCATCGTGCCGCCTGCGGCTGGCAGCAGGCGCGCGCATCCGATCACTGTCCCTGTGCGGTCGAGGCAAAGGATGTATGTCGGGCTTAGCTTGTCGAAGCTGTCTATTTCAAGACCTGATGTGCAACGGACTTTCCAAGCCAGTCGGCCGCGGAAAACGCGCGCACGGAGCCGGTGCATTTCGTGAATGAGGCACTGTTCAGCTTCGTTCTGTGGGTTCTTGATGGCGACGACGCGCATCGAGCAAATCTCCCTTGCGTTGGTGACGCAAGGAGGTTTGCCGGTGCTGAGAAGTTCGATCTACTGCCAAAAGTGGTAGCTGCCGACGCCACTTCTAACTGCTAGACCCGAAGGAAGTTGGGTCACGCGAGTGAGTCACGAACCAGCAAAAATATGGGTAATCGCTTTTTTGGTGAGAGCCTTGCATTGGGTTACGTCGCTGAATTTGCGTGGAAAAATGAGAATTTATCCATTAGCGATTCCTGCTGGAGCTGACATGTTGAGACTTTGTTAACTTTAAATTCCTTGCGGGGTATTCAGAATCGGGAGATAGTTGCGAAAATTATGGCCAAAGCGCCATTTTTTTGAAAGTTGAGCCACTCAGGAAACAGTTTGCAAAATGAGCCAGCCGCAGCCGAACCGTTTTGATCTGGAAATCGCCGAGCAGGGTTCGAAGATCTCGGGCGCTCTGCATATGCTGCGTAGCCAGCAGTACCCGCCTGACGCCCGGAAGGGACTTCGCAAATTTCAGATCGGCGAGGTCGCCGATTTCATGGGGGTAACTCAGAGCCATCTTCGACAGATTCATTCCGAGGGAAAAGGCCCGGAAATTGAGTCAGTCGGTGGTCGCCGCTTCTATACAGCTGCTCAAATGCTGGAACTTCGGGAATACCTCGAGGCGAACAAAAAGTCGGACAAGCGATATTATCTCCCAAAGCGACGTCCCGGCGAGCCCATGCAGGTCGTCTCTGTCGTGAACTTCAAAGGTGGAAGTGGCAAGACGACGACGGCAGCCCATCTTGCGCAGTATCTTGCTTTGACCGGCCACCGTGTCCTCGCCATCGACCTCGACCCCCAGGCATCCCTGACTTCGCTATTTGGTATCCAGCCCGAGCTCGATGAGACCTCCTCTCTCTATGAAGCTCTTCGCTTCGATGAAGGGAAGAAATCTATTGAGGAGGTCATTCAGCCCACCAACATTCCGGGCCTCGACGTTGTCCCGGCGAACCTGGTTCTACAGGAATATGAATATGACGTCCCGCTCGCGATTTCATCGAAAAAAGGTGACGAAGGCCGGCTTTTCCATATGCGGATTGCCAATGCGCTGAAGGCCGTCGACGACCGTTATGACGTCGTTGTCATCGACTGCCCTCCTCAGCTGGGTTATCTGACAATCACGGCCCTTATGGCCTCAACGGGCATTTTGATCACGATCCACCCTCAGATGCTGGATATCATGTCGATGAGCCAGTTTCTGATGATGCTCGGTGGTATATTGACCCCAGTGGCGGAGGCTGGAGCAGAAATCCGAATCGAGTGGTTTCGCTATCTTGTCACGCGGTTCGAGCCTACCGATATTCCGCAGGCTCAGATGGTTGGCTTTATGCAGTCAATGTTTGCTCAGCATATGCTGAGAAATCATGTGCTCAAGTCAACCGCGATTTCAGATGCCTCGATCAAGAAGCAGACGTTGTATGAGGTTGAGCGCGGAGACTTCGTGCGATCGACATACGATCGAGCAATTGAGAGCCTTAACTCGACAAACGGCGAGATCGTGGAGTTAATCCACAGCGTGTGGGGGCGAAAGTGATGAACTTGTCAGCCGTTTTTTTTCCAGCTTTTTATCGGCGGATCAATCTCTTATCGGAGTTGAACAGCACAAGGGGAGACCGCTATGTCACGTGAGAACCCTTTCGCAAAACTAGATCTCTCGTCCATTCCTGCTGGAAAGTCGCCGGTGAAGCCTGGCTACGCTATGACTGGTGCTGCCAAGACTGTCGTGCGGTCAATAGAGGATCTCGCGGAGAACACCAAAAAGCTTATGGAAGGTGAAGTGATCGTGGATTTAGATCCGCGATCGCTTGACGTTTCACTGGTAGCTGACCGACTTTCCGACGACGACGAAGAGTATCAGGAGCTAAAGTCGGCAATACGAGCTGCCGGGCAAACCACGCCGATCCTCGTGCGCCCCATTGGGGACGGCCAGCGATACATGGTCGTGTTCGGACATCGCCGCCGGAGAGTTGCCGAGGAACTAGGTATCCCCGTCAAGGCGGTCGTCAAGAAGCTAGATGACATTACGTCGGCCATCGCACAGGGCCAGGAGAACTCTGCACGCTCGAACCTGTCCTTCATTGAGCGGGCATACTTCGCACAGAATCTAATTGCAGCCGGGATGGGAAAGGATGTCGTCAGATCGTCGCTGGCGATTGACGAAGCGATGCTTTCCAAGATGCTTGGAGTAATCGAAACCGTCCCTGAGCCTGTCATCAAGGTGCTTGGAGCTTCCAAAAAGATCGGCAGAGACAAATGGTTAAGCTTGCGACAAATGCTGCTTGCCCCTGCCCTGCGTCGGGTGGCCACCGATCACGCTGCGACGCCTGATTTTCTGACGATCCCGGAGGAAAAGCGGTTTGATGCGCTTCACGGCTACCTGAAGCGCTATAAAGCCAAGTCCTCCGCTAAAACTCTGAAGCCTGTCGAATCCAATAAGTCTTGGATGTCAAATGACAAGTCTTTGAGTTTCTCAATGAGTGCCAAGTCGAAGAAGGTGGCGATCGAGCTTTCGAGCGTGGAAGCGAAACCCTTCAGCGACTGGCTTTCGAGCCAAATGGATCATCTGTACGACGAGTACAGGCGGTCAAAGCCCAACACTGATGGAGACTAAACCGCAGAAGAAAAAGGCCCCCAAACGGTAAACCGTGGAAGCCTCTCTCGTTATCCTTAGCAAGATCGAGAATCGCATTTCCCGGAATCACAGTCAAGAGTCTTTGGCACCGATTTGGTGAGCGGAGTTCTTTTGCCTAAAGAAAGGTGAGAGAGAAATGCAGACGGGACATGTGACGACGCCCTTTGGGCGGCGATCAATGACGCTTGCTTTGGTGAAAGGTCAGCTTGACGTCGGGGCGTCTAAATCAACGCGTCGAGTTGATAAATGGAAGGTGTTTCGTGACATCAGCGAAGCTCGTGTGCGTTTTGGACTCCAGGATAGAGCCCTTGCTGTCCTGGACGCCCTTCTTTCCTTCCATCCCGACGGTGAACTGGACCCTGAACAAACGTTAGTCGTCTTTCCCTCTAACGCGCAGCTTTCTCTGCGCGCTCATGGCATCACTGGCACGACGTTGCGGCGGCAGCTGTCGGCACTCGTGAACGCCGGCCTGATACAGAGACGCGACAGCCCTAATGGGAAACGCTACGCCCATCGCAATCTCGATGGAGAAATCGAGCAGGCTTTTGGTTTCGATCTTGCTCCGCTTGCAGCACGTGCAACTGAGATAGCCGCGATTTCCCAGGAAGTAGCAGCAGAACGCATGCGATTTAAGCGCGCAAAGGAAGCCCTAACGATCTGCCGACGTGACGTGCGCAAGCTGATTTCGGCCGCTCTCGAAGAGAATGCCAGTGGCGACTGGGGAGCCATTGAGGCTCTCTATGTCGACATCTTGGCGCGGCTCCCACGCAATGCGCGTCGCGCCGAGGTCGAAGCAGCGCTCGATGAGATGTCCCTCTTGCGGGAAGAGATCGTCAACCGTTTGGAAATCCTACTAGATGCCAGGAAAATGGCTAGCAATGATAGCCGAAACGGATGCCACATACAGAATTCAAATACCGAATCCATAAGTGAATCTGAACCTGCCTCTGAAAAAGAGGAGGACGAAAAGTCGAGGTTGGCTCCACAATTGGGGCGAAGTGCGACTCCAGCTCGTCATACTGATCCAATGAAGGTGTTTCCCCTGACCATGGTGCTGCGTGCCTGCCCGCAGATGATCGACTATGGACCGGGCGGCAAGATTGACCATTGGCGTGATCTGCAGGCGGCGGCAATAGTTGTTCGATCGATGCTGGGCGTTAGCCCATCGGCCTACGAGGATGCTTGCGACGCTATGGGGCCGGAGAGTGCCGCGGTGGCGATGGCGTGCATTCTCGAGAGATCAAACATGATCAACTCGGCCGGTGGCTACCTTCGGGACCTGACAAGACGTGCGCAAGATGGAGAATTCACTCTCGGACCGATGCTGATGGCGCTCCTGAGAGCCGCTGGATCGACGGAGAAGCTCGCTTGCTAGAAGCCAGGTTGATGCGCTCGCCGATAATCGTCCCCATGGTCCCGACGAGGAACCTTGTCAGCCGTTTTTTTTGGGGATTTATTTCATAAAAACAGATTGTTAGAGGAGTTGAGGTGGGATGCGATAGTGCTGGCCTGTCTAAAGGGTGTGGCATCTATTTTGCCTCAGATCCTGCGGCTTTGAAAAAGTTCCGGCATTCGGTAACCGAGAAGAGAGAGCGTTGATGTCGCCGAGCGCTTGGGCAAATAGTATCAAAGCTTCTGGCGGCTCGCTTTCGTAAGATCGCCTGAGCTTTGAGAACGCCATTTCGATGGGGTTCAGGTCGGCTAGCCAACGAGCCTTGCGGCTTTGCCGCTCCGCCGCGTCGCGCTGATGTAACATTCTGAGGCTTGCTGTACGGAACGATGCCATGACTGCTCCATGGCTTTCGGCAGAGGGACGCCACGATTGGCCGCTTCTGTCAGATAGCCAGAGCGCAGCGTATGGGGCAAAAATTCGGTGTGATCGAGACCAGCCAGCTTGGCGCGCTGCTTGACTATGTCGTTGATCAACTTCGGATCCAGCGCCGCTTGGAAACATTGCCCCATCTATCGATGGCCCGGAAGATTGCACCTTTGTCGATCCGCGCTACTTCAAGCTAGCGCGTTCAGCGCCTCAATGGCGCTGGCCGCTAAGACAGGCAATTTCGTTGTTTTCCGCTCCACTGGTCTTCGTGCGACCAAGATAAATGGACAGGAAGGGAAGGGGAGGCGAATCGTGTCAGGCTGAACCGTCCCGGCTTTGCCGGAGACCGTTTGGTTTAAGTTATGCGGCCATGGCTGGCGCGTCCAGCATGGCATAATATCGTTCTTCTGCTTCGGCTGGCGGTATGTTGCCGATAGGCTCCAGAAGGCGTCGCTGGTTAAACCAGTCGACCCATTCCAGCGTGGCGAACTCCACGGCTTCGAAGTTGCGCCATGGTCCTCGGCGATGGATGACCTGGCGAGGACAATTTGCGCTGCGTTGATCGCTCCGACTTCCGTCTTCCCGTCACCATAAACACCTCCAAGTTGGGGGTGTTGTGGCGACCGGTTGAATCTGCCCAATACACAAGCGAGCAGTTCCAGCGTCTCATGGCCGATCACGGCATCACGTGCTCGATGAGCCGATCCGGCAATGTCTGGGACAATGCCGCGATGGAAAGCTGCTTCTCATCACTCAAAACGGAAAGGACAGCTCGCAAGGTCTACAGGACCAGGGACGATGCAAAGGCGGACGTGTTCGACTACATTGAGCGCTTCTACAATCCAAAGCGTCGCCATTCGACGCTGGGCTACCTCAGCCCTATGGAATTTGAAAACAAGGTGGGATTAGCCTAACTCGGCGTCCGAAAAACCGGCAGCATGCCACACGCAGTAAATCGGCATCAGCACTTTTCTCAACGAGGGAGTGTAGGTTCATCATGTCGTCGGTCATCGGCGGTGTCCCTCAGGTTGGTCATAAGCAACCCGACCCTACCGGAAGTCACCGATAGCTATGAAATCCAGCTACACCACTTCCCGGGACTCGATCTTGTGTAGTCAGCTGACTACAGGTTAAGTGCTTGAATTTATGAATGTCGAGACGGAAGTCGGGATCGTAATCCATTAGACGGTTTAGCTTTCCAGGCCACGCAAAAACTTCTGAATCGTTCTCCCTATGAGAGCGGCACTTCCAATATCGGGGGGTAAGGTTGGGTAGATATTGTTCACCGGTCCGGACGGGTCGTGAAGGCACTTGGCTATGAAGGTCCCGATACGTTACTGCACATTTTGCAGTTCCTGATAAAGCTCGAATTTTTCTTGGTGAAAGGCGGCGGAGGCCTCTTGTCTGCGGGCAGCGTCAGGGAAACGCTCCGGTCCGGAGGCAACAATGCCTGGAAGCGACGAAACGAGGTGGATATCATCCTAAGGCGGCGCAATACTCCGTGCGTCGAGCATTGGTCACATAAGGGTATCAACAACCGCGCCGAGAATTCACATCTTCCCGTGCGACGACGGGAGCGGCGCATGATGCGCTTCAAGTCGGTCCGGTAATGCCAGCGTTTCGTCTCAACCCATGGCCAGATCGCCAATATTTTCCTACTTCGCCGACAATACGTCACCGCCGCACATCATCGCCAGCTTCGCTCCCATGCCATCGGCACATGGCGGGAAATCGCTTCGTCGATTGGTGCGTGAAATTAAGGCTGAGACGACTACCGCATCCCAAGCTAGATTAAGGCGACGCTACCCATAGCCTCAGGAAAAGTGCAGCCCGGCTTGGCCTCCGAGCTGCAAAACCTCAGAGGAATCCGATCGAGATCCACGGAATGGCGGCGACGATGATCAGGCCGACCAGCAGTGCGATCATGTAGCCGACGATCGGCTTCATGCCCTCGTCCGGCGTGATGCGGCTGATTGCGCAGGCGGCGTAATAGCCGACGCCGAAGGGCGGGGCGAACAGACCCATGCCCATGGCGAGGATCACCACGATGGAATAGTGGACCTCATGCACGCCGACATCGCGGGCAATCGGGAAGAGAAGCGGGCCAAACAGCACGATCGCCGGTATGCCTTCGAGAACGGAGCCGAGAATGATGAAGGCGACGATGGAGACCGCAAGGAAGGTCATGGCGCCGCCCGGCATGTCACGCATGACCTCCGCCAGTTCAGTGGAGAAGCCGGATTGCGTCAGAGCCCAGGCCATCGCGGTGGCGGCACCGATGATCAGCAGGATCGCGCCCGACAGAGCGGAGGCATCGACCAGCATCGGATAGATCCGCTTCCACTCGAACCGGCGGTAGATCAGCAGACCGGCCAGCACGGTATAGGCAATGCCAATCGTCGAGACTTCCGTTGCGGTTGCCACACCTTCGATCACGGCGGCCCGGATCAGGAACGGCAGCGCGATTGCCGGAAGCGCGATGATGAAGCTTGCGGCGATCTCCTTCCAGCTGGCGCGGCGGATGCTGGACAGGTCCTCGTGGCGATAACGCCACCAGACAACGGCCGCCAGCGTGAGCCCCAGGATCACCGCAGGCAACAGGCCGCCGGTGAAGAGTGCAGCGATCGAGACGCCCGTGACGGAACCGATGGTGATCAGAACGATGGAGGGGGGAATGGTTTCTGTCTGGGCGCCGGTGGCCGACAGCAGCGCGACCAGATCTCCCGGCTTGGCGCCCCGCTTCTGCATTTCCGGAAACAGCGCCGGCGCTACCGCGGCCATGTCTGCGGCCTTGGAGCCCGAGATGCCGGAGACCAGATACATCGCACCGATCAGAACATAAGAAAGCCCGCCCTTCACATGGCCGAGAAGGTTGGCGAGAAAGCCGACCATGGCGCGGGCCATGCCGGTCATTTCGATGAGCAGGCCGAGCAGAACGAACAGCGGCACCGCGAGTAGGATGATATGGCTCATGCCCTCATCCATGCGGCCGATGACGACCATGGTCGGCGTCGTGGTGGTGGAGGCGATGTAACCGAACGTGGCCAGCCCGAACGAGAAGGCAATCGGAACGCCGAGAAATACCATGGCGCCGACGCCAAGCACGAAGAAGAGCAGCAGGTTCCAGTTGCCGAGCCCGCTCAGCACCGGCCCGATCAGTGTGACGGCTGCGACCACGATGGCGACACCCGCCAGCGCCAGGATGACCTGACCCCAGTTTCCCTTCTGCAGAAGGCGCAGTGTTGCAATCAGCAGCATGAAGAAGATGCCGACGGGCAGTGCAGCAGCACGCCAGGCATTGGGAATTTCAAGCGCCGGCGTCGTGACCCAGACTTCCTCGGCGGCAAAATGATAGGCCGGCGTAACCGTCAGCAACAGGAAGGCAAAGGCTGCAGCGATCGCGACAAGATCGAGAAGCGAGCGCCACTGCGGCTGCAGGGCGCCGACAATGGCGGTCATGCGCATGTGTTCGCCACGTCGGAGCGCAACGACCGAGCCCAGCATGGCCAGCCAGAGAAACAGGATGCCGGCGAGCTCGTCGGACCAGATGAGCGGTTGATGCAGCGCATAGCGCCAGATTACGCCCATCATCAGCACCACCACCTCGGCAAGAAGCAGCAGGGCCGCAGGAATTTCGACCATCAGGCCGATGATCCTTTCAGCGCCGGCCGCCAGCGCGGCGATCCCGGCCGGTGCGACAGGCTGGATGTCCGTTTCATGATAATGTTGGGCTGTCATGGCCAATTTCCTCCCTTCGTCTCGCAAATGCCTGCCTGTCGTGCCCGTGGTGACGCGCATCGCGATGCGGGCTACACGGCGGCTTCGTGTCTCGTGGGCACGCCGGTGCGCATCCCGCATTGACATGCCGATCGGCGTCTCACCGGCGGAATGAACCCGTCCCGGTGAATGTTTTCGGCTGCAGCGCTCCCCATCGCGGCAACCGGGTATCATCTGGGGCCCGTCCTCCTTCCGTGCCCCCGGCACGCGAGGCGCGGCGGGACGGCAATCCTCTATCTGCCGAGCGGGCCGGAGACCTTCTCCAGACTCTTCCAGGCATCCTCACCGTATTTCTGCTTCCAGTCGGCATAGAAGCTGGTCGAGGCGAGCACCTTGCGGAAATCGTCCTGCTGGACCTCGATAAGGTTGATGCCCTTGCCCTTCAGATCCGCCTTCAGGCTTTCGCTGAGGCGGGCAATGTCGGCGCGCTGGTCGAGCGCCGAACGATCCAGTTCGCGCGCGACGATGTCCTGCAGGTCCTTCGGAAGACGGGCGAAGGAATTCTTGTTGCCCAGAACCCAGTATCCGTCCCAGACATGGTTGGTCAGGCTGACGCTTTTCTGAACCTCGTAGAGGCGGGCCGTGGAAATGATGGCCAGCGGATTTTCCTGGCCTTCGACGACCTTGGTCTGGAGAGCCGAGTACAGTTCGTTGAAGTTGATCGGCGACGGTGCCGCGTCCAGTGCCTTGAACAGGGATGTCAGGGCAGGCGCCGGCGGAACGCGCAGTTTGAAGCCCTTCAGGTCGTCGGGTGTCTTGATCTCCTTCGTGGACGAGGTGATCTGACGAAAGCCGTTGTCCCATATCTTCGACATGGCAAAGATCGGGGTCTTGCCGATCATCTCACGGATATGCGCACCAAGCTCGCCATCCATCGCCTGCCAGACCTGGTCATAATTCTTGAAGGCAAAGCCGAGGCTGGTGATGCCGGACAGCGGCACGAAGGTGGCCAGAACCAGCGAGGACAGGTTGAAGAAGTCGACCGAACCGTTGCGGACCTGCGCGAGAAGATCGGTGTCGGAACCGAGTTGGTTGGCCGGATAAAGCTTGATCTCGACCTTGCCGGATGTCGCCTCGCGGATGCGGTCGAAGGCTCCCTTGGCGCGGATGTTGACGGGATGCGTCGGATCCTGGCCAGTCGCGTATTTAAGGGTGAATTCGGCCGCCGAGGCAGGGTGCTTCAGCACCGTCAGCAGCGGCAAGGTCAGCGCGCCGGTCATCAGCGTGCGGCGCTTCATGGCGAATGCGATGTCTTTCATATGTCCTCTCCCATGGATCCGTGTGGCCCGCCGTATCAGGCAGACCAAAGCATGCAGTTCACCATTCGACGGCCTCGTCTCCCGCCGTCGAACACCTGCGTTACGATCAAAAAGTCTGGTCTCCGTCGCTGGCCACGCGGTAGGGCATGGCCGGCTCCGCGAAGCCGGTTGATGCCTCAGCCGAGGCCGCGACTGCCTTGAGCCACCGCGGTCAGTGGATCAGCGAGCCGCCGTTCACATCGACCTCCGTGCCTGTGCAGTAGGCGGCCAGATCGGAGGCCAGGAACAGGGCGCAGCCCGCCACGTCAGAGGCTTCGCCAGCCCGGCCCATCGGAATGCCTTCAACGATCTTGTCGAGCATCTCCGGCGTCAGCTTGCCGGCGGTGATATCGGTCGCGATAAAACCGGGGCAGATGGCGTTGACGCGAATGTTGGCGGGAGCCAGTTCACGGGCCATGGCCTTGGTCAGGCCGAGAACGCCGGCCTTTGCCGCCGAATAGTGCGGTCCGCCGAAAATACCGCCGCCGCGTTGCGCAGAGACCGAGCTGAGATTGACGATGGAGCCCGACCTGTGCTCGCGCATGCCCGGAATGACGGCCTGGCTCATGTAGAGCGTGCCGCGCAGATTGACATCGAGCACGGCGTCGTAGTTCGACGGGCCGATATCCATGATCTTCAGTGGCTGGGTGATGCCGGCATTGTTGACGAGAACGTCGATACGGCCCCACAGCGTCAGCAATTCGGCAACGGCCGCATCGCAGGCCGCCTTGTCGGTGACATTGCAGGCCAGACCGACGTGCTGAGCCCCGAGATCGGCTGCAGCAGTCTTGGCGGCCGCCGCATCGAGATCGAGGATGGCAACTGTCGCGCCATGGTCCGCGAACAGTCTTGCGGTGGCCTTTCCGAGGCCGCGTGCCGATGCGGCGCCCGTTACAACGGCAAATTTACCCTTCAGAAGGCTCATGAGCCTTTCTCCTCCCTGTCTGCTGTTTGAAGACGTGGGCAGGCTCCTCAGAGCCAGCCCTTGATCTGTTCCGCGACCTTGCCCACCGAAATGCCGTACATCTCGTGCAGCGTCGGCAGTGCGCCGGCCTCCAGGAACTGGTCCGGAAGGCCGATCATCCGGAAGCGCGGTGCGATGCCGCGTGACAGAAGCCCGGCGGCGACTGCCTCACCCAGTCCGCCCATCACGGTGTGGTTCTCCGCTGTGACCACCAGTCGCCCGCCCTTTGCCGCCTCCGCAGCAATGGTTTCCAGATCGAGGGGCTTGATCGTCGGGCAATGCAGCACCGCGACATCGATCTTGTCCGCGGCGAGCTGCACCGCGGCATCAAGCGCGCGCATGGTCATCAGGCCAGTGGAAATAACGAGGACATCCTTCCCCTCGCGGATCATCTGTGCCTTGCCGAGCTGGAAGCGATAATCCGGCTTGTGTTTCCTGAGCACCGAGGGAACCCTGCCGCGCAGAAGACGCGCATAGACCGGACCTTCATGGGCGATCATCTGCGGCACCATGCCGACGATGTCGTCGGCGTCGCAGGGATCGATCAGCGTCATGTTCGGCAGGCCGCGGAAGATCGCCAGATCCTCGGTCGCCTGGTGGCTTGGTCCGTATCCGGTCGTCAGGCCCGGTAGCGCGCAGACGATCTTGACCGGCAGGTTTTCCTCAGCAATCGCCATGGCAATGAAATCATAGGCCCGGCGCGAGGCAAACACGGCATAGGTGGTGGCAAAGGGCAGAAAACCTTCGCGGGCAAGGCCGGCCGCTGCTGACATCAGAACCTGTTCGGCCATGCCCATCTGATAGAAACGATCCGGCATCGCTTGCGAGAAGATGTGCATGTCTGTGTATTTGCCGAGATCGGCGGTGAGGCCAAGGATGCGCTCATCCTTTCGCGCGGCTTCGACCAGAGCATGGCCAAAGGGCGCGGCAATGGTGTCATATCCCTCCGCCGCAAGCGAAGCGATCATCGCCGAAGTGGCCTGGCGTTCGCCTTCGGGAAGCTTGCGGACTTCGTATTTGCGGGCCATGGATGCGAGGGTCATGCGGGTTTTCCTTCTTCCAGAACGGCGAGCGCCTTGTCCCATTCATCCGCTTCGACGCGGACGAAATGGGTGATTTCGCGCCTTTCGAGGAAGGGCACGCCCTTGCACATGGTGGTATCGAAGATGATGACCCGGGGCTTCGCGTCCTTGACGGCACGGGCCTTGTCGAAAGCATGGACCACGGCTGCCAGATCGTTGCCGTTGACGCGCTGGGCGTGCCAGCCGAAGGCTTCCCATTTCTCGGGAAGCGGTTCGGAGCAGAGCATTTCGGTGGATTTGCCGTCGGCCTGCTGGTCGTTGAAATCCACGAGGCAGATCAGGTTGTCGAGCTTGTGATGGGCGCCGGACATAGCCGCTTCCCAGGTCGAACCTTCACCAAGCTCTCCATCCGACATCAGGTTGTAGACGACAGCCTTGTTGTTCTTCCGCTTCAGGCCCATGGCCATGCCAACGGCTATGCCAAGCCCGTGGCCGAGCGAACCGCCAGTGATTTCCATGCCGGGCGTATAGGAGGCCATGCCGGACATCGGCATGCGGCTGTCGTCCATGCCATAGGTCTCAAGCTCGTCCTCCGGCAGGATGCCGGCTTCCATGAGAACGGCGTAGAGCGCGATGGCGTAATGGCCGATCGACAGAAGAAAACGATCGCGGCCTTCCCATTCCGGATCTTCCGGACGGTATTCGAGGGCGTGGAAATAGGATGCGGCGAGAACGTCGGCGATCCCGAGTGCCTGGCCGATGTAACCCTGGCCCTGTACCTGGCCCATCAGGAGGGCCTTGCGGCGGATATTCCATGCCCGCAGTTCCAACGATACGTTGGAGCGCGCCACGGAGCGGCTTGCCAAATTCATAGTCTCCTCCCGGCAATTCATGCAGCTGGAGATAGCATTGCCGAGGGCGGAATGATTTTAAGAAAAGAGAAAGACCTTTGAAGCCAGTCTTAATCAATCATCAAGGTCACGGTCAGAGACCCCAGGGCTTGACGTCGATCAGATCGGTCGGCGAACCGGGTCGGAAGCGACAGCCCAGCCCCTTCAGATGGGCGCGCGCCACGTCGTCATGGTTCTTGCAAGACAGCGTCAGCCATTGGGAAAAACGCTGCACGATCCGGCGGTTGAGGTGGCGGGACGGGCAGACGAACCAGTAGGCCGGAAAATCGATGACATCGAAATCGGTGGAAAAGGGCACCAGTTCACCGCGCTGCAGTTCGCCAAGGCAAAGCGTCACGCTGTCGAGTGCGATGCCGCCACCCTGCTTTGCCATTTCGATCGACATGGAGGAGCGGTCGAAGCGCAAGGGATAGTTGATTTTCGGAATGTGGATCTTGTTGAAGGCCAACCACAGATCCCAGCGATAGAGCGTCTTGACGCTGTCGATCAACCTTGCTCCGGCAAGCTGGCGCGCCGGATCCGGATCGATCGCCCGCAACCGCTCAAGATAGGCGGGACTGCAGAGCGGAAGAACGAGATCGTGCATCAGCGGGGTGACGGCAACGCCCGTCCACGTGCCCATGCCGTAGCGCAGGTCCACATCTACGTTTTCCGTCTCGAAGGCGGAGAAATCCGGCGTGGCATCGATGCGGATGTTCCAGTCCTCGTTTTCCGCCGCAAAGGCCCCGACCCGCGGCCCAAGCCAGCGCACGCCAAAGCTTGGACTGACACGGATGACGAAATTGCGCCGGTCGCGCTGGAAGGAAATGGCGGAGCGGGCATTGCGGATGGCACCGAAAGCCTGTGTCGTCGTCTGGAACAGGCGGTCGCCGTCCAGCGTCAGGACCAGGCGGCGTTTCTCGCGCCGGAACAGCTTGACGCCCAGCTGCGCCTCCAGGATAGATAATTGCTGGCTGACGGCGGACGGGGAAATGCCCAGTTCCTCCGCAGCCTTGGTCACGCTGCCGAGCCGTGCGACAGCTTCGAAATATTCCGTGGCTTTGAGATTGAGATCGCGCATGGGCTCCATGGTAGCGGATCGGCGTGCATCGATCCATCGTCAGCGACGGTCGCGCCCGCCATTGGCCGTGGCACGCAGTCGCGCACGGCCGTCACGCTCGTGAGACATTCATTTTCGCTGCAGTCGGTCAAAGCAGGTAAAACTTCTCGGCATTGTCGTGAAACAGCTTCATCCTGTCAGACTTCGGATAGGCGGCGGTAATGCTCTTGAACGCATCGAAGATCGCATCATAGGACGAGAAGAGCTTGTCGACGGGGAAGTTCGAGGCGAACATGCAGCGATCGACGCCGAAGATCTCGATCGCCGCCTCGACATAGGGGCGGATTGTTTCGGTCGTCCAGGTGAAATCGCCCATGCCGAGCCCGGAGATCTTGCAGGCGACGTTGTCGGCTTCGGCCAGCTTGCGCATGGCCTTGCGCCAGCCGTCGAAATGCTTCGGCCCATCCACCTGCATGCCAGTGTGGTTGAGGATGATCTGGGTGTCGTGAAAATTCCTCGCCAGGTCGTAAAACTCCTCCATCTGCCAGTAATAGAGCTGCAGGTCGTAGGAGAGGTTGCGTCTTGCGAGTTCCCGGAACCCGCGCCGCCATTCCGGTGTGCGGCTGACCTCTGGACGGTCCAGATAGGTCTTCGCTGGATCCGGGTGATAGTTCATCGATTGGCGGATGCCGCGAAAGTTTGCATATTGCAGGTGGCCGTCCAGCAGGTCCGCCACATCCGGCTTTTGTAAATCGGCATAGCCGACGATGCCGTGCGGAAAGCCGCAGCGGTCTGCGATCGATTGCAGCCAGCGGGTTTCGCCCACGGGATCCTTCGGATCGTATCCGACATCGAGGTGGACGGATTTCACCAGGTTCTGGTTCTTCGCGTCGGCCAGAAAGTCCTCGATCAGATAGTCGGAGATGATCGCGGAATAATCCCCGAAGGCGGACGGTTTGGGTCCGTCGTTCAGCCAGGGATAGTAGTTATTGGTAATGTCCCACAGATGGTGGTGGGGATCGATCAGGGGGATGTCGTTCATCGAGGCAAACCGATCGGATCAAGAGGGCGATTGAGTGGACAAGGCCGGAGGCGATCAGAACCGCCTCCGGCGACAGCATCCTGCCGAAAACAGGAACCGGCACGATGCTCTGGACGATCACTGCGGGAAGACGCGGGCAATGACCTTCTTCGCCGCATCGGAACTGATGTCGGCAGCCTTCACCAGCGGCATAACGAGCGCCATGTTCTGCGTCGTCTTTTCCCCCTTCAGGGCCTTGTAGACCTGTTCCGTCGCATCGATACCCTGCCCGACGGCCTCCTGGAAAAATATGCCCTGGATGGCACCGTCCTTCAGCAGCTGGATGGTCGTCGGGCTGCCGTCCGCGACGGTGACGCCGACCTTGCCGGTCAGACCGCGGGTCGCAAGCGCCTTGGCCGCGCCACTGCCGGCCTGATCATACATGCCGTAGATAGCCTTGACGTTCGGATGCGCCGTCAGAAGGTCGTTGGCCTGTGTCACGGCTTCATTGATGGTCAGCCCCTTGGTCTCCAGCATCTGGACCAGTTCGCAACCATTCGCCTGGAAGGCTTCCTTGGCACCCTTCAGGTATTTCTGGGCGTTCTCGCGGTCCTGCGGCAGGGACAGCATGCCGACTTCTTTGCCGCCGCGTTCCTTCGCCAGTTCGCACGTATATTTGCCCTGGGCCAGACCCGTCTCGTAATTGTTGGCGGTGACGGACGAGGTATAGTTCGTCTGCCCCGGCTGCGGGCCGATGCCTGCAAAGGCAACCGGAACCTTCTGCTGTGCGAGGTATGCGAGCAGGGGCGGTGTGGAGGTCGAGCTGACCGGGCCGATCACCACCGCACTGACGCCGCGCGTGACGGCAACGCGGGCATTGTCCATCTGCTTGGCGGGCGAATTCTCCGAGGTGTATTCGACATAGTTCATGCCGAGATCCTTGGCCTTCTGCTGAACGCCGTGCGCCACCCACTGCCAGTAGTCGATATCGAGCGACGGCGCGATATATGCGACGGTAAACTTCTTGTCCTGTGCATGCGCGCCCTGTGCAACCAGTACGGCTGCAGCAACGGCGAGTGCCTTTATCAGTTTTTTCATCTTACTCCTCCTCCTTGAGCGCATTATCGATGACTGAACCTGTCGATCAGGACCGCCACCAGGATTGCAAGGCCGGTGACGGAGCCCTGCCAGAAACTGTTGATACCGATGAGATTCACCCCGTTCTGGATGATGGTGATCATCAGGGCGCCGAGCACGGCGCCGACGGCGGAGCCCGATCCACCTGAAAGGCTTGCTCCGCCGATGACGACGGCAGCGATGGCCTGCAGCATGAGGGACGCTCCTGCCGTCGCCTCCGCATTAAGAATGTAGCTGACCGTCAGCAGCCCCGCGAAGGACGCCATGGTGCCGGAGATTAAATAGGCCGCAAAACGCGTGCGCTTGACCGGAATGCCGAGCAGATAGGCCGCCATCGGCGAGCTGCCAACGGAATAGAACCAGCGGCCGGCGGTGACCTTGCGCAGCACGAATTCGAGCGCCACGGTGAAGAGCAGGCAGAAGAGAACGAAGTTCGGCAGACTCGGAATTATCTGACCACTGTTAAAGAGCCAGTAATCCGGGGAATCGACGCCGAGCGAGCGACCGTTGGTGACGATGAAGGCAAGCGATGCTGCGACCGCATAAGTGATCAGCGTCACGACGAAGGGCGCAAGCCCTACCAGCGTGATGAGGGCACCGTTGATCGATCCGAATACAAGGCCGACGCCGAGCCCCGCCAGACTGGCGCTCACGTCGCCTAACCCGTTGGCCATGGCAAGCGCGGTAACCATTCCCGTCAGCGAGAAGATGGAGCCGACGGAGAGATCGATCCCGCCGGTGATGATCACCACCAGCACGCCGAGCGACATGATCACCAAGGGAGCCGAGGCCTGCAGGATATTGGCGAAGTTGCCGGCTGACAGCGCCGCCGGCACGAAGATGCCGACGCTGACCAGAAGCGCGATGCAGGCAATGGCAATTGCCATTTCCGAACGATAGGCCGAAAGGATGGACGGTGCGCGTGGCGCCGGAGGCAGGCTGTCGTTCGAAGTCATGGGCTGTGCTTTAGTATTCATGCCGCCATTCCCGTCAGATCTGCGAGCGCGTCTTCGTTGAACCGGTCATGCGGCAGAAGGCCCTTGACCCGGCCATCCGTATCGAAGGCGAGGATCTCGTCGCAAAGTTCGAGAAGCTCGACATTCTCCGTCGACCACCAGACGACGATGGTGCCTTCCTCCGCCATGCGGCGGATCAGGTCGTAAATGTCCCGTTTGGTGCCGATATCGACGCCGCGGGTCGGCTCCTCGAACACCACCAGACGCAGCGACATGCCGAGCCAGCGAGCAATCAGCAGCTTCTGCTGATTGCCGCCGGAGAGTGTCGAGGGAAGATCGCGGATCGAGCCTGCCTTCAGCTTCAGCGCATGCACCAGATCGAGGCATTCCCGTCGTTCTGACGCGCGAACCATGTAGCGCTTTTCGCGAACCCGTCGCGAGGCAAGCATATTATCGACGATCGGCAGTTGGGCGAGCACGCCCTTGTGGCGGCGATCGCCTGACACGTAGCCTATTCCAAGTGCCACGGCATCACGCGGCGAGGCCGGCCGGGCCGGCCAGCCCTTCGCATCCAGGCTCCAGGAACTGGAGCGGCCGGTGCCGTTGAGCAGCGCAATCACCTGGCTGGGGCCAGCTGGCGAGCCGGCCAGGCCGAGGATCTGCCCCTTGTGAATGGGGATCACGGCCTCCGCTCCCTTCAGGACGAGGCCTGCCTCTGCCATATCGAAGCGCCGCCGTGAATGCGCCACCTCGCGCGCGCCTGGCTGACCCATTTGCTGCATGATGTCATTATCGGTAAGGCTATCGAGTGGTGTCGCATCTACAACCGTCAGTCCATCGCGGATGATCGTGCAGACATCGCAGAGCTGGCGGATTTCCTTCATTCGGTGCGAGACGAAGACGATGCCGATCCCGGCCTCACGAACCAGCCGCCGCAGCACGGCAAACAGACGCTCCGTCTCACCGGCGGTCAGATTGGCTGTCGGCTCATCGAGCAGCAACACGTCGGCGCCAATGGACAATGCCCGGGCAATCTCGACGATCTGCCCTTCATGCATGGATAGGTCTGCCGCCTTGCGGTGGAGCGCGCTCCGTGCCAGATGCGGGTCAAGCAGGGCGAGGGCGTTGTAGGCAAGCTCTGCACGCTGTCCGGCCCGGACGATCGTCAGGCCGGCGGTGGCGTGAACCATGGCGATGTTTTCCGCCACCGAAAGATCCTGCACAAGGGCCAGTTCCTGATGCACGATGGCGATCTTCGGCTCTGCCCCGCGCTGTGATCCAAGCATTATCTCGCCGTCATCCTTGCGGATGCCGCCTGTCATGATGCGGATCATCGTGCTCTTGCCGGCGCCGTTGCCACCAAGCAGCGCGTGAATCTGACCGGCACGGACGGTAAAGTTCACCCCGCGCAGTACCCGTGTGGCGCCGAAGCTTTTCTGCAGGTTGCGGACGGAAAGGAGCGGCAGATCAGCGTCAAGCATGATGTGCCCACCTTGCAGGCCATGCCGAACGATCCCGTGATGACGGCACGCGGCCGCGCGATTTCTCTGTCATATCAAACTCCTCCCGGTGAGGGACCTTAGTGGAGGGTCGTAGCCGCGGAAATTTACTTAAGTTAAAGAGATGTGAAGCTGGGCTAATGAATGATCGCGCGATCTACCCCAGACAGACAGGCACACCCGTTGACCTCGCATTTGTCAAAGCAATGGAAAGGCTGGGTAGGACGGTCATCCAAGTCATGACCGTTACCGTTCAAAGGGGATGGCCGGGAGATATAGGTCGCGGCGCGGGATATCTCATCCGGCTATGCTAGGAGCACAGAACGACCTAGCGCAAGTCGTGTACGTGGTTCAGGACGAGCGCACCCTCCCGATGGCGGGGTCCGCTTCCTCTTCCTTCAATCACAGATCATTCCACTCGATGTGCTCGGAGGGGAAGGCGGTTCACATACGACAACACGAAGACAACTGGGTGGAGCAGCAGCGCCACCGAGTTGGACATGTCATTAATATGCGACGCCGATCTGCGCCCTTTGACGGGTCGGATGTTCGATCTCGTCGAGAACCGCACGGGCATAATCGATCCCGCTGATTGCCGATTTGCCGTTCTCGTCGAACAGCGCTACTTCATCGCCAACACGATAATGGCCGAGATCCTCGCCCGGTTGCCAGGCCGAGAATTCCATTGCAGGGGAAACAAACAGCCAGTCGACACCAGTGGTGTCCGCGAGCAGATTGTTCAAGACATCCAGATTTTCCTGCGCTTCGGCAACAACCTCGGCCGGAACCTCCGGTGGAAAGCTTTCCCCTTCCAGCATCCGCGGTCCACCGGGTGTCCGCCTCAGGCAAGAGAAACCGCCGACCAGAACAAGGCGGGCGCCCGTCTCCGCAGCTTTGCGCGCAAGGTTTGCGTAGACACCGGCGAGAGCACCTCTGTTGGCCCCACGTGGAGAAAAGGCGCCGACAATGACATCGATGCCTGCAAGCAAACCACCGGCATCCTCAACGCTTGAGGCCACATAGGTAACGCCAGGGATCGGTTCGGCCGGAACCGACCGGCTGACCGATGTCACCAGATGGCCACGCTTGGCCGCTTCGCGTGCGATCGCCGACCCGGCATATCCGGTGCCGCCGATAATCGTAATCCTCTTGGATGTCATATGTAAATTCTCCATTTTGGGACGTTTTTGAAGGCATTGCCACAGGACGCCGCATCGATAAGCGCCTGTCAGACGGCGTCGAGGGTGCCCATCTGGCCCGATTGAAAGCGATGGAAGGCGCTCCGGATCCCGGCGGTATCGTTCATGATGAACGGTCCATCGGCCACAACCGGTTCGTTCAGTGCGGGTCCGGCGAGAAGAAGGGCGTGGGCAACGCCATTGAAGGCAGCGAGTTTAACCTCACCGGTTCCTGAGAATGCGAGCGCGGTCTCGCTCGACAATCGATGAATGTGATCATCAAGGCTCACTTCGAGCTGGCCGTCGAGTACATAGACAACTGTGTTGTCGCCGACAGCCAGCGGCAGGTCGATACCGTGGGATACGAATGCTTCGAGGATCGTGTAAGGTTCCACAGGCTTGACGGGCGAAATGACATTGCCATAAGCGCCCACCAGTACACGGACGCGGTCGCCTGTCTCGCTGCGCCATTCTGGAACCTGGCCAGGCAGCATATACATCGTCTGCGGATCGGTCAGCTTGTTGCGCATGCTAAGATTGACGTAAATCTGTGCGCCATGCAGTTCACCACCACGGACCGAAGGGACTTCCTGGTGCAGAGCACCACGTCCGGCCTGAAGCCAGACGATCCCCCCGGGACCTATCTCAAGGTCATTGCCGAGCGAGTCACGGCTGCGCAACGCAACAGGCGAGTCCTCGAACACGTAGGTGATCGCCGAGAAACCGGCATGAGGATGCGGCCCGAAAGGCTGGCCGGATACGCGGAAATTATCGAGCAGCGCGAGTGGTGAGGAGAGTCCATTAAACTGCTCGAGATCGATGGTGTTTACGGAGAAAATGCCACCACTGCTGTGATGGCGGGCATGAAGGATTTCTGAAACGCGCACCACGGGAGCACCTCTTAAGTTCCGAGGTGGTTATCCCGAATTGCCTGACATCGGACAATCCACTATATAGCGATATTATCCATCTGGATTTCCGATACATGCTTGATGGCTTCTCACTTGATCAGTTGCGAACATTCGTCGCTGCGGCGGACAACGGAAGCTTTTCTGCAGCAGCGCGTCGCCTTCGCAGGGCACAGTCGGCGGTGAGCCAGACGGTCGCAAATCTGGAAGCTCTCATCGGTGTTCCTCTGTTCGACAGAAGTGGCCGATATCCCGTGCTGACCGAGCAAGGCCGTGCGCTGCTTGAACAGGCGCGGACTGTTACGGGAGCCATAGATCACTTCAAAGCGCGTGCGCATGGATTGGCAAAAGGCCTCGAACCTGAGCTTAGCCTTGTGGTCAATGTGCTCTTTCCGACCCGTGTGCTGACACAGGCTATCACAGGCTTCCAGATGCGATTTCCCGATACGACGTTGCGTATTTCCGTCGAGGGATTAGGAGCGGTTCTCGAACTTGTGCTGGACGGAACATGCGCCTTCGGCATTCGCGGCCCCATAGGAGGAGCGCACCCGGATCTGAGCAGCGAATACTTGCTGCAAGTCGGATATCAGATGGTGGCGGCCCCCAGCCATCCTCTCGCTCATATTCGCGGTCCAATCACGACCAAAGTGCTCGCGCAACATGTGCAGCTTGTTCTGTCAGACCGCTCGAAGCTTACGGCCGAAAAGGATTTCCGGGTCTTTGCGCCTAAGACCTGGCGGCTTTACGATCTCGGGGCGAAACACGCGCTCCTGAAAGCTGGTCTCGGCTGGGGTGGCATGCCGGTGGACGTCGTGCGGGAAGACCTTGATCGTGGTTTGCTGGTCCCGTTGGAGATTGCTGACATGACGACAGCAGCCATGATTACGATGTCCGTGGTCTACAGGGCGGACTCTCTGCCCGGTCCGGCCGGACGCGGATTTATCGAGGAGCTCATCAAGGCGTCGTCTGTCAGTAACGCCGCCTAGCCTTTATCAAGCCTGACGTGCTCCACGGGCTTGGCCTTACGGTGGTTCCGACCTCCTATATCCGCGAGGAACTTCAGCGCGGACAGTTGCATATGCCATTCGGCGAGCCGGTGCAGTCGGACGACTCCTATCATCTCGTCTATCCGGAACGCAAATCCCACAATCCTAGCGTCATCGTCTTTCGTGACTGGCTCCTGCGTGGTCTTCGAAAAAACGTACCGGACATTGCGCGGTAGCAACGACATTTGGTGGTCAGCGGTTTACATCCTTTCAAGGCAAAAGTAGGTTGGGCGAACAGCGTCCCGGTGCGAGATGCCGGGCCATGCGATGGCGGCTTCACGCTTTCAATTCGGTCATGAACATCGTATTCCCTGCATGCGATCAAACACACACTCGCAGATGCGTTCGAATGCGAGGTCGCCACTGAGAAAGTGCGCCGCCCTGACTTGAAGTTGTCAGGGCGCTTTCAGCTTTGAAGCCTTCGCCCTCTATTCAAACTCGCGTTGCTCTGTTCGCAAACGTCGCCCCACCGCCCAGCGCCGATAGTCCGCCGGCGTCATGCCGGTCAACTGGATAAAGGCGCGCCGGAAGGCCGTGTCATCGCCATAACCACACTGCTGTGCCACTTGTTTCACGCTCGCTCCTGGCGTTTCGAGGAGAACGCAGGCCATCTCGATCCTGACTCGCGTCATGAAGCCCTTTGGCGACTCGTTGGTAAGTTCCTTCAGCCGACGGTGCAGTGTCCGTTCGCTGAGGTTCAGTGCGCCGGCAAGTGCTTCTGCCGTCATTCCCGGACTTGCATGACGTATGATCTCTTCCGCCTGCAGCAGCAAAGGGGCGGCTGCATTGACGTAACCGCGCGGCGCATAGATCATCTGCGGCATCGGCAACGTATCAGCGACCGATACATCAGCGGCAAGCTTGGCGATCTCCGGGCCGGCAGTAAGCTTGATAACGTGCAGCGCCAGGTCGATCCACGATAGCGGCCCGCCCGTGGTGATCACGCGGTCCTGCTCCTCGACTGCCGTTCCCCAAACCGGCCGGGCCTTCGGGAAACGCCGCTTGAACGCGTGATGCAGCCACCAAGTGGTCGTGCAGCGTCGACCATCAAGAAGTCCGGCTTCGCCGACGATGAATGTTCCTGCGCAGGCTCCACCAACGACGGTGCCCTGCTTATGTCTGGTCCGAAGCCATTCCGCCGCCTTCTCGATCGAATTGGATACGGGCGGAAGATGATCGGGCCCCAATGCCATGCCGGTGACAAGCGCGATATCGCATGGACCGAGTTCGTCGAACGAACAGTCTACGGGGATACTGCGCCCTTGAGCGGCACGAGGCGACTTCCCGTCAGCGCTGACGATCGTCGTGCTAAAGAATATCTGGGTGTGATTGGGCAAGCCCTCGGCAGATCCCGACGGCGGCGCCCGCAGTGCCTGGTTGGTGATCCAGAACAGATCTGCAAGTCCTGCGATGGCGGACAGCAGGCTCCCCTCCACGGCGATCACAGCAATATTCAACCTACGAGTTGAGATGTCGGTTGGCGAGTTTTGCATGAAGGATGTCCAATTTGCCATCTGAAGCGCCTGGCAGCGGAGCGGTATATTTGCCTCAACAATGCATCAAGGCCCTCAGAAATGAAAACATCAAAGCATAAGACCACCGGCTTTCCGCGGATAGCAGCAATTACGATGACGTCGTCGGGTTTCACCGGCCGTCTCCTCGCCTCGCTTGGCCTGGCATTTTCGCTATCGACGAGCGAAGCCAAGACCGCACCGGCACGTCACGCCATCGGCACGATCGTGCTCGTCCACGGCGCCTTTGCCGATGGATCCAGTTGGGCTCCCGTCATCAGCCGGCTTCAGGCGCGTGGATATCATGTTGCCGCCGTACAGAACCCGCTGACCTCGCTCGCCGATGATGTCGCTGCGACCAATCGAGTATTACGCCGCCAGACCGGCGATGTGTTGCTTGTGGGCCATTCCTGGGCGGGCGCTGTCATCACCGAGGCTGGCAACGCCGCAAACGTAAAAGGCCTCGTCTACCTGTCGGCCCTGGTGCCGGATAGTGGCGAGTCTGTCAGCGATCTTCTGAACCGCCTGAACGCGCCGATGGCAGGGCTCACTCCGGACACGGACGGGCTGATCTGGCTGGATGACGCGAAGGCCTATCGCCACGTCATGGCGGCTGATGTCTCAGAGGACAAAGCGGCTGAACTGGCGGCGCTCCAGCAGCCCATCGCAGCAGCGACCTTCGCCGGCAAAATCAGCCATGCCGCTTGGCATGATAAACCGAGCTGGTACCTGCAGACAGAGAACGATAACGCGCTTGGACCTCAGGTTCAGCTAGCCATCGCCCACCAGATCGGCGCGAGCGTCACATCCCTATTCGCCAGCCACATGTCCCTCGTCTCCCATCCTGATGCGGTTGCCGATCTGATCGATCAGGCTGCTCGGGAGGCAGGACAATGAGCCGCGGAACTGAGAACACATACGTCAACGATAGCGAGAAAGACATGAAGATCCTTCACATCGACTCCAGCATTCTGGGAGCCAGCTCCATCACACGAGATCTCACCGCGACGATCATCGGCGAAATCCGCTCCGGTAACGCAAACGTCGAAATCGACTATCTCGATCTCGTCGAATATCCCGTCGGACATATGGACGGAGCAGTGGCCGCCGGCTTCCGTCCCAATCTTACCGCAGAATTCGATGCTGCGGCGCTCCACGAAAAGGAGATTTCGGATCGTCTGGTCGCGCAGTTCCTTGCCAGTGACGTGATCATCATCGGTGCGCCGATGTATAACTTCTCTGTCCCGACCCAACTGAAGGCCTGGCTGGACCGGATCGCTCAGCCCGGCAAGACCTTCAAATACACCGAGACCGGGCCGATCGGTCTTGCAGGTGGCAAGCGTGTGATCATCGCGTCTGCCCGGGGCGGCTTCTACCTCGAAGGTCCTTTGGCCCAGTTGGATTTTCAGGAAAGCTACCTGAAGGCCTTCCTCGGCTTCCTGGGCATTCAAGACGTTCGCTTCGTTCGCGCTGAAGGCGCATCCCGCGGCGAAGAAATCCGTCAGAAGGGCATTGCCTCTGCCAAAGCCGCCATCGCCGCCGCACTCGCCGCTGCCTGAACGAACCAAGGAACAAGCATCATGCTGTACGCCATCAAACTCACTTACATCCGTCCGATGGAAGACATCCAATCGCATCTCGATACGCACAAGGGCTGGCTCGCCCGTTACACCAAAGCCGGGACGATCCTGTTTGCAGGGCCATTGGAAGGCGGAAAGGCCGGCTTCATTCTGGCGTTTGCCGAGACGATCGCGACGATTGAAGCCATGATCGCCGAAGATCCATTCGACGTGCTGAAGCTCGCGAGATTTGAGATCTCGGAATGCAATCCTGTGGTTCGGAATGAAGCTTTCCCGGCCCAATGGGCAGCCGACGCAAAGGCTTTCTAGTGTCAGGCCCCATTGATTTGAATTGACGGCTATGATTCAGAGCGGCGGACAGGAGCCTGACTGATGAGCAATTTGTTCTGGTTGACTGACGAGCAAATGGCTCGTCTTCAGCCCTATTTCCGCAAGAGCCATGGCCGCCAGCGTGTTGATGATCGGCGCGTGCTGGGCGGCATCATTTTCGTCAATCGCAACGGGCTTCGGTGGTGCGATGCGCCGAAGAAATATGGCCCGGCGAAAACGCTGTATAACCGCTGGAAACTCTGGAGCGACAAGGGCATCTTTATCCAGATGATGGACGGCTTGGCTGTGCCTGAAGCTGCAGAACACCAGACCGGGTAGCGTCGCCTTAATCCGGCTTGGGATGCGGTCGTCGTCTCAGCCTTAATTTCACGCACTTTGAATAGCCCCGAGTTTCGTAGACACCCTCGGGTTAGATTTTCTGCTGCTTCTCGAACTCGACGGGTGACAGCATTCCGTTTCTGACGTGCTTG
>NZ_FTMR01000017.1:0-76756 GCF_900156005.1 Rhizobium sp. RU35A | reverse complement strand
CTTCGATGCCTTCATCGGAATTCTCCTCTCTCCCCGCAGGGATGATAAATGGAAAATTCCAGTTCCAAATGGCCCAATTTATTGGGAGCACGTCACTCGGTGTCCATGAAACTGGCAGCAGGCCAATTCAGATTCATCGCGATTTGGGAAGGCCAAGAGTCACCAGCAGTGAGAACGCGTATTAGACATCCTCTTTGAGAAGATCGAAGGCCAACACGCCCTCTTGGTTTTGGGGACGCTTATAGATTTCGGGATTTTCCAGCGTGTGTCTGGCGTCCTGATAGCCGGCCCGCCAGTGATCGAGCATGGTCAGCCGCGAGAACTCGTAGTCCTTCGAGTGCCCCTCGTGTCTCTGTGTCCGGTAGATCAGGTGAACGACGCTATAGACCTTCTGGTCCGCCACCTCGGCGAGCAGCTTCACATGTTCGCTGTCTTGCAGCTCCGCGGGCAGGGTCTCGAGCAGGTGGGCGATGGCGCCCCGGATACGCTGCAGACGCTTGAAATGGTCGGTTTCCGAGCGGGTGCGGCTGGAATACTGGATTTCCTTCTGACGCGTCGAGACCTCGAACAGATTGCCCGGCAGTTCGCCGCGCGCGCTCCACAGGTCGACCTGAAAGGCCAGCGTATCCTGGCGAATGCCGGCCGTATCGACCACCCATTGCAGCGGCGTGTTGGAAATCAGGCCGCCATCCCAGTAATATTCTCCGTCGATTTCGACGGCGCCGAAGCCGGGCGGCAATGCGCCGCTGGCCATGACATGTTCCGGCCCGATGCGGTGGCGCGTATTGTCGAAATAGGTGAAATTCCCAGTCCTGACATTTACCGCGCCGACCGAGAAACGCATGTCGCCGTGATTGATGCGATCGAAATCGACCAGCCGTTCGAGCGTCGATTTGAGCTGGCTCGTATCGTAGAAGCTGGTCGCCTCCCGGTCACCCTGCGCATGGAGAAACGGTGACGGAACGCGCGGCGCGAAGAATTTCGTCGCGCCGAAAGCCATGGTGTAATTGGCGCTGATCGCATTGTGGATCCGGCGCGCCAGGTCGCCCCTTGGGGTCAGCATCTCATTCGCCGTGACCCAGTCCAGCAGCGGATTGGCCGTGATCGTGTCCCAGAAGGCCCGCAGCTTTTCCACCCGCTGTTCCGGCGGGTTGCCGGCAATCAGGGCGGCATTCACTGCCCCGATGGAAATGCCTGCCACCCAGTCGATCGGCAGGCGGGCCTCGGCCATCGCTTCATAGATCCCGGCCTGATAGGAGCCGAGTGCACCGCCGCCCTGCAGTACCAGCGCGATGCATTCGAAGGGCGGGCGGCCTTGAGAGGATGGGCTGCGGGCTTTCATGGAGCCTCCTGACATCACTGCATGAACCAGCCGTGGCTGACGACGATGGACTGGCCGGTCAGGGCATTGCTTTCGAAGCCGGCAAAGAACAGAGCCGCTTCGGCGACATCCTTGGCGGTGGTGAACTCGCCATCCACCGTGTCCTTCAGCATGATGGTGCGCACGACCTCCTCTTCGGTGATCCCGAGGGTCTTTGCCTGTTCGGGGATCTGCTTGTCGACGAGCGGCGTGCGCACGAAGCCCGGGCAGATGACGTTGGCGCGCACCTTGTGCTTTGCGCCTTCCTTGGCCACCACCTTGGCAAGGCCGGAGAGACCATGCTTGGCGGTGACATAAGGCGCCTTCAGGAGGGATGCTTCCTTGGAATGCACAGATCCCATGTAGATGATGCTGCCGCCCTGGCCCTGCCGATACATGTGGCGGAGCGCGGCACGGGTCGTCAGGAAGGCGCCGTCGAGATGGATCGCCAGCATCTGCTTCCACTTGGCGAAATCATAGTCATCGACCGGCGCCACGATCTGGATGCCGGCATTGCTGACCAGAATATCCAGCTGGCCGAACCGGGCGACGGTTTCATCCACGCCTGCGTCCACCTGTGCTTCGCTGGTCACGTCCATGCCGATGCCGATCGCGGTGCCCTTTGCGTAGCGCGCGTCGATCTCTTCGGCGGCGCCATGGGCGGCGTCTACATTGAGGTCGGCAATGGCGACCTTTGCGCCGGCCTCGGCAAAGGTGAAGGCGATTTCCTTGCCGATGCCGCTGGCGGCACCGGTCACCATGGCGACTTTACGGGCGAGTTTCATGGATGCTCCTGGTTTGCGAGATAATCATGGATGACCTCGCCGAGGCCGAGCGTGAGATCGGCGCGAAAATGCGAGGCGGACAGGATCTCCAGCACCGGCAGGTCATTGACCGGTGCCAGCGCGTGGCTGTCGAGTTTCAGGCTGCAGGGGCCGGTATAGGCCCATTTGAGATCGATATCCTGCAGATGGTATTCCACCAGCTCGCAGATGCGCGGCGTGCCATCGACATGCGGGATGATCTTGAGCAGGAAGTTGGGCGCTGCAAGGGACGCCAGCACCGGGCCATCCTCGAGCCGCACATGCTTGTAGCCCATCGTGGCGGTCGCGACCCGCACCGAACCGTAATCGAGCGTCGCAACGATGCAGTCGGTTTCGGTTGTCAGACGGGGGCTCGCAAGCTTCTTGGGAAAGCCCCAGAGTTCACGCCCGCCGGCAATCGGCGGATCGTCATTCAGGAACATGCAGTGCGTATAGCCGCCCCTTCGCCCCTGAAAGGAAACGGGAATGACCTGGCCGCTTTCGGTATAATCACCGAAGCCGGTCGAATCCGGCATGCGGATGAATTCGTATTTGACCACCGGATTGTCGCGGTCGATCTCCAGCGGTTCCGGCACCAGCCGGCGCAGAATATCGGGATCGGTGCGGTAGGCGATGATCAGGTACTCGCGGTTGAAGAACCGGTAGGGTCCCTTCGGAAATGCCGGGCTGGTGAGCGGCATGGCAAAGGCGTGCTTCAGGATCTCTGCTTCATTCATAATGGTCTTCGGCTCCAGAGGGACCGTCAAGGGTGTGCGCGAAAGAGCGCCGTCCGCTGGTCTTTTCGTGCCCGCCCGCCTCATCTCGGTCCGCTAATACGGGTGAGCTGCTCCGATCCGATGTCACGCGATACGGTCCGGGTGGGCGCAGAAGATGTTTAATGGCTCTGACGATGCAGCAGGAAGTGAGACGCAGTCAGCTCACTGTGAGCGGTCGTGTCGCAAGTGTGGCGGACCAGCGCACCAAGGTCCGTAAGCTTGTGCATGAAGCGCGAATGCCGGCGCGCTATGGTCAATGCCGGGGATCAAACCGTTCGTCAGGGAAAACGGAAACCGGTTTTCCCGAAAAGACAAACGCCAACAGGGGAATGCAGAATGCGTCGCGGCGGAAAGGCGTGGGCGAGATGCGGTCTCTTGCGCGGGGGCTGCCGATGAGGATCGCCTGACCTCTCGCGGAACAGGCCACGCACCGAAGGGGCCGATGGCTATCCACCGTCCTGGCACGCTATATCGTTCCTGAGGCTTCTGCCGGGCAGGGGGTGCTCACGATCCTCATGGATCACCCGTTCGGCGGCGCCGGCGAGATCGTCGTACTGGCCGTCCGCAAGGCTCCACAGGAAGGCGATGAGAGCGGCAGCGCTGAGGACGACTGCCAGCGGAACAAGAAACAAGGCGTCAGCCATGCGACGCCTCCTCGTGGCGTGGGGCGGCGAGCCGCAGCGCATTGAGGACGACGATCAGCGAGGATGACGACATGGCAACGGCGGCCATCAGTGGCGTGAGGAAACCTGCAACCGCCACCGGCACGGCCATCGCATTATAGGCGAGCGAGAGTGCGAAATTCTGCCGGATGAGATCGGCGCTCTTCACGGCGATCCGGTGTGCCAGCGGAATGGCGCTCAGACTTTCATGCAGGAAGATCAGATCGGCGGCGGTGCGTCCGATATCGGAGGCCGATGCCGGCGCGATTGACACATGGGCGCTCGCAAGTGCTGCGGCATCGTTCAGCCCGTCGCCGACCATCAGCACCGTGCGCCCCTGTCGCTTCAGCTCTTCCAGGCGTCGGACCTTGTCCGCCGGCGTCGCCTCTGCGCGATAGGGGAGACCCAGGCGCCCTGCCAGATCCGCCACGGCGGATGCCCGGTCGCCGGACAACAGTTCGACGGCGAGCCCGCGTCCCTTGAGGTCTGCTATTGCGTCTGCGGCCCCGCCGCGCAGGCGGTCGCGGAACCGGAAGCTGGCGAGCGGTTCGTCGTCGCGGCTCAGAACGACGCTCACCTGCGGGTCGACCGCGTGCAAGGGGGCCGCCCAGCCGGGCCGGCCAAGGCGGAAGACGGCGCCGTCGATCCGTGCTTCGAGACCGTAGCCGGCCTGCTCGCTCAACGCTTCCGCCCGTACCGCAAGGGGCTGCGGACAGGCGGCGGCGATGGCGCGGGAATAGGGGTGGCCGGACTGCGAGGCCATGCCGGCGGCGACCGCAAGGGCGCTATTCTCCTCCAGGTTTTCCGGATTTGGCCAGAGGAGTTCCGGCACACCGACCGTCAGCGTGCCCGTCTTGTCGAAGACGACCGTATCGATCTCGCGCAGGCGCTCCAGTGAACTGCCATCCTTGACCAGGATGCCGTTGCGGAAAAGCCGCCCCGCGGCCACCACCTGCACCATGGGCACAGCAAGGCCGAGTGCGCAGGGGCAGGTGATGATCAGCACGGCAATGGCCGTGGTGAGGGCCTGATGCAGACTGGCGCCGATCGCAAGCCAGCCGACGAGCGTCAGCGCTGCGGCGGCATGCACGACGGGCGCGTACAGGGCCGCCGCCCGGTCCGCGATCCTGCGGTAGAGGCCTCGGCCGGATTCGGCGGCTTCCATCATCCGCGTCATCTCGGCGAGGAAGGATTGGCTGGATGGTCTGAGCGCCTGCAGGGTGAGCGGTGCGGCGAGATTGAGGATGCCCGCCTGCAGTTCAGCCCCGGCCGAAACGGCAACTGGTGCGCTTTCGCCGCTGACCAGCGAGCAGTCCGCCTCGGACGTGCCACTGACGATCCGCGCGTCGACCGGTACGCGCTGCCCGGCCGCCACTATAAGCACCATGCCGGGCATGACCTCCGACAGGGCGATGTCGCGGCGGCTTCCATCCGGTGCGATCACGGTGGCGCAGGGCGCTGCCAGCCGTGCGATGCCGGCGACGGCGCTGCGCGCGCGGGCTCGCATCATGTGATCCAATGTGCGGCCGATCAGAAGGAAAAAGAGCAGCGAGACGGCTGCGTCGAAATAGGCATGCCGGCCATGCTGCATCGTCTCCCAGACGCTGAGCGCGAAGGTCAGCGTCACGCCGATGGATATCGGCACGTCCATGTTGGTGCGGCCATGCTTCAGCGCCGACCAGGCCGAGCGATAGAACACCTGTCCGGCATAGAGGACGGTTGGCAGGGCGATCAGCCCCGACAGCAGGTGAAAATATTGCCGTGTCTGCGGATCGGCCCCGAACCAGACGGCAAAGGAGAGGAGCATGATGTTGCTGGAGGCGAAGGCGGCCACCGCGAGGGCCCGCATGAGGGCGCTCAATTCCGCATCATGGTGCTGATCGCCCAGTTCGGCGGCATGGGCCGGAAAACCGATCTCATCCAGCGTCTCGATCAGCGCTGGAGGATGATCCGCGTCTCTCCACTCGACGATGACCCGTTTCGTCGAGAGGTTGACGCGGGCCTGTGTCACGCCGGGCAGCGCGGACAGCGTCGTTTCCACGCGACGCAAGCAGGCGCCGCACTGCATCGACGGGACCACCAGTTCTGCCCGCCGGGATGCGCCGGCACCTGCCGGCCTGTGGCTGAAGAAGGCGAGATCGCGCGCACGCTCGGCAATCGACGGTGCCTGATCGAGGGGCAGTGACATGATAAGGTCCTCAAGCCGGTCGCGGGCCTATGGCCGCATCGCGCGGTAACTGTGCCATGTCCCGTGTCCCAGCACGGGAAAGACGATGATGAGCGGAAGCAGCCCAGACGCGACGCTGAGGGCAAACAGCACCGAGACGATGGCCGCCCAGGCGAGCATGACCTTCAGATTGTGCCAGACGAGCACCAGGCTGGTGCCCATCGCGGTCAAGGCATCGGAAGGCTCCTGCAGCAGGATGGGAAGCGACAGAGCGCCGATAGCGAAGGAAAGCGTGGCGAACAGACCGCCAACCGCGCCGCCGACCATCAGCATGGCCCAGCCTGTCGGCGTGAAGGCGAGCATCGGGATCAGATGATCGAGGCCCGGGAAGGGCAGGAGACCGAAGAACAGCGCATAGAGGATGACGGCCGCGCGCAGCCACACCATCATCAGCAGGCACAGAAGGGCGCCGGCAAACACCACCTGATAGCCGGAGACCGGCCGCACGAAGAGCATGTCGCGCAGACGCACCGGCAGGCCGAGCGACAGCCGTTTGCTCTTTTCGTAAAGGCCCATGGCGAGCACCGGACCGATCACCATGAGGCCGGACAGTGCCGGGAACAGGATGTAGTCGGCGCCGTGGGCAATCAGCGACCAGAGGGCAGCGGCAAGCAGGATCCAGACGAACAGACCGTAGCTCAGGCTGAGGAGAGGGCCGCGCATCAGGTCGCGCCACCCCAAGCGTAACCAGCGAAGGGCCTCGTCGGCGGGCAGGTTGCGGGCCCATTGGTCTCGCCGGGGCTCGGCCGGCAGGATTTCCGGAAGGGCATCGTTCATCGGTCACTCCGCGGGTTTTCGGTGAGGTGAGCCGGGCTGCAGGACGAACCGGCGGCCGCGAAGGCACTGCCGGTCTGGCGCTCGCCGATGCGGCGGTGCGGCACGCAATCCGGCTGCGAGGCGAACGAGACATAGACCAGATGCACATTGGCGCCGGCGACGAGCGCTGTCAGCGCCGCGGTGATGGCGATCATGAGGACACGGTGGTTGCGCCCCATGGCGGCCGGCGCGCTCATGGCTGCCGCGTCCTGAGGTCCGCGACATAGGCGGCGAGCAGCTTGACATTGCGCGGCCCAAGCCGCGCCTCCCAGCTGGGCATGTGCCCCTGCCGGCCATACCATACGGTCTGAAAGATCGTTTGCAGATCGCCGCCATAGAGCCAGGTGGTGTCGGTGAGGTTGGGCGCGCCGACATCCGCTTTGCCGCGGGCATCGGCGCCATGGCAGGCCGCGCACTGCGCGGCGAAGATCCTGGCGCCGGCAGGATGGGCAAGGGCCGAAACGGCAGTTCCGTCATGGCTGAGGTCATGAACATAGGCGATCACCGCGTCCACCTCGGGGCGGCTGAGAATACCGTCCTGGCCGAAGGCGGGCATTTGCGCTGTGCGCGATTCCGGATGGTCGGAATTGACGCCGACGCGGATGGTTTGCTGCAGGACTTCCGGCCTGTCGCCCCAGTTCAGCGCGCCGGCAGCCAGATTGGGAAATCCGGTGTTGCCTGTCGCGTGGATGCCATGGCAGGCAGCACAGTTCTGGCCGAACAGCAGGCGGCCGGCCTCGCGGATCTCCTGCATGGCGGCTGGATCGGCGGCAAGGTTCGCAAAGTCCTGCCGGTCCAGAACCTCATGCCAGGGTGCCCGCTCGGCTTCGGCGTGGGCAACAGCGTGTTCGACCACCCGACGCTCGTCATAGCCAAGCAGCCCCTTGGTATAGGTGGTGCCGAGCGGCAGGGCCGGCATCAGCAGCCAGTAGATCAGCCCGAAGGTGGTGGTCAGGCTCAGGAACACGTAGACGATGCGCGGCACCGGCGTGTTGAGTTCCTTGATGCCGTTCCATTCATGCCCGGTGGTCAGGTAGCCGGTGACCGGATCGCGTTCGCCTAGCGCCATGGGCGGTCCTCCCGGTTGAGGATCGCGGTGGATGCGTCGCGGAACTCCTTCTGGCGCGCCGGCCAGCAGGCATAGGCGACGACCGCGATCGACAGGATTACCAGATAGATGAGGCCGAAGGTCTTGGCGACCCAGACCAGTGTCTCGTGGGAAAGGTCCATGGTCACTCCAGGTCTTTCGCAAGGGTGTCGCGGCTTGCGGCATCGGTCAGTCGTCCGAGAATCTGCAGATAGGCGACCAGCGCATCCATTTCGGTCAGACGGCCGGGCGTGCCGTCGAAGGCGCGGACGGTCGTCGCCTCGCCGTAGCGCGCCGTCAGGTCCTTCACCCCGCTGCCGTCCGGATTGGCCTGGGCATAGGCATCGTCCGCCGCGTGGCGGATCATGTCCGGCGTGTAGGGAACGCCGACGGCGCGCTGGGTGGCCAGCTGGTCCCGAAGGTCGTCGATGCGCAGGTCATTCTCCATCAGCCAGCCATAGGACGGCATGATCGAAACCGGCACGACATCGCGCGGATCGAGGAGGTGGCGCACATGCCATTCGTCGGAATATTTGCCGCCGAGGCGGGCGATGTCCGGCCCCGTGCGCTTGGAGCCCCACAGCATCGGGTGGTCATATTTCGATTCCACCGCCAGACTGTAAGGACCGTAGCGCTCCACCTCGTCGCGCAGCGTGCGGATCATCTGCGAGTGGCAAGCATAGCAGCCCTCACGCATGTAGATGTTGCGGCCGGCGAGTTCCAGCGGCGTATAGACGCGCATGTCCGGTGCCGCCTCGACGGTCTGGTCGATGGTAAAGAGCGGCGCGATCTCCACGAAGCCGCCGATGCTGGCAGCGGCGATGATGCCGAGCGTCATGCCGATCGCCCGCCGTTCCAGCCTGTAGTGCAGTGTGAACATGGCCTACTCCGCCGGCTGCGTGGCCGCATCGTCCAGTCCGTCGCGAAGCGGCTTCCGGGAAGCGGCTTTCGTCGCCGGCGCGGCAAAGCGGATCGTGAGATAGAGGTTGAGACAGCCCGCCAGCGCGCCGAGCAGGTACAGCAGTCCGCCCAAGGCGCGCGCGATGTAATAGGGCCGCATGGCGACGACGGAGTCGAGGAAGGTGTAGGCCAGATTGCCGTTTTCGGTATAGGTGCGCCACATCAGGCCCTGGATGATACCGGCATTCCAGAGGGCGAAGACATAGACTGCCGTGCCGGAGAGCGCGAGCCAGAAGTGTACTTCCACCAGGGCCGGCGAGTACATGCGCTCGCGCTTCCATAGCCAGGGGATCGATGCATAGAGCGCGCCGAAGGTGATCATCGCCACCCAGCCGAGCGCGCCTGCATGCACATGGCCGACCGTCCAATCGGTGTAATGGGATAGCGCATTGACGGAGCGGATCGCCATGAACGAGCCTTCGAAGGTGGTGAGCCCGTAGAAGACGGCGGCGATCATCATGAAGCGCAGCGTGGCATCGTCGCGCACCCTGTGCCAGGCGCCGTTCAGCGTCAGCAGCGCATTGGCCGCCGACCCCCAGGAGGGCACCAGAAGAACGAGCGAGAAGGTCATGCCGAGGGTCTGCACCCATTGCGGCAGGGCGGTGTGATGCAGATGGTGCGAGCCCACCCACATATACATGAAGGTGATGCCCCAGAAGCTGATGATCGACAGGCGGTAGGAGAAGATCGGCCGCCCGGCGCGGATCGGCAGGTAGTAATACATCATGCCGAGAAAGCCGGCCGTCAGGAAGAAGGCCACCGCATTGTGCCCGTACCACCATTCCGTCAGCGCATCCTGCACGCCGGAAAACAGCGAATGGCTCTTGGCACTGAGGAAGGAGACCGGGACTGCGAGGTTGTTGACGATGTGCAGCATCGCCACCACCAGAATGAAGGCCATGTAGTACCAGTTGGCCACATAGATATGCGGCTCCTCGCGGCGCGCCAGCGTGCGCATGTAGAGCACGAAATAGGTGACCCAGACGATGACCAGCCACAGATCGGCATACCATTCCGGCTCGGCATATTCCTTGGATTGGGTGATGCCGAGCATGTAGCCGGTGACGGCGAGAATGCAGAAGAGGTTGTAGCCGATGAGCACGAACCAGGGGCTCAGCTGGTCCGGCAGGCGCACGCGGCAGGTGCGCTGCATCACATAGAAGGAGGTGGCGATCAGACCATTGCCGCCGAAGCCGAAGATGACACCGGTGGTGTGGACGGGGCGCAGCCGGCCGAAGCTCGACCAGGCGCTGCCGGTCGTCCAGGTCGGCTCGACCATCAGCCAGGCCACCCAGTCGCCGACGAACATGGCGAAGGCCGCCCAGACGAAGGTCAGGATGACGCCGACCTTGCTCGGATCGTCGTAATAGGCATTGAAGCGCTCGATCGATGGTTCTGGGTCATAAAGATGCCCCATCACCGGGAAGGCCAGTGCCAGTGAAAGCACCAGGACGAGGGCGCCATGTACCGCGATCGGATCGCCATGTCCGGCTGCGGCAAAAGTAAGCCCGACAAGCGCCATCACGAGCAGGATGAGCAGTGCCCGCCGGCGCTCGTCCATCGTCAAGTTCGAGATCACATCCATGTCCTTCCGTTTGGCGGTCAAGATTGCCGTTCACCGCAGAGGTGTGCCGAGCCGACCGCCCGTGAACATCGCCTTCGGCGAACGCAAGACCTGCGGCCGGGAGATCAAGGCCCGTCTGGTCCGCTCGGCGAGGGGAGATGCCGCCCGTCCAGGCCTTTGGGGTCTGGTTGTCCCGTACGGTTGCACCATCAGGGCGGCAAGGCTGCCTGCGGGTCCCGAGATCCGCAGGCAGCCTCGTCCGTGCCCGGAACGCGCAACAGCCAGGTAGCGGGGGGCCTCTGGCTGTTCCACGCCGGGTCCGGCATGAATGCGAAAAACATGCGAGGGTGGACGGACATCTTTCTAGAGATGCGCCGCCAGTGCCGGAAGTGAGATCACCGTCGGCTTACTGTAAGTTGAGGTGACGACCGCTCAGGCAATGAGCGCGCTTGCGATGCGCGCCTCGCCGGTCAGTGCCCTGAACCGGTCGAAATTGCGGATGACATCGAACCTCCGGTCCATGCGAATCCAGACGGTGGACAATTCCCGATTGCGCAAGGCCAGATGCAGATAGCGCAGGGCAGCCTCGCCGTCGCCAATGGCGCAGGCGAGGGTGGAGTGGGCGAAGAAGCTGGCTTTCGGGCTGCCGGTCTTCAGCAGGGCGGCGGCGCGATCGGGCGATCCCAGCCAGGCCTCCAGTTCGGCATTGGCAAAGACCAGCAACGGATGCGTCATCATCATCGTGCCGAGCGGCTGCAGACAGTGGCGGGCAAATTCCGGATTGCCGGCAAAGTGGGCGCCGAGTGCCAGATAGAACAGGGCTTCCATCGGCGCGTTCCGCAATGTCAGGGCGGATGCCGTTTCTGAAAGCTTGGAGAAGTTCCGAGACTGGAACCGGCTCAGGGCTTCAGCAATATCCTGTTGCTGGGAAAACGGCTCGATCCGCCTTGCCTCCGCAAAAAGCCGCTCGGATTCATCCTCCCTGCCGCGCGCGGCAAGGTAGGTGCCGAACACCCGCGCGGTTCTGGCATGGTAGCCATAGGTCATCGCAGCATTGAAACTGGTCTCTGCTGCCGGCCAGTCGCGCTCTAGCCAGGCCTGAACCACACCCAGAGCGGTCAAGGCTTCGGCCGATTGCGGATCGATCTCGAGCGCTTTTTCCACGGCAGGCCGCGCAAAGGAACGCGCCGTTGCTGCATCCACCATGCCGATCCGGAACATGTCGCAGTAGCAATCGGCAATCCCGGAGTGGCCGCGCGCATAATCGGCGGTATCCTCGGCAATCTTCGAGAAGATGGAAAGAGATTCACGCAGGCTCTCCGGTACCTGACGATCCAGCAGCTGGCGCGCCCTGTAGAGCTGACCGTGGGCCTGAACGGCCGCTGGCCCTGGTTTGACAAGGCGCGCCCGCAGCTTGGATGTATCGAACCGGTGGCGGCTGACAAAGGTTGTGGCAATCCGTTCCGGCAGATCCGCATGTTGATCGATCGAGCCTTCAAACCGGTCGGACGTAACGACCACGCCGCGGTGATCGGACACCTCGAGCGTGACGCGGATGATATCCGCGTGTTCTCGCACCGTGCCCTGAATGACGGCGTCGACCCCGAGCTCCGCAGCAAGGTCTCGGATCGATGGTTGCTTGTCCTTGTAGGCGAAGGTCGTTGCCCGCGACAGAATGTTCAGTCCGGGTTCGGAACCGAACGTAAAAATCAGCTCGTCCGTGATGATGTCGGCAAATGCCTGGGTGGCCACATCACCAGACACCGCACGGAAAGGCAGGATGGCGATCACGGCGCCCGGCCCGTTACGGAAGATGTTCCGGTCGGATCCCTGATGCAGCGGCGACGCATCACGCTCACCGGATCTGATGACAAAGGCCGGCACATAGGTTCCTGTGGGAATCATGATCGTGATCGGGTCCGACTGCCCATAAATGCGGCTGTGCTCTTCCAGCTTCCTGCGCAGTCGCCTTGCCTCGACGCGAACGGTTGAATCGATGCGGGGATCGTAGGGCGGATCGCGCTGGTAGACCGCGTTGCCGATCACGGCTTCCTTCAGCTCGCCCGCACGACCATTCAGCGTTTCTTCCACCACGTAACTGAGCAGTTCGATCAGGCGCTCCGAACCCGCAAAGGCCGGACTTTTGCGCAGCAGGCTCATCTGCTCCCGTATGGCCGAAGCTGGCAGGTCGGTCTTCATGAAATTCTCGTTCTCTCAAAGGCTTAGGTGCGAATCCGCGGATCCTTTGCTGTCGGCAGAGAGGCTGCTACGGGCAGCGTCACCCAAGCTCGCTCCCCTCAAACGATGTGAGTTCCTGCGAACTCACGACCAGCTCACTTCCGTTAATGCAATTAAATATTACTTTTGACCCAACTTCAACACCAGGTGGTGTGGCGCAATGTTGAGGGAACTTGGCACAACCTCGTTTCTGTCTGTGGCGTCAGCCAAAGCGCATCGGATCGATCTGCCCGGAGTGGAACCGAACCCGCCCCCTGCAGAACATCGCTCTCTCGTTCCTGGCCACCGCCGTAAGCTTGTCCAGGTGACACACACGTATTCGCGCTTTCTCTGAAAGGTTACTGATAATGGTGAGTAAACTCGGCGCGGCACTCGGCGTCGCAAGCATCGCAGGCCTTGCCGGGCTGTTGTGGTTCGCCACCCGTCCACCGGCGCTTGTCGTGCAGGGGGAGGTGTCTGCGGATCGCGTTGACGTCAGCCCGCGGGTGTCCGGCCGTGTCGCACAGCTGAATGTCGATGTGGGCGATACGGTAGAGCAGGGGATCGTGATTGCGCAGCTCGAAAGTCCGCAATTGGTCGCTGCGACGCTGGCGACGCAGGCGGCGCTGGCCGTGGCAAGGGCGGATCTGGATCGTGTGAACAGCACGCGTCCCGAGGTGATCGAGGCGCATAAGGCCGAAGTGCGTGCCGCCGATGCGGATGTGGTGCTCTACCTCTCCGACAAGGATCGCCAGACCAAGCTTGCGGAAACCAACGCGGCCTCGCAGGCTCGGCTCGAGCAGTCCAGCCGCAATCTTGAATCGGCGCTGCGGGCGCGCGAGGCGGCGCAGGCCAATCTCGATCTGGCGGTGGCCGGTGCCAGCAAGGAAGAGCGCGCGCTGGCACTGACAAAAGTGGAACAGGCCGAAGCGACGCTGAACCAGCAGCAGACCGACGTGAAGGAACTGACGCTGGTTGCCCCCATTGCCGGACAGGTGACCACGCGGATTGCCGAACTGGGCGAAAATTTCAGCGCCGGAGCACCGCTCTTTTCAATCGTCGACATCGCCCATCCCTGGTTTACCTTCAACCTGCGCGAGGATCTGCTGAAGGGCCTGAAGGTCGGCGACAGCCTGTCCGTCCTGGTGCCGGCGCTCAAGAATGCGACCGTGAATGCGCGGGTGACGGTGATCAACGCGCAGGGGCAATATGCGACCTGGCGCGCCACGCGCGCCACCGGCGATTTCGACCTCAGAACCTTCGAGGTGCGCGCCGAGCCGGTGGACCCGGTGGACGGGTTGCGGCCCGGCATGAGCGCCATCCTCTCCTGGTCCCGGCCGGAGCGATGAGATGCGCGGAAAAACCAGTCTGAGGCCCGGTTTCCTCATCGTCTTCGTGCGGGAACTTGGGCAGTTCCGCAAGCATCCCCCGCTGCTCGCCCTGACGGTGGCGCTGCCGCTCTTCCTGATGGCTATCCTGTCTGCCGTGTTCAGCCAGGGACTGGCGACACGGCTTCCGATTGCGGTTCTCAATCTGGATGGCGGCGATCTTTCCCGCACGATCATCCGCACCGTCGATGCGACGCCGGATACGGCAGTCACGATCACGGTGAGCGATCTTGCCGAGGGGCGCCGGCTCATCCTGTCCGGCCGGGTGCATGGCCTGCTGATGATCCCTGACAATCTCGAGCGCGACGTGTTTGCCGGTCGGCGTCCCGAAGTGGTGTTCTTCTACAATACCCAGACCATGACGCCAGGCCTGCTTACCCTGCGCGGCGTCAATGCCGCCCTTGCCGGCGTGGAAGGCGGCATCCGGCTCTCTCTGCGCACGGAACGCGGCCAGTCTGTCGATATTGCACAGGCCTCGCTGTCTCCCATCCCCGTCCAGATCAACCCGCTGTTCAATCCGACGCTCAACTACAGCCATTTCCTGCTGGCGGCGCTGATGCCGGCGGTGCTGCAGATCATTATTGCGACATCGACGGCCTATGCCGTGGGGCGCGACGTGGAAACCCGCCATCGGCTGCGCGTGCTGCGCCGGCTGGGCGGCGGGCTGTGGCCGGCGATGTTCGGCAAGCTGTTGCCCTATACGCTGGTGTTTCTGTTCGTCCTCGGGATTGCGGATCTCGTTCTTTTCCTGTGGTTCAGGATGCCGCTGAGAGGCGACCGGTTGCTGCTGCTGTCCGCAGGCACGCTGTTTATTCTGGCAAACCAGCTGTTCGGCGCGCTTCTGGCCGTCGTGCTGCGTTCCACAGCCACGGCGATCAGCATGGCCTCGCTGGTCACGGCGCCGGCCTTCGGCTTCATGGGCATCGGCTTTCCCCGGTTCGGCATGACGCCCTTTGCCTTCTACTGGGGTGAGGTGCTGCCGGGCACCTGGTATCTGACGGCCCGCATCGATCAGACGCTGCGCGGCGCGCCGGCGGATCTTTCGCTGCAACCGCTGGCGGTGCTCTTGTTCATGGTCATCCTTCTTGCCACCGTAACGGCTGTCTGCCTGGAGAACCAGGGTGCCCGGCGTCAAAGGGCGGGCCGTGCGCTGGAGGCTGCATCGTGAGCCCCGTGCTGTTCATCTGCCGGATGGAATTGCGGCGGATCCTGACGCTGCGACCGGTCTTTTCGGTGATGATCCTCGCCGTCGTGGTCTACGCCGCCTTCTATCCGCAGCCCTATCGCAGCGAATCCCTTCGCAACGTGCCGATCGCGCTTGTCGATCTGGATGGCAGCGATATGAGCCGCACCTTCGCCCGCAGGCTTGATGCATCCGCCGATGTGGCGATCGTGGCGGCATTGCCCGATGTCGCGTCCGCGCAGCGTGAGGTCTTTGCGCGCCATCTCCATGGCATCCTCGTCATTCCGAAATTCTTCGAGCGCGATCTTCTGCATGGTCGCCCCGCACCGCTGGCGCTTTATGCCGATGCCAGCTACTTCCTGCTCTACAGCCGGATTTCAGGAGCGGTGACGGCGCTTGCCAAGACGATGGGCGCGGAGATCGAGGCGAAGCGTCTCGTCGCCGCCCATGTCGATCCGGATCTGGCGGTCGCGGCAACGGACCCGATGCCGCTGACGGCGATCCCGCTCTTCAATCCGCAGAGCGGCTATGCGACCTATATTCTGCCGGCCGCCTTCCTGCTGGTGCTGCAGCAGACCCTTCTGATCGGCGTCGGCCTGCTCGGAACCCATCCGAACGCATGGGAACAGGCGGCACGGGACCGCAAGATCGGCCCGCTTGACCGCGTCATCGGTTGCCTGCTCGCCTATCTGGTGATCGAGGCGTTCGCCTTCGCCTTCTACCTGATTGTGTTGCCTTATCTCTATGGCATTCCGCGGCTTGGTTCCATCGGGCCGATGGCGGCCGTGGCCGTCCCCTTCATTCTGGCCGTCTGTGGTCTTGGCATGCTGATCGCCCGGCTGCTGCGCAATCCGGTGCTCGTGCAGCTGGTGACTGCGGCCCTCGGCCTGCCCTTCATCTTCATGGCGGGCTTTACCTGGCCCGCCGAGGCCATGCCGGAGATACTGAAGAAGGCGGCCTTGGCCATCCCCAGCACGAGCGCCATCAACGCGCTGGTCAATCTCGGGCAATTGGGAGCAAGCCTTCAGGATGTCGGGGCGCATGTGCTGATGCTGGCAAGCCTCGCCGTTTTCTATTGCGGGCTGGCGGTTCTTCTCGAAGCCAGGGGCTGCGGTCGGCAATATGGGCGTTGACGTGCGCCGGCTTCATTGATGAAGGAAAGGCTGAGCGTGTCCGCAATCATTCTTGCACAGGACGTCATGGTCCCACTCTTGGGGATTGGCTTGCTGTTCATCGTCATGACCTGGTTCCTGTTTGAACACAGCAAGGTGCTGCGCCTGCTCAGCCAGGTCCTCCTGTTCATTCTTCTGAGTGTTTTCCTCTACATTCATGACAGCACTCCGTTTGCACGCGCGATACCCGAAACGATGAACGTCATGGGTATCGCGCTATTGACCGCGAAGGCGGCGTGGTGGTTCGCGGGTTCCGCCTGCCTTGTCGGTCTGGTTCGGATTTTCCTGATTTTCGAGCGCAAGCCGCGCGAAGCAAGACTCCTGCAGGATCTGGTCGTTGCCGTCATCTATGTCGGCGCGATTCTGGCTGCGATGACCTATGTTCTCAACGTGCCCGTCGGCACGCTTGTTGCCACGTCCGGGGTGTTCGCCATTATCCTCGGCCTTGCTCTTCAGAGCACCTTGAGTGACGTCTTTTCCGGAATAGCACTCAACCTTGGACGTCCCTACACGGTCGGCGACTCGATCCTCGTCGATGATGGTGCCGAAGGACGTGTCGTGGAAACGAACTGGCGCGCCACACACCTGATCAACGGGGCGAATGATCTGGTCATCATTCCCAACAGCAGCCTTGCGAAGGCCAGGCTGATCAATCGCAGCAGTCCCGATGTCAGTCACGGTGTCTCGCTCAGGCTGAGGTTCGCGATCCTGACAACACCGGCGGCGGTTGTCGAAGTCATGGAAACCGCTTTGAAAGGCGCCAACTCCATTCTCGAGGTGCCGTCTCCATCGGTGAAAATTTGCGGCGTGGACGCACAGGGGATCGAACTCGAATTGAGTTTTCGGATTGCAAGTCTGGCCGACAGCGTGAGGGCCAATAACGAGGTCTTCGATCTCGCCTTTCGCCACGCAAAAGCCCAGGGCCTCCCCTTGGCGGATGCAACAACGGCTTCGGCTTCTGCCCTTGTCGGGTCAAGCGGCATGCCTGCTGCACGCGACCCCCGGACCGCCTGGCGCTTGTTAAACGCCATCCCTTTTCTTGCCTCCCTGACGGAGGATGAGAAAGAAACCTTGAGTGTCGCGATGACACGCCGCACGTTTCGTAAGGGTGATGTCATCGCGCGTCAGGGCGAGGTGATGAAAAGCATTCTGATCCTGCGCTCCGGGATCGCCTCAATCGACTGCAACGGCATCGAACTGATGCGGCTTTCCCCGGGCGACTGGCTCGGCGAAGGTGGCTTGCTGACCGGAACCGAAGAAGCGGGAAACATCACCGCCCTAACCACCTTGGTCGCCTATGAAATTGATCACGATACGATTGGCGCCCTGCTCCAGGATCGGCCGTCGATTGCAGACGAGGTGAGCGCGATCCTTTCCCGCAGACTTCTCGATGAGAAAAGACGGCTTGCGCCGACGGATACAATAAAGCCGACCATGTCGCTGGCGGCCAGGATACGGCAAATTTTTGAGATTGGCGATCTGTGATGCGAGCAGCACGATGCTGTTTTAACGGCCCGGGCTTTGCCGGAGACCTGAACTCGTGAGACGTTGGGTCGGAAGCGTTGGCAATCCCTTTGACAACGCTCTCGCCGACGATACATGCCGTGGTGCAACGTCGAAGCCGTGGAATTCGCCAGGCTCGAACGGGCGGCGGGTTCAACAACCGCGGCCTTATGGAGCGTATCGGAAACACTCCGCCAGCCGAGGCTGAAGACCGATGCCATGCCGGACGAACCAGCCATGGCCGCATGCCTCAGACCAAGCGGCCTGAGGCAGATCCCGCGGTTCATCGGCCACGTTTGCCGGCAGCCTGCTTCAGATCGTCAGAGGTAGGCCCGCCGCGTTTGCCAAGGCATTTCACCGCAGCTTGTTGAGCGGTGGCTGCTTCAATTGCATCCCGACGACGCCCGCGATGCCTTGGATGATTGACTGAACAAATGATACCGATGCACTTTGTTGGAGAGATGAATCTGCTCCCGGCCGTTGCTGGATTGGTTGGCTCCTGCCTTGCTGACTCTCTGCCAAAGCCTGGGCGCGCATCTGTGCTGCCACCTGAAGCATGACCTCTCCCAAAACGTCGTCCGGCGTTTTGGTGCCGCTCTGCTGGCTGGAAGAGGCTGCCTGGCTCTGCTGGTTATTGGCCATCTGCTGGATGAAGTCGGTGACGATCTGGTCTGCTGACGGTTGCCCCAAGCCTGTCGACTGCGCTGATAACTCCTGTTCCAGCGTGCTGGTCGAGGGCGTGTTCACCCGTGGCGGTGGTGCCGGTGGCCCGCTGGGCGGCGTTGTCGGGGGCAGTGTCACTGTTCTGACCGTCAGAGTGCCGCCGATGAATTGCAGGCTGTAATTGGCCGACGCGGTCAGAGAGCCGCGCGTGATGGCATATGTTCCGGCACCCGAGCCGGTCGATGCCGAGGTCGCAAGGGCGCCGCTGAGGCTGTCGCCGTTGACCAGCCCCATGCCGCCGACGGAATAGCTCAGTGGCGGATTTGTCGCGCCGACATCGCGGGTCTGGTTGTTGGCCGCAATGACGAGAGTGCGAGGCGTCACGGTGGCGCCGAGTGAAACGAAACGGGTTGAACCGCCGCCCCGGAACTGACCCTGCATGCCGGTGAGGTCGATATCGTAGCTGCCGACGCCGGTGGTCCTGCCGACACCCTGATACGTGCCGGAAAGGGTGTTCCAGACGCCGCTGCCATAGAGGCTGGCGGTGGGGGTGTCGCCGTAGACGGCCGTCTCGCGGACGCCAACCACACCCGAGACACCGAACAGTTCCGGCGCATAACCGGCCGATGCCGGCGCCCAGACGGTGCCGTCGAAGCCAGTAAAACTGTTGTTGTCCTGCATCGCCTGGCGGCTGAGGCCGAAGCCGCCGGCACTTGTGGAGAGACTCGAGCCGAGGATATCCCAGTAGGACGAGGTCACGCGCCCGCCATTGCTGGCGCCGACCAGGCCGCCTTGCTCGGAATTCCCCTGAACTTCACCCGCCGAGTAGGTCTCGGCAAGGCTGCCGGAATGGAGGCCGACGAGGCCGCCCACCTGTTGGCTGCCTGTCGCGCTGCCCGTCGCATAGGACTGGGTGACGGTTGCCACATTCCAGCCGACAAGTCCGCCAACCTTCGTGCCACCGGCGACCGACCCGCGAGCGTAGGACTGGCTGATGTTTCCTCCATAGATCACGCCGTCCCGCTCGCCATCGTAATTCTTGCCCACCAGGCCGCCGACAGCATCGACGGTGCCTCTGACGTCGCCGGTCGCGAAGGACTGCGTAATCTGTCCTCCCACGTTGATGCCTGCCAGCCCGCCGACCAGAAAATCGCCGCGTACCGTGCCTGTCGCCCACGAGGTGCTGACGGTGCCGAGGGAATTGCCGCCGACCAGTCCGCCGACAACCTCCTGACCGGAGACCGGACCGGTCGCATAGGAACGGCTGATCGTGCCGCCTGCATTGTAGCCGACGAGGCCACCCACATATGTTCCGCTGCGCACCGAAGCTGTGGAATAGGAATTGTCGATGGTGCCACCGAGATAGCCGACCAGCCCGCCCGTATTGAAGGCGCGAAGGATGTCGATGCCATCGGATGTGACACTGCCCGTGGAGTAGGCGTTCTCGATCCGGCCGTAATGCGCGCCGACCAGTGCGCCAATGTCGTTGCTGGAATTGCCTTCCACCTCCACATCGACCAGGCCGATATTGCGGATCAGTGCAGAATTCGCCGTCAGGCCGAACAGACCCGTCGAGCCATAACCCATCAGTGGCTGGCGACCGATATAGAGGTCTGTGATCACATGGCCAAGACCGTCGAAGGTGCCGGAAAAGCCCATCGTGCGGTTGCCGCCGATCGAGAGAAACCCGCTGCTCCAGTCATGTGTCACGCCGGCATCGATATCCCGGCCGAGGGCGTAATTCGCGGTCTTGTTGTTTCGGACGTTCTGCAGGTCGTAGATGGTGTTGACCAGCGCGTAGGCGGTCACCGCGGTGCGGGTTCCCCCGATCCCGGAAAAGTCCGGGAGGTTGAGGTAGCTGTCGGTATTGACGCTGCCGGCATCCTTGCCCGCAGGATTGTAATAGATCGAGACGCCGCCATCTGCGGTGATCCGACGATCGCCGGCGACCGTGACTGTGCCTGTTCCCGTGCCGGCATTGTCCGCCCGCAGCACGACGGAGGCACCGCCGCTGCCACTCAGGTTGGCGTTCAGCGCAATGTTGCGATAGGCCGACAGTGTCAGTCTGGTGCCCTGGTTCCACATGAGGTCGGAAGCGACCAGAATATCGCCGGCCTGGTTGCCGGCAGATCCTTCGCTGCCTGTCGATATCGTCACATTGGCATTGGCAAGGGCGTTCTGCAGCGTTGCAACGTTGATGATGCTGTCGTTGCCGGTCGGTGTCACGCCGGAGGCATTGGTCGATGCTGCGCTGGAGATCGTCACATTGTACGGATCAAGCAGCAGATTGCCGAAAACGCCGCTTTCGGCGGAGAGATCGACGGCTCCGATGAAGTCGAGCCCGGCCTTGCCCGACACTTCCGCCTCGCCGCCCGCGCCTGAGCCTTTGCCGCGCGCACTGAGGGTGCCGGCATAGTTCGTGGCGAGGTCGGACCAGATGACGATCTGGCCGCCGGTGCCGGATCCGGTTGCGTCCGCGCGGATGACACTTGCGGCATCGACGGATGTCGTCGCTGCCGTTTGCAACCCCGCCGCGCCCTTGCGATTGCCGCCGACGCGGACAGCGCCGCCACCTTCTCTGCCGGACGCGTCGAGTGTCGCCCCGCTCAGCGCGACATCGCGGCCGGAGACGGTGATGCTGCCACCCTTGCCTGTACCCGAGGAGACATCGACCTTGCCGCGGATCGAAACCTTGCCACCTTCGCCGCCGCCGATGCTGATGGCACCATTGCGCCCGCCGATCGATTTCGCTTCCGTCACGCCTGCAATGTTGACCGCTTGTCTTGCCGCCTCGCGGGCCGTTGCCGCAGAGATGACGATGCGTCCGCCATCGGCGGATAGCCGGCCGTTATGCACGATCAGCGGGTCCTCGCCGGCTGTCGGGTCGGGCACGGCAACCTGCAGGAAGCCGTCGCCCGATACATCGAGTGTCGCCTGCTGGCCCGCACCGAGGCCGACCCGGCCGAGAGGGACCGAAACCAGACCGTCATTGCGGACCCTCCGACCGAGAAGCGCGGCATACCCGCCGGATCCGACGGCTATTTCGCCTTCATTCACCACCGAACCGGCTCTATCCGTGCCGGAAAAGATGCGCCGGCCCGCCATGAAGTCGTCGTCACCGATGTCGAGCGACGAGGCAACGAAACCGCCACCCGCCTTGATCTTTCCGCTCGGCGTGATGGCAATGCCGTTTGGATTGACGAGATAGATCTGGCCGTTGCCGGAAAGACGTCCGGCGATGGTCGAGGCGGTGCTGCCGTTGACGCGATTGAGGATGGCAGAGGATGTATCGGGCTGCACGAAGGTCACTCCGTGGCCGGCACCGATGGAAAAGCTGTTCCAGTTGACGATCGCGTTATGCGACGACTGGTTCACTGTCATCTCGTTACCACCGGTTCTGATGGTAGCGCTGCCGGCTACGACGGTCGGCGCCACCGGCAGCGAATCAGCTCTGGCGGCCGCACCGGGCATGAACAGGCCGCCCGAGAGACCAACTGCGCCGGCAAGGGCCGTCTGGCACAGCATCTGCCGGCGCAGAGTGCGGCGTTGTGCTAAAGGCGGGGTGGACATCGTCAGTCGCGTGACCGGTTTCATGATCTTCCTCCTGTGGGGCGAGCCGTTTGAGGGCCCCGTAATGGTTTCGGGAAGTCCGTGTCCCGGCTAGAACCTGAACACCGTATTGAGAAGCAGCCGGTTGCTTTGATCTTCGCCGTCCGCCCAGCCGTGCGCATATTCCAGGGTCAGCAGGCTGTTGCCCGCGAGCGGCGTCTCGGCAAGATTGAGCTTTATGCCAAGGCCGAGCGAGGCGCCGCGGGTGACCTTGCGCTCCAGTGCCGTCGGCGCGGCCAGTTCCACGATCCCGGCCGCGGCAAAGACATAGGGTGCCCAGACACCATCCATCAGCCGATCCGGCGATCGTGAGACCAGCGGCATCGGAAGGGCGAGGTCGAGGCGCGCCATCACACCGCTATCGCCCTGCAGGCTGCTTGAGTCGAACGAGGACAGGGCACCGCTTCCACCAAGACCGATCTGTTCCGACGACGGAAGCGCCTGGCCGAACGAGGCCTGACCGCGCACCACCGCGGTAAAGTCCAGCCGCTTCAGAAGGGCCTGCCGGTAACGCAGGCTGGCGTCCAGCTTCTGAAAATCGGGCTCCGCGCCGGCACGCGTCAGAGGCAGGTCCGTGGTGGCGCTGCGGGCCCCGAGCGCATCCAGGCCAAAGGAAGCCGTGACGCGCCCATCGATGCTGGCGCTCGCGGCGGTCAGCGAATCGAAGCTTTGGCCCAGGCGCACAACCCGGAGCGAATCCCTGGTGAACGGACTCCCGGTGCCGCCAAAGTCGATCGTCTGTCTTTCGTCGATGACGTCGAGACTGAGTTCTGTGGCGGTATTGAACGCGCGGGAGCGGATCCACTGGTAGGACAGACGCGTCGACAGACGCCGATAGTGGTCGTCGATCTCCAGAAGATCGTCATTGTCCGGCCTGTTGCGCGAGTCGGTCGCCTCGACATTCAGCGCCATGCCATCGAAGCCGAGCGGCAGGAGAATGCCGGCAACCATCTGTCTGTTGCGCGGATGCTCTGCAAAAAGATGGCCGTCGGTCAGGCCGGGATAGCCGCTGAACCGAAAGTAGCTGATCTCGCCGAGGCCGGCGAGATTGTTCAGATCCGCACCGATGCCGACCGTATAGTCGCCGAGTGCATCGGATTGTCCGTTACCGGCCGACAGGGTCACCGCCACAGGATCATAGCGGCCCTCCAGCACCAGAATGGCAGCCCCGGTCTTGTCCCCGGCCTTGATGGTCGAGCGTAGCGCGAGCCCCGGCGTATCGCCGGCGAGAAGCAACTGCCGTTCGATCTGTGCGCGCGTGATGCCCGTTCGTCCGACGAGCGGCGCGGCATAGGCATCGACACGCGGCCGGACGCCGGCCGGCACCCCTGTCGTGTCGACCCTCTGGATGAAACCGTCGGTGACCAGCAGCCGCAGCGGGGCATGATCAACGATGGTCTGGGGCGGCAGGGAGACGCGCACCAGAACATAGCCGGCCTCCGCATAGGCCCGTTCCAGATCGCGCGCCGCGGCAAACAGATCGGCCCCCGAAACCCGGTGTCCCCTGAGGCGGGCCTCGATCTCGCGCGTGGCGGCCGCCATGGCCGGCAATCCACCCTCGACCTCAAGGCCGGCAGGCGTGACGAAAAGCCGTTCGGCGCCCGGCGGCGTTTCCAGCCCGTTGCTTGCCAGCAGTTCGAGCCCACCTCCCGGGCGCTGCAGGTTCGGCGCATAGGTCGGCGCGACGAGTTGACCGGCCGTCTGGCCAAGCGCTGCCAGCGGGGCAACGGCGATGGCGAACGAGGTGGCAAGCAGCAGGCGCAGATGCGGACGTGAAATTGCGGTCATCAGGCTCTCGACGATGATGGCGGACGGAACCGGCTCCGAACGACGGCAGCCATCCGCCGGAAGGGTCGGCGCGGATGGATCCGCAGTGATGAGCCGTCCCCCTGTGGACCTCTGGCATGCCTGCAACTTCTAGAAGGGGGCACAGGGCATGGAAAAGTCTAAACTCTGCCGCTATTCAGTCTGGCTATGAATAGAGAGGCGAGGGCGGTTGCCTTGCCTGCCCAGTCTGTCTTTTGTGACGAATGCTTTGCCAAGATATATCGTTCGCCGAATAATGTCGGTTGTGCGGTGCAGCAGCGCGGTTATCGCCATCGGCGAAGGCATTGGGGAGGGTGACATTCATGCAGTCGAGGCGAGACAGCATTCCGGGTGATGCGGTGCTGTACCACACCGTTTCTGCCTATCGAGACCGGGATGTGTGGCTTCGGGCCGCCGCGTTTCTGGCGCAGCCGGACTTTCCGGAGGCTCTGCTCGATTATTGCCGGCTTATGTGCGCGCCGCCGGACCTGCACTGGCCGGCAACCAAGATTTTCGGCCAGAAGATCCGGTACATCACCTGCTATTGTCTGATCGGGAACTATGCCCGGTCACTCGACGATCCGGCCTTCGTGCCAAGCCTTAGCGCACTGCAGGCGGTCGTTCCCGCAAGCCCTCGCCAGGTGGCCGACCAGATCCGGGGCCTCAGGGCCGGCGGTTATGTACAGACCCGGCGTGACGGGCAGGACGCCCGTGCCCTGCATCTGGTCCCAAGCCCGTCGCTCGTACGGGAGATTGCTCGTTCGCCGCTATCGGCCCTCCAGGTCGCAGAGGCGATCACGCCTGGAGCCGACAGGCTGCATTTGCGCCTCCTCGAGGATCCCGACGTGCTATGCCGCCTGCTTGGCCTGTCGACCCGGCAGTTTCATGCGCAGGACATCCTGTTTCGTCCGTTTCCGACCATCGTCAGCTTCAGCGGTCGCGATGCCGGCTACCTGATCCTGACAGCCGTGGTGGGTGCTGCCCTGGCCCGCGGCCGTGGCGATGAACGCTGGGACGTGTCGCTCAGCTATCACGCCATGGCGCGTCGCTTTCAGGTCTCCCGCCAGCATATAGGCAACCTCTATGCCGAAGGAGAGGCCGCCGGCCTGTTCCGGGTCGTCAATGGCAGGCTCGAAGATATGTCCCCGGAGCTGCTTCTGGAGTTTCGCACATTCGTGGCGGGACAGATGGCCCATTATCGCGCGATGGCGGAGCTTCTGCCTGTGCCTGGCGGGGCGGCTTCGTCGCCGAGCAGCCCATAGAACGAGGCTGGCTTCGGGCCATGAGCGGCGGGTCAAAGCCCGCCAACCCGATCGCCTTTCCGGGTGTCCAATGCCCTATGCGTAGCGGGACAGCATTTCGACAACCGGTAACCGAACGCGCAATTTCAGGGCGAGAAGCGCCATGCCGGTTATCTTTCGCTGCAAAAACATCTTGTCCGGAGACGGCAACGTCCAGAGAGACCGGTCCGCGAAGAGCGATTGCGACCTCTCACGCACGGCAACGAGCGGTCCGCGGTCGCTGAAATCGACCAGGCCTTCCGGCGCCTGAAGCACGTATTCCAGCACTGTCGACATCATTTCGTCGAGCATGCGGCCATGGCGTGCGACTTGCGCCGACGAGAGATAGCCCATGTCGAGGAAAGCTGCGCGGACCGTTTCGTTCCTGCCGCTCAGGATCGCCTGCAACAGCCTGCGATAGGATTCGGCACTATCGGGCATGACAGGCCGCACGGCGCCGAAATCAAGAAGCGCGATGCGCCCATCCTCGGGTCGCCAGAGGTAGTTCCCGAAGTTCGGGTCGGTCTGCATTACGCCCAACGTGAAGAGTTCGGAGAGGGCGAGATCGGCAAGCGCCCGCATGGCGGTCTCGCGCGTTGCCTCCGGCACCACCGCGAGCCGCTCGATTGGAACGCCTTCGACAAAGTCCATCGGAAGCACCGTGGGACGCAGGAGTTCTTCCACAGGCGCGGGAACCACGAAGCGGGCATCTCCGGCAAGCAGCGCGCGAAACCGGCGCATCTGTTCGGCCTCGCGCAGATAATCTGCCTCCTCGTGCAACTGGCGCCTGGCTTCGGCCAGATGCTGCGCGAGGTCGAGCCCGGCGGGAACGAGACCGGAGAGCCGCAGAAATGTCGCGACATTGTCGATATCGGAATCGATGCTGCGGGCGACGCCGGGATATTGAACCTTCACAGCCAAGGAACGACCTGAGATGAGCACGGCCCGATGAACCTGTCCGATCGATGCGGCAGCCATTGGCGTTACGTCAAAGCGGCTGAAATGGCGCCGCCAATCCGGACCCCAGGCGCTTGCGAGACTCGCGGAAAGCTGGCCGGGCGACATGAAATACGCCGATGACCGCAACTGGGAGAAGATCGCCTGCAGTTCCGGTGGCAAAAACTCGCCTGGATCGAGCGACACCATCTGGCCGAGCTTCATCGCCGCGCCGCGCATGCGCGACAGCTGGTCCGCAGCCTTGCGTGCATTCGACGGCGTCAGAAGAAGATCGCGCAGATGCGGTCGCTCACCCTTCGCCAGACGGCTCAGCCCTTCCGACACCACGCCCGAGGCGACGCCGCCGGCGATCTGGCCGAGTGCCGCAAGCCGATTCAATCGACCCTGTGGCACGGGCCGGTAGCGATCCCTGTCGCTCATGAGACCGACCTCTGCAGACGGGGACGCAGGCGCAGAAAGCCGAGATAGGCCGCCTCGAACACGGGCCTCGCCCACGGCAGATCCGCGAGGATGCCTAGTGGCCGCAGCATCGGGATCGCCCGCCACATGGCGGCGAAGGCGCGCGCGCCTGAGAAGAGGCGTCCATTTTCGGACGCATGGAAGCGGGCGAGAAGCGCTGCTCTATCGATGGGACAGGCCGTCGTCGCGTCGGACACATCGATGAAACAGATCGCGCCCCGACGGTCCAGCCTGCGCATCAGGATGATCTCGCGGCGGCAGAGCGGACAGGCTCCATCGAAAAACACGGTCACGGATGGCGTCAAGTCAGTCTCTCCCGCAACGAACCAGCGCCGGGATCTTCTCCCTGAGCGCGAAAAACCCTTTCCGGCAATGGGGCCATGTGCGCCGGTCCCAATCGTGCATGTATTCCGTAAAGAGCACACCGCGTGTGGGCCCCTCGACCTGTAACGGCATCAGGACATCCGCCACGGGTCCCACAGGAAGAAACGCGGTTGTGACCTGGCTACATCCCGCCGCATGGGCCTTGGCCAGCAGGTGGCCCGGCTCGACGATTCCAAGACAGTCTGCTTCCGGCCAGGCTTTGCAGGCGCGCTCCATGCCGTCGGCCATGGCCATTCGATCCCATGCGTTGCAGCCGTCGATGCAGGCGATGGCGCGGACCGGCAGTCCGCACATCTCCGGCGACGTCTCCGGTGAAAGATCTTCCGAGGTCAACAGCAGAAGCGTCGGCGCAGACGGGCTGGGGCGAGCAAAAGGACGGACGGCGGCAGGTTGGGGCGTCTGCAGGCAATCTGTGGGAATGATGGCCGTGTGCGCCAGTCCTGTCGGCGAAAAGCGGCCGTTTGTCATGGACCGGATACGGCCGGCATCAGCAAGATAGACCTTGCCGACCGTATGAAGACCCGCCACCCAGCGCCACGACAGCGTGTTGGATGCAGGATCTGCATCGATCAGCCTGTCGAACAGAAAGGCGGCGCCGAGTTCCCACGGGAGTCCAAGGGTAAAGATCCAGATCGAAGCGAACTGCATCCGCGCCCAGTTGTGAAGATAGCCTGTGACGTTCAGTTCCTCGACCCAGGCGTCGAAACAATCGATGCCCGTGCGCGCGTCAATCGCTGCCTCATGCCGCAGTCGGAGATCGGCAGACGCATCGAGGCGATCTTTCTCCCGCTCCAACGCCGCGCGATAGTCCGGCCACAGTGTCGGGCGCTGTTCTAGCCAACCCTTCCAGTAGCTGCGCCAGAACACCTCGCTGACAAACTTCTCGGCCGATGCGAGATCATGGTGCGCGAGGACAGTCTCGATGATCTCCGCTTCCGTGATGAGCCGTCGACGCACAGCCGGCGAAAGCCGGGATACGTGCACATGGCGACCCTTCCCTTGATCCATGTTGCGCAGGCGCGCATAAGCTCGCCCTGCCGCGGGGAGGAACGATTGCAGACGTTGAAAGGCATCGGTCCGGCTGAGAGGAAAACCGGTTTCTGTCATTCTCAGGCCCCTCCCTCATGAGGTTCGCTTCAAGTCACATATCGGGCTGCAGCCGATGACTTCATACCGTATCTTCTACGACAAACGCGATGAGATGGACCAAGCGCGTGTCCGCGATTTGAAAAGCGGACCGAATTCGATGAGTGGCTCATGGAGCGTCCAGCAGGAGTGCGTCAGCGATGTTGCGTCCGGACCGCGTGAAAACAAAGAGGTGGAACACGTCAGGTGATCCGGTTTTCCCCCGAAATGCTCCAGATTGCCGTCCGCAACACGGGGACCTCGGAATGGTGGCGAAGCGATATGAACGGAGCGATGGACATTGGGACAAGATCGCTTCCCTGGCTCCTCGAAAAGCTGGCGATCCTGACGTGCTCCCGGTTCACCCAGCCATGCGATGGCGCCCGGAGTGCAGTTTCTACTCCGTCCGAGTGGCGCCGTAGGCGGCCAGGAAGACACGAACGCCTCCCTCGATGAGGGCTTCGTAGCGGCCGGGTTCAGGTGGCTGCATGGAGAGAGCCCAGTTCAGCGGCAGATCGCCTTGAACGAGACTGAGAAACTGTTTCGCGGCGAGGTCGAGGTCGTCGATGCGCAGCCAGCCAGCGTCGATACCCCGTTCCAGAAACGTCCGCACCTCTTTGAGGTGCCGGCGAGGACCGCCGTTCATGAAGATCTCCGCGATTGCGGGGAAGTGGGAAGCGTTCGTCATGATGAGACGATGGAAGCCGAGCTTCTTGTCGGTGAGAAAGATTGCGGTGAAGCGATGAGCAATATCCGTCAAGGCAGCTGTTATATCGACGATCGGCCTGTTCGGATCCCAGAGCGGGGGCGGCCCGTCGATCTCGAACTCCTCTTCGATGAGGCCGTACAACAAGGCCTCCTTGCTCTCGAAGTGTGCATAGACCGTCGCCTTTGATACCCCTGCTTTTTTCGCGATCAGGTCCATGCTGGTCCGATCATAGCCCAGTTCCAGGAAGCAGGATCGGGCGGCCTGCAGGACGAGGCGCGATTTGGGCGTTGTCTTGCGCTCCATCTGGCCTGGCGAATGGGGCGGGTCTTTACGCTGTCCGGCATTGTTCATCGGGCAAAATCCCTTCATCGAACTAAACGGTTCGGTTCACTCTTGACTTTTGCAAGGCGCACTGCGATCTCAGTGAAATAAACTAAACGGTTCGGTTCAGTCGGTCGTACTTCATGGTCAAGTCCTGCTTCTCGTCCCTATCGCGTCCGGACACCCTGTTCGGACGCCCCCATCTCATTCTCATGTCGACCTTCCTGGCACTGTCCGGCTGCACGGTTGGCCCCGATTTCAAAATTCCCTACGCGCCTGACGTGTCTGGATACACCAATGACGGCCTTGGCAAAACCGTGGGTTCTACCGTCTCGGATGGTCGTCAAGCGCAGCGCTTTGTCATGGGCAGCGATGTTAACCCGGCCTGGTGGAGTCTGTTCCAGTCGAAACAGATGAATGCCTTCGTGGAGGAGGCCATCCGCAACCATCCGGACGTCGCTGCCGCCCAGTATGCGTTGCGTGCAGCCCGCGAAACGGCAATCGCGGAGCAGGGAGGATTGCTGCCTCAGGTCAGTGCGAGCGCATCCTCAACGCGGGAACGCACCGCCGCCAGCGGAAGCTCGCCCGCCTCGATCTACACGCTGCACAACGCGTCGGTCGATGTTTCCTACACCCTCGATATCTTCGGCGGCACGCGTCGCCAGATCGAGGCCAAGTGGGCGGCGGCCGAATACCAGCGTTTCGAGCTGGAGGCGACCTATCTTTCCCTTACGGCGAATGTCGTGACATCGGCCCTGACCGACGCTTCGCTCAGCGCCCAGATCGCCGCGACGCAAGATATCATCCGGTTGCAGCGCGACCAGCTGCAGCGCATCCAGCAGCAGTTCAACCTCGGTGCGGTTCCAGCCTCCGACGTGCTGTCGCAGCAATCGACGCTGGCCCAGACGGAGGCGACGCTTCCCTCGCTGCAGAAGCAGCGCGCCCAGACGCGCAACGAACTGATGGCCTATCTCGGCCGTCTGCCGAGCCAGGACCGCGGCGAAAGCGTGCGGCTTGCGGATCTGCGCCTGCCGCAGGCACTTCCGGTCAGCCTTCCATCGGCGCTTGTGCGCCAGCGGCCGGACATTCGTGCCGCCGAGGCAACCCTGCATGAGGCTACTGCGAGTGTCGGTGTGTCGATTGCAAACATGCTGCCGCAGATCAGTCTCAGCGGCAGCTATTCGACCAGCGCCAGCACCCCGTCGGATCTGTTCTCCGCGAATTCGATCGCGTGGAGCGTGGCCGGCTCGGTCACCCAGAAGCTGCTGGATGGCGGCACGCTTTTCCATACCAAGGAAGCCAGCGTCGCCACCTTCGAGCAGGACCTCGCCAAGTACAAGTCCACGGTCATCTCCGCCTTCCAGGACGTGGCCAACAGCCTGAGGGCGATCCAGTACGACGCCAAGGCGCTGCAGGCGCAGACGGCCGCGGAGAAGGCCGCCCAGGCAAGCCTCACCATGGCCGAAGAGCAGTACAAGACCGGCGCCGTCGATTACCCGACGGTCTCCAGCGCCCAGCAGACCTACCAGAACGCGGTCATTTCCCGCGTGAAGGCGCAGGCCACCCGCTACACCGATACGGTCGCGCTCTACCAGTCGCTCGGCGGCGGCTGGTGGAACCGGCAAGACGAGACCGCGCTGTCGCGTCCCCGCGTCCAGCCCGGCCGCTTTGCCGGCCCCGATTCGGTTCCCGCCACAAACGCCACCACCACCGATATCAAGAACAAGAAGGTCCAAGAACAATGATCAAGCGAATGGTGATCATGTTGCTCGCCACCGGCGCTGTCTTTGGCGGGCTCTACTGGTTCCAGAACTTCAAGGCCGGAATCATCAAGCAGGTGATGGCCGGCATGAGCAATCCGCCGCAGACCGTCTCCACCGCCGTTGCCGCGCGCACGCCGTGGCAGGACGAGATCGAGGCTGTCGGCACGCTGAAGGCCGCCAATGGCGCCGATCTCGCGCTTGAAGTTTCGGGCATCGTGCAGAACATCAGCTTCAAGTCGGGCGATTCCGTCTCCGCTGGCCAGACGCTTTTGCAACTGGCCGCTCAGGAAGACATCGCCAAGCTTGCCTCCCTCCAGGCTACGCTCGACAATTACGTCATCACGCTCGATCGCGACAAGGCGCAGCAGGCCATCAAGGCCGTCAGCCAGGCAACGGTCGATACCGACACCGCCAATGTCCGCAACGCCCAGGCGCTGGTCGATCAGCAGAAGGCCGTGGTGGCGCAGAAGACGCTGACCGCCCCCTTCGGCGGCCGCCTCGGCATTCGCTCCGTCGATCTCGGCCAGTATCTGACGGCCGGCACCACCGTGGTGACGCTGCAGGCGCTCGATCCGCTCTATGTCGATGTCTATCTGCCGCAGCAGGCCCTCAGCCGCCTGAAGGTGGGCCAGGAGGTCAATACCACGGTCGATGTCTATCCGGGCCGCGTGTTCAAGGGCGAGATTTCGGCCATCAATCCCAAGGTCGATTCCACCACCCGCAACGTTCTGGTGCGTGCCACGATCAAGAACCCCGATGGCGCGCTGCTGCCCGGCATGTTTACGAAGGTTGCCATCGCGATCGGTTCCGTCCAGCAGCTCGTGACGCTGCCGCAGACGGCCATCGTCTACAATCCCTATGGCGACAGCGTCTTCATCGTCGATGACAAGGCCAAGGGCGACCAGGCCCAGGGCGTGGCCCGCCAGACCTTCGTCAAGACGGGCAATGTGCGCGGCGACAATGTGGCCGTCGTCGACGGCATCCAGCCGGGCGACAAGGTCGTGATCGCCGGCCAGCTGAAGCTGCGCAACGGCACGCCGGTCAACATCGACAACAGCCACGTGCCGCCTGCCGAAGACGCGCCTGTCGTTACGGATCAATAGGACATCCACCCATGAAAAGCTTCACGGACATCTTCGTGCGCCGCCCCGTGCTGGCGCTGGTGGTGAGTGCGCTCATCCTCGTCCTCGGGCTGAAGTCGATGACGACGCTGTCCATTCTGCAATATCCCCGCACCCAGAATGCCACGGTGACGGTGACGACCACCTATTCGGGTGCGGATGCGGACATCATCGCCGGCTTCATCACCACGCCGCTGGAAAATGCCATCGCGCAGGCCAACGGCATCGACTACATGACATCGACCAGCAAGACCGGCACCAGCACCATCACCGTCAACCTTCGCCTGAACTATGATTCCGGCAAGGCGCTGACGGAAATCAATACCAAGGTGAACTCCGTCATCAACCAGCTGCCGGCCAATGCCCAGCAGCCGGTGCTGACGCTGTCGGTCGGCCAGACCATCGATTCGATGTATCTCGGCTTCAAGAGCGATGCGCTGGCGCCCAACCAGGTGACCGATTACCTGACCCGCGTCGTCCAGCCCAAGCTGCAATCGGTGAAGGGCGTCCAGACGGCCGAACTGCTCGGCGCCAAGAAATTCGCGCTGCGCGCCTGGCTCGATCCCGTCAAGCTCGCCGCCTATGGCCTCAGCGCCTCCGAAGTATCCACCGCGCTGACGAGCAACGACTATATCTCCGGCCTCGGCACGACCAAGGGCCAGCTGGTCCAGGTGAACCTGTCCTCCTCGACCAATCTCCACTCGCTGGAGGAATACAAGAACCTCGTCGTCAAGCAGACCAACAATGCCATCATCCGCCTGAAGGACGTGGCCAATGTCACCCTCGGCAGCGACGATTACGAAAGCGTGACGAGCTTCAACGGCCAGACGGCGGTCTATATCGGCATCCAGGTCGCACCGACGGCCAATCTTCTGGACGTGATCAACGGCGTCAAATCCGTGCTGCCGGACATCCAGTCGCAGCTGCCGGTCGGCCTGACAGGCACGGTGATCTACGACTCCACCGATTTCGTGAACAGCTCGATCAACGAGGTGATCGATACCCTGCTGGAAGCCGGCGTGATCGTGACCATCGTGGTCTTCGCCTTCCTCGGCTCCTGGCGCGCCGTTCTGATCCCGATCGTCGCCATTCCGCTGTCGCTGATCGGCACCTTCGCGCTGATGCTTGCCATGGGCTTCTCGATCAACCTGCTGACGCTTCTTGCCCTCGTTCTCGCCATAGGTCTTGTCGTCGACGACGCGATCATCGTGGTCGAAGGCGTGAACCGGCATATGGAAGAGGGAATGACGCCGTTCAACGCAGCCTTGCAGGCCGCGCGCGATCTCGCCAGCCCGATCATCGCCATGACCATCGTGCTGATCGCTGTCTACGTCCCGGTCGGCTTCCAGGGCGGCCTGACGGGTGCACTCTTCACCGAATTCGCCTTCACGCTCGCCGGTGCGGTCACCGTGTCGGCGGTCATCGCGCTGACGCTTTCGCCGATGAACTGCGCCCACATGCTGAAGCCCATCCACAAGGACAGCGCCACGCTGGAAGCGCGGATCGTTCATGCGATCGATCGCTTCATGGCAGCGCTCAGCCGCGGTTATCGCCGCATGCTGGAAGGCACGCTCAACACGCTCTCGGTCGTCATCGTGTTCGGTCTGATCGTGCTCAGCAGCATCTACTGGCTCTACACCAGTTCGACCACCGAACTCGCGCCGCAGGAGGACCAGGGCATCATCCTCGGCCTGACCACCGCCTCGCCGACCTCGACGCTGCGGCAGCGGCAATTCTACTCGCAGCAGGCCTACGATATCCTGAAGGACAAGCCAGAGACCAATCTGGTCTTCCAGATCGACGCGCCCGGCCAGTCGATCCTCGGCTGGGTCCTGAAGCCCTGGGAGCAGCGCGAAAAGAGCACGAAGGTGCTGCAGCCGGAAATCCAGAACCAGCTGAACGGCATTGCCGGCGTCCGTACCGTCGCCTTCCAGACCTCGCCGCTGCCGGGCAGCAGCGGTCTGCCGATCCAGTTCGTCATCACCACGACCAACGACTTCGGCCAGCTGAACGACGTCTCCAAGGACTTCATCGCCAAGGCGCTGCAGACCGGCAAGTTCATCTTCCTCGACAACGATCTGAAGTTCGACCAGCCGGAAGCGCGTGTCGTGTTCGACCGTGAGAAGGCAGCCGAACTCGGCCTCAGCATGTCCGATGTCGGCAGTTCGCTCGCCACCATGCTGGGCGGCGGCTATACCGGCTATTTCAGCCTCGATGGTCGTTCCTACAAGGTCATCCCCCAGGTCCAGCAGGCGTCCCGCCTGAACGCCAAGGATGTGCTGAACTATTACATCAAGGCGAGCGACGGCAGCAGCATTCCGCTCTCGACCATTGCGCATATCGAGACCAAGGTGTCGCCGCAGTCCTACAACCACTTCCAGCAGGTGAATTCCGCCACTATTTCCGGCGTCGCCATGCCGGGCGTGGCGATGGGCGATGCCCTGCAGACGCTGAAGCAGCTGGCGGCCGACACGCTGCCGCCGGGCTATACGGTGGACTACGGCGGCCAGTCGCGCCAGCTGGAGCAGGAAGGCGGCGGCTTCGTCACCACCTTCGCCTTCGCGCTGATCATCATCTTTCTGTCGCTGGCAGCCCTGTTCAACAGCTTCCGCGACCCGATCGTGATCCTGGTCTCGGTGCCCATGTCGCTCGCCGGTGCGCTGATCTTCATCAGCCTCGGGCTCGGCGGCGCCAGCATCAACATCTACACGCAGGTTGGTCTGGTGACGCTGATGGGGCTCGTCAGCAAGCACGGCATCCTGATGGTGGAAGTGGCAAACGAACATCGGAATGCCGGCAAGTCCAAGCGTCAGGCCATCGTCGAAGCCGCCGAAATCCGCCTTCGACCGATCCTGATGACTACGGCGGCTATGGTGCTCGGCGTCATCCCGCTGATCACCGCCTCCGGGGCCGGTGCTGCCTCCCGCTTCAACATGGGCCTCGTCATTGCCGCTGGCCTGTCCATCGGCACGCTGTTCACACTCTTCGTCGTGCCGGCCGCGTATGTGCTGATCGCCAAGGCAGGAGCCGTCGATGCAAGATGACCTGCCACTGAGAATTGCCTCCAGATTTGATTAGAGTCCGGCCCGCCAAGGCTCTCATCGCAGCCGGATGAAACTTCAGTGGCAGGCCAGAGTGGCGTGAGCGTGTCATTGCGTTTGTGAATGAAGGCAATAGCAATCGGGAAGCCGCCCGGCATTTCCGGGTTTCTTCCCGGTTGGTCAACAACCAGATGATCCTGCACCGATCATCTGGTTGTCTTTCCCCGGCCAGACAGGGCCCTCCACCTGGCAGTAAACTTTCTCCCCACGGGGAATGGTTCGGCGTGCGTGTGGCTCTGCATGGCGCAGTGACCCCGGACCGATTGTCTATCGAACTGGCCCAGCGCCGCATCGACGTCCACCGCGCCACCGTCGGGCGGCTTCTCCATCGCCTTGGGCTCAACGATGAAAAAGCCTCAAGGCAAGCGAGCAGCGCAGACCGGAGATCGCCAGGGCTTTGGATCAATCGCCGGAAGCTGTTCTTCAACAAGGCGTTGTCCTGGCTCATCGTTGTCGATGAGACGTCAACGAATACCTGTCTGATGAAGCGCACCGGATGGTCTGCCAAAGGCAGCCGCTTTGCGGCTTACGCCCCTTCGGCCACTGGAGAACTCAGACTTTCATCGCGGGACTGCGCTGCCATGGCCTGACCGCGCCATGGATTGTCGATGCGCCCCTCAACAGCCGTATCTTCGAAACATGGATCGATACACAGCTTGCGCCGACATTGTCGCCCGGTGATGTTGTCATCCTCGACAATGTCGGCTTCCACAAAAGCGAGAAAGCCGAACAACTGGTCAGGGCGACGGACGCGTGGCTTCTCTTCCTGCCGCCCCATTCGCCGGACCTGAACCCCCATCGAAATGGCGTTCTCAAAGCTCAAGGCGCGCTTACGAAAGCGAGTCGCCAGAAGCTTCGATGCGATAACCCATGCGCTCGACGGTATCATCGCTCTCTTCTCTGTCACTGAATGCAGAAACGTCTTGAAAGCAGCAGGATAGGAGGCCGAATAAATGCGACACGCTTTAGATACTCAAGAGACCGGCAGCCTTAATTCCTTCCAGCGCGCAGAGTTCGTCATTGTCGCCGACATCGCCGGAAATGCCGATGGCCCCGATCACCTCGCGATTTGCCTCGAGGATCAGCACACCACCGGGTGAGGGCACCATGCGCCCGCAGCTGACATTGCCCAGCATGGAAAAGAAGGTGGGAAGCTTTTCAGCCCGCTGGGCGAGTTCACGCGAGCCGAAACCCATGCCGAGCGACCCCCAGGCCTTGCCGAAGGCAATTTCGAAACGAACGATACCGGCACCGCCCTCGCGCTTGTAGGCAATCAGATGACCACCGGCATCCAGCACCGCCACGGCAAGCGGGGCAAGGTTGCGCTTGCGGCCTTCGGCAAGGGCGGCATCGATGATGAGCGTGGCCTGGTTCAGGGGAAGACGTGTCAAAACTGACCTCATGAAAATACGGTTTATAGAAACATCGCGATGATATCGCGCGGCGTCTTCGGGCGCGGCACCTTGAAACTGACACTCAGCAGATCGACCGCCTGCGGTCGCGACAGGCAGGTGTCAAGCCAGGCTTTCAGCGCGGGCCAGGCCGATATGTCCAACTCGGCAATCAGTGCCATATGCATGACGGATGCGACATTGATATCCGCCACGCTGAACCGCTCGCCGAGAATGAAGGGCTGCCGCTCCAGATGCGCATTCAGCACGCCCCAGGGACGCGCCAATTTCCACAGCGCCAGCTCCAGTTCATCATCGCTGGGCTCTGCGGGGGTGAACAGGGTGCGAATGGCCGCGGCCATGAGAAGCGGCTTTTCCACCTCGGCCATCACCCAGAGCGACCATTGGGTGACCAGCGCCTCCTCCTCATCCGTCTGAGGACCGAGCAGGCCGCCATATTTTTTGGCAAGGTAGAGGTTGATCGCCAGCGATTCGAACAGGCTGAAACCCTCATCCACCAGGGTCGGGCATTTGCCGTTCGGGTTGAGCGCGAGAAATTCCGGCGGCTTCGGCTGTCCCGGATGAAAGGCGAGCTTCTCCAGCGAAAACTCGATTTCAAGCTCCTTCAGCATCCAGCTACAGCGATTGGCGCGGGTTTTGGCGGGGTCGCCATACAATGTAATCATTATGTTCCTCCCTTGTCCTCCTTCCGGAGGCCGTCCGGTGATGCAACAAATGCCGCCAGATCAGGCGGCATTTGCCAGGGCAAAAGAGCAGGGATCAAAGACGGTCCGATGCAAGCCCGCTGCCCGGCACCCAGATGCCGTGGAAACCTTCATGCACCCGGCAGGGGAACTTGACGATTGCCACCGGCCCCTTGGACAGATTGCGGGCATCGAGGATGACGAGGTCGGTGCGGTTTTCCGCCCGGCGTCCCACCATGGTCATCAGCCAGCCATCGCCTTCCTCGGCATCGGGACTGCGCGGCACGAAGCAGGGCTCTTCCGGCGAGGCGTCGGGGCCGGCGTAGAAGAGATCGATCTTGCCGGTATGCTCGTCGAAATGTCCGAGGCAGGTGAAGGGCGGGCCTTTCGGTCCCGGCTGCAGCATGGGCCAGCTTTCCGGATGGTTGGTGCCGAACCAATAGTGGCGCGTGCGCCGCATGGCAAAGCGCCCGTCCACAACAGGCATTTCGCCGATGTGATTGATGAAGCGCTCCACCTTTACCGCGCTTTCCGGGCTCGACAGATCGACAATCCAGCGCTCGCCGAAGGGCGGCATTTCATGCGCATGCGGATCGTGGATGTCGGGGAACTGGCTGAGCCAGCCGGAAGCGGTGACGAAATGGTCGAGCACCAGCCGGCTTCCGTCATCCCAGGCATTGAAGGTGTGGGTCTGCATGGCAATCTTCGGCGCGGTGTACCAGCGAATGGCAGACACGCCCTGATCGCGCGGTATGACGGCGATATAGGTGTTCTTGTGGCTGTCCCAATGCCAGTAGGGCTCGCCGTTCTTCACCCGCTCCCAATCGCAGACCATCGGGCAGATGACGAAGGCGATGAAATTGCGGGAAACAAGGAAGTCGTGCACCATGGAGCAATAGGGCGCCTTGAAGCGCTCGGTGCTCTTGAACTCGCCCTCCTTGTCGATGACATAGACTTCGATCTCGTCGCTGGCGACACCCTCGCAGTTATAGGCAAAGGCAATGCAATCGCCGGTGACCGGGTCGATCTTCGGGTGGGCGGTAAAGGTGCGGCTCTTGAGCTGGCCGCCAAAATCGCTTTCGCCCCTGGTGGTGAGATCGTTCGGATCCAGCTCATAGGGGCGGCCCGCTTCCTTCAGCGCATAGAGCTTGCCGTGATGCCACAGCACGGAAGTATTGGCAGTATTGGCATCCTCGCCGGTCACCTCGGGCGAGTCGGTGAAGGGATTGCGATAGGCCCCGAACAGCGCCCTGCGGGCTGCCCGCTCCAGCTCGAACTTACGAGTGCGGACATAGCGCATGGTCAGATCGGCATGGCCGTTCTGGATCCGCACGGAATGCACCATGCCATCGCCGTTCAGAAAGATGTCTTTGCCATGCAACGGCGGATAGGCGTGATCGGCGCTGTTGCGGATATACATGCCCTCCAGCTCGTGCGGAATGCGACCGATCACCTCGAGGTCATGGACCTCACCCTCGATACGTACCGGTGCCGCATAGCCGGTAAAGACGATGTCCTGCGGGAATTGCAGGCCCGGCAGCACGTTGAAACGTTCATTCATCGGAATACTCCTTTTCAGGTCAGGCATGGAATCAGGCGGTCGCCAGCAAGGGCCGAAGCGCATCACGGGCCAGTTTGCGGCGGGCAATGGCAAGAAAAGTCACGGCCAGGGTGGCGATGGCCAGCACTGCCCAGCCAAGTCCGCCATAGCCGACATTGGCAACGATGACGCCGCCAAGCGCCGGGCCGATGGCCGAGCCGGACATCATCATCGCAGGCGTTGCGGCCACGGCTCTGCCCGTTCGGTCCACCTTCGACAGAAAGCCGAACAGGAAGGTATGGGTAAAAATGACGACAGAGACATAGGCCATTGCCGGCACGGCATAGACCGGGAAGATCGTGGCATGGGTAATGCCCATGGCCAGAACCGTCTGAAGAACCGGGCCCGCCAGCCCGACACCCAGCGGCGGCAGGCGCCTTTGCAGAAGGGCAGCAAGGGCGCCGGGGATCAGGTTGATGAAGCCCATGACAATCAGAACGAATTGCACGCTATCGCTGCCGAAGCCCCTGGCGTCGCCAATGCGTTCGACGAAGGAAAATACCGTGGCCTGGGCAAGCGCCAGACAGATAATGGCGCCGATGATCAACCAGGCGATGCCCGACAGAGGTTCCGCCGAAAGAGCACGCGGTGCATGCGAGGCGTCACCGGCGACGGGCTTTTCCACCGAGGGAAAGAAGAGCAGCGAGACGAGGGCCGCAAAGCCCATGGTCAGCGCAAAGGCCAGAAACAGCACCGATCCCCCGGCCGTAGCGATCGCCCCCGGCAGCACGGCGAACATGACGATCGCCAGCAAGCCCATGGCCACATTGACGATGCCGAACAGCCGGTGCGGATTGGAGGTGCGTCCGATGGACCCATGGGTCACGGAGAGCGCGCCGCCTGCCCCTATCCCCGCAACCGCGTGCAGGATGAGGAAAACGGAAAAGCTGTCTGCCGATGTCGGCAGGCGTGATGCGGCAAGGAAGGCACAGCTCGCGATGGCAAATCCACCGACGGCAAACAGCCGATGCGGCAGCCGCGTGAACATGGGCGCAAACACCGAACTGGATGCGACGGCCGCAGCCAGGAACGCCGTGACCGTCAACCCGGCCCGGGGCGCACCGAGACCGTAGAACTTCATGAGGGTGCCGATCCATAGAGGAAGGGCCGCCAGATCGATCATTCCGGCCATATGACAGACGCTGAGGGCTGCATGAACGGTGAAGCTGTTGAGTTTCGACATTTTCTCCTCCCGAGAAAACAGGTGCAGGAAAACCCTGCCGGGGATTTGCCGGGGCCGGCGGTGGAAGGGCGACGCTTTACCCGTGCCACCTTTTTCGCCGGCCCCGGCCTCATCAGAAATTCATGGTCAACGTACCGACCAGCGCCTGATTCCAGCGCTCGTCGCGCAGGCCCTCATGGCGCGTATAGGAAATCTCGAAGCGCTGGCCCTTGCCGAACATGATCGAGGCGCCCACCCCGAAAACCGCGTAATTCGGCTCGTAGACAACGGAATCGAGATCGTTGACATATTCCCGTTCGAAACCGACGAGCACATTGGGCGACCAGTGGCCGGGCGCGGTTTCCTGTTCCAGGCGCAGATGCGCCCAGGCCGTGCCGTAGTCTTCCCTGGGACCAGCCACGCCGGAGGACACCACACCGAAATTATTGGCAGTGGCCTCCAGGAAGCTTCGCTGGAACTGAATGCCCAACACCGGATGGAAAACCCAGCCCTCAGGTACGAGAGCGATGTCGTCATGGCGATATTGGCCGATCAGTTCGGCCTGGGTGTAGAGATGATCATCGCCCTGCTTGTGCCGCATGGTGACGCCCGGCCCGGCGGCAATGCTGAGATCGGTCTGGCCCCGGCTATATTCGGCACGGGCGGCAATGCCCCAATGGGTGGAGAACTCGCTCAACACATCGCCGCGGATCCCGCCTGCGGACCGTTTCACCGAACCTGATCCTTCGATGTCCAGATCGGTATATTCATACAGCCCGCCAATTGCGATCATGGTCTGCGGGTTGAGAAAACGCAGATATTGAAGATCAAGGCGTCCGGTTCCGCCATCCAGCTCCACCGGATAGTTCGCACCGTTTGAAAATGTCCCGCGCAGACCGAGACGGATCATCGATTCCTGATCCGGCAGCATGAAAAGAAAGTTGGTGGGAACGATGGTGTCGGTCGTCCCATCCTTGTAATCGCTTTTCGGGCGGCCCGAGGCGGCAGCATCGGAAACCGTATTGCGCTCCTGGCCGATGCGCCATTGCACCGACCCGAACTGATCGCTCTCGAAATAAGACCGCAGCAGCCCCGCCCGCCCCAGATTGTTTTCCGCCGCGATGGCCGGTGGCAGGTATTGATCCGGCGGACCGGTGTCAGCGATGGCCGAATCCGCAGCCAGTGCTCCCCCAGTCCAAACCCAAGGCGTCAAAAAGCCGGCGGCCGCGACGGCCACCCAACAGTGTCGTTTCATGATCCCCTCCCGAATAGGCAGATCGGGTTGCCTAAAGGCCCCCGCAGCGCCCAGATCTGTGTGTCTGCATGTTTCGTTGTAGGCAGCTACCGGTGCCTGCCGAACATGCGGGGGGCAAAACGCCTCCATCTGCGTTTGCCACGAGGATAGAATTAACAATGGTCAAGCAAATGAAAATCAGATTGTATTCATGCCATTCATCGATAAGATTAATAGTTGGAGACCGAGGAGGATAAGCCGATGCGGCTGGACCGGTTTGATCTCAACCTGCTGGTCGTGCTCGATGTGCTCCTGGAGGAGCGCAACGTCACGCGGGCCAGCGAGCGGCTGCATATCGGCCAATCGGCCACGAGTGCCGCCCTTTCGCGGCTCAGGGATTATTTCGAGGATGCGCTTCTGGTGCAGGTGGGACGGCGCCTGGAACTCACGCCGCTTGCCCAGACCCTGATCGGCCCCGTGCGCGAAACGCTGAACCATGCCCGCACCACGATGGCGCTGAAGGCGAGTTTCGATCCCGCAACCGCCAACCGGCGCTTCACCGTTCACGCGTCGGATCACATGGTGGAGACCCTGTTTGCGACAGTCGTGCGAAAGCTTGTCACCGCAGCGCCGGGCATCCGGCTGGATCTCAGACGTCCCCCAAAGCAGGTGGTGGAAGTGTTCGACCGCGGCAACATCGATATTCTGATCATTCCCGAGCAATATGCAGCACGGCTGCAGCATCCGCAAACGCTGCTTTTTAGCGACGACCAGGTCTGCCTGGGCTGCCAGGAAAACTTCAAGGATCAGGAGACCCTCAGCATGGAGGACTATTTGGCCCTTGGACATGTGGCGGTACGGTTCGGTGAAGACAGCAGCATCGCCTTCGAGGACTGGTTCCTGCCGCGCTACGGCCAGCAGCGGCGGGTGGAATGCACGGTAGAGTATTTCGGAGCGGTTCCACATCTGCTTCTGGGAACACGACGTATAGCAACCCTACATCGCCGTGTGGCAAATCGAATGAAGCAGCAGTATCCCTTGAAATTATTCGAGGCTCCATTCGCCATGCAGCCACTTAAGGAAGTGATCGTTTGGCCTAAGTATTTGGATTCCGATCCCTGTCATTTTTGGCTTCGAAAGAATATATTTGATATTGCCAATTTATAAATGGATCGCCGTTGAATTATTACGATCTCCCCAATTCGAATATCCAATGAATTTATCAGACTGGCGGGTTATTGGGTATTTGTCGGGAGATGAGCCATTTCGGCGGCATGAGCCTGGATTACGGCGCGGGTTGATTGTTTGAGCGAACTCGGACAGCGCAGATCGAGCATGGGTATGCGATCGACATCGGAGATCTGATCGTGGCCAACGGTCGATGACCGCGCTCACAGCCCGGACATATGACTGTGCCGCCCGACGAAGATTCGTGCCGCCAACGCCCTGCCAACCGGGCCGCTCCACATATGAGTCATAGCCAACCTTCGACGTCGAAGAGAGGCAAACGCCGAAACACAATCTCTCTGCCGGCACTTGATTGATTGGCGTGGTAATAGCCGGAGCCTCATTGCTTTTGGAAGATCGCGATAGCCTGGACGCTGCCATGATGGCATGGGGTCGCCTCGGCCGGGCATGCAGGCCGGTGTTCAGCAGAGCGTCAGCCACAACACACTGCTCAAGGGGATGGGCGTCGCCAAGAGTGCCGCGAGTTGCAGCGTGCTCGCGATCTGCAGGAAGAACTGGTTTCGCCCGCCGGTGCGCTGTCTCGCCCTGCTTTCGTGTACAAGAAAAGTCCGCTCATCAGCGTTGTGACAGCCGCGAGGATGGTGAAGAGCAGCAGGCGTAGCGCCGAGATCGAGCCTATCTCGATCTGATGCCGGGCGAGGTGGCAGCCTGCACCGCATGGAGCAGCAGGAAGGCGCCGGACCAGATCACGAAGCCCGCGAGCCGCAAACAAAGCGATGGTGCCTTCGTCTCATTCTCCCCCGATCCCGGCCAGGCTTTCCAGCACGAAGGGGAAGGCAAGTCCGACAGACCTGCGATGGCCGTATAATCGTGTCAGAGGCGTCCGATCCTGAGGTCGAGCGTCCGTCTTGCGGAGATGAAGCCTTCTGGAGCCCATCGGAAACATACCGCCAGCTGATGCTGAGGAGCGATATTACGCCATGCTGGGCGAACCAGCCATGGCGGTTCAGTTCGAGCCCATTCAAGAGCAATGGAAAGTAAGCTGTTGAATGTTTGGTTCCCGGCAACAAGGAAGCGCCACCGCGCCTTTGAAAAGCGCGGTGGTGTCGTTATTGCTCAGACCGGAATGGGGGTCTCGACCAGCGACTGATTGAAGCCGTGAACAAACGCATGTTCGCCGCTACCCGGATTGTCGCGAAGGGCCTGGATCTCGTCGACAATGATTTCCGGTGCGTCGGTGGCAAGCTTGGCCATCGTCTTCTCGATGAAGATATCGAGCGGCATGGCGCGGGGATCGCCGCTCTTCTTGATGAGATCCGTGTCGACCCATGGCGGCGCGATTTCCTGGACGCGGACCGAGGTGTCGCGCAACTGGAAGCGCTGCGAGAGCGCATAGGAATGCAGCGCCGCCTTGCTGGCCGAATAGACAGCCGTCGATGCGAGCGGCACATAGGCGAGCACGGACGTGTTGTGGATGATCGTTGCGGCCGGCTGGCTCTTCAGATGGTCGATCAGCGCCGATGTCAGACGGATCGGCCCCAGCAGGTTGGTCTCGATGATCCGGCGGGAGACCTCGTCGTCGATCTTCGCTCCAGCGTCGTCGAACGGCATGATGCCGGCATTGTTGATCAGCACGTTCAGCGTCGGATAGTCCTTGACCAGGCGTGCAGCCACGCGCTCGATATCGGCGGCATCGGCAATATCCAGTTCGACACCATCAATGCCGGGATTGGCGGCAGAGACTTCGTCCAGCAGGGCCTTGCGACGGCCTGCGACGATCACCTTGTTGCCGCGGGAATGCAGGGCTTCCGCCAGCGCCCGGCCGATGCCGGATGTGCCGCCGGTAATGAAAATGGTGTTTCCGGTGATGTTCATGGTCATGACTCCTTGGTCGGGCGGGCATAGGGGCCGCGCCGCGTTTCGTGGTGATTTCAGCGATGTTTGAAGGATTTCGTTGGGAGGATACCGCCGGGAGAGCAGCCCCTCCCGGCCGGTTGCCGGCGTCAGGCGACGCGTTCGACCTTGGGGAAGTCGAGTGTCGTTCCGACGATGTTGTTCACGCTATTGGTCAGGATGTTGACGGCGACATGTGCCACCGTTTCCAGGATCTCGGCGTCTGACAGTCCATAGGCACGCGCGGCTTCCAGCGCCGGGGCGGAGGCCTGTCCATGTGTCGCGTTGATCGCAAGCGCGAGGTCGAGAATGGCCTGGATCCTGGGATCGGAGGTGCGTCCCGTCTGGGCGGAGGCGCGATCTTCGGCCGAGACGCCGGCAGCGCGGGCGCCGCCCGTATGGGCTGCGAGGCAATAGTCACAGCCGTTGGCCGCCGCAATCGCAATCGCGATCTGCTCCTGAGCCTGTGGCGTCAGCACGCCGCCGCTCAGGAAGCGCTTGCTTCCGGTGTAAACCTCAAGTGCTGCCGGCGCATGGGCGAGAACGCGGAACAGGTTTGGCACCTTGCCCATTGCGGCTTTCGCTCCCGCGAAGATTTCGGCGACATGCGGTGTGACTTCGTCATCCGTCAGGGTGGTGATGGCAGACATGGTCAATCTCCATTTTTGGGTGATATTCGTTGAGAGGGTGGACAGAAGGATTGGCGGATCCGGCCTTTTGCCCGGATCAACCCTCGAGAAAGCGATCGATCTCCTGGGAGAAATCCTCGATCTCCTGGAAGAGAAAGGCGTGACCCGCATTGGGGTAAAGCACCAGCTTGGCGTCCGGCGCCTGCTGCGAGAGCACATAGGAGCGGTAGGCCGGGATCATCACGTCATGGGCGCCATTGGCGACCAGGATCGGTAGCCGCAGTTCGTTCACGCGATGCAGCACGCCCGGCCAGCTTGAAATCGCCTTGGCCTGACCCATGAAAGCGAGCGCGGACGTCTTCGGTCCGTAATCCGGCTGCGCTTGGATGCGGGCCAGCGATGCCCGCCCTTGGGCAACGGCGCTTTCCGTTTCAGGATAGAACAGGAAGAGGAAGTCATCGTCGCCGTTCTCGCCCTTGGTCATCACCTGCGGTACCCGCGGATGCTGCTGCGGGCCATCCGTGATGCCGCCGGGGCTGGATCCGGCGACAATCAGGCGGCGCACCAGATGCGGATAATCCAGAGCGAACTGCTGCGCGACAATCCCGCCAAGCGACCAGCCGAGAACATCGACCTTCGAAAGACCAAGTGCTGCCAGAACCTCGACGACGACAGCTGCCATGCCGGCGATTGTTTCAGGAACCTCTCCCTCCGATCTGCCGATACCGGCGCTGTCGAAGCGGATTACCCGTCGATCCCTGGAGATGGCCTGAATGAAGGCCGGATCCCAATCATCTAAGGTGCCGCGAAAACGCTGAAGCAGAAGGAGAGAGATACCGCTCTCGGGGCCATCCTTGCGAACCGCAAGGCTGCCATGGGTGGTGTCAATCCACTCCAGATTGGTTGCAGAAGACATGGGCCTTTCCTTCATTTGCCCGCCGGGCTTGTTTCGATGAAAGGAACATAGGCCGGTTTCTCTACGTCTCAAATGACATAAAAACGTCAAATAAGGACAAGCGTTGTCAGCCTGTGGCGATCTTGTCGTCTTCGCCTTCAATGAGCTTCAGGCTGCGACGCAGGCTCTGCGGGGGCTGGCCAAAGAAGCGCAGGAAGGCGCGCCGCATGCGGTCGCGGTCCGCAAAGCCGGTGTCACGGGCGACAATATCGAGGGGATGACGTCCTTCCTCCAGCATGACCTTGGCCGCCTCCAGGCGGAGCCGCTCCACCGCCTTGGCGGGCGATTGCCCGGTTTCCTCGTGAAAGAGACGGCTGAACTGGCGCGGGCTGAGGCTTGCCACTTCCGCCAGTTCCTCTACCGTCAGCGGATTGCGCAGATGCTCCTTGGCATAAACCAGCGTACGCCGAACGCGATCCGAGCGAGGCTCTAGTTCCAGCAGGGCCGAAAACTGTGACTGTCCCCCGGGCCGCCGGTGATAGACCACAAGCTTGCGCGCGATCTGACGCGAAAGCTCCGCGCCATGATCATCCTCGATCAGCGCGAGCGTCAGGTCTATGGCGGAGCTCATGCCGGCAGATGTCCAGATCGACCCGTCCTGAATGAAGATGCGATCCTCATCGACCTCGATCTTCGGAAACCGCTCCTGCAGCGTGCGGGCATGTGCCCAATGGGTTGTCGCCTGGCGGCCATCAAGAAGCCCTGCCTCGGCCAGAAGAAAGGCCCCGGTGCAGACCCCGGCGACACGACGCGATTCAGCGCCCGCCGATTTGATATAGTTTCGCAGGGCGGACGAGACCGGCTGTGGCATCAGTTCGCCCACCACCATCAGCGTATCCGGAAAGTCACGGAGCGGCTGTGTTTCGATTTTGATGCCCAGCGAGGAGCGGATCGCGCCGCCTTTTTCCGACATCACGGTCAGGCGATAGGCTTCGATCCCAAGCGTCTCATTGGCAAATTCGAAAGCGGTGAGCGCGGCCATGCCCATGACCTGGAAACCGTTTTCCATGATGAAGCCGATGTGACGCATGTCGGGTCTCCTAACAGAAGTCGTGTCTTTTTTTGACGGATATATGACATTTGAGCCGTGTTCGTCCAGCGCTAAGGTTCAGTCATCGAAACAGCAGGGCCGAACGTCCTGCCAGAAGAGGATAGAACAATGACTGACACCAAGGGCACCGTTCTGATCACCGGCGCATCGTCCGGCATCGGCGCCATCTATGCGGACCGCTTCGCAGCCCGCGGCCATGACCTTATTCTCGTGGCGCGCAATCTTGGCCGATTGGCTGATGTTGCAGCTTCGTTGAAGGAAAAGCACGGCGTTCAGGTGAAGACGATCGCCGCCGATCTCGGGTCCGAGCAAGGTCTCAGCGCCGTCGAAGCCGCACTTGCAGAGGACCAGACAATCACGCATCTGGTCAACAATGCCGGCTTCGGCAGCGCCGCCCCGCTGACGGCAGCCGACGTGGGAGGCATGCAGGCCATGGTGGCGATCAATGTCACAGCGCCCCTGCGACTGACCTATGCGGCAGTCCCTCGCTTCATCGCCCGTGGCAAGGGCACGATCATCAACATTGCCTCGATCGTTGCCATCGGCCCGGAAATCCTTAACGGTGTCTATGGCGGCACCAAGTCCTTCCTGCTCGCATTCAGCCATTCGCTGCGCAAGGAACTGGTGGGCACTGGCGTCAATGTTCAGGTCGTGCTGCCCGGTGCCACGGGCACAGAGTTCTGGGATGTGGCTGGCCTGCCGGCCAGCAATCTGCCGACGGAATGGGTCATGTCCGCCGCTGACCTCGTCGACGCCGCCCTTCTGGGGCTGGATCGCGGCGAATTCGCCAGCATTCCTTCGCTGACCGATGCTGCCGAATGGGATGCCTGGGAAGCCGCACGCGCGGTGATGCTGCCGCATCTCTCCAGCCGTACACCAGCTGCCCGCTATCAGCGCTGAACCCGCCATGCTGCATGGTCTCGCGGGATGTGACGCCCCGCGAGACCGTCTCAATATCGGGTTGGTTGCGCCCAAATGGATTCAATGTGGGGCACCGCGCGTCTGAAAGACAAGGGAATGTGAATCTCCATCATTCCACGTTGCCTAGCGTCGCCCGACGGCGTGTCTGTCGCGCCTTTCTCTCCATTTCACACTGCTGCAACTGCCTTTCACGGTTGTTGCGCAGACAGGAAAGTTCGCTCCATGTCCTCTGAACATTCGCCTCCCGCCGCACCTGTGCCGTCGCCCAACGCCGCGCCGGCAAGCGCCTCCATCCTGCCTTCCTATTTCCTGGCGCTCGGTACGTTTGCCATCGGAACCGAAGGCTTCATGATTGCCCCACTGTTGCCGACCATTGCGCAGGATCTCGGCATGAGCCTGTCTGCCACAGCAACCCTGGTGGTGGTCTTCACGCTGGTGATGTCGCTCAGCTCACCCATCACCACGGTCATGACTGCCAGCCTCAAGCGTCGCAGCACGCTTTTGGCGGCCATGACGCTGTTTGCGGCCGGTAATCTGGTTGCAGCCTTCTCTTCCTCGTTCGCCACCTTGATGGTCGCGCGCATCCTGATGGCCGTGGCATCAGGGCTCTACGTGCCGGGTGCCAATTCGCTGGCCGGCGCCATCGTGCCGGCGGAAAAGCGGGGCAGGGCGCTCGCCATCGTCAGCGGCGGCATGACGATTGCCATTGCGCTTGGCCTGCCATTGGGCGCGCTGGTCGGCCACACCTTTGGTTGGCGCTCCACCTTTCTGGCGGTTGCCGCCATGGGACTTGTCGCGATCCCTGGCATTCTGTCCGGCGTTCAGCGTGATGCGGGATCCCAGATCGCGGTTGCCTCGCTGGCCCAGCGCGTCGGCGTTGTCCGCCAGAGGCCTGTCCTGCGCCTGCTCGGCGTTACCCTGTTCTGGTCCATCGGCGCCTACACGGCCTATCCCTATATTGCACCCTATCTGACGCGGGTTCTGGGCTTTGGCCCGGCGGACATCGGCGCGACCGTTTCCATGTGGGGCATTGCGGCTGCTATAGGCGTGACCATTGGCGGCCGGCTGAATGACCGTTTCGGCTCGAACCGGGTGGTGCTGTGGTCGCTCATTTTTCTCGGCGCTTCCTTTGCAACGATGGCCGTCGCCCCGCGGCTCTCTGCGGACTTGGCGCTGGTGCCGGTGCTGGTGGCGATTGCCGTCTGGGGCTTCAGCGTCTGGTCCTTCTTTCCGGCGCAAATGGCCCGACTGATCGCGGCAGGCCCCGTTTCGCAGGCGTCTGTTTCCCTGGCGCTCAATACCTCCACCATGTATCTAGGCTTTTCCATCGGCTCGGCCATGGGGGCCGGGGTGATCGGAACCGGAACGGTCTGGGGCATCGGTGCCATTGCCGCCGTTTCCGATGCCATCTCGATCTTTCTCGATCGCAGGCATATCCGGAAGTGATAGGCCGCGCGCACGCCCTGAAGGAACATGAAAAAATTGAGTGGGAGAGACGACGCAGATTTTTGGGCTCTGTTGAAAGAAAATTGCAAAGCCTTGAAATCAGGGAAAACGATACCGTCTCCCCACCATAACCAGCCCTGAACAATCGCCCGGCGATGGCTGCATGCAACCTTGGGCAGTAAATGCGGGGCTTTTCTCGTCAGGAAACGCAGATCGTCTGGAATTCCATTCTATCGCAAGAATTTTTTGCAACAGAGCCGGCGCAATGGCCTGACATAGTTCCCAAAGGCAGAACGTCGCACGTCAATCCGTATTCAGTGAAGGGGACATTGCCGGCACACGTGTTGCTAAGCACGTCTGACGTTTTCTCTCTGCCCAAATCCGATGGCAAGCACCGAAAAGATCAGAAGTCCGGTACCGACCTGCTGCCAGTAGAAGTTCAGTCCGGACAGAAGCAGGCCATTGGCGACGATGCCGAGCAGCAGGACCCCGAGGGCGGTGCCGGGGATGTTCGGTCGACCATGTCGATCAAAGGTGGTGCCGATGAAGGTTGCTCCGATGGCGTTCAGCAAGAAGGCATTGCCGGATGACGGGATGTAGACCGTAACCGTCGAGGTCAGAATGAGGCCGACCACGGCCGCGATCAGGGATACCAAGATGTATGTGACCGCGTTTATGCGCGGCAGGCTGAGGCCTGAATATCTCACGACGCTCGCCTGCATCCCAGCGGCGATAACGGAGCGGCCGAAGGCGGTGCGCGCCAGTACGATCCAGCTGGCTGCGAGGATCACGAGTGTGACCAGGATTGGCAAGGGAATATCGGCGATCGTTCCATGCCCCAGAACGCGGAATGCGTCCGGCACACTGTTCGGCGGTAGGTAGACCGGATTGCCGCCATTGGTCAGCAATTGCTGGACGCTGCGCCCGACAAACAGCGTGCCGAGGGTTGCCAGAAAAGGTGAAATGCCGATGCCCGCGATCAGAATTGCGTTGAACAGGCCGACCAGGGCCCCGCCTGCCAGGCCACCGACGATGGCAAGCAGAACGGGCTGCCCGGCCAGGACCAGCGAGACGAATGCGAAGCTGGCGAAATCGATGGCGGTACCAACCGAGAGATCGATACCCCCGGCCGAAACGGCGAAGGTCATCGCCACGGCGGCGATCGCCAGAAGCGCGACATTGTTGACGAGCACGCTCAGCAGATTTGCACCCGACAGGAAGCCGGGCGCGATGCTTGCAAACAGGGCGAAGACGAGGACGAGCGCCGCGACAAGAGCGTAGCGACCGATGGTCCCGGAGAGTTTTCGGGATGGCCCGACTGCATGGGTGGATTGGGCGGAAGCAGCCATGTCATGCCGCCTCCTTGCGGCCAAGCAGCGTGGTGGCGGAGACGACCAGCAGGATCAGAAGTCCCTGAACGCCGCTGACCAGCGTGCTCGGAATATTGAGCAACTGGAAACCGTTGATCAGGACGCCGACGAAAAGCGCGGAGAGCAGGGTTCCGGTGACGGTCGGAATGAGACGGTTCGAAAAGACGCTGCCGAGCAGGGCGGTCACGACGACCGGCAGCAGCATGTCGCCGGCGCCGGTGGTACTGCCGGAGAGATAGGAAACAGAGAGGATGCCGGCGATACCACCGCTGAGCCCGCTTGCGAGGAACGAACCGCCAATGAAGGTTTTCACCGGCAGGCCGGCGGCACGCGCCGCCTCGGGAAAGGCACCGACGGCATAGAGCCTCAGACCGAGCGGGGTGGCCTGCACGATCACTGCCACGCTGAGCGTGAAGCCGACGAGGATATAGGCCAGCACCGGAAGGCCGAGCGGACCGCTCGCCGAGAGTGCGGCAAGGAAATCCGTGGCAGCCGGAATGACGGTATTCTGCGTCAGCACCAGTTCAAGTCCCGCCACGACATTCATCACGGCCAGGGTTGCCAGCAGCGGCACGATGCCGGCAAGCGTGACGGCTGCGGCATTGACCGCACCGATGGCAAGCCCCGTTGCCAGCGCCCCGGCCACGGCAACAGCATCGCCGTAGCCTGCCTGGATGATCGCGGCATAGACGGCGGCACTCAGGCCCATGTTTGCCGCCAGCGACAGGTCAATGCCCCCGGTCACCACATTGGAGCCGCCGGCAATGATGACGAGGGTCAGGCCTATCGCCAAAACACCCGTAATGGCGGATTGGCCGAGCACGTTGCCGATGTTGCCGATCGTCAGAAAATAAGGTGCCGTCACTGCAAAGATGAGGAAGACGCCGAGAAAGATCGCGAAAGCACCGGCACGCACGGCAAGCATGGCAAGGCTACGGCGCGCCGGCCGTGTCGTTTGCGGATCGGCGTCCGTCGTCTGCCAACGCTCGTACCCGCTCTCAGCTCCAGCGGTCTGGGACGTGGAGGCAGGCGGCACGGGGAAGGAGGGAATTTCAACCGACATGGCGAAGGCTTTCATGGGCGCCGGTCACGTCGGCAAGAATCTGTTCGGAGGAGACTTCTGCCGTTGCGACGGTGCGGGCGATGCGTCCGCGGAAGAAGACAAGCAGGCGATCGGTGATGCCCCGCAGTTCCTCAATGTCCGAGGAAAGCACGATGATGCCTGCGCCGCGCTCGGCAAGCTCGCCGATCAGGCGGTAGATTTCGACCTTGGCCCCGATATCAACGCCAACGGTCGGTTCATCGAGCAGGTAGATTTCCGATTGCCGGCTCAGCCATTTCGCAATCGCCACCTTCTGCTGGTTGCCACCCGACAGCGTGCCGACCAGCGCATCGATGCCGTTCGTCTTGATCTGAAGGCGGCGAACGAGATCGTCTGCGCCATGCCGTTCCGCGCGACGGTTGATCAGCCCGCGGGAGAAGCGCCTCAGGCTTGCAAGTGTCGTGTTTTCCAGCACGGAAAGCGACAGGGCAACGCCGTCGCGGCGGCGATCTTCGGGCACGAGGGCAAGACCCCGCGACGCTGCGCCGACAGGATTGGCTGGTACGACGACATCTCCCTTCACGGCAATCGATCCGCCAGTGGCTGTTTCCAGGCCGAAGAGGGTGCGAACGACCTCCTTCGCACCGGATCCGACAAGTCCGGTCATGCCGAGCACCTCGCCGCGGCGCAGTGTGAAGGAGATATCCCGGTAGCTGCCGGCGAGTGTCAGATTCCTGGCCTCCAGGAGAACCTCTCCCGCGGACACCGTCGGCTTGGGATAAAGCTCGGCAATCTCGCGGTTGACCATGAGCGCGCCGATCTCGGCAGCGGATGTTTCGCTGACGGTCAGGGTCGCGACGTCGCGCCCGTTTCTGAGCACTGTCACGGTGTCGCAGAGATCGACAATCTCCCCGAGATAGTGGGAGATATAGAGGATGGTGATGCCTTCGGCGCTGAGGCGCCGGATAAGGCGGAAGAGAAGTTCGGCCTCGCGGCGCACGAGCGCGGCGGTGGGCTCATCGAAGACGAGCACCTTGGGATTGGCGATCAGCGCCCGGGTGATCTGCACGATCTGCTTTTCGGCGGCGGACAGTTCGGCGATCAGGGCGCCGCTCGGAAGACCGAGATCGAAATAGCGTCGCAACGTCTCCTCAGCCTGCCGGCGCATGGCGCGGCGATCGAGAAACGGTGTTCCGGCAATCCGTGGTTCATGTCCCAGAAAGAGCGCCTCGCCGACCGTGAAGCTCGGCACGAGCAGTCTGTCCTGGTGAATGAAGTGGATACCGAGCGCTTCGGCCAGATGCGGCGTCAGCCGATCCTGCGCGACACCATCGATTTCGATCCGGCCCTCGTCTGCCTGATGCAGGCCGGCAAGCAGCTTGATGAGCGTCGACTTGCCGGCGCCGTTCTGGCCGACGAGGCCATGGACGCTGCCGCGGCGAACTGTAAGGTTCGCCTTCGACAGGGCCTCGGCACCACCGAAGCGTTTGACGATGTTTTCGAACCGGAGCACCGGCTCTTTCTCTTGTCGGGCCTCTGGCATGGCGTCATATCCCTCGAAACAGCATGTATTCCAGCCGCCGCCCCTTGCCGGTTCGGCAAGGGGCGGCACGGTCGCTCGGGAGGAGCGGTTCCAGGGCTCAGCCGATGCCAAGCTTTTTCGAGATTTCCTTCACATTCTGCTTGTTGGCGAGGAGCGCCGGCACGTAGGTTTCGCGCGGCAGTTTCTCGCCGGCGAGATAGCGCGCAACGTTGCGGATCGCCACCCGGCCAAGTTCGGCGGGCTGCTGGGCAACGTCGGCCGCGGCCGGCGAAGCAGCATCGGCAACGAGCTGCAGCACTTCCGGGCTGCCATCGACGCCATAGGTCTTGATCTCCGTCCGGCCGGCGGCGACCAGCGCCTGTGTCGCGCCAAGCTGGGGAATGTCCCAGGCCGACCAGATCGCCTTGATCGAACCCTTTTCCGGATACTTCGCGAGGATGGCGGTGATTTGGGTAAATGCATCCTGCACGGTGTTCGGGATCACGTCGCGCAGTTCGGGCTGCACGATCTTCACCTTGGGGAAGTACTTCGTGACGTTGACCAGCTGGTCGTAGCGGATGGCGCAGGGCGTGACGCCATAAAAGCCGTTGAAGACGACGATATTGCCTTCGCCCCCGATATCGGAGACCAGCTGAAGGGCGAGGTCCTTGCCGATGCCCCAGTTGTCGGAGGTGGCATTGTTGATCGAGTTGGCCGAACCGACATCGATGGTGAACACCGGAATACCGGCGTCACGCGCCTTCTTGAGCCAAGGGTCGATGACGGTCAGAGTGCCGAGCAACTGCACAATGGCATCCGGCTTCTGGGCAATCAGTGTCTGCAACTGCGAGACCAGCTTGCCATCATTGCGACCGGCATCCACAGCAATCGGTTCGCCACCCAGACGCTTCACTTCCTCGATCTGCGCATTGTAGGCATTGAGGTCGAAGAAGTGGTCGGTACCGGCGGTGCTGATGCCAATGCGCTTGCCTTTCAGCGACAGCGCTTCTTCTGCAACCGCGCCGCGCGCCGCCAGCAGATCTGCCGCACCTGCGACGACGCCCGCTGCCGCGGTCAGCTTCAGGAGATTACGGCGATTGACGCCGATAAACGTGTCAGTGGTCATGATGTCCTCTCGAATTAATATTTTCCATAGAATAAATGGATTTCTTGAGGGCAGGAGGCCGTGTTTTCCAAATTTCGGGTACGAGAGAGAAAAGGGTTGGTGCCGGATGCGACGGGCGTAGTACACGTCGGCCCCCCGTTGGTTCGGCCCCGACGGGAGCAGGCGGAACCGCTGATCCGGATCGCCGGGACACCGGGATGCCGTCGGTATGGCCGGGCCTGTTGATCCGCGGCCCCGTCCATCGGGGCCGTATCAACCAGAACGAGATGTTGCAAAATCAGGCCTGCAGGTGGAATGCGCAGAGCGGATTGCGCTCGGCCGGGGATATCATCGATAGCTTGGAGAGGGACGAGATGCGTATATCGGGCTGATCGCATGGCGCCAATTTGTCACTCCCGTCATTTGATCACCAGATCCGCAGAATGCATGGCGCCAGGACAGAGATCGGCGGGACCAGTTTATGGCGTCGGGATTGCCCCGGTGAAATGCGGCACCTCATACCCCCGTCGGACCTGCGGTCTTGCGGCGAGGGCGAGATACCAGCGCATCACTTGCGGGAAATCGTTGAGATCGATCTTGTGGCGCTCGTAGCGCGAGACCCAGGGCCAGATGGCGATGTCGGCAATCGAGTATTCACCGACGATATGCTCCCGGCCCGTCAGGCGGGCATCGAGCGTCTCATAGAGGCGCCGGGTTTCCTTGGCGAACACCGCTTCTGCCATGGGTGACTGGCCCGCGTTGTAGGTCAGGAAATAGTGTGCGTGGCCGAGCGTCGGCCCGAAGCCGCCCATCTGCCACATCAGCCATTCGATCACCTCAAGCCGCGCCGGACCCGTTGGGGGTATGAGACGGCCGGTTTTTTCCGCGAGATAGAGAAGGATTGCGCCGGATTCCGAGAGTGTGACGCCCGTGTTGCGGTCGTGGATTGCCGGGATCTTCGATCCGGGATTGATCCTGCGGAATTCCGGCGAGAACTGATCGCCCCTGGTAATGTCTATGGTATGAGCGTGGTAGTCCAGCCCCAATTCTTCCAGCGCAATGGAGATCTTCAGACCGTTCGGGGTGATCCAGGTGTAGAGATCGATCATCGCTCAGTCGAACATCATCTCGTCGACAGGCAGCTTGTGCATCGTGAGGCGGCCTGTCACATCATCCAGACCCGCAAACAGCTCACGAAGCGTTTCAACGAGTGCCTGCACCCTCGCGTCGGTGACGCGATAGACGATCGCCTTGCCTTCCCGGCGCCCTTCGACAATGCCGGCTTCCCGCAATTCGGCCAGTTGCTGCGAGAGCGTCGGCTGGCGAATGCCGAGCTCTTCCTCAAGTGCAGATACCGAGGCTTCTGTTTCCATCAGATAACAGACAAGGGCGAGGCGATTGGCGTTGCCGATCAGCTTCAGTAGCTCGCTGGCCTCGCTGACGCTCCGACAAACCCGATTGGAGACCGGCTTGGTCACTTCACTGCTCCGCATTGATTTACGAAAAAAGTAAAATGTCGGCCGGGAAAATTCAATCAGTCGGAACGAAGCGAGCCACCAAATGCAGGATTTTTTCAAATTCCAGTTTTCCGATAGATTTCTAGTTTCGATTCCGGAACCCGACGAGCACGCTCTTGCTCGCATTCATTTTATAAAAAAGTAGATTGTCCTGCGAAATCGACAGGCAGGATTGATGATGCGCATTGGGGTCCATCCGAACAATTTACATCTGAGGCTCGCCAGTCTTTGGCCGGGCAGCTTTGCGGACTTCGATCCGGAATTCGTCCCCTATGGTGAAGGACGCGATACGGCTTCACTGCTGGAGGGTGGCCATATCCATTTTGGCGGAACCGGCTCCACGCCACCGATCGAAGCCGACGCCAGAGGCCTTGGCGTCTGCTATATTGCGGCATCTGCGCCCCGCCCCGCCAATGGCGCGATTTTTGCCCGGTCTGACAGCGACATCGGATCGGTTGCGGATCTTGTCGGCAAGCGCATCTCCCTGGTGGATGGTTCCTTTCACACATATCTGCTGGCCAGGAGCCTCGAAGGGGAAGGGTTCGGCCTGCCCGATGTTACGAGGGTGGAAAGCGGCGATCTGGATTCTCTCAAGGAGTTGCTGGAGGGGCGGGTCGATGCCTGGGTCGCCATGTCGCCGCGTCTCGAAAAAGTCATCGAGCGCAAGGACCTGCGCCTGATCGTGCGTTGCGGATCCACCATCCCGAACCGCTCGCTGTTCTGGACGCTGCAACGTCATGCGCTCTCGGCGGAGACGATACGCGCCCTCGTCCTTGAACTTGATCGTATCGGCCGCGAAGTGATGGGAGACACCCGCAAGGCTGCCGAATTGCTGGCCGGCGAGGCCGGCAGCGAAGGCGATGCCGCTGCATGGGATCGTGTGCTGCGCTCACGGGATTTCTCGGTGGTGCCGGCCGATGATCCCATCATTGCCGAACAACAGGCAGAGGCCGATACGCTTTATCGGCACGGCCATTTTTCCAATCCGGTCGCCCTGCAGCGGCAGGCAAAGCTGGCATGAGGTGCCTTAGATGAACGTGTTCTGGTATATGTGCGCACCCGATGGTGCCTATCCCTGGCAGCCGGAAGGTTCCCGCAAGGTCGACCTCGGCTATTACAAGCAGCTTGCTCAGGCCTATGATCATCTGGGCTATACGGGTGCTTTGTTTGCGACCGGCGCCCACGACGTATGGGTCCTGGCAGGCGCGCTGCTTTCCCAGACGGAGCGGATGAAGTTTCTCGTCGCGATCCATCCGGGCCTCGTCGCGCCGACATTGCTCGCCAAGATGGCCGCGACCCTGCAGGAGTTTTCCCGCGGGCGGCTGCTGATCAACGTCGTGTCCGGCGACGCCAAAATGCTCGGCGCTTATGGCATGACCATGCCGCATGACGAGCGCTACGACATGGCGGATGAATATCTGCAGATCTGGCATCGCCTGTTTGCCGGGGAGAGTGTCTCCCATCAGGGCAAATACTTTCAGACGGATGGTGCCAAGCTGGCGCTGCCGGTTGGCGAAAGCATTGCGCCGCCGCCGCTCTGGTTCGGCGGTTCCTCCGACAAGGCGCTCGAGGTCGCGGCCAGGCATGTCGACACCTACCTTTCCTGGGGCGAGACGCCCGAGCAGATCAAGGCAAAGATTGATGCCGTGAAGGCGAAGGCGGATCGATATGGCCGAAAGCTGGAATACGGCATCCGTCTCTACGTGATCGTGCGTGACACCGACGCGAAGGCATGGGAAGCGGCGGCCGACCTTTACGACCGCATGGACGAAGCGGCGATCGCAGCGAACCAGCGCTTTGTCGGTAGGAGCGATTCCGTCGGCCAGCAGCGCATGACGGCAATGCATGGCGGCTTGAAGCCGGCAAATCTCAGGGATCTCGAGGTCGCGCCGAACCTTTGGGCCGGCATCGGCCTCGTGCGCCCGGGGCCCGGTACGGCGATCGTGGGCTCGCCCGACACCGTGATCCGGACTCTGGAGGCCTATCGCAAGGCCGGCGTCGAGACGTTCATCCTGTCCGGCATGCCGCTTCTGGAAGAAGCCTATCGTTTCGGGGAAAAGGTTCTCCCCCGGCTGGATGTGTCCCGTGATGTGTCGCCGGCCCGCCATTTCACATGGTCGACGCTGTTCGATCGCGATCTCTCTACGGTCAAGAGCGCGTAAGGGAGAGCGATATGAGCCAGCAGGCATCTGCCGCAGCATCCGGCCAGTCCTCCATTGTCGATGGCGCAACGGCAATTTCGTCCGGTGTGGCAGGGCGGCTGCTGACATTGATCGAGACTGTGCTCGGGGCCGTTTCCGCAGTCATCCTCGCTGTCCTGTTGACGGTGGTGCTGGTCAGCGTGACGCTCCGCTATTTCTTCTCGACCGGCTTTATCGGCGCGGAAGACCTCGGCATCTGGATGCATGTGGCGCTCATTGCGCTTGGTGCACCTCTCAGCCTCAACAGCGCACTCGCCATGCGGCTCGATGTCTTCGTCCGCATGCTGCCAGAGCGTTTCGCCCCGGTCACCCAGGCGCTCGGCGATGTGTTCAGCGTCGTGGCCGGGTTGATCATGCTCTTCGGTGGCGGCGAGATCATGCGGATGCTGGGCGGCATCTCGCCGACGCTTGGCATTCCCGAATGGATCCGGTTCGGATTCCTGGGGGCGGCCGGCGGTTTCGTTCTTCTTGTGCTTTTCCTGCGGCGTCTGACCGAAGGCCGTGTCGCAGGCGTGATAATGTCGATCCTGGTCGGTGCTGCGCTCTATTTCGGCGTTCCTGAGATCGGCATCGACACACACTATCCACCAAGCCTCTTCCTGGCTCTCGTCGCGGCTCTCGGACTTGTTCTGGCCGCGCCCCTGGCGCATGCCTTTCTGGCGGCGGCCTATGTGGCGATCGCCTTCGGCAGCAGCCTGCCCGAGCCGGCGATCGTCTCCACGACCGTCACCGGAATGTCCAAGTTCCTGCTGCTTGCCATTCCCTTCTTCCTTCTGGTCGGCGGATTGCTGACCGCCTCCGGCGTCGCCAACCAGCTTGTGCGGTTTGCCGCCTCCATGGTGGGGCATCGCCGGGCAGGGCTGGCGCAGACGACGCTGCTGACCAGCGTACTCTTCTCCGGCGCCTCCGGATCTTCTGTCGCGAATGCGGCGTTCGGTGCGTCGACCTTCCAGCCGGAATTGGTCCGGCACGGTTATCCCCCGGCGCAGGCGGGTGCAATCATTGCGGCAACCTCTGTGCTGGACAATGTGATCCCGCCTTCGATCGCCTTCCTGATCCTCGCCGCCGCGACCAATCTTTCCGTCGGTTCGCTGCTGGTCGGTGGATTCTTTGCCGGGGGGCTGATGGCTGTCTGCCTTGCCGTCGCCATCCATCTGACCGTTCGCGAGCAGGTGACGCAGCCGCGCGCCTCCGGGAGGGATCGATGGAAGGCCGCAGTATCCGCCATCCCGGCCTTCGGCCTCGGCGTCATCGTGGTCGTCGGCATTCGCATCGGTATTGTCACGACCACGGAAGCAGCGGCGTTGGCGGCATTCTATACCGTCGGTCTCGCGGTCTGGTCCCGGCTCGGCTTCGCCTCAATCTTCGTCGCATTCCGCCAGGCGGCGACCGAAGCTGCGGCGATCGGGCTGCTGATCGGCACTGCCGGACCCTTCGCTTTCCTCCTGGCGGTTGACGATGTCTCCGGCCTCGTCACGAATTTCGTGACGCTGCTGGGCGGCAGTGCGCTGGCGGTCATCGTTCTTTCGAACACAATCCTGCTTCTCGTCGGGCTCGTCCTGGATATTGGCGCTGCGATCCTGCTTTTCGGCCCGATCCTGCTGCCGGCAGCCGTTGCCGCGGGGATCGACCCGATCCACTTCGGCGTGATCCTTGTCGTCAACCTGATGATCCATGGCCTGACACCGCCGCTCGGCATGCTGATCTTCGTCGTCAGCGGCGTTACACGCATTCCGGCCACGGCCCTTTTCCGGGCCGTCGTGCCCTACCTCATCGCTCTGCTTGTATCCCTCGCGATCCTTTGCGCCTGGGCGATCCTATTCTAACGCTTCTTTTCGGGGACATCAGACATGACCAATCTCAATCGTCGCAGCCTTTTGAAGACTGCCGCCACCACCGGCCTCGCACTTGCCACACCCGCCTTTATCCGCACCGCATCCGCCCGCACGACGACGATTACCGTCGCCTCGCTTCTCGGGGACGACAAACCGGAAACCAAGGTCTGGGTGAAGATCGCCGAGTTGGTGGATGCGAGACTGCCTGGGCAGTTCAAGTTCAACATCGTCAAGAACGGTGCGCTCGGCGGCGAAAAGGAGGTGGCCGAAGGCACACGGCTGGGCTCGGTTCACGCCAGCCTTTCCACCGTTTCCTCGCTCTCCGGCTGGGTGCCGGAACTGCAGATCCTCGACCTGCCTTTCCTGTTCCGGGATGCGGCTCATGTGCGCCGGACGGTTGACGGTGATGTGGGCACAGACCTGAAGCAGAAGCTCGCGGCCCAGAATTTCGTGGTCGGCGACTTCATCAATTATGGTGCGCGTCATCTTCTCGCCAAGGAGGCGGTGACGCGGCCCGAGCAGTTGAAGGGCAAGAAGATACGTGTCATCCAGAGCCCCCTGCACACCAAGCTCTGGAGCGCCTTCGGCACCACGCCGGTCGGCATTCCCATTACCGAAACCTATAACGCACTCTCCACCGGCGTCGCCGACGCGATGGATCTGACGAAGTCCGCCTATGCCGGCTTCAAGCTCTATGAAGTCGTACCCTATATGACTGAAACCGGCCACATCTGGGCCTCCGGCGTCATCTTTTATGCGAGTGGATTCTGGAAGCAGTTGAATGATGAGCAGAAGACGGTCTTTCAGGACGCATCGCGTCAGGGGGCTGCCTACTTCAATCAACTGATCGTCGAGGATGAAGCGCGATCCGTCGAGCAGTCGCTGAAGAATGGCGGCAAGCTTCTCAAGCCGGAAGCCTTTGATGAATGGCAGAAGGGCGCGCAGGGTGTCTGGCAGGATTTCGCCGGCATCGTTGGCGGGATTGAGCGCATCAAGACGATCCAGACCGCCTGACCCTTTGCGGCAACGTTCCCATCGATCGCCACTTCTGTGGCGATCGAGCGTTCAATACGCGTTCACCGCCATGTCCCCACCCCTGCCAAAGCTCGGCAGCATTCGGTGCAGGAGAGCCTTGCAGTGAATTTGTTGGAATATTTTTTCTGATGGTTTTTGCGAAAGAGCAGAGGATTCCTCTCCAAATCTATTTAATCTACTAGATTTATAGATATAAATTTGAAGGGGCTTCCATGAAACTTACTGCTCTGTTGTCCGCGCTGTTGCTTGCCGTCGCTGGTCCGGCGCTGGCTGAAACCGTGAAGATCGGCGTCGTTCCCGGCGTCTATGGTGATTCCGTTGCGGCACTCGTGCCGGAGGCCAAGGCCGCCGGCATTGATCTCCAGGTCATCGAGTTCAGCGACTGGACGACCCCGAACGAGGCGCTTCAGGCGGGCGATCTGGATCTCAACTACTTCCAGCACGTGCCCTTCCTCAACAATGCGATCAAGCAGAAGGGCTATAATATCACGCCGATCGGCGTCGGTACGCTTGCCAATATCGGCATCTATTCCCTGAAACATAAGGATTTCGCCAGCGTACCGCAGGGTGCGACGGTGGCCATTGCCAACGATCCGGTCAACCAGGGCCGCGGGCTGCTGCTGCTCGCCAAGGGCGGCCTGATCAAGCTGAAGGATGGCGTCGGCTTCCTCGGCACGCTGGATGATATCGTCGATAACCCGAAGAAGGTTACCTTCAAGGAAGTCGAAGGTCCGCAGCTTGCCCGCGTCACCGGGGATGTGGATCTGGCGCTGGGTTATCCGCACTTCATCATCGCCGCCAAGACCTTTGATCCCGGTTCGGCGTTGATCTTCTCCGGCATCGATGACAAGCAGTTCGCGATCGTCTTTGCCGCCAACAAGGCCAAGGCCGACAATCCGGCGCTCAAGAAGGTGGTCGAGCTTTACCAGACCTCCAAGACGGTGCGCGAGGCGATCGCCAAGGGTTTTGCCAATAACCCCAAGCTCTACACGATTGCGTGGGAAAAATGAGCGCCGCTCTTTTCGACGCAGCGGATGATGTTACACGCGTGGTGGGGGTAACTTCGCGCAGCGCCGAGGAATCGGCGCCGTCATCCGCGGGGAGACCGGCGGCGGTTGCCGCCGGCTCCATCCGTTTTCAGAAGGTTGAAAAGACCTATCTCTCCTCAGCAGGGCCCGTAAGGGCTCTGACCGATATCACCATTGATGTGCCGGCTGGTTCCGTCTTCGGGATTATCGGGCGCTCCGGTGCCGGCAAGTCGAGCCTGCTTCGCACGGTCAACCGGCTGGAGCGACCAACCGGCGGCCAGGTGCTGGTCGACGGCGAGGATATTTCCGCCTTCAACGAGGATCAGCTCGTGGCGCTGCGCCGCCGCGTCGGCATGATTTTCCAGCATTTCAACCTGCTCTCGGCCAAGACGGTGTTCGGCAATGTGGCGCTGCCGCTGGTGGTGGCGGGCGTGCCGGCGCAGGAAGTCCGGACAAGGGTTGCCGAGGTTCTGAAGCTTGTCGGACTTGAGGGCAAGGAGAACACCTATCCCTCGCGGCTCTCTGGTGGACAGAAGCAGCGCGTCGGCATTGCCCGCGCCCTCGTCAGCCGACCGGAAATACTGCTCTGCGATGAAGCCACTTCAGCGCTCGATCCGGAGACGACGCTCTCGATCCTGTCCCTGCTGAAGGATATCAACCGTCGCCTTGGCCTGACCATCGTTCTGATCACCCATGAGATGAGCGTCATCCGCGAAATCTGCGACCATGTTCTGGTGCTGGAGGCAGGGCGGATTGCCGAAACCGGCCGGGTCTGGGAAGTGTTCGGCAATCCCCGCCATGAGGCAACAAGGGCTCTCCTGAAACCGCTGGATCGCGGTCTGCCGGACGATCTGACGGAGCGTCTGACCTCGCTTTGGAATGGCGAGCCTGCGACGGCGCTGATCGAATTCACCTATACCGGGGCAGGCGGCCTGCAGCCGGATCTCGCCCGTCTTCTGGCGGTTCTGGGGGATGGAACACGGATCATCCAGAGCAATCTGGACCGCATACAGAGCCATGTCAGCGGTCGTCTGATCGTCGCATCTCCCGCCCGCGCCGATCTGCAACATCTCATCGCCAATCCTGAACTGGCGCATGCAGCAAGGATCATCGGTTATGACGCCGCAGATGTATGACCGCCTCTGGCATGCCTTTCTCGATACGCTGACGATGGTCGGCGTCTCCGCCATCGTCGCGCTTCTGGCAGGCATTCCGCTGGCCGTATTTCTGGTGCTCTCCGCGCCCGGTGGGCTGATCCATGCCCCGCGTGCCAATCGTGTGCTGGGCGCTGTGATCAACGGTTTTCGTGCCACGCCCTTCATCGTGCTTCTGGTCGCGCTTCTGCCGTTCACCCGTCTGGTCACGGGAACGACGATCGGGGTCTGGGCGGCCATCGTCCCCCTGTCGATCAGCGCCACGCCGTTCTTTGCCCGCATCGCGGAAGTCAGCCTGCGTGAGGTGGAGCATGGTCTGATCGAGGCCGCGCAGGCCATAGGCTGCCGGCGCTGGCATATCATCCGGCATGTGCTGCTGCCGGAAGCACTGCCGGGCCTGATCGGAGGCTTCACGATTACGGTTGTGTCCATGATCGGCGCCTCCGCCATGGCTGGAGCGGTGGGCGCCGGCGGGCTTGGTGATATGGCAATCCGTTACGGCTACCAGCGCTTCGATACGACTGTCATGCTGGCCGTGATCGTGGTGCTGATTGCAACCGTCTGCCTCGTCCAATTCATCGGCGATACGGCCGTGCGACGCCTGCGCGCCCGGTGATCCGGCTCATTCCACGGAAGCGGGAGCTATGACCTTGCCCCAGACTAACTTTGCCCTTGCGAGCGATCCCGAGACGCAACAAAGGCCACGTCCTCCGAAGCCTGTTCATCGTATTCGCGATGACAGGGAGGCCATCGAGATTGCGCAAGCGCTTGCCGAAACATTCAAGGCGGGCGCGTCCGAACGAGACCGGGAGCGGCTCCTGCCCTGGGATGAAATCGAGGCCTACACGGCAAGCGGGCTCGGCGCGATCACCGTTCCACGCAGCCATGGCGGTGCTGGCGTGAGCTTTGAGACCTTGGTGAAGGTGTTCGAGATCCTCTGCGCGGCCGATCCGGCACTCGGGCAAATTCCACAGAACCATTTCGGGGTTCTGGCGCTGGTGCATGACATCGGTAGCGAAGCGCAGAAGGCGCGGGTTTACGCCGATGTTCTGGCCGGATATCGCATCGGCAATGCCGGGCCTGAGCGCAAGACGAAGCGCGTCAACATCGCGACCACGCGGGTGGAAAAGCATGGTGAGGCATTGCGACTCACCGGCGAGCGCTTCTATTCCACCGGCTCCATCTTTGCCCATTATATCCCGACGCGGGCCGTGGATGATGAGGGCAGGGCGGTCCAGGTCTGGGCGCGCCGCGATGATCCGGGTGTGACTGTTGTCGATGACTGGAATTCCTTCGGCCAGAGAACGACTGCCAGCGGCACGGTAAAGTTCGACAATGCGAACATCGATCCGCTGCTGGTCTTCCCGGTTTACGCTTTTGTTGACAGGCCGGGTCTGGCCGGTCCCATCTCGCAGATCATCCAGGCAGCGATCGATGTCGGCATCGCGCGTGCAGCACTGGAGGATGCGCTGGTGTTTGTACGTGAGAAAGCGCGTCCCTGGATGGATTCAGGACTTGAGCGGGCGGTGGACGATCCGACCATCATCCACGAAGTCGGGCATCTCGCGACCAACCTGCATGCGGCGCAGGAAATCCTTTACGAGGCGGGGCGTGTTCTCGATGCCGTTGCCGCAGAACCTGTAACGGCCGAAAGCAGTGCCCGCGCTTCCGTTGCCGTGGCGGAGGCGAAGATCCTGACGACGGAAATCGCGCTCGAGGCCAGCGAGAAACTCTTCGATCTCGCCGGTTCAGCCGCCACCCGGGCAGCCCACAATCTCGACCGTCACTGGCGCAATGCGCGGGTGCATACGCTGCATGATCCGGTGCGCTGGAAATATCACCTCATCGGTAATTACGAATTGAACGGTATCTTGCCGGCCCGGCACCAGTGGAATTAAGCAATGACTGATCCCCGAATTGCCACACCTGCCCCCGCACCGCGCAAGAGGCCGCACCTGATTACATCCGATCAGGAAGCGCTTGACGTCGCACAGGCCTTTGCGGATCGGGTGCGAACGGATGCCTCGACCCGTGATGCTGAGCGCCGTCTGCCCTGGCAGGAGCTGGATGATTTCGTCGCGACCGGCCTCTGGGGTATCAGCGTGCCGAAGGCTTATGGAGGCGCCGGTGTCTCTGCGGTCACGCTGGCGCGGGTTACCGCCATCATCGCCGCGGCAGACGGGTCCCTCTCGCAAATTCCGCAGAACCATTATTATTCCCTGGAGGTGCTGCGGGTTGGCGGCAGCGAGGCGCAGAAGCGCTTCTTTTACGACCGCGCCCTTGCGGGCGAGCGCACCGGCAATGCCCTAGCGGAGACCGGTCACAAGGATTTCAAGCGGCGCACCCATTTGTCCCGTCAGGACGGACAATGGCGCATCAGCGGCACCAAATATTACTGCACCGGTGCCATCTATGCCCACTGGGTTCCAACGCTCGTATCGGCGGAAGAAGAGGGTGGCGTCAGAACCTATATCGTCTTCGTTCCACGCAATGCAGCGGGCGTCACCATTCTGGACGATTGGGATGGCTTCGGCCAGCGCGTCACCGGCAGCGGCACGGTGCGCTTCGAGGATGTCGCGGTGGAGCCGGAATGGATCGTGCCCTTTCAGTCCTCCTTCGAAACCGCAACCACCATCGGGCCGGTGGCGCAGATCATCCATGCGGCGATCGATCTCGGCATTGGCGAAGGTGCCTATCGGGATACGCTTGAATTCGTGCGCCAGCGCTCAAGACCCTGGATCGACGCCAAGGTGGAGACTGCTGCCGAAGACCCATTGACGCTGAGCGAGATCGGACAGGTACGGGTCAGGCTGCGTGCCGCCGATGCCTTGCTGCGCAAGGCGGGGTGTCTGGTGGACGAGGCGATGGGCAACCCCACGCACGACACGGTCGCTGCAGCCTCGATTGCTGTTGCGGAAGCCAAGATCCTCTCGACGAAAGCCGGATTGCTGGCCGCCAACAAGCTGTTTGAGCTATCCGGCACATCGTCAACGATGGCGCAAGACAATTACGATCGGCATTGGCGAAACGTGCGAACACACACGCTGCATGATCCCGTTCGCTGGAAGTATCAGGCCATTGGCCAGTACTATCTGAATGGTCGCCGTCCGCCGCGCCACGGCGCGATCTGACGATATCCCTGCTTCTGGCCAAACTTCTGGAATCACCATGTCCTCGCGCAAACAGATTTTGCTCAATGCCTTCAGTATGAACTGCGTCGGCCATATCAACCATGGCCTGTGGACGCATCCGCGCGATCGCTCGCATGAATACAAGCGGCTGTCCTACTGGACGGATCTGGCAAAGACGCTGGAGCGCGGCCTGTTCGATGGCATTTTCCTCGCCGACATCGTCGGCGTCTACGACATCTACCAGTCTTCGGTGGATCTGACGCTGAAGGAGTCGATCCAGCTTCCGGTCAATGATCCGATCCTGCTGGTCTCGGCCATGGCGGCGGCCACGCAGCATCTCGGTTTCGGCGTCACCGTCAATACCAGCGTGGAAGCGCCCTACACGTTTGCGCGGCGTATTTCGACGCTCGACCATCTGACCGAAGGCAGGATCGGCTGGAACATCGTCACTGGCTATCTCGACAGTGCGGCCCGTGCGCTGGGCCAGACAGGCATGAACGAGCACGACACCCGCTACGACCGCGCCGACGATTATCTCGATGTGCTCTACAAGCTCTGGGAGGGCAGCTGGGCGGATGATGCCGTTGTTCTGGACAAGGCCCGCCGCGTCTTTACGGAACCGGGGCGCGTGCGGAAAATCGATCACAACGGCCCCTATTATCAAAGCGATGGCTATCATCTGGCGGAGCCCTCGGTGCAGCGCACGCCGGTGCTCTATCAGGCGGGCACATCGGGTCGCGGTAGGCGGTTTGCGGGCCGCCATGCCGAATGCATCTTCATCAATGCGACCGACAAGGCGGCGGCGGCGAGAACATCGCGTGCTTTGCGGGAAGAGGCGGTGGCGGCTGGACGACGGCCTGATGACATCAAGATTTTCGTTGGCATGACCGTCGTGCCAGGGCGCACAGCATCAGAAGCGGAAGCCAAGCTGGCGGAATATCTGGATCATGCCAATCCGGAGGCGGGGCTTGCCCATTTTGCCGCAGGCAGCGGTATCGATTTCTCGCGCTTCGAACTCGATGAGACAATTGAATACGCGACAGGCAATGCCATTCAGTCCGTCACGCAACTGGCGCGGCAGAAGGGCTGGACAAAGCGGCAGCTTCTGAAGGAACTGGCGATCGGCGGACGCTATCCGGTCGTCGTCGGAGATGGCGCAAAGGTGGCGGAGGAACTGATGTCCTGGATCGATGAAGGCGAAATCGATGGCTTCAATCTGGCCCGGACCGTGGTGCCGGAAAGCTATGTCGATTTCATCGATATCGTGGTGCCTGAGCTACAGGCACGCGGTGCCTATAAGACCGCCTACAGCGATGGCACGCTTCGCAAGCGTTTGTTCGGTGCAGGCGACAGGCTGCCAGGCAACCATTACGGTAGCCAATTTCGTCAGTAGTCACGCCATTGTGCCTCACCAAACCGGCCGTTGATGCAGATCGCCGACGACCTCCTGTGTGAATAGCCCCGAGATTTGTGGGGGCCTTCCTTCCTCATTTTGAGGCAGGAAGAGCATCATGAGCAAATCGAATTTCACCGAAGCATTTAAGCGCGACGCTGTGCGTCCGATCACGAAGCGAGGCTATCCGGTTGCGGAGGTTTCGCAGCGCCTCGGCGTGAGCCAGCATTCCCTGTATGAATGAAAGAAGAAGTTTGCAGCGTCGAATGCCAAGGGTGACGACGAGACCGAGGAGATCAGGCGGCTGAAAAAGGAATTGGCTCGCGTCACCGAGGAGCGCGACATCCTAAAAAAGCAGCCGCGTATTTCGCCAGGGATGAAAATTTATAGTTGAGCGCTAATTGCCCTTGATCGTCTGCAGTTTCCGGTGCGCACGATGTGCCGCGTCAATCTTCTGAAGCAACAGAGGATATGTCGCAGGGTATACTGTTCACGCGATGAAGCGCGACAGGATGTGTTCGATTACATCGAGATGTTCTACAATCCGAAACGCAAGCACGTCAGAAACGGAATGCTGTCACCCGTCGAGTTCGAGAAGGCGATCCATCTGTGTCAGGCGCAATGGCCGATGACTATCGTCGATTGGGCCACGACGAGGCAGTATGTGATACCTCAAGACAACGAAGTGGCTCAGTCGCGTATACTACATCAGTCTGACATTGCTCATCATGATGCGCATCGCGCGGATTGCGGCCTCCAGATCTTGGGGATCGATGCCGTCGATTAGAGCCTTTTCACGCGTCAGTGCGATTTCAATGATGGTTGCGTGCAGCATGTAGCCTTTTTCATTGAGCCACCAGGTTCGCTTGCGCGGATCCGTTTCGGCGGAAACCGATCCGAGATAGCCCATCTCGTCCAGGGTGGCCAGCGCGCGGCTGGCGGCGGCCTTGTCGAGGTTCACCACTTCGCAGATGCGGGCAGCCGTGATCTTCGGCTCGATGGCCAGCATGGAGATCGTTCGCCATTCCGTAATGCCAATTCCGAAGCGTTCGCGGTAAATTGCCGAGGCGCCGCGCGACAGGGCATTGTTGATGCTCGAAAGGAAAAAGGGGATGTAGTTGCTGATGTCGAGAATCTCGACGCCGTCTCGCGTGGTAATGGAACTCGAGATGCGGCCTTCAGGGCAGGTTTCGCCCGTTTCAGCTGTTACGTGGTTCTTTCTCCCTTTGGATTGGGTCATCCAGTCAACTCTTTCAGCGCCTTCGCCAAACCGCCGAGATCAAACTGCCACTCCTCCAGCATCGCCCGCGTGACCGGTTGCGATCGGCGCAGAAGCTGTCGGGCGGCCATATGTTCGCCAGGGCAGTTGATCGTTTCTACCGCCAACAACTGGCCCATTTTGAAGCGAAACACAAGCTTGCGGGCCGCCGCCTGCTCGATGGCGATATCCTCGTCGGCACCCGTTCCCAGGCCTGCGATCTGCAGTTTCCAGTCGCCCTGGTCGCTCCAGAACCAGGGCACGGCATCATGGCTAGAGGGTTTGTCGGTCAGGCGTTTGGCAATGATACGCGCCTGGTCACTGGCCGCCTGGACGGATTCAAGCCGGATCAGATCGCCGCGAACAGGATCGGGAAATGCGGTGCAGTCTCCCAGCGCCGAAATACAGGGGTCTTCCGTGAGAAGGGTGGAATCGACGACAATGCCATTGTTGACGGCCAGTCCGGCGGCCACAGCCAGTTCGACATTGGGTCGAACCCCTGCCGCCAGCAGGATCATGTCGCAGGGCAGGTCTGTTCCATCTGCCAGTGTCACGCCGACGGCTGTTGCTTCCGATCCGATGGTCACTCCGGCGGCGCCGGTGCCAAGGACAATCCGCGTGCCAAGAGCCTCGTGAAAGGCCCGGAAATGCTCCGATATTGCCGGCGAGACGGCACGCGCCATCAGCCGGGATCCGGCCTCCACCACCGTCACGTCATGCCCGCCCGATGCTGCGACGGCGGCGAATTCCAGACCGATGAAACCGCCTCCGATAACGACGATTTGACGTTTGACCCCGAGCCCATCGCGCAGCCTGTCGGCATCGCTGGAGGTGCGCAGACTAAACACATTTGCGGCGCCCAGCCCGGCAATGGGTGGTATCGTATTGCGCGCGCCGGTCGCCAGCACCAGATGATCGTAACCGATCAGCCCGCCAGTGAGCGTCTCGACCGTTTTTCCCTGCCGATCCAGCCGGATGGCCCGCTCCGGTGTCATCAGTCGGATCGCATTGCGCTCATAAAAACTGTCGGGTCTCAACTGGATGGCCTCAAGACGCCCTTCTTTCAGGTATGCCTTAGACAACGGCGGGCGTTGGTAGGGCAGGCCAGGCTCATCGCCGATCATGGTGATCGATCCCTGATAGCCCTCCTGTCGCAGGCATGCGGCCAGCTGAAAGCCACCCTGGCCTGTGCCGATGATGACGATGCCGTTCCCGTTCCTGTTCCCGTTCTCTGGCGTCACGTCTGGCTCTCCGGCAGGTGGATGATCATGCCGTCGAGGTCTGCCGCGACGCGGATCTGGCAGGAAAGCCGGCTGGTGGGCCTCAATTCGCTCACCGCGCTTTCCAGCATGTCGTCCTCGCCATCGGCGCGCGGCCCGACCCGATCCGCCCAGGCATCGTCGACATAGCAGTGACAGGTGGCGCACATCATCGATCCGCCGCATTCGCCAATGATGCCATCAACGTCATGGGCCAGTGCAGCACGCATGACGTTATCGCCGTCGCTCGCCTCGATCTCCGTCGTTACGCCATCGTGCGATACGAAAACAATTCGTGTCATGGGACTACTCCTACTTCCGGACAAAGCGCAGCGGCAGTCGATCGAGCGCATGGATGGCATTGTTCGGCCGCCAGACCGCCTCTCCGGCGAACTCGATGCGATCCACCTTTTCGGTGAGCACGGTCAGCACCGTTTCCAGTTCCAGCCGGGCGAGGTTTTGCCCCACGCAGCCATGAACACCAGCGCCAAATGCCATGTGCCCTACGGGCTTGCGATCGATCCGGAAAACCTGTGGATCCCCCCATTTGTGCGGATCGAGATTGGCTGACGCCAGAGCGCAGAGGATCTTGCTCCCTTCGGCGATGCCGAGACCGGCAATCTCGGTGTCCTGGTTCGCAGTCCGGGCAAAGGTGTGGACCGGCGAGGTAAAGCGAAGCACCTCCTCAAAGCAGGCGCGCGCCAGTGCCGGATCGGCCTTCAGTCGCTCATATTCGCCCGGATTGGAGGCCAGGCACCAGAGCGCACTGCCAATGCCCGTCACGGTCGTATCCACGCCGGCTGACAGGAAGGAGCGAACCAGCATGGCGGCTTCCTCCGCCGTTACCTCGCCATCGTCTGCTGCGGCGTAAATCAGCGCACCCAGGCCATCCGTGGTCAGGCGGCCGCGGGCGCAGGCTGCGGTGATCCAGGGAACGATGTCGGCTGCCTGGTCCATGGCGGCACGCCGGAACTTGTTGTCCGGTCCAAGCGCATTGAACACCATCGCGCCGTAGTCAACGAGACGACGACGATCGCTGTCCACCATGCCGACGGCCTTTGGAAAGACCGCAACCGGAAAGGCTTCCGCCAGATCGGCTACGGCCTCGAAGGTGCCACGCTCGATAAGCTGGTCGATGATCGTTTCCGCCACCGTGCGAAAGTCCTCCTTCAGCCCAGCGATCGCCTTTGGCGAAAGCGCACGGGCCATCACCTTGCGTGTCTTGGTGTGATCGGGCGGGTCCACCTCCAGGATGATCGACGGCGGACGCCAGGGCTTGCCGTATTTGAAGTCGTTGAGGCCGACGCCGCGGGAGGAAACGAACCGCGCATGATCTGAAAAGATCTCCCGCGTCTCCTCGTAGCGGCCGGACGCCAGGACGGACCATTTCGGGATGTAGACGAGCGGACCGCGGGCGCGCAGCTCGGCGTAGTATGGCGCGGGGTCAAGCAGAATGTCCTCTGCATAGGGATCGATATCCCAGACGGGGATGCCTGCAGCGGGTTCGAATACCGTGTGGCCTTCGATCATATTCATGGGCATGTTCATGGTCTTTTTGTCTCCCCGCCGGTCAGCCATGGGCCACGCCGATATGGCGTTCCAGCAGATCCGGTTGTTGTTTGAGGGCGGCGGCGCTTCCATCATAAACGATGGCGCCGTTGGTGATGATGATCGCGCGGGTGGCAAAGGCGAGGGCTGCTGCGGCATGCTGCTCCACCAGGACCAGCGTGCGCCGTCCGTCGGCCGCGAGTTGTTCGAAGGCGCGCATCAGTTGTTCGCAAATGACCGGCGCCAGCCCCTCCAGCGGCTCGTCCAGCAGGATCACGTCGGGCTCGGTCATCAAGGTGCGGGCGATGGTCAGCATCTGCTGCTCCCCACCCGATAGCTGTGTGCCGCCGTTCCTGCGTCGCTCCTTCAGGCGCGGGAAGAGCGCATAGGCCTCTTCAAGCGAGGTCCTGCCGCGCATGACGGCGGTGAGGTTCTCTTCGACAGTCAGCGACGGGAAAATGTCGCGGGTCTGGGGAACGAGCCCCAGCCCCCGCATTGAGCGCTGGTGCGGCGAAAGTTGCGATATGTTTTCGTCGCCCAGGTGAACACGCCCGCCGTGAAGCCGCGTCAGGCCCATGATGGTGGACAGCATGGTGGTCTTGCCGGCGCCATTGCGGCCGATTACGGCGATCCGCTCGCCGCGTGCAATGGTGAGGGAAAGGTCGCGCAGGATGTGGGTCTGACCATAGCCGGCGGTGACATTTTCCAGGGTCAGTGCCGTCGGGGATTGCGTCTCAGGCATGGTGAGCCTCCCCCAGATAGAGCTGACGCACCCGCGGATCAGTACTGATTTCGAGGGGCGCGCCCTCCATCAGGATGCGTCCATTGACCAGAACCACGATGGAGCGGGCGATGCGGAAGACCAGGTCCATGTCATGTTCGATGATCAGCACGGCCAGATCGTCCGGCAGTCGTTCGATAGCCTGAAGAATGAGATGGCTCTCGCTTGACGGCACCCCAGCTGCCGGCTCGTCCAGGATGACGACACGCGGCCTCAGCGCCAGCGTCAGAGCCAGTTCCACCAGCCGCTGCTGCCCATAGGCCAGAAGATGGATCGGCTTGTCCGCGAGTGGCATCAGCGCGAACTGATCAAGAAGGGCCTCGATCTCGGCTTCAACGAAGGGGTCACCGGCCGCCCTGCGAAACAAGCTGCCGCCGCGTCCAAGCCGTTCCAGGATCGGCAGGCGGATATTCTCGCGCACGGTGAGGGTGCGGAACAGGGTGGTGATCTGGAATGTCTTGGTAATCCCGCGCTTCACCCGCTCGGCCTCGCCGAGGCTGCCGATGTCGACTCCGTCGAACCGGATGGCCCCACCACTGGGGGGCAGTTTTCCCGTGACCAGATTGGCAAAGGTAGTCTTGCCGGCTCCATTTGGTCCGATCAGCGCCTTGCGTGCGCCGGGCGGCAGATCGAAATCGATATTTTCTGCCACCGTCAGCCCGCCAAACGATTTTTTGAGCCCGCGCACCTCAAGTCCTTGCATTGTCGTTCCTCCCGATAAGCGCGGTGATTGTATGGGGCAGGTCCAGGATGCCCTTGGGCACGAAGAAGACGACGGCGAGAACCATGGCGCCGATCACGAACAGCCAGTTGAAGGGGTCCACCGCTGCGGCCACATGGTGGACGGTCATGAAGATGGCGACGCCGATCACGGCCCCATAAAGCCGTCCCGCGCCGCCGAGGATCAGCATGATCAAAGCCTCGGCCGAGAGATTGAAGGCGTAGGCTTCCAGGCTGACGAGCTGGGTCACCTGCGCTGCCAGCGCGCCGGCGATACCGGCAATGGCGCCGCCGATCGTGTAGGCGGTGACAAGCCGCCAGTAGACGGGGCTTCCGATCGCCACCATGCGGGCCGCGCTGTCGCGCACGCCGCGGATCGACAGGCCAAGCGGTGAGACGGTGACGATCTTCAGCAGGGCGTAGCAGAGACAGACGACAACAAGCGTGTACCAGTAGCCCGTCCGACCGACAAAATCGAACTTGAAGAGCCCGAGCACAGGCTCCATGCGGATGCCGCGAAGCCCGTCCGCACCTCCGGTCAAATCGCGTGCCTTGTTGGCGATTTCCTGGCAGATCAGCGTGACGGCAATGGACAGCATCAGCAATGTCAGTCCATGGACGCGCATCAGGAGCAGGCCGGAGGCAAAGGCAAGCAGCGCGCCGGCTGCCCCGCCCACGGCAAGACCGATGATCGGGTCGCCCGACACATGGACCGCGAACAGGCCGGCCGCATAGGCACCCGTGCCATAAAGAGCAGCATGGCCGAGGGTCGCAATGCCGGCATAGCCAAGAACCAGATCCAGCGAGAGCACAAACAGGATCATGATCAGGAACCGGGTGACCAGTGCCAGGTCGTAGGGAAAGGCAAAATAGGCTGCTATCGCCAGTGTCAGCATAACCACTTCCGGAAGGAGCGGCAGACGGTGCTCCATACGGCGAGGTTTGGCCGTGATGAGGTCTTTAAGGGCCATGTCACGCCTTTCCGAGTAGGCCAGCGGGGCGCATGGCCAGAAGTGCCATCACGGCGGCAAAGAAGATGATGGTGCCGAAATCCGGGATCAGGTAGCGGGAGGCGGTTTCAAGGATGCCGAGCGCGATGGCAGCGGCGAAAGAGCCCGAGATCGACCCCAGTCCGCCAACCGAGACGACGATCAGGAACAGCACCATGTAGCGCAGCGGGTAATAGGCATCGACCGGCAGAAGCTCGGCTCCCAGGATGCCGCCGAGCGCGGCCAAAGCCGCGCCCAGACAGAAGGTTGCTGCATAGATCCTATCGGTGTTGATGCCGAGCGCACTGGCGATGGCGCGGTTATCAACCGCGGCGCGGAGCCGTGTCCCGAAGCGGCTGCGTTCCAGCATGAAATATAGTCCGACGATGACGCCGAGGCCGGTGGCAATGACGGCCAGCCGATGGGCAGGCAGCACCCGGAAGCCGAGATTGACGGATTGCTGCAGGAAGCCCGGCAGCGGAATGGCCAGCAGGCTGGATCCGAGAAGCTTGTTGACGACGGCGATCACCATGAAGGTGATACCGATCGTGGCAAGCACCTGCTGCAACTCGCCCAGGGCATAGATGCGGCGGAAGAGCACGCGTTCACCGATAAATGCCAGCACAGTGACACCAGCGATGGCCATCGGTACGGCCATGAGGTAGCCAAGGCCGATCTTCAGAATGAGAAAATGGGCAAGCGCCCCGCCGATGAGGGCAAAGGCACCATGGGCAAGGTTGATCACGCGCATCAGGCCCATGGTCACGGACAGGCCGACGGAGATCATGAACAGGATCATTCCATAGGCAATGCCGTCGATGGCGATGTTGGGAATGAGTGACATCGTCTGCTCCCGGAAGGCAAGAGGGGCCAGCCATCCGCGCGAACACGCGGATGGGGTAGGTCTTGAGACGAACAGAGTGCTTACTGGGTCCAGCCGAGATCGCCGACGGTCGCGATGACGCCCTTTTCGCGGTTGACGAGCAAGCCCGTATCGTTGTCGCGCTCGACCTCGCGAATATAGACGCTCTGCTTGACAGTATGGGTCTCCGGATCCATCTCCAGCGGACCGCGCGGGCTTTCCCACTTGAGGTCCTTCACCGCTTCCAGAGCTTTCGGGCCATCGCTGCCGGCTGCCTTCACCATTTCATAAATCAGGTGCGTGCCGTCATAGGCGCCGACCGACGCCCAGTTCGCGACCGCTCCGGGAAATTTCTCGGCCAGAGTCTTGGTGAATTCGCGGTTGAGCTCGGAATCATGCGCACCGGAATAGTGATAGGCCGTGGTCAGCCCGATCGCCGCATCGCCGAGCGCTTGGAGATTGGATTCCTCCGTCTCGGCCGTGCCGAGAAAGCGGATGCCGGCCGCCGCAAGGCCATTTTCGTTATAGGTCTTTGTAAACCCAAAGGTCGGTGGCCCGCCGGGCAGGAAGGCAAAGACCGCATTGGGGGACTGGCCACGCACGCGCTGGATGAAGGGGGTGAAATCCGTCGTCGCGACCGGCATGCGGATGCTATCCACCACGGTGCCGCCCTTCTTTTCGAAGGCCGATTTGAAGGCCTTTTCGGCGTCAATCCCGGGCCCGTAGTCCGATACGGCTGTCACGACGGTCTTGATGCCCCGGTCATAGGCCCAATCGGCCAGCGGCACGGAAACCTGCCACAGCGTATAGCTTGACCGCAGGAAATAGCGGGACCCCTTGTTGATGGCCGATGTCGCCGCGTTGAAAATGACAGTGGGTGTTTCGGACTGGTCGATGAGCGGTGCCACGGCCAGAGCATTGGGTGTGAAGGTGAAGCCGGCGAGATAATCCACCTTTTCCCGGATCAGGAGTTCCTGTGCCAGGGTCTTTGCCAGATCAGGATTGGCGCCGCCCACGTCCTTGTAGATGAAGTCGATCTTGTGTTCGCCGGCCTTGTTGCCGTGCTTCGCGACATAGACTTCGATCGCTTCCTTGTACTGCTTGCCATAGATGGCGAACGGGCCGGAAAATTCGGCAATGACGCCCACCTTGATGGTGTCGGCCCAACTGGCGCTCGCACACAGCGCCGCGATCGCTGCCCCAAGGACAGCGCTCTTCAGATTCAGCATGTGATCCTCCCAAATCACTGCGTTTGGTCTGCTCCTCCAGACCAGATCGCATGAGTTGATATCTCAACTCGGATGTCATAATGATCAATCGAGTTGAGATGTCAACACACAATTCACAAACCGCAATTGTTGCTGATCTGATGTTCTGTATATGTCAGATGCTTGCTGCTCGCGTCAGCCTTTAGTCAAAACCCGAGGAGCAAGTCAGGCGGAGACGAGGCTGATCAGGATATGGTGGGATGCCGCGACGCTGCAGCCGAGAAAGTCTGTGCTGGCTGATGTGGCCTCTTGGGAGCGACCCGGTGGGAATGCAATTGTATGCTGGACCTTCTGACCAATTCTGGTGCTCGGGCCGGGCGAAGCGTGCCGGGCCCGACGGTCGTTGTGGGTTTTCCTGTTCAAGGCGGCGACAATGGTCGCCTTCAATTGTGTCCTAAACACCCTTGAGTCGCCGGAGCTTTACGTTCCATAATATATATTATCAGTAATTTTCATGTAGCCGCAAAGTTAGAATGTCCTGTTTCTGCAAAGTTGGAATGTCACACTCCCCGGCTCTGACAGTTGTCTGGGAGATTGCAGATGGGATT
>NZ_FTMR01000016.1:0-80911 GCF_900156005.1 Rhizobium sp. RU35A | reverse complement strand
GCCAGAACAAGAGACACCGTCGCCAGCAGCGCCGCCGCCCTCGTTGATGAACCGGCTTATACGAGCCACCACACAAAGCGTCAATCCGTATTTTTAAAAAACTGTCATTTTTCTCGCGCCCCGTTCCGGAAGCCTTGCCGCACCGTTAATCTGCAGCCTTGTTTGATGACATGACGGGATTGCCATGCTGGTTCTGGACGAAAGAGAGACACGCGAGGCCCTTCCCTTTCCGGATCTGATCCGGGCGGTGGAGGCGATGTTCGCGGGCGAATGCGTGGTGCCACTGCGCCATCATCATGCGATGGAGGTACCGGGCGAGGCGCATGCCACCCTGCTGCTGATGCCTGCCTGGCAGCCCGGCCGCTTCGCCGGCGTGAAGATTCTCAATCTCTTTCCCGACAACCACCGCCGAGCGCTGCCGACCATCATCGGGCGCTACCTGCTCTCCTCGGGCAAGAGCGGGGAAATGCTGGCCCTGATCGAAGGCGGCGAACTGACGGCGCGGCGGACCGCCGCGACATCCGCACTCGCCTCCCGCTTTCTGAGCCGGCCCGACGCCCGCCGCCTTGTGATGGTCGGCACCGGTCGGCTGTCCCTCAACCTGATCGCCGCCCATGCGGCGGTTCGGCCATTGCAGCAGATTTCCATCTGGGGACGCGACCGCAGCAAGGCGGAGGCGACGGCCGAGGAAGCGCGGCGCGCCGGATTCGATGCCGTGGCAGCCGATGACCTTGAGAAGGCCTGCCGTGACGCCGACATCATCTCATGCGCCACGCTGTCGAGCGAACCGCTCGTCTCCGGCGCCTGGCTGAAGCCCGGCGCGCATCTCGATCTGGTGGGAGCATTTACGCCAAAAATGCGCGAAAGCGATGACGAGGCCGTGCGTCGCGCCCGCATTTTCGTGGATACCCGCGAGGGCGCTCTGCACGAGGGCGGCGATCTGGTGCAGCCGCTCGAAGGCGGCGTCATCACGCTCGATGATATACAGGCAGATCTGTTCGACCTGACAGCCGCGCGTCATCCCGGACGTCGGCACGCCGAAGAGATCACCCTGTTCAAATCGGTGGGTGCTGCGCTGGAGGATCTGGCCGGCGCGATTCTGGCCTATGAGACGGCATGGCTTGCAAAGGCCGGCGCATGACGAAAATGCCCTTTACGCTGCCAAGCCTGCCGGTCAGCCATGTGCTGCCGGAGATCGGCGAGGCACTGGCCGGCAGCTCCCGTGCCGTGCTGTCGGCGCCTCCGGGCGCCGGCAAGACGACGCTGGTGCCGCTCTTCCTGCTGCAGCAGCCGTGGTGCAGCGGCCGGATCATCCTGCTCGAGCCGCGACGACTTGCGGCGCGCGCCGCGGCAAGCCGCATGGCAAGCCTGATCGGCGAAACCGTCGGCCAAACCGTCGGCTATCGCATGCGCCTCGACACCAGGATTTCAGCCGCAACGCGGATCGAGGTAGTGACGGAAGGCGTCTTCGCCCGGATGATCCTCGATGATCCCGAGCTTTCCGGTATCTCGGCGGTGCTGTTCGACGAATTTCACGAACGCTCGCTGGATGCGGATTTCGGTCTGGCGCTGGCACTCGATGCGCAAGGTGCCCTGCGCGAGGATCTGCGGCTGCTGGTGATGTCTGCGACACTGGACATCGAGCGGATCGCACAGCTGCTCGGCGATCCGCCGGTGGTTCTCAGCGAAGGGCGCAGCTTTCCGGTCGAAATCCGCCATGGCGACCGCGACCCGGGCGAGCGGATCGAGGATGCGATGGCCCGGGCGATCCTGGAAGCGCATCGGCAGGAGACGGGCTCGATCCTCGCCTTCCTGCCCGGGCAGGGCGAAATCCTGCGCACGGCAGAACGGCTTGCCGGGCGCCTGCCGCCGGAGACGATGATCACGCCGCTGTTTGGCAATCTCACCCAGAAGGAACAGGATCTGGCCATCCGGCCAGTTCCTGCCGGGACCCGCAAGGTGGTACTGGCGACCTCGATTGCCGAAACCTCGATCACCATCGACGGCGTGCGCATCGTGATCGACAGCGGCTTGCAGCGCCTGCCGGTCTTCGAACCGTCAACCGGGATCACCCGGCTGGAAACGGTGCGCACCTCGCGTGCCTCGGCCGATCAACGGGCGGGTCGCGCAGGCCGCACCGAGCCCGGCATCGCCATCCGCCTCTGGCATGCCGGCCAGACGGCTGCCCTGCCCGCCTTTACTCCGCCGCAGATTCTCGCCAGCGATCTCTCCGCGCTGGCGCTCGACCTCGCCCATTGGGGGGTGCAGGATCCGGCCGATCTCGCCTTCCTCGATCCGCCCCCGGCCCCGGCGCTGGCCGAAGCGCGGCAGTTGCTGCGCATGATGGGCGCGCTCGACGGCGAACACCGGTTGACGGCCCGCGGAAAGCTTATGCGCGGCCTGTCACTCCCGCCGCGGCTGGCGGCCATGGCGCTGGCGGGGGCCGAACAGGGCCAGGCGCTGACGGCCTGCCAGCTGGCGGTGCTGATGACGGAACAGGGCCTGGGCGGGCCGGATGTCGATCTCGATCAGCGGCTGAAACGGTTTCGCAGCGAACGGGGCGAACGGGCCGAGGCGGCCCGCCAGCTCGCCCGTCGCCTGGCGGAAAGCCTGCCGAAGGCGGAGAGGAGCGACCAGCCTGTCGAGGCCGGCGCGCTGCTGATCCATGCCTATCCCGACCGGGTTGCCCTGCAACGCGGCGCGCGCGGCCGTTTCGTGATGGCGAATGGCCGCGGCGCGGAATTGCCGGAGACGGAGCGGCTCTCCGCCTCCCGCATGCTGGTGATTGCCGATCTGACCGGCCGTGCGGCCCAGGCCCGCATTCTCGCCGCCGCCGAGATCGACCGCGCAACCGTCGAGGCCGAACTGGCCGGGGCGATCGAGCGACGCGAGGAAGGCTATTTCGACCGGCCAAGCGGTCAGGTGCGGGCCCGCAAGGCGGTGCGGCTTGGCGCGCTCGTTCTGGAAGAAACGCCGCTGCCCCGCCCAACCGGCCAGCAGGCGGCCGAAGCGCTGGCGGACGGCATCCGGCAACTGGGGCTCGCCCGCCTGCCATTTTCAAAGGATACCGACCAGCTGCGCGAACGGCTGGGCTTCCTCCACCGCAGGATCGGCGCACCCTGGCCAGATGTCTCCGACGAGGCGCTGCTGGCGCGGCTCGACGAATGGTTCGTGCCCTTCCAGACCGGCCGCAGCAGCCTCGACTCGATCGATTCGGGCAGTCTGTCGGAAGGCCTGCGGCTGCTTGTCCCGCATGAGGTGCGCAACCAGCTGAACCGGCTGGCGCCGACGCATTTCGAAGCGCCGACCGGCCAGCGCCATCCGATCCGCTATGACGGCGACGAGCCGGTGCTGGCGATCCGCGTGCAGGAACTGTTCGGGCTGAAGAGCCATCCGGCCGTGGCAGATGGTCGCCTCCCCCTGCTTTTGGAGTTGACCTCGCCGGCGCATCGGCCGATCCAGACGACGCGCGACCTTCCGGGCTTCTGGGCAGGCTCGTGGAAAGACGTGCGGGCCGACATGCGCGGACGCTATCCGAAACATCCCTGGCCGGAGGACCCTGCCCATGCGGCTCCCACCCATCGCGCGAAGCCCCGCGGAACCTGAACGGGACACGCGGACGGACAATCCGTCGATCCGGCATGCCCAGTTCGGGCGGGCCAATCGCAGCATGCGCCTGCAGACGCTGGTGTGGCTGCGCTGGCTGGCGGTGGCCGGTCAGACGCTGACGGTGCTGTTCGTGGCTCTGGTGCTGCATTTCTCGCTGCCGGTCGGCGAAACCGCGATCCTGATTGCCGCGCTGGCACTGGTCAATCTGGTGCTGTCGCTCTGGTATCCGCCGACGCACCGGCTGAAGCCCCTTGCCGCACTTGCCCTGCTCGGCTTCGATCTTTTGCAGATGAGCGGGCTGCTGTTCATCACCGGGGGGCTTGCCAATCCCTTTGCCCCCCTGCTCTGCGTGCCTGTCATCATCTCCTTTGCTTCGCTGCCGCTCCGGCACTCGCTGTTCCTGCTGCTGTTTGCGATTGGCTGCACCACGTTGATCACCATTTCACCCTATCCGGTTCCCTGGCATCGGGACGAAATCCTGATCATCTATCCGGTCATGCAGCTCGGCATCTGGTGCGCCATCGTGTCGATGATGTCTTTTGCCGCCTTCTATGCCTATCGCGTCTCGATGGAGGCGGTGCTTCTGGCCGATGCGCTGGCCGCGACCGAACTGGTGCTGGAGCGGGAAAAGCACCTGTCGCAACTGGATGGGCTGGCTGCCGCCGCCGCCCACGAACTCGGCACGCCGCTCGCCACCATCAGCGTCGTCGCCAAGGAGATGGAGCGGGAGCTGGCGGGCGACGAGCGCTTCGGCGAGGATGTCGCGCTGCTGCGCAGCCAGAGCGAACGCTGCCGCGACATCCTGCGCCGGCTGACCTCGCTTTCGGCCGAGAACGAGGAACACATGCGCCGCCTGCCGCTATCCTCGCTGATCGAGGAGGTGACCGCGCCGCACCGGCAGTTCGGCATTACGCTCGATGTCATTGAGCCCAGCGGTCGGGCCGGCGAGCCCGTCGGGCAGCGCAATGCCGGCATTCTCTACGGTCTTGGCAATCTCATCGAAAATGCAGTGGACTTTGCGCGGCAAAAGGTGACCGTGACGGTGGAGCACGATGCGGATAAGGTTGCCATCACCATCGAAGATGACGGCATCGGCTTCGCACCCGATGTGTTAACCCATATTGGAGAACCATACATGTCGACCCGCAGCCGCGAGGACGAGCGCGCCGGAGGCCTGGGGCTTGGATTGTTCATCGCCAAGACCCTGCTGGAAAGATCCGGCGCCACCCTGATCTTCTCCAATCGCGGACCGGATCATGAAGGTGCCCGTGTGCGGATCGTCTGGCCGCGCGCGGTCATGGAGATGAAGGCATGAGCAGGATGGATGGGCTGACCCGATGCGCCCGGCGCATCGTAGACACAGAAGAACAAAGCCCGGTGGAGACAGGACAATGACGGCAGACAAGATCGACGCAAACACCCCGGATCTGCTTGGGCCGGATGCCAGCCTTCTGATCGTGGACGACGATGCACCTTTCCTGCGCCGCCTGGCGCGCGCCATGGAAAGTCGCGGCTTCCAGGTGGAGACGGCCGAATCGGTGGCCGAGGGCATTGCCAGGTCGAAGGCGCGGCCGCCGAAATATGCGGTGGTGGATCTGCGGCTTGGTGACGGCAACGGCCTCGACGTGATCGAGGCGATCCGGCAGCGGCGCGAGGATACGCGCGTCATCGTGCTGACCGGCTACGGCAATATCGCGACCGCCGTGACGGCCGTGAAGCTCGGCGCCGTCGATTATCTGTCGAAGCCGGCCGATGCCGACGACGTGTTTGCGGCGCTGACCCAGCGGCCGGGCGAAAAGGCGGATGTGCCGGAAAATCCGATGTCGGCGGACCGGGTTCGCTGGGAGCACATCCAGCGCGTCTACGAGATGTGCGAGCGCAACGTGTCGGAAACCGCCCGCCGGCTCAACATGCACCGCCGCACTCTGCAGCGCATCCTGGCGAAGCGCGCCCCGAAATAGGCGTCAGCCCTCCTCAAACGTCTTGCCCGTCGCCCATTCGGCTGACAGAAGCCGCTGGGCGGCGAGGCGTGCAAACTGCAGTGTTACCGCCTTGCGCGCCGCCGGCGCCAGGCGATGTTCGGGCGCCTCGCGCAGCAGATGCGCCCCATAGCCGTCTGAGAGGAGGAAGCCGCACTCTTCCGGAAAGATCTCGGCCGGCACGTCCCGATGGGTGGCAAAGAACAGCCGGTCGCAGAAATCGCGATAATCCGGCCATTTCCGGTCGCTGCGAAAATCGTCGACCGATGTCTTGATTTCCACAATCCAGATCTCGCCCTTGGCAGTGAGACTGATCAGGTCAGCCCGCCGCCCGTTGGCCAACGTCATTTCGGCAATCACCGCATGGCGCATATCGTTCAGCAGCACCTGTACGCCGCGGCGCACCATCAGCGCGCGATTCGACTGGCGCCCGTCTATTAACGGATTGTTAGGGCCAATCTGAACAAGTGTCATGGTTTCGTCCGCTCTCGACACGTGTGTCTGTTGCAAAAAGGCAATGAATTTTTCATTTGTCGCACCGCATTCATTTGGCACCCGCGCCCGCCTTGCCAACCTTGTTCTAATGGAAAATAAACCGTCCATCAAAAGATGGATGACAGCATCTTTGCTTCCACCCCTATCCCACGAGATCTTCTCCATGCGCATTCGCACCTGCATGATTGCATCCGGCCTGACGGCGATGCTCGCCCTGACCGGCTGCTCGACGACTTCCGAAACCAAGACCGTGCCCGTGGCAGCCGCCGCGCCGGTCAAGACGCAGACGAATGCGATCTTTTCCGATGCCTATGGCCCGGTGACGGATGCGGGCTATCCGCTGCCGGCGATCCCGATCAGCCGTCTGGACAAGAAATTCCACCGCCAGATCGTCGATTTCGACACCAAGGAACAGCCGGGCACGATCATCGTCAACACGCAGGAGCGCTTCCTTTATTACGTCCTGCCGAACGGCAAGGCGATGCGCTATGGGATCGGCGTCGGCAAGCAGGGTTTTGCCTGGTCGGGTGAGGCCTATGTGGCCTGGAAGCAGGAATGGCCGACCTGGCATCCGCCCAAGGAAATGGCGGTGCGCAAGCCGGACATCGCCCGCTATGTCGATGACGGCATGGGCCCGGGCCTCAGCAACCCGCTCGGCGCGCGCGCCATGTATCTGTTCAACGAAAAGGGGCAGGATACGCTGTTTCGCCTGCACGGCACGCCGGAATGGGCTTCCATCGGCACTGCCGCCTCTTCAGGCTGCATCCGCCTGATGAACCAGGACGTGATCGACCTCTACAACCGCGTGCGTCCCGGCCGCGAAACCAAGGTGGTCGTGATCCAGTAAGGATCGCTTGCCAGAGACATGAACAAAAAAACGGCGCGTCACCCGCGCCGTTTTTTTGTTTTGAAGTTCCCTCGTTCCACAGGAAGGGCTCTTCCTCGTAGGAGAGGATCGGGCGCAAGGCCTATCGGAGGCAACCATTGCCTGATGGAACGGCGGCGGACGGGCAGGCCGCCGCCTTCGCTCGTCAGGTACGCCGTGCCTTGGCTTCCAGCCGCCGGCGATGCAGGACCGGTTCGGTATAGCCGTTCGGCTGTTCGCGACCCTTCAGCACCAGATCAAGCGCGGCCTGGAAGGCGACCGAATCATCGAACCGACCGGCCATCGGCAGGTAGAGCGGATCACCCGCGTTCTGCTGGTCCACGACGGCCGCCATGCGCTTCATGGTTTCCACCACCTGCGCTTCGGTGACCAGGCCGTGATGCAGCCAGTTGGCCATATGCTGGGCGGAAATGCGCAGCGTCGCACGGTCTTCCATCAGGCCGATATTGTTGATGTCAGGCACCTTGGAGCAGCCGACGCCCTGATCGACCCAGCGCACCACATAGCCGAGAATGCCCTGGGCATTGTTGTCCAGCTCGCGCTGCACCTCTTCCGGCGTCCAGTTCGGCCGCGAGGTCACGGGTACCGAGAGGATGTCGGAGAGCTTGGCGCGGGCCCGCGACTTGAGGCCAGCCTGGACGTCCGCCACGCTGACGCGGTGATAGTGCGTGGCATGCAGCGTCGCGGCCGTCGGCGACGGAACCCAGGCGGTATTGGCGCCGGCCTTCGGATGGGCGATCTTCTGCTCCAGCATGGCAGCCATCAGGTCCGGCATGGCCCACATGCCCTTGCCGATCTGGGCGCGTCCGGAGAGGCCACAGGCAAGGCCGATGTCGACATTCCAGTTTTCATAGGCGGCGATCCAGGGGGCCTGCTTCATGTCGCCCTTGCGGATCATCGGGCCCGCTTCCATCGAGGTGTGGATCTCGTCCCCGGTACGGTCGAGGAAGCCGGTATTGATGAAGACGACGCGTTCGCGGGCCTGGCGGATACATTCCTTGAGGTTGACCGTCGTCCGGCGCTCCTCGTCCATGATGCCCATCTTGATGGTGTTGGCCGGCATGCCGAGTGCCTGCTCGACGCGCGTGAAGATCTCGCAGGCAAAAGCCACTTCGTCAGGACCATGCATCTTCGGCTTAACCACATACATCGAGCCTGCACGGGAATTCTGCCGACGGCCATTCGGGCCGACGTCGCGCAGCGCAATCAGCGCGGTGACCATGGCATCCATGAGCCCCTCCGGCACCTCGCGCCCGTCGCGGTCGAGGATCGCCGGATTGGTCATGAGGTGGCCGACATTGCGCACCAGCATCAGCGAACGGCCCGGCACCACGAGGCTGGAGCCGTCCGGCGCGGTATAGCTGCGATCCGGGTTGAGCGCGCGGATGAACGTCTTGCCGCCTTTCGCGACCTCTTCCGTGAGGTCGCCTGTCATCAGACCGAGCCAGTTGCGGTAGACGACGACCTTGTCCTCGGCATCAACAGCTGCGACCGAATCCTCGCAGTCCATGATGGTGGTGATCGCCGATTCGAGCCAGACATCGGAGATATGCGCCGGATCGTCCCTGCCGATCGGCGTGGAGGCATCGACGCGGATTTCCACATGCAGGCGGTTCCTGACCAGAAGTACATGGGTCGGCTGATCGGCCGGGCCGCGATAGCCGGCAAACTGGGCCGGGTCGGCAAGCGACACGGCCTTGTCGCCGGCCGTGACGACAAGTGCTCCCCCATCCACGGCAAGCCCGGTCACCTCGGACCATGCGGCACCGGAAAGCGGCACCGACTGGTCGAGGAAGCTGCGCACCCAGGCAATGACGCGCGCGCCGCGCACGGGATTGTAGCCGGCACCCTTTTCGGCGCCATCGCTTTCGGCAATCGCATCCGTGCCGTAGAGCGCGTCATACAGCGAGCCCCAGCGGGCATTGGCAGCGTTCAGGGCATAGCGTGCATTCATCACCGGAACGACGAGCTGCGGGCCGGCAATCTCGGCAATCTCCGGATCGACATTCTCGGTCGCGACCTGGAAATCCGGTCCTTCCGGCAGAAGATAGCCGATCTGGCGCAGGAAGGCTTCGTAGGCCACGCCGTCGCCGGGCGCGCCGTTCTTGCGGTACCACTCGTCCAGTTGCTCCTGCAACGCATCGCGGCGCGCGAGGAGATCACGGTTCTTCGGTGCCAGATCATGGACCAAGGCGGACAGTGCTGCAAAGAAGGCATCGGCCTCGATGCCGGACCCCGGCAGCGCCTCGTTTACCAGAAAGGCGTGCAGTGCCTCGTCTATAGCCAGACCCTGTCTCTCGATGCGGCTCATCCGATCCTCCATTGTTCTGCATGATGTCTGTGGTTCTTGCGCGCCGGGACGGCTTAGTCAATGCAGCCTTGGTGGGATGGCGGTTCGCCATGTCGCAGGAACATGGCAGACAAGCGCAGGACGGGAAACGCCCGGCTGGCTGGTCGATGCCGATGGTTGCGGCAGGCTGAAGACCGGTCTCAGGCGTTGCGGGGACGCGGTACGACCCGCATCGAAAGCCCGTCGCGCGGCTGGGTGGTCAGCTTCTGCACCGGCCAGGGGTCCATGCCCGGCAGCGCCTCGAAACGATGCCGCGACATCAGCACGGCAAGCGCGATCACCGCCTCCTGCATCGCAAAGGTCGCACCGATGCACACGCGCGGGCCCGCCCCGAAGGGCAGATACTGGAAGCGATGGATCTTGCCGCGCTGGTCCGGCAGGAAGCGCTCCGGCATGAAGGCACGTGGTTTTTCCCAATAGAGCGCATGGCGATGCAGCGTCCAGGGCATCACGAGAATCGTCGTGCCGGCGCGGATCGCCACCTCGGTCCCGTCCGGCGCCGTCCAGCTGTCATCCCTGATCGCGGCACGGTTGATGGAGGGTGCCGGCGGATAAAGCCGCATGCCCTCCTCGAAGGCGGCCCGCACATGGGGCATCAGGTCCAGCCAGTCCACGGGCTCGGCACCAGTCGCAAGCACCCGGTCGATCTCCTCCTCCATCGCGTCGCGCACATGCGGGGAATGCGAGACGCAGTAAAGCGTCCAGGCAAGCGCCCGGGCTGTCGTTTCGTGCCCCGCACCGATGAAGGTGAGGATATTGTCCTCGATCTCGTCCAGCGTCAGCCCGTCCGGGCCGTCAAGTTCCAGCAGTAGCGTGAGGAAATCGTCCGGCGTAGCGGCCCGGTCGGCGCGCATCATGGCGCGCCGCTTTTCCATGGTCAGCCGCACGATCTCGCGGAACTTTCCGAGCACCTTTGCTCCACCGATGCGCGTGACCCGCGGCACCCAGGGCGGCGCGCGCAGCAGATCCATCGGATCGACGCGCCCCATGCGGTGCAGGAGATTGTCGACGTCATCGGCAAAATTCTCACTTTGCGTGACGATGTCGCCGGAAAACAGGGTTTCCGAAAGAATGGCAAAGGCCAGCTCGGTCATGTCGACCGCAATGTCCTCGATGCGCCCTTCCGGGCCGATGTCCTGATATTTCTCGGCATAGCGCTTTGACTGCGCCAGCATCTTGCCGGCAAAGCCGCGGGCGTGACGCGGGGTGAAGACCGGCGCCATCGCCTTGCGGGAGCGCTTCCAGACAGGTCCCTCGGCCGTCAGCAGGCCATCGCGCAGAATCGGTCTGAGAATCAGCTGCCGGATCTCCGACATCTCGTAGTTGCTGGCATTGTCCACCAGCACATGGCGGATGAGGCCGGGATCGTTGACGATCAGCGTTCGCTCGGAAAAGAACTGCGTCTCGATCCAGGGCAGCGTGTAGGATGGCTCTCCCCACAGTTCCAGCGGATTGCGGAACACCGTGCGGATGATCTCCAGACGGCCGGGCGGCACCGTGCGCGGAATGGGCGCCGGCGGCTCGAAGGGTTCCGGACGCCTATCCATCAGCCGATCTCCTGTCGCAAGGAGATCCACATATCATGCGTCAGAGCAGCGATTTCAATTGCGCGAGCTTGTCGTTGACGAGCCAGCCGTAATAATTTTCCTCCGGCCAGGTCAGGCCGCCGGACCGGTTGCGGGCGGCAAGAGTGGCGGCACGCTGCGCGGAGTTGCCGATATTGTAGAGGGTCGCGGTGATGCCCGGATTGCCGGAAATGTCCATGCCGGCGATCTGGGCATAGTCATCGATCGAACGGCGGATGGTGGCCGCCACATAGGCGAGCGACTTGTCCGGATCCATGATGGCGGCATAAACGCCGCGTGCATCGGATGCATCGAGCTTCGGATAACCCGAACGGCGCGCCACGAGATCCGATTGCATCAGCGCGGTCAGCGGATTGATCTGTCCAAGACCAAAGGTCTGGCCAGCAAAGAAGGGCTGGAAGAAGACGGCGCTGAAGCGGTTGTCGGGATAGCTGACACCATCGACGGTGTTGCCGCGGAACACCTTTTCCCACACCGCTTCTCGGCAGCTCCAGAGCTTGTAGGAATCATCCTCGGACCGGCAGCCGGCAAATTCGGGACGGGCGACGAAGGCACCGATCGTCTGGTCGCGGTAGCCGAATCGGAAGCTGTCGCCCGCATAGGCGGCGGCCTTCACATAGTAGGACTGCAGGCGGTCATAGGCATCCACGTTGTAGGTGTGCTCGCCGACGATCGCCCCGATGATGTGGACGGGGTCAATGTCGTACTGCCGCGCCGTCTGCTTGATCTTGGACATCAGCGACGGACTGTCGGACAAGAGTTCGATGATCTTGTCGTATTTGTCGTCGAAGGTGGTGCGTCCCGCCTTCGTGCGGCGGATCGATGCACCAGGCACCTTCGGCTGTTCCAGATTGCGATTGCCAGGCGGCACGACGATCAGTCCACCAGCCAGCGCGGGCGGTGCGCTCCAGGCGAGGATCATCAGCAGGGCGAGCAGGAAACGTCGCAAGATTGAGCATCCCAGGATAATCGATGAGCTGGCCGTCCTGACCCCGCAAGCGCCGACGAATCACGCATGCACATTGCATCTTGCTCATGTTGCGTGCTGCCTTACTGAAAAACAAGGCGCGGAGTCGAGCCCGCGCCTTTCAATTTCCCGTCATGGGGTAGAGAGCGGCATGGGCCGTTGCCTGCTTGCCACGCCTCGCCGCTTACCCGCTAGAGAATATAACGGGAGAGATCCGTGTCGGCAGCGATATCGCCAACATGCTGGCGCACGTAATCCGCATCGATCGTCACGGCGGTGCCGGAGCGATCCGGCGCGTTGAACGAAATCTCGTCCAGCACCCGTTCCATCACCGTTTGCAGTCGGCGGGCGCCGATGTTCTCGACCGAGGAGTTGAGATGCACGGCCACATCGGCCAGCGCATCGATAGCGTCCTCCGTAAAGTCCAACGACAGCTGTTCCGTCTCCATGAGCGCCTTGTACTGGCGAATGAGGCTCGCCTCCGTCTCCGTCAGGATGCGACGGAAATCCTCCTTCGAGAGCGGCTTCAGCTCGACGCGGATCGGCAGGCGACCCTGCAGTTCCGGCAGAAGATCGGAGGGCTTGGCCACATGGAAGGCGCCTGAGGCGATGAAGAGAATATGGTCCGTCTTCACCGGTCCATATTTCGTCGACACTGTCGTGCCTTCAACCAGCGGCAGCAAGTCGCGCTGCACGCCCTCGCGAGAGACGCCGGCGCCGAGCCCGCCATCGCGGGCGGCGATCTTGTCGATCTCGTCCAGGAAGACGATGCCGTCGTTTTCGACGGAACGCACCGCCTCGCGCTGGATGACCTCGTTGTCGATCAGCTTGTCGCTTTCGTCGCGGATCAGATCGCCATAGGACTTGGCGACCGTCGTGCGCACCTTCTTGGTGCGGCCGCCCATCGCCTTGCCGAACATATCCGACAGGTTCAGCACGCCGATATTCGCGCCCGGCATGCCGGGGATCTCGAAGCCGGGCATGCCCGAGCCGGTATCGGCCACCTCGACCTCGATCTCCTTGTCATCCAGCTCTCCATTGCGCAGCTTCTTGCGAAAGGTTTCGCGGGTCGCGGGCGATGCCGTGGAGCCGACCAGCGCATCGAGCACGCGCTCCTCGGCGCTCTGGTGTGCCTTGGCCTGCACCTCGGCGCGCTTCTTCTCGCGCACCAGCCCAATGCCGATCTCGACGAGATCGCGGATGATCTGCTCCACGTCGCGGCCGACATAGCCGACCTCGGTGAACTTGGTGGCTTCCACCTTGATGAAGGGCGCGCCGGCCAGCCTTGCGAGACGACGGGAAATCTCCGTCTTGCCGACGCCGGTCGGGCCGATCATCAGGATGTTCTTCGGCATCACCTCGTCGCGCAGGCTCTCGTCGAGCTGCTGGCGGCGCCAGCGGTTGCGCAGCGCAATCGCCACGGCGCGCTTGGCGTCATGCTGGCCGATGATGTAGCGGTCCAGCTCCGAGACGATCTCGCGGGGGGAAAAAGTCGTCATGTGTTAACCTCTTCGGCGTCCCTGTTCCGGACGGCTCATCAAGCCCGACCGGATGGACCCGTTCCTGTCATGTAAAAGGGTTATTCGGCGTCCAGCGTCTCGACCACGAGATTGTGGTTGGTATAGACGCAGATATCGGCGGCAATGGCGAGCGCCTGGCGGGCGATCTCCTCGGCAGATTTTTCCGAATCCATCAGGGCGCGCGCTGCCGCATAGGCATAATTGCCGCCGGAACCGATGGCGATCGTGCCATGCTCGGGCTCCAGCACGTCGCCATTGCCGGTCACGGCGAGTGTCACGCTCTTGTCGGCCACCAGCATCATGGCTTCCAGATTGCGCAGGTACTTGTCGGTGCGCCAGTCCTTGGCAAGTTCAACGGCGGCACGCATCAGCTGGCCGGGATATTGCTCCAGCTTCTTTTCCAGGCGGTCGAGGAGCGTGAAGGCATCGGCGGTCGCGCCCGCGAAACCGGCGATCACCTCGCCCTTGCCGATGCGGCGCACCTTGCGCGCATTGCCCTTCATCACGGTCTGGCCGAGACTCACCTGGCCATCGCCGGCCATGATGACCTTTCCGCCTTTCCGCACGGTAATGATTGTCGTCATATTCACACCTGTGGGCCCATAGGGGCCTCTCTGCTGCCGGTTCATTCCGGCTGTTGAGGCACATGTAAGTGGTGCTCCAAGGATTGCAAATCCGTCCGCTCAGCGGTGGCGGCCGATTGACTGCCGGAATCGTTTGCACCGCAGCGGCGCGGCTGATAAGCAGCGCAGATCATGTCGTGCCCAAGCTTCCGGTGACCAGTATGAGCGAGCGCCGCGCCTCCGTTTCGCGCAAGACGAACGAAACCTCGATTTCCGTAACCGTCAATCTGGACGGCACCGGCACTTCGAAAATCGAGACGGGCATCGGTTTTTTCGACCATATGCTGGAGCAGCTGTCGCGACATTCGCTGATCGACATGGAGATCGACTGCAAGGGCGACCTGCATATCGACGATCACCATTCGGTGGAGGATACCGGGATCGCGATCGGCCAGGCGATTGCCAAGGCGCTGGGCGACCGTCGCGGCATCACGCGCTATGCCTCGATCGACCTTGCCATGGACGAGACGATGACCAAGGCCGCCGTGGATCTGTCCGGACGGCCGTTCCTCGTCTGGAACGTTGCCTTCAGCGCGCCGAAGATCGGCAGTTTCGATACGGAACTGGTGCGGGAATTCTTTCAGGCGCTGGCCCAGAATGCGGGCATCACGCTGCATGTGCTGAACCATTACGGCGCCAACAACCACCACATCGCGGAAACCTGCTTCAAGGCCGTGGCCCGCGTATTGAGAACCGCCACCAAAATCGATCCGCGCCAGGCGGGCCGCGTTCCCTCGACCAAGGGCACGCTGGTCTGACGCCGTCAGGAGGAGCCTTGACCAGCTTTATCGTTCTGACACCGCCGCAGGGGCCGGATCGCGACCACGCCTCGACCCGCTTCGTGGCGGACCGCTTCACCTGGCTCGGCTTCCTGTTTCCGGCGCTTTGGCTGCTGATCGGCCGCTGCTGGCTGGCCGGCATCGCCACGCTTCTGGCGCAGGGTTTTGCCGTATGGCTCGGCGATCAGCCCGGGCTGTTCTGGGCGGGGGCGCTCATGCAGTTCGGCATTGCCCTTCTGATCGGCCTGGAGGGTCGCCATATCCGGGTGACGACACTTGTCCGACGCGGCTGGACACTCTGCGACGTCGTGACGGCACCGGACCTGGCGACCGCCGAGACCATCTACTTTTCCAGCCTTCCCGCCGAAGCGCCAAAGCCATTCGTGCCGGTGACCGACTGGAACAAACTCTCCCCGCCCGCCCAGAGGTCCGCCCAGGGGTTCGCCCATGGCGGACCGGCGCTTGGGCTTTTTGACATTGGTGGAGGACGCTGATGCGCGTTGCAATCATCGACTACGGATCGGGCAATCTCCGGTCCGCAACGAAGGCCTTCGAACGCGCCGCCCGTGAGGCCGGTCTCGAGGCCGAGATCTCGCTGACCGACCGGCCGGAGATGGTGGCCGCCGCCGACCGCATCGTGCTGCCGGGCGTCGGCGCCTATGCCGATTGCCGTCGTGGACTTGCCGCGGTGGACGGCATGGAAGAGGCATTGTTCGAGACGGTCAAGGGCAAGGGCCGTCCCTTTCTGGGCATCTGCGTCGGCATGCAGCTTATGTCTTCGCGCGGCCTGGAGAAGGACGTGACGCAAGGATTTGGCTGGATCCGTGGCGACGTGACGGAAATGACACCGTCCGATCCGACGCTGAAGATCCCGCAGATCGGCTGGAACACGCTGACGCTCAACCGGCCGCATGCGCTGTTCGAGGGCATCCCGACAGGCCCGGACGGGCTGCACGCCTATTTCGTGCATTCCTACCATCTGGCAGCCGAGAACGCGCATGATGTGGTGGCGACCACCGATTACGGTGGCGCGGTGACTGCCTTCGTCGCCCATGACAACACGGCCGGCGCTCAGTTCCATCCGGAAAAGAGCCAGACGCTCGGCCTTGCCCTCATTTCGAATTTCCTGCGCTGGAAGCCCTGACATGATCCTTTTCCCGGCTATCGACCTGAAAGACGGCCAGTGCGTGCGCCTGAAACTTGGCGACATGGAGCAGGCCACCATCTACAATCCCGACCCCGCCGCCCAGGCCCGTGCCTTCGAGGACCAGGGTTTCGAATGGCTGCATGTGGTGGATCTGGACGGCGCCTTTGCCGGTGAAAGTCGCAACGGCTTTGCCGTCGATGCCATCCTGAAGGCAACGAAGAACCCGGTACAGCTCGGCGGCGGCATCCGGACGCTCGATCATATCGAAGCCTGGCTTTCGCGCGGGCTGGCCCGCGTCATCCTCGGCACGGTGGCGGTGCGCAATCCGGCGCTGGTCATCGAGGCCTGCCAGAAATTTCCAGGCCAGATCGCTGTCGGCATCGATGCCAAGGGCGGCAAGGTGGCCGTCGAGGGCTGGGCGGAGGCCTCCGAACTCGGCGTGGTGGAACTCGCGAAGAAATTCGAGGGCGCCGGCGTTGCCGCAATCATCTACACCGACATCGACCGCGACGGCATTCTCGCCGGCATCAACTGGGCCTCCACACTGGAGCTGGCCGAATCCGTCTCGATCCCGGTGATCGCCTCGGGCGGCCTCGCCTCGCTCGACGACATCCGCCGCATGCTGGAGCCGGATGCGGCACGGCTCGAAGGCGCCATCTCCGGCCGCGCCCTCTATGACGGGCGCATCGACCCGGCGGAAGCGCTCGCCCTCATTCGCGCTGCCAAGGGAGGCCGTGCATGACCCTGAAAGCCCGCGTCATCCCCTGCCTGGACGTCAAGGACGGCCGTGTCGTCAAGGGCGTCAACTTCGTCGATCTGATCGATGCGGGAGATCCGGTCGAGGCAGCGAAAGCCTATGATGCGGCGGGCGCCGACGAGCTCTGCTTCCTCGATATCACCGCCTCCTCCGACAATCGCGACACCATCTTCGAGGTGGTGGCCCAGACGGCGGAGCACTGCTTCATGCCGCTGACCGTCGGCGGTGGTGTGCGGGCCGTGTCCGATATCCGCAAGCTGCTGCTTGCCGGCGCCGACAAGGTGTCGATCAATTCGGCGGCCGTGAACAATCCGGATTTCGTCGCCGAAGCCGCCGACAAGTTCGGCAACCAGTGCATCGTCGTGTCGATCGATGCCAAGCGGCGGCGGACGCAGGGTCCGGGTCAGGACAATGCCAGCGCCTGGGAAATCTACACCCATGGCGGCCGCAATGCGACGGGCATCGATGCGGTGGAGTTTGCCGTGCGCATGGTCGAGCGCGGGGCCGGCGAGTTGCTGGTCACGTCGATGGACCGCGACGGCACCAAGATCGGCTATGATCTCGAACTGACGCGCGCGATTGCCGATGCGGTGCGGGTGCCGGTGATCGCCTCCGGCGGCGTCGGTTCGCTCGACGACCTGGTGGCGGGTGTGAAGGAAGGCCACGCGACGGCCGTGCTCGCCGCCTCCATCTTCCATTTCGGCACCTATTCCATCGGCGAGGCCAAGCGCTACATGGCCGAGCACGGCATTGCGATGCGTCTGGACTGAGGAGACAGAGATGAGCGACTTTTCCCTCAGCGATCTGGAAGCGATCGTGGCCGAGCGCGCCAAGGCGGACCCTTCGCAATCCTGGACCGCCAAGCTGGTGGCCGCCGGCCAGGACAAGGCGGCAAAGAAGCTTGGCGAGGAAGCCGTCGAGACGGTTATTGCGGCGCTGCGCGACGACCGCGAGAACCTGACGGCCGAAGCCGCGGATCTGATTTATCATCTGATGGTCGTATTGAAGATTGCCGGCGTTCCGTTGCAGGATGTGCTGCAAGAGCTTCAACGTCGCACCGCCCAATCGGGCCTGCAGGAAAAGGCGAGCCGACAGCCCTCATGACGATCGCCACACAGCCCATCGAATCGGATATCCCGCCAGAGCACGCCCCCGCCGGAAACTACTCCCCCTTCTTCCTGTTTACGTCAGAGGAATGGGCGAAGTTTCGCGCCGACACGCCTCTGACGCTGACGGCGGACGAAGTGAAGCGCCTGCGCTCGCTGGACGATCCGATCGACCTTGACGAGGTGCGGCGCATCTATCTGTCGCTGTCGCGCCTGTTGTCGGCCCATGTGGAAGCCTCGCAACTGCTCTTCCAGCAGCGCAACCGCTTCCTCAGCCTGTCGGATCAGGTGAAGACACCCTTCGTCATCGGCATTGCCGGCTCGGTCGCGGTGGGAAAGTCCACCACGGCGCGTATCCTGAAGGAATTGCTGGCCCGCTGGCCCTCCAGCCCCAAGGTCGATCTGGTCACCACCGACGGCTTTCTCTATCCGAACGCGGTGCTGCGCCGTGAAAACCTGATGGAGCGCAAGGGGTTTCCGGAAAGCTACGACATCGGCGCGCTGCTGCGCTTCCTCTCGGCGATCAAGGCCGGCAAGCCGGATGTGCGGGCCCCCCGCTATTCGCACCTGACCTATGACGTGCTGCAGGATGAATATGCGATCATCGACCGGCCGGACATCCTGATCTTCGAGGGCATCAACGTGCTGCAATCGCGCACCCTGCCCGCCGACGGCACCATCGTGCCGATGGTCTCGGACTTCTTCGATTTCTCGATCTATATCGATGCCGAGGAACGGCAGATCCACAACTGGTATGTGGAACGCTTCATGCGGCTGCGCCAGACGGCCTTCCGCGATCCCACCTCCTTCTTCCACCGCTATGCGACGATCGACGAATCGGCAGCGCTGGCCATCGCCGAAGGTCTGTGGGAAAACATCAACCTGAAGAACCTGCGGCAGAACATCCTGCCGACCCGCCCCCGGGCAGACCTCATTCTGCGCAAGGGCAGCAATCACTTCATCGAAACGGTTGCGCTGCGCAAGCTGTAGGCGATCGATCACACGCGATGGATCGCCCACGATGCATCTGCATCGTCAGCGATGGACCCGCCGCAGGGTGAGATTGATGCGTCCGCCATTCTTCAGCAGCGTGGAGGTGCCGGGATAGATCCGGTCGACGCCGTGGAAGGCAAGCCTGCCCTCCCCGCCAAGCACCACGACATCGCCGCTCGACAGGCGCAGGGACGTTGTCTTGTCGCTCCGCATGCGCCCCCCGATCCGAAACAGGCAGGCATTGCCGAGCGAGATGGAGACAACCGGCGCCTCAAGATCCTCCTCGTCGCGATCCTGATGCAGGCCCATGCGGGCCTCGTCGGCATAGAAGTTGATGAGGCAGGCCTGCGGCGGCTTGGGATAGCCGGAAAACCGATCCCACAGCGCCAGAAGTTCTGCCGGCATGGCGGGCCAGGCTTTCCCCGTCACCGGATGCGTCTCCTGGTAGCGATAGCCGCGGGCCTTGTCCGTGACCCAGCCGAGCGGCCCGCAATTGGTCATCCGCACCGACATCGACTGTCCCGTGCCCGGCATCACCGGTACATAGAGCGGGGCCTCCCCGACCACGGCGCGAATCACCTCGACCAGATGCTCCTGCGCCGCGCGATCGAGCGTCTCGGCATGATACGCGATGCCATTGACCATCAGCACCATGGGAACCTCAGTCGCCGTCCGGGCGGCCGCGCATCTTCTTGATGTCCGAGCGGCCCGATTTTTCCTTGAGCCGCCGTTCGACGGAACCCTTGGTCGGCTTCGTCTTGCGGCGCGGTGGCGGCGGCGGCTTGGCGGCTTCGAGAATCAGTTCCTTCAGCCGTTCGCGCGCGTCTTCGCGGTTGCGCTCCTGGCTGCGGAACCGGTTCGCCTCGATGATCAGCACGCCCTCCTTGGTGAGGCGGCGGCCGGCGAGTTTCGCGGCATTCTCCTTGATGCGATCGGAAAGCGCCGGCGAGCCCATCAGATTGAAGAACAGCTGGACGGCGGTGGAGACCTTGTTGACATTCTGTCCACCCGGTCCGCCGGCCAGCACGAATTGTTCCGTCAGTTCCCATCCGGCAAGAGTAATGCGGTTGCTGATGACGAGAGGATCGCTGGCCATATCCTCTCTATTTCACAAGCGCGGACAAAAGAAAACCGCCGAGGCTCTGCACCTCGACGGCTTGCGATGTTCCACGTGAGTCGTTACTCGGCTGCGGCCAGCAGGCCAGGGGCAGCATCGCGTACCGTGCTGTCCACATGGCTCTCGAACTTCGTGAAGTTGGAAATGAACATGTTGACGAGCTTGGTGGCCTGGGCGTCATAGGCGGCGCCATCGGCCCAGGTCGAGCGCGGGTCGAGAATGGCGGTCTCGACACCTGGCACGGCGACCGGCACGGCAAAGCCGAAATTGGCGTCGATGCGGAACTCGGCCTTGTTCAGCTCCCCGGTGAGGGCCGCCGTCAGAAGCGCACGCGTCGCCTTGATCGGCATGCGGCGGCCGACGCCATAGGCGCCACCCGTCCAGCCGGTGTTGACCAGCCAGCAATCGACGCCGTGAAGAGCGATCAGGTCACGCAGCAGGTTGCCGTATTCCGTCGGATGCCGCGGCATGAAAGGAGCGCCGAAGCAGGTGGAGAAGGTCGCTTCCGGCTCGGTCACGCCCTTTTCCGTGCCGGCCACCTTGGCGGTGTAACCGGAGAGGAAGTGGTACATGGCCTGCTCGGGCGTCAGCTTGGCGATCGGCGGCATCACGCCGAAGGCGTCGGCGGTCAGCATGATGATCGTCTTCGGATGCGGGGCAAGACCCGTGTCCGAGGCGTTCGGGATGAAATGCAGGGGATAGGCGCTGCGGGTGTTTTCCGTCAGCGAGGCATCATCGAAGTTCGGGACGCGGCGTTCGTCCATCACCACGTTTTCCAGCACGGTGCCGAAGCGGCGTGTGGCGGCATAGATTTCCGGCTCGGCTTCGGCCGACAGGCGGATCGCCTTGGCATAGCAGCCGCCTTCGAAGTTGAAGATGCCGTTTTCGCCCCAGCCATGCTCGTCATCGCCGATCAGCGTGCGGTTCGGATCGGCCGACAGCGTGGTCTTGCCGGTGCCCGACAGGCCGAAGAACACGGCGGCATCGCCATCCGGACCGACATTGGCCGAGCAGTGCATCGGCATGACGCCCTTTTCCGGCAGCAGGTAGTTCAGCACCGTGAAGACCGACTTCTTGTTCTCGCCGGCATAGGAGGTGCCGCCGATCAGGACGAGACCATTGGCGAGATCGCAGGCGATCACGGTTTCCGTGCGGCAGCCGTGGCGGGCAGGATCGGCGCGGAAGCTCGGCAGATTGATGATCGTCAGTTTCTGCTGGAAGGCAGGAAGCGTCGACCGGTCCGGGCGAATCAGCAGGTTGCGGATGAAGAGCGCATGCCAGGCAAGCTCGGTCACGACACGGGTCGGCAACGCGTAGTCACGGTCGGCACCGCCCACGAGATCCTGCACATAGAGCGTCTTGCCGGCGGCATGGGCCAGCATGTCCTGCCGCAGAAGCTCGAAATGCTCCGGCGACATCGGCTTGTTGTTGTCCCACCAGATATGCGGCTCGGTGCTGGCATCACGCACCACGAACTTGTCCTTCGGCGAGCGGCCGGTGTGCTGTCCCGTGACGGCGCGAAGCGCCCCGTCGATCGTCAGCTCGGCCTCGCCGTTGCGCAGCGCGGCTTCATAGAGTTCGCTCTCGTTCAGATTGTAGTGGACGTGCGAAGCACCCACCAGACCGAGGGCAGAAAGGCCATTCGACGGATTGTGAACTCCGTACTCCTCCATGTCGCGCTTTCCTTTAAGCTGACGTTGATGTTGGGAGAAGGCTAGCGACGGGTTTAAAAAAGTGCAAGCTGATTCTTGAATTAATGTAATAAAATCAAATAATTAATCGATTTAAAAACTTTTTTGGCATTTTAAATCGGTTTGAATGCCTCCCTGTCGCAGCGTGGACGAACAACCCGAACCACCGCCCCCTTTATCTTTGCCACAATTTGTTCCACCTTTATCCCCATGAAACGCAGCAACCGGGCATGAGCCCGGCTGGGCCACAATCCAGGAGATGCGTGCAGAATGGCGGAGACAGACAGAATGCAGACCATTGCGTTGGTGGACGACGATCGCAATATTCTCACCTCGGTGTCCATTGCGCTTGAGGCGGAAGGCTATCGCGTCGAAACCTATACCGACGGAGCCTCTGCGCTGGACGGACTTCTGGCGCGCCCGCCGCATCTGGCGATCTTCGACATCAAGATGCCGCGCATGGACGGCATGGAGCTGCTGCGCCGCCTGCGCCAGAAATCCGATCTGCCGGTGATCTTCCTCACCTCCAAGGACGAGGAGATCGACGAACTGTTCGGCCTCAAGATGGGCGCCGACGACTTCATCACCAAACCCTTCTCACAGCGCCTTCTGGTGGAGCGCGTGAAGGCCATCCTGCGACGCTCGATGAAGGGCGATGCGCCGGGAGCCGCACCGGGCACGCCGAAGGCTGCCGCCGACCAGCAGGCCCGCACGCTGGAGCGCGGCCAGCTGACCATGGATCAGGAGCGCCATACCTGCACCTGGAAGGGCGAGCCGGTGACGCTGACCGTCACCGAATTCCTCATCCTGCATTCGCTGGCCCAGCGTCCCGGCGTGGTGAAGAGCCGCGATGCGCTGATGGATGCTGCCTATGACGAGCAGGTCTATGTCGATGATCGCACCATCGACAGCCACATCAAGCGCCTTCGCAAGAAGTTCAAAATGGTTGACGGCGATTTCGATATGATCGAAACGCTCTACGGCGTAGGCTACCGGTTCCGCGAAGCGGCCTGAGGCGACGTGGACGTAAGGCGCATCGGTGCCTCGATGCACACTGACCGCCGAGACGGCCGGCGGTCGCCGTGAAAGGGAAAGGCGTGGCCGATCAGACGATGGATTCCGAAGACCGGGGTGCGGACGAGGTACAACCCGTCCGCCCTGCCCGACGGCTGTGGTCGCATCCCTTCACCCTGATGCGCCGCATCTTCGGCAACGCGGTTTTTTCCAGCCTCACGCGCCGAATCCTGTTCTTCAACATTGCCGCGACGGTAGTTCTGGTCGGCGGCATTCTCTACCTCAACCAGTTCCGCGAGGGGCTGATCGATGCGCGCGTCGAAAGCCTGCTGACGCAAGGCGAAATCATTGCCGGCGCCATTTCGGCCTCCGCGTCCGTCGATACCAATTCGATCACCATCGATCCGCAGAAGCTCCTTGAACTGCAGGCCGGCCAGAGCATCACGCCGGTCCCGAACGACGAGGATCTCGATTTTCCGATCGATCCCGAGCGTGTCGCCCCCGTGTTGCGCCGGCTGATTTCGCCGACCCGCACCCGCGCACGTCTGTTCGATGCCGATGCCAACCTGCTGCTTGATTCGCGCCATCTTTATTCGCGCGGTCAGGTTCTGCGCTACGACCTGCCGCCGGTGGAAAACGAGACGGTCACCTGGAGCGAATGGTTTGCCGGCATCTTCAACCGCCTGCTGCAGCCCGGAAACCTGCCGGCCTACAAGGAAGCACCGGGCGGCGATGGCTCGATCTATCCCGAAGTGATGAATGCGCTGACCGGCGTGCGGGGTGCGGTGGTGCGTGTCACCGACAAGGGTGAACTGATCGTTTCGGTCGCAGTCCCGGTGCAGCGCTTCCGCGCCGTGCTCGGCGTGCTCCTGCTCTCCACCCAGGCCGGCGACATCGACAACATCGTTCATGCGGAACGTCTGGCGATCATGCGCGTCTTCGGCGTCGCGACCCTCGTCAACATCCTGCTGTCGCTGCTTTTGTCCTCCACCATCGCCAACCCGCTGCGCCGCCTCTCGGCCGCGGCGATCCGCGTGCGGCGCGGGGTGAAGCAACGCGAGGAGATTCCGGATTTCTCCGCCCGCCAGGACGAGATCGGCAATCTTTCGATCGCCCTGCGCGACATGACGAACGCGCTTTACGACCGGATCGATGCGATCGAGAGCTTTGCCGCCGATGTGAGCCATGAGCTGAAGAACCCGCTGACCTCGCTGCGCAGCGCCGTCGAAACCCTGCCGCTCGCCAAGACCGAGGATTCCAAGCAACGGCTGACCAACATCATCCTCCACGATGTACGCCGCCTCGACCGCCTGATCACCGATATTTCCGATGCCTCGCGCCTTGATGCGGAACTCGCCCGTTCGGACGCGGCACCGGTCGATCTCGAAGTGCTGCTCGGCAATCTGGTCGATATTTCCCGGCAGATCCGCACCGGTCGAAAGCCCGTCAACATCGAACTGGCCGTGGAACACAAGCCCGGCACCAAGGCAAGCTATCTGGTGCATGGTCATGACCTGCGCCTTGGCCAGATCATCACCAACCTGATCGAGAATGCCCGCTCCTTCGTGCCGGACAAGGATGGCCGCATCACCGTCAAGCTCAGCCGCCAGCGCGGGAACTGCGTGATCCAGGTGGATGACAACGGGCCGGGCATCCGCGCCGAAGACATCGACCGCATCTTCGAACGCTTCTACACCGACCGTCCCGAAGGGGAGAGCTTTGGCCAGAATTCCGGGCTTGGTCTTTCCATCAGCCGGCAGATCGCGGAGGCTCATGGCGGCGCGTTGAAGGCGGAGAACCTGAAAAGCGGTGGCACCGTCACCGGCGCCCGCTTCACGCTCACCCTGCCGGCAGGAGGCAGCGCGTGACGGTGCAGGCCACCAATGTGCACGGTACGGCGATCGTCGTCGGCACGCGGGGCCTGTTGTTCGTCGGCCCCTCAGGCAGCGGGAAATCGACGCTTGCCTTTACCTGCCTTCAGGAGGCGCGGCGCGCCGGCGCATTTGCCGCACTCATCGCGGATGATCAGGTCTTCATCCGCAGGACGGGAGACAGGCTGATCGCGGAACGCCCGGCCTCGATTGCGGGCCTCATCGAGATTTTCGGCAGCGGCATTGGGCGGGTGGACAGCATCGCAAAGGCAAGTCTGGATCTCGTCATCCGCGTTGTGCCAAATGACACAGCAGAACGCCTGCCGCCCGACAATGAAATGCTCGCTCTGGATGAAGCCGCCAGCCTTCCACTCCTGCGCCTCTTGCGCAGCACAACGCAGCCGCTTGCCTTGATTGCAGCGTTGCGACCCGATTTTCGGGGTGAACGACCCTTCACATGACCGATCCACGACGATTTTTAGCTTGCACTTCGCCTTTACATGGACAAGATGGCTTCCCACCGCCGTCTGACCTGTTGCAGTGCGAAACGAGGTCGAGCGTATCCTTGTACTGGGGGGTGAATTCAATATGATCGGACTGGTGCTTGTCACCCATGGCAAGCTGGCTGAGGAATTTCGTCATGCGCTGGAGCATGTCGTGGGACCCCAGAAATGTATCGAGACCGTCTGCATCGGTCCCGACGATGACATGGACCAGCGGCGGCAGGATATCGTCACCGCAGTCGAGCGCGCCGACAGCGGCCATGGTGTGGTCATCCTGACCGATATGTTCGGCGGAACGCCCTCGAACCTCTCGATCTCCGTGATGAACAGCGGCCGCATCGAGGTCATCGCCGGGGTCAACCTGCCGATGCTGATCAAGCTGGCCGGCGTGCGCGGCGAGAACGACATGCAGAAAGCTCTTGCGGAGGCTGCCGATGCCGGCCGCAAATATATCAACGTGGCAAGCCGCGTGCTCAGCGGCAAGTGAACAGGCTCGATGTCCGAACCGTTTTCCCGTGAACTGCTGATCATCAACAAGCGCGGCCTGCATGCGCGGGCATCTGCCAAATTCGTCCAGACCGTGGCCGGCTTCAACGCCGATATCCGCGTCTCCAAGGATGGAATGACGGTGGGCGGCACATCGATCATGGGACTGATGATGCTGGCAGCCAGCCCTGGCTGCACCATCGAGGTCAGCGCCAGCGGGGACGAGGCCGAGGCCGCTCTGGAGGCTCTGACCCGCCTCATCGCCGACCGGTTTGGCGAAGAGATGTAACGATCATATAAAGACTTCTTTATATCCTTATTGCTAGTTTCCGGTAAGCCTGCTAAACGCAGGCAGCGCCGTTGCCTTGTGGCAATGGCTGGATTCCACGCGGCTTGCCGATGAACGGTAGCCCCCTGCGAAGCTGGAGAGCCACCATGACAGTTGAGAACGATTACATCGTCGCGGACATCGCGCTTGCCGATTTCGGCCGCAAGGAACTCGACATTGCCGAAACCGAAATGCCGGGCCTGATGGCTTGCCGCGCCGAATTCGGCGAGACGAAGCCGCTCAAGGGCGCGCGCATTTCCGGCTCGCTGCACATGACGATCCAGACGGCCGTGCTGATCGAGACCCTGAAGGTGCTGGGCGCCGATGTGCGCTGGGCCTCCTGCAACATCTTCTCGACGCAGGACCATGCGGCTGCCGCGATCGCAGCCGCCGGCATTCCGGTCTTTGCCGTGAAGGGTGAATCGCTCACCGAATACTGGGACTATACCGACCGCATCTTCCAGTGGACCGATGGCGGCCTTTCCAACATGATCCTCGATGATGGCGGCGATGCCACCATGTACATCCTGCTCGGCGCCCGTGCCGAAGCCGGCGAGGACGTTCTGTCGAAGCCGGGCTCCGAAGAGGAAGAGATCCTGTTCGCCCAGATCAAGAAGCGCCTCAAGGCCTCTCCCGGCTGGTTCACCAGGCAGCGCGATGCGATCAAGGGTGTCACGGAAGAAACCACCACGGGCGTTCACCGTCTCTATGACCTCGCCAAGCGCGGCCTGCTGCCCTTCCCGGCGATCAACGTCAACGACAGTGTCACCAAGTCGAAGTTCGACAACAAGTATGGCTGCAAGGAATCGCTGGTCGACGGCATCCGCCGCGCGACCGACGTGATGATGGCCGGCAAGGTCGCCGTGGTCTGCGGCTATGGCGACGTGGGCAAGGGTTCTGCCGCCTCGCTGACCGGTGCCGGCGCCCGCGTGAAGGTAACGGAAGTCGATCCGATCTGTGCCCTGCAGGCCGCCATGGACGGCTATGAGGTGGTGCAGCTCGAGGATGTCGTCTCCTCCGCTGACATCTTCATCACCACCACCGGCAACAAGGACGTCATCCGCATCGAGCACATGCGCGAGATGAAGGACATGGCGATTGTCGGCAATATCGGCCACTTCGACAACGAGATCCAGGTCGCCTCGCTGCGGAACCTGAAGTGGACCAACATCAAGCCCCAGGTGGACATGATCACCTTCCCGAAGGGCAACCGGATGATCCTGCTCTCGGAAGGCCGCCTGCTGAACCTCGGCAATGCGACCGGCCACCCCTCCTTCGTGATGTCGGCGTCGTTCACCAACCAGGTTCTCGGCCAGATCGAGCTGTTCACCAAGACCGGCGAATACAAGCCGGGCGTGTATGTGCTGCCGAAGCATCTCGACGAGAAGGTCGCCCGCCTGCACCTCGCCAAGCTCGGCGTGAAGCTTACCCAGCTCACGGATGAGCAAGCCGCCTATATTGGCGTGTCGCAGCAGGGCCCGTTCAAGGCAGAGCACTACAGGTACTGATTTTCTAAGATCGGTCCACAAGATGTAGAGGTCGCGGGCTTGACTTTCCCGCAACCTCTTTTTTTGTCCGCCCCCTTTGCCGCAATTTGGCGAAGCAGATATTGTTTTAGCACTTGATTCGCGCATCGGTGCGGCGTTGCGCGGACTGGGATGTCTTGTCGACAAAGCGGCAAATCGGACGGAGACAGACCGGAATGGCGGAAAAGAAACGGGCTTCCCGCGGGAAGCCGTTCATGGATGGCGGTTGCGACGAGGCACCGGCATCGACACAATCATTGGTGGTGACATCCTGTCGGAAAACCGGCCGTCCTCCCCTGGCGCGGTTCTGGCGCCGGATGGCGTCCGGCCTCGCCGGTACGGCGCTCTCCGGCATTGCCGGTACGGCGATGGCCCAGCAGCAGGCGATCGGCGCCAGCAGGCTCTTCACCTCATCGGAGGTGATCTTCTCCTCGTTTGCGGTGGGCGCCATCGCGGCAGCCCTGCTGTCGACGATCTGGCTGGTGCGCCAGCGCGGCCATCTGGAGACCGAGAGCGAGGAAATGCGCTCGGCGCTGTCGGAAGCGCAGCAGCGCATCTCGAACTACGAGGCGCTGATTGCCGACAAGAACCGGCGTATCGTGATCTGGGAGGCCGGCCCGTCGCGGCCGGAATTCCTTGGCCAGTTGCCAGCGGAATCCGGTGCGCCGCAGGAAGATCGCGATTTCCTCGCCTTCGGTCGCTGGCTGCGCCCCCATTCGGCGGCGGAACTGGAGCGGGCGGTCGAAGCGCTGCGCAGCAAGGCGCGCAGCTTTGAGATGGCGGTCGAAACGAACCGCGACGAAATTCTCGACGTGCAGGGCCGCGTCTCCGGTGGCAAGGCTTTCGTGCGCTTTGTGGCGCTGAACAATCTGCGCGCCGAACTTGCGGAATTGAAGATCGAGCGCGAGCGGCTCGTGACCTCCATCAATCTGTTCCAGACACTGCTCGATTCGCTCGAACAGCCGGTCTGGCATCGCGATCCCGACGGCAATCTCGCCTGGGTGAACCAGGCCTATGGCGACGCCGTGGAAGCAACGACTCCTGCGCAGGCGGTGCAGGAAAGCCGGGAATTCCTGGGCAGCATCGCGCGCGAGAAGATCCGCGCCACCGCCACCGTGCATTCGCCCTTCCATGACCGCGTCTCGACCGTGGTGCGCGGCAACCGAACCGTGTTCGACGTCGTTGATGTGGTCGGCAAGGCCGGCTCCGCCGGCATGGCGATCGACGTCTCCGAAGCAGAGGCCGTGCGGGCCGAACTCACCCGTACGCTGAAGAGCCATGCGGAGACGCTGGATCATCTGGCAACCCCGGTTGCCATCTTCGACCGCGAGCAGCGCCTGCAATTCTACAACCAGGCCTTCGCGCGGCTCTGGGACCTCGATCTCGGCTTCCTGGAAAGCCGACCCGATCACAACGAACTGCTGGACCGTCTGCGCAGCCAGAACAAGCTGCCGGAGCAGCTGAACTGGCGCAACTGGAAGGAAAGCGTGCTCTCCGTCTACCGGTCGCTCGACACGCAAACCAACCGCTGGCATCTGCCGAACGGCCAGACCCTGCAGGTGATTGCCACCGCGCATCCGCAGGGCGGCGTCACCTGGGTGTTCGAGAACCTCACGGAGCAGGTGGATCTCGAAACCCGCTACAACACGCTGGTCAAGGTGCAGGGCGAGACCATCGACCATCTGGCGGAAGGCGTTGCCGTCTTCGGGCCGGACGGACGCATCCGCCTGTCGAACCCTGCCTTCCGGGCGCTCTGGGGCCTCACCGAGGAACAGACCGCGCCGGGCACGCATATCCGCGCCATCGAGACGGCCTGCGCTGCCGAATACGACCGGCCGGACGGCTGGCGCCTGTTCGGCCAGATGCTGACCAACTTCGACGATGAGCGTCCCTCGCTGCAAGGCACATTCGAACTCTTCTCCGGCATCGTGCTCGATTATGCGGTTATCCCGCTGCCGAACGCGCAGACCATGCTGACCTTCGTCAACATGACAGACAGCGCGCGTGCGGAGCGGGCGCTGAAGGAGAAGAACGAGGCACTGCGCAAGGCGGATGAGCTGAAGAACGATTTCGTCCAGCACGTCTCCTACGAACTGCGGTCGCCGCTCACCAACATCATTGGTTTCACCGATCTTCTGAAGACGCCGGGCATCGGCCAGCTCAACGAGCGGCAGGCGGAATATGTGGACCACATCTCCGCCTCCTCCTCGCTGCTCCTGACCATCGTCAACGACATTCTCGATCTGGCGACCGTCGATGCCGGCATCATGGAGCTGAACTATTCCGAGGTGGATGTCGACGACCTGCTGGACGATGTCGCCATGCAGATCGCCGACCGGCTCTACGAAAACGCCGTGACGCTGGAAATCCTGGCGCCGAAGAACCTCGGCACCATCGTGGCCGACCAGCAGCGGCTGAAGCAGATCCTGATCAAGCTGATCACCAATGCAGCGAATTTTTCGCCGGAGGGCGGCACGGTGACGCTGCGCGGCTGGCGCGAGGGAACGGACTTCTTCTTCTCGGTCGCCGATCGCGGCCCCGGCATGAGCGAGGATATGCTGAAGACGGTGTTCGACCGCTTCTCCAGCGGCAAGGGCGGCAAGAAGAGCGGCGCCGGTCTCGGCCTCTCCATCGTCGAAAGCTTCGTCAACCTGCATCACGGCGATGTCAGGATCGATAGCCGGATGGGCGAAGGCACCATCGTGACCTGCCGCATTCCGAGCGCCATGAACATCCGGTCTGTTGCTGCCGAATGATGGCTGAAGCTTCTCTGACGCTGACCCTGTCCAGCGAGGCGGAGACGATCCGCTTCGGCGAGGATCTTGTGCTGGCGCTGAAAGCCGGCGACTGCCTGGCGCTGTCGGGCGATCTCGGCGCCGGCAAGTCGACGCTGGCGCGCGCCTTCCTGCGGGCGCTGGCGGACGATCCGGACCTGGAAGTGCCGAGCCCGACATTTACGCTGGTGCAGAGCTACGACCTGCGCATTCCCGTTGCGCATTTCGATCTCTACCGGCTGGCCGATGGATCCGAACTCGACGAACTCGGCTTTGACGAAGCGCTCGGCGATGGCATCTGTCTGGTGGAGTGGCCGGAAATGGCCGAGACCGAACTGCCGGCCGACCGCATTCGCCTGACCCTCACCCATGACGGCGACGGACGACGGGCGCAGATTGCCGGACCGCAGCCGGTTGTTGCCCGGATTCGCCGCGTGCTGGAGATCCGTGCCTTCCTCAATGCGCATGGCTTTGCCGGCGCAAGCCGCCGCTTTCTCACCGGCGATGCCTCGCTGCGCGCGTATGAAACGATCACCCGCGAGACGGGCGAAGCCTTTGTGCTGATGGACTGGCCGCTGCGGCCGGACGGACCGCCGGTGCTGGACGGCAAGCCCTATCCCAAGGTCGCGCATCTGGCCGAAACCGCCCACCCCTTCGTGGCCATCGCCGATCACTTGCTCGGCCTCGGTCTTGCCGCGCCGAAAGTCCTGGCGGTCGACTACGCGCAGGGCATCCTGCTGATCGAGCATCTGGGATCGGAGGGCGTGGTGGACGAGGCGGGCGCGCCCATTCCCGAACGCTATCGCGCAAGCCTCGATTGCCTGGCGCATCTGCATGGCAGCCCGCTGGTCCGCGATCTTCCCGCTGGACCGGATCATATCCACCATGTGCCGGATTTCGATCCGGTGGCGATGAAGATCGAAACCCGCCTGCTGGTCGATTGGTATCTGCCCTGGAAGCGCGGCGGCGCGCCGGTGACGGAGGCGGAGAAGGAAGCCTATGCCACGATCTGGGACGGGCTGATCGCCGAACTGGCCGATGCCGAGCGGCATCTGCTGCTGCGCGACTACCATTCCCCCAATCTGATCTGGCGGGCGGACCGGGAGGGTCTGCAGCGCGTCGGCCTCATCGATTTCCAGGATGCGATGATCGGCCCGACCGCTTATGACCTCGCCTCTCTGTTGCAGGATGCGCGGGTGACCATTCCGCCGGATCTCGGACAAGACCTCTACGCCCGCTACGCGGCGCTACGCCGCGCGCAAGGGCCATTCGATCCGGAACGCTTCGGCACGGCCTTTGCCATCATGGCCGCCCAGCGCAACTGCAAGCTGGCCGGCCTCTGGGTGCGGCTGAAACAGCGCGACGGCAAGCCCGGCTATCTGCAGCACATGCCGCGCACGCTCGGCTATCTCGATCAGACGCTTCGCCATCCGGTGCTTGCGCAGCTCAGCCAATGGATGGCAGAAGCGGGTATCGATTTCAGCGTCTAGACACGAGCGACTTCAGGACCCGACCCGATGACCCTCGAAAATGCCATGGTGCTGGCCGCAGGGCTCGGCACGCGCCTTCGTCCCATCACCGATCACATGCCGAAACCACTGGTGCCGGTCGGCGGACGACCGATGCTGGACTATATCCTCGACCTGCTGGCCGAAGCCGGCATCCGTACCCTTGCCATCAACCTGCACCATCATGCCGACCAGATGGAAGCCTATCTGGCTGCGCGGCAGGATTTCCGGATCCACATTTCCGACGAGCGCGAACAGCTGATGAACAATGGCGGGGGGCTCGCCAGGGGGCTGAAGCTTCTGCCGCCCGGCCCGGTTCTCGTGATGAATGCCGATCTGTTCTGGGTCAACGAGCCGGCCGGCGAAGCCTCGAACCTCCGCCGCCTGATCTCCTTTTACGATCCCGCGCGCATGGACATGGCCATGCTGTGCACCGACCTCGACCGCGCCATCGGTCATGACGGCAAGCGCGACTTCGACATGGCCGCCGACGGTCGGCTAGCGCGCTACCGGGAGGGAGACGCACATCCGGTGGTCTATGCCGGCGCCTTCGTGATGGATACTGCCTTCATGGACGATGCGCCGGACACCGCCTTCAATCTCAACATCTATTTCGACAAGGCGATTGCCCGCAGCCGCCTGTTCGGCACCGATCTTCGTGGTCGCTGGATCACCGTCGGCTCGCCCGAAGGGCTTGCGGAAGCGGAAGCCTTCCTTGCGGCGCAAGCGGCCCGGGCCTGACCATGGATCATCGGCAGCAGAAGCGGATCCTCACCATTGCCCCTGCGGTGCCCTTCCTGCGCACCGTGGCGGCAGCGCTCTGCGACGGCCGCCTGCTCTCCAGCTTCCGCTACACCCCCGAAGATCCGCTCTCGCTGTCCCGGGTGACGATCTATGTCCCAACCCGGCGCGCGGCCCGCGTGCTGCGGTCCGAATTCGTCGATCTGCTGGGCGGGCGCTCGGCCATCCTGCCGCTCATCCGGCCGCTCGGCGAGACGGATGACGATGCCGGCTTCTTCGATCTCGTCGCCCCGGAAGAGATGGATCTCGCCTTGCCGATCAGCAGCACGGCGCGGCTGCTGGAACTCGGGCGTCTCATTCTCGCCTGGCGCAATGCGCTGCCGCAGGCGATCATCGACGTGCACCGGGATTCGCCGCTCGTCGCGCCCGCCAGCCCCGCCGATGCCATCTGGCTGGCGCGGTCGCTCTGCGAACTGATCGACGCAATCGAAACAGAAGAGCGCGACTGGGCGGACCTCGAACGGCTGCAGACCGGCGACCACTCGCTCTGGTGGCAGCTGACGGCGGAATTTCTCAAGATCGCCAGCGCCTTCTGGCCGGTGCGGCTGGAAGAGCTGCGCCGTTCCTCGCCCGCCCGCCACAAGGCAGCGATCCTGAATGGCGAGACGCGACGGATGGCTGCCCACAGCAGTAACGACCCGGTGATCGTGGCGGGCTCCACCGGTTCGGTGCCGGCCGCCGCCAATCTGATTGCCGCCATCGCGACATTGCCGAACGGTGCCATCGTGCTGCCGGGTCTCGATCAGGATATGCCGGAGGATCAATGGGCCCTGCTCGGCCGCGGGGCGGAAGGCCTGCGCCCCGATCCCGCCAGCCGCAGCCATCCGCAATACGGCCTGTACCGGCTTCTGGAAAAACTCGCCGTGACCCGCGCCGAGGTCGAACAACTGGGTCTGCCCGACCCGGATCTCGCCGGTCGCTCCCTTCTTCTGTCACAGGCACTGGCGCCGGCCGACGCCACCGATCGCTGGAACGACTGGCGTCAGGAGACGACGCAGGAGACGATCCGCGCCGCCTTTGCCGATGTGAGCCTCATCGAGGCTGCCAACGAGCGGGAGGAAGCGACCGCGATTGCCATTGCGCTGCGCATGGCGCTCGAAGCGCCGGGACGCGACGGTTCTTCGCAGGCCGCATTGATTACGCCGGATCGCGCGCTCGCCCGTCGCGTGGCCGCCGAACTCGCCCGCTTCGGCATCACCGCCGACGACACGGCCGGCACGCCTCTGTCAGCCACGCCACAGGGAACGCTGCTGACGCTGGTGCTGGAGGCCGTTCTGAGGCCCGGTGATCCGGTCGCCATCACCGCACTGATGAAACATCCGCTGGCCCGCTTCGGGCTCTCACCGACGGAGGGTCGTGCGGCCTCGGAAGCGCTGGAGCTTCTGGCCTTGCGCGGCGGCACCGGCGAGCCGGATCTGGCCGGCCTGGAGCCGCTGCTCGAAAAGCGGCTGACGGAGCAGAAGACCGACCGCCATCCGCCGCAATGGCGCCAGTCGCTGCCGGAAGATGCCACCGATCGGGCCCGCGCGCTGGCGAGACGCATCGCCGAAGCCGTCGAGCCGCTGGCCGAGGTTCTCGTCTCCCGCCGCGCCGACGGGCGCCCGATGACCGCACGGCTGCCCCTCTCCGACTGGGCAAACCGCACCGGCCGCGTGCTGGAAGCCGTCGGCCTCGATGCAGAGCAGGGCCTGCGGCCCCTCTGGACGGGAGAAGCCGGCGAGAGGCTGGCCGGGCTGCTCGGCGAAATCATCGAGACCAACGGCCAGATCGAGGCCGACGGGCCGCAATGGATCGACATCATGGCTGCCCTGATGGCGAGCGAAGCCGTGAAGCCCCGCCAGCTCAGCCATCCGCGCGTCTTCATCTTCGGCACGCTGGAGGCCCGCTTACAGACTGTCGACACGCTTGTGCTCGGCGGCATGAACGAAGGGTCCTGGCCGGGGCAATCGGTGCAGAACCCCTTTCTGTCGCGCAGCATGAAGACGGACATGGGGCTCGAGCCGCCCGAGCGACGGATCGGCCAGCTGGCACATGATTTCCAGATGGCGAACGGCACCCGGCACATCATCTATTCCCGCGCCCTGCGCCAGGGCGGCGCACCGACCGTCGCCTCCCGCTGGCTGCAACGCCTGCTGGCGCTTGGTGGCGAGCAGCTGGCACGCGATCTGCGCGCGCGCGGCGAAGATTATCGCCGCTGGGCACGGATGATCGACACGCCACGCCGCGAGGAACGGCAGCCGCTGGCCCGCCGTCCCGCACCGACGCCGCCGGCCGATCGCCAGCCGCGAAGCTATTCCTTCAGCGAGGTCGGGCGGCTTCGCCGCGACCCTTATGCCATCTATGCGCGGCGCATCCTGCGGCTCGATCCGCTCGAACCCTTCAACGAGGATCCAGGCGCTGCCGAACGCGGCACGCTCTATCACCGCATCATCGAACGCTATACGCGGGTCGCGCCGGTGCCCGGCTCGCCGCATGCGCTGGAGGTGATGCAGCGGCTGATTGCCGAGGAGTTCGACCGCGAAGCACTGCCGCCGCATATCGATCAGGTCTGGCGGCCGCGCTTTCGCGAGGTGGCCCGTGCCTTCCAGCGCTGGGAAGAGGCTCGCGCGCCAGACATCCGCCGCACCTACACCGAACTGCCGGCCGGCTACGAACTGGCGGAAGCGGGCATCCGGGTGACCGGCATTGCCGACCGGATCGACATCAAGCGCTCTGGCGATGCCGACATCATCGACTACAAGACCGGCCTCAACCCGTCGCCCGCCCAGGCGCGCGCCCTGCTCGACCCGCAGCTGGCCCTTGAGGCAGCAGCGCTGCAGGCCGGTGCCTTCAAGGCGATCGGCGAACAGCGGCCGGACAATCTTCTCTACGTGCGGCTGCGTCCCGGCGAACGTTTCACGTGGGACAAGGTGAACAATGAGGGTGCGCGCGCCACCGCTTCCACCCAGCCGAAATCGGCGCTCGAACTGGCGCAGGACGCGATCAGCCAGCTGACCGGCTTCGTGACGCGACTTCGCGAAAACCGCGTCGGCTTCGCCTCCCGCCTCATCCCGATGATGCAGAGCGATGTCGGCGGCGATTACGACCATCTCGCCCGCGTGGCGGAATGGTCGACGGCGGATGCAGAGGACAGTGACGGCGATGAGTGAGACAGGGCTGGAGACGCTGGGCGAGGATCCCCGCCGCTGGCTGGACTGGACCGCCGGCCAGCAGGCGCGCGCCTCCGATCCGCAAAGTTCCGCCTGGGTGTCGGCCAATGCCGGCTCCGGCAAGACGCATGTGCTGACGCAGCGCGTGATCCGGCTGCTGCTCTCCGGCTGCCGACCCTCCGCCATTCTCTGCCTGACCTATACGAAGGCCGCCGCCTCCGAAATGTCGAACCGCGTCTTCCAGCGGCTGGCGGAATGGGCCGTGCTGCCGGATGCGGAGCTGCGGGACAGGATCGCGGGCATCGAAGGCCATGAGCCGGATTTGTTCAAGCTTGCCGAGGCGCGTCGCCTGTTTGCGAAGGCGCTGGAAACGCCGGGCGGCCTGAAGATCCAGACCATCCACGCCTTCTGCGAGGCGCTGCTGCACCAGTTTCCGCTGGAGGCGAATGTCGCCGGCCATTTCTCCGTGCTGGACGATGTGTCTGCCTCCGCGCTGCTCGCCGAGGCGCGCCGTTCGCTGCTGACGGCGACCGCGATGGAAGAGGATGTGGAACTCGCCGAGGCCTTTGCCCATGTGCTGGATCTCGGGGACGAATCCGGTCTGGAAGCCCTGCTCTCGGATATCGTCGCCAATCGCGCCGCCATCGGTCATTTTCTGGAACAGGCGGCGGAGCATGGCGGACGGGATGCCGTGCTGCGCCGCGCCTATGGCCTGGCGCCGGACGAAACGCTTGAGACGGCGCTCGCTGCCTACTGGCCACTGCCCGGCCTCATAGACGGCCGGCTGACCACCTATCTGGAGCTTGCCGAGGCCAAGGGCGGCGCAAAGGCGGGCGAGGCCGCCATCACCCTGAAGCGCGCTATCGCCGAGATGGACCCGGCCGAGCGCGCCCGCCTGCTCGATCAGGTCTTCCTCACCCAGGCCGGCAAGCCGAAGGCGGATTCCTCGCTGGCGGCCAAGGCCATGCTGACAGCTGCCCCGGAACTGGCCGAAGCCATCGCCGAGGCCCGCGACCATGTGGCGACCTGCCGCGACCGGTTGAAGGTGGTGCGGATGTTTGCCGCCACCCGCGCCGCGCTGACCCTCGCCGAACGGCTCGGCGAGGATTACGAGGAGCTGAAGCGCCGCCGCAGCCTGCTCGACTTCGAGGACCTCATCAACCGTACCGCCGATCTCCTGACCCGCGATGGCGTGGGCGCCTGGGTACATTACAAGCTGGACCAGGGCATCGACCATATCCTGGTCGACGAGGCGCAGGATACGAGCCCGATCCAGTGGACGGTGATCCAGTCGCTGGCAGAGGATTTCTTCAGCGGTCAAAGCGCGCGCGAAACCCGGCGCACCCTGTTTGCCGTCGGCGATGAAAAGCAGTCGATCTATTCTTTTCAGGGGGCCCGTCCGGAGCGTTTTGCGCAAGAGCGCAGCGCCACCGAGCGGCGGGTGGCCGAGAGCGGCCAGCGCTTCCACGCGGTGCGCCTGCCCCTCTCCTTCCGCTCGACGGCCGATGTGCTGAGCGCCGTCGATCAGGTCTTTTCGCTGGAGGACAATGCCAGAGGCCTGAGCGCCATCGGCGATCCCGTCATCCACCGGTCCAACCGCATCGGCCATGCCGGCGCCGTCGACCTCTGGGAGACTGTCGTCCCTGACGTCAGCGAGATGGAGGAGGACTGGACCGCGCCGTTCGATGCGACGCCGGACCGCGCCCCCTCCGCCATTCTGGCCGCCCGCATCGCCCACCGGATCGGCGAACTGGTCGACCGCGAGACGGTGATCGAGAAAGGCAAGGAGCGGCTGATCCGCCCCGGCGACATTCTGGTGCTGGTGCGCAAGCGTGATGCTTTCGTCAATGCACTGACGCGGGCGCTGAAGCGGCGCGGCGATATTCCGGTCGCCGGTGCCGACCGCCTGCGGCTCGCCAGCCATATCGCGGTGCAGGATCTCATGGCGCTCTCCCGCTTCCTGCTGCAGCCGCAGGATGACCTTTCGCTCGCCGCCGTGCTGAAGAGCCCGCTCTTCGACCTCGACGAGGACGATCTCTTTCGCATTGCCGCCCTTCGCCCGGAGGCAACCAGCGCCTGGCAACAGCTTGGTGCGCTGGCCGATACCGGCGATGCAAGGCTTGCCGCGGTCCGCGACCGGCTGGACCATCTGCGCGGCCTGGCGGGTCGGCTCAGCGTGCATGATTTCTTCGCCCGCCTGCTGGGAGCCGAAGGCGGGCGCAAACGCTTTCTGGCGCGGCTGGGCAGCGAGGCGGGCGATGTGCTGGACGAGTTCCTGAGCCTTGCGCTTGACCATGAGGACAAGACCCTTCCCGGTCTGCAGAGCTTCGTTTCCACGCTGGAGCTGGAATCGCCCGAGATCAAGCGTGAGCAGGACAGCGGGCGCGACGAAGTACGCATCATGACCGTGCATGCCTCCAAGGGCCTTGAGGCGCCGATCGTCTTCCTGGTCGATAGCGGCTCGAAGGCCTTCGTCTCGAGCCATGTCCCGAAATTCCGCTTTCTGACGGCAGGCACCGCCCGCGTGCCGGCCTGGGTGCCGGGCAAGACACTGGCCAATGCGCTGAGCGCGGCCGACGAGGAGCGTCTGAGGCAATCGGCGGAAGAGGAATATCGCCGCCTTCTCTATGTCGGCATGACGCGGGCCGCCGACCGGCTGATCCTGTGCGGCTATCGCGGCAAGAGGGACAACGAGGACAGCTGGCTTGCCATGGTGGAGCGGGCGCTCGGCGCCGACACCGCTCATTGCGAGCCGGCGCGCTTCTCCGGCCCGGATGGTGAATGGGGCGGCTATCGCTGGCGCATGGCGTCCGGTCCGCAGCGTGTGCTGAAGCGGGAGCCAAACGCAGCGGACGCGACAGACCCTGCCGCCGACGCCCTGCCGGACGCCCTGTTCCGGCCTCTGCCGCCGCTGCCACCCCTGCCCCGGCCGCTGAGCCCTTCCGGTGCCGGTATTATGATCGAGGAGGAGGATGGCGAGGCTCCCTTCGTCTCTCCCCTGTTCGGCGAACAGCCCGTCGGCAGCCGCGCCTTGCAGAAAGGCCGCCTGACGCACCGGATGCTGCAAATGCTGCCCGCCTTTCCCCCTGCGGAGCAGGAGGATGCTGCCCGCCGCTATCTCGCCCGCACCGCCGGTTTCTGGCCGGTGGCGGAGCGGGAGGCGCTTCTCGCCTCCATTCTCGGCGTGCTTTCGCATCCCGAGCTGCAATCGGTGTTCACGGCGCATGCACAGGCGGAGGTCTCGATCATGGGCCGGCTGTCGCTCAATGGCCGCGACCATGCCGTTTCCGGCCGCATCGACCGGCTGAGCGTCGATACCGATGGGACTGTGACGCTTCTCGACTACAAGACCAACCGCTTCACCCCGCAGACGGCGGAGACGGCACCGCTCTCGCACCGCGCCCAGATGGCGATCTACCGGGAGATATTGCAGCCGCTCTATCCGGGCCGGCCCATCCGCTGCGTGCTCGTCTATACCGAGACGACGCGGGTTCTGGTGCTGCCGGAGGCGGTGCTGTCACGCTCCCTTGCCGAACTCGATACAAAGTGAGATAGGCAGGATTGAATTTCGCAGCCCCGCGCATCACATCTGTGACAACACCCCCATTGAAGGAGAGCCCCATGGCTACCGTGAAAGTCGACAACGCCAACTTCGAAGCCGAAGTTCTGGAAGCGTCCGAACCCGTCGTTGTGGATTTCTGGGCCGAGTGGTGCGGTCCCTGCAAGATGATCGCGCCGAGCCTCGAGGAAATCGCAACCGAACTGGCCGGGAAGGTGAAGATCGCCAAGCTGAACATTGATGAGAACCCGGAACTGGCCGCCAAGTTCGGCGTTCGCTCCATCCCGACGCTCGCCGTGTTCAAGGGCGGCGAAGTGGCCGACATCAAGGTCGGTGCAGCCCCGAAGTCGGCCCTCTCCAGCTGGATTTCCGGCAACGCCTGATCCGCTGACAATCGGGATCTGAACGGCAAAAAGCCCGGCTTACACCGGGCTTTTTCGTGTCTGAAGGATTTCAGCCGATCAGGTCGGGGGCGTGCCGTTATCGGCCAGCACATTGCCGGCCAGATAAAGGGATCCGCCAATCAGGATGCGGGGCGGTGCCGTGCCCGGCAACTGACGGGCCGTGATTTCCGCCAGGGCCTCGGCCACCGTCGAATGCGGTTCGGCTACGAGACCCGCATCATAGGCCGCATTGGCCAGAACCACCGGATCGAGCCCGGCATCGCTGCCGCGGATCGGCACGGTGAACACGCATTCGGCAATATCGGCAAAGGCGCGGAAATAGCCGACCGGATCCTTGGTGTTCAGCATGCCGGTGACGAGGTAAAGCGGCCGCGGCTGCTTTTCCTCGAAGGCGGCCATGGCTTCGGCAATCACCTCGCCGGCGCCTGGATTGTGTCCGCCATCGACCCAGATTTCCGCACCTTGCGGAGCGAGCGGAATGAGCGCGCCGTCGGTCAGGCGCTGCAGGCGGCCAGGCCATTCAACACCCGTCATCGCCTGTTCCATCATGGCATCGGTCACCTCGAAGCCCGCCGCGCGCACTGCACGAATGGCAGCAGCGGCATTGGCGAGTTGGTGGCGGCCCGGCAGACGCGGCAGGGGCAGATCGGCAAGACCGAATTCGTCCTGATAGATCATCCGGCCGAATTCCTCATGCGCGGAAAAGTCCTGCCCATAGACCGAGAACGGACAGCCGAGCCGTTCTGCTGTCGAGACGAGCACCTCTTCGGCCGCATCGAATTCCTGGTGACCGATGACGACGGGGCAACCCTTCTTCATGATGCCGGCCTTTTCGGCGGCGATCAGCTCGACGCGGTCGCCGAGATAGGCCTGATGGTCGAAGGAGATCGGCATGATGACGGAGACCGCGGGGCGATCCACCACATTGGTGCAGTCGAGACGCCCGCCCATGCCGACCTCGATCACGACGGCATCGGCCGGGATCTCCGAAAACAGCAGGAAACTCGCCGCCGTCAGGATCTCGAAGACGGTAATCGCCTGGCCGGCATTGGCTGTCGCCACGCGGCGCAGCGCATCGGCCAGCAGTGCATCGTCAACGAGCGTGCCCGGCCGGCCGCGCTGGCCGATACGGTACCGCTCATGCCAGTTCACCAGATGCGGCGAGGTGTGGACATGCACGGCATGGCCGCCCGCTTCCAGAAGCGCGCGGCTGAAGGCGGAGACGGAGCCCTTGCCATTGGTGCCCGCCACATGAATCATCGGCGGCAGGCGGTCCTGCGGATTGCCGAGCACCTCCAGCAGGCGACGCATGCGGCCGAGCGTCATGTCGAACCCCTTGGGGTGCAGGGTCATCAGCTCGTTGATGACCTGTTCCGCCTCGGTCTGGGCAACGTCGTTCATGGAAGTCCCCGGGGCTCCTGTCATCGGGTCAGGCCGTCAGCGCCAGCGGCTGATCGGCATTGGCCGGCTGCTTCAGCATGATCTTCAGCAGGGTGGCGAGCGTCTGCGCGATGTCGTGACGCTTGACCACCATGTCGACCATGCCATGTTCCAGAAGGTATTCGGAGGTCTGGAAGCCTTCCGGCAGCTTTTCGCGCAGCGTCTGCTCGATGACGCGCTTGCCGGCAAAGCCGATTTCGGCACCGGGCTCGGCAATATGCACATCGCCCAGCATGGCATAGGAGGCGGTCACGCCGCCGGTCGTCGGATTGGTCAGCACGACGATATACGGCAGACCGGCTTCCTTCAGCATATCGATGGCAACCGTCGTGCGCGGCAGCTGCATCAGCGAGAGAATGCCTTCCTGCATGCGCGCACCGCCGGAAGCAGGGAAAATCACCAGCGGGCAGCGTTCGGCCAGCGCCCGTTCGGCCGCCTTGACGATCGCCTCGCCGGCCGCCATGCCGAGCGAACCGCCTATGAAGTTGAACTCATGCACGACGGCGACCAGCTTGACGCCCTTCACCTGGCCGAGGCCGGCAAGGATCGTGTCTTCCTGCTCGGTCTTGGTGCGGCTGTCCTTCAGGCGATCTGCGTATTTCTTGGAATCGCGGAACTTCAGCGGGTCCTGCGCCACCTTGGGCTGCGGCAGGTTTTCATAGACGCCGCCGTCGAACAGATCGGCAAGGCGCGCCTTGGCCGGCATCTTCATGTGGAAGCCGGAGGCGGGAATGACCCACTTGTTCTCTTCCAGATCCTTGTGAAAGACCATTTCGCCCGTTTCCGGGCACTTGATCCAGAGATTTTCCGGCACTTCCCGACGCCCCAGCATCGAGTTGATCTTGGGGCGTACATAGTTGGTGATCCAGTTCACGGACGAAACTCCTGATTGACGATCGTCAATGTGGTGATTTTACTCGGCCGCAGCAAGGCGGGCCGAACGGACGCCGGTCGCAAGACCGCTGACCAGCGTCGTGACTGCAGAAACGGTGTGATCCGTCGCCTTGCCATCGGCGGTCAGGCTGCCGGCCACCTGCGCGACGATGGCGGAGCCAACGACGACGCCATCGGCGGCAGCCCCGATCGCCCGGGCATGATCGGCGGTCTTGACGCCGAAGCCGACGCAGATCGGCAGATCCGTATGCGCCTTGATGCGCTGCACGGCAGCCCCGACCAGCGAGGGATCCGGCAGGGCCGAACCGGTGATGCCATTCATCGAGACATAATAGACGAAGCCGGAGGTGTTGCGCAGCACGGTCGGCAGGCGCTTCTCGTCGGTCGTCGGCGTTGCCAGACGGATGAAGTTGACGCCCTTGGCCAGCGCCGGGATGCACAGCTCGTCATCCATTTCCGGCGGCAGGTCGACAACGATCAGCCCGTCGATGCCGGCCTCCAGCGCCTGATCGAGGAAGGTCTCCACGCCCATGTTGTAGATCGGGTTGTAATAGCCCATCAGCACGATCGGGGTGTCCTGGTCGTCCTTGCGGAATTCACGGGCAAGATCCAGCGTCTTTGCCAGCGTCTGGCCGCCGGCGAGCGCCCGCTGACCGGCCAGCTGGATGGCCGGGCCATCCGCCATCGGATCGGAGAAAGGCATGCCGAGTTCGATCACGTCGGCGCCCGCACCGGGCAGCGCCTTCATGATGCCGAGCGAGGTCTGAAAATCCGGGTCGCCACCCATCATATAGGTGATCAGCCCCGGACGGCCTTCGGCTTTCAGATCGGCAAAACGTTTGTCCATGCGTGCAGTCATGATCAGAGACCCATTCCGAGAATCTTGCCAACGGTGAAGATGTCCTTGTCGCCGCGGCCACAGAGGTTCATCAGGATGATCTGGTCCTTGTCCATGGTCGGCGCGCGCTTGATGACCTCGGCCAGCGCATGGCTCGGCTCCAGCGCCGGGATGATGCCTTCGGTGCGGGTGAGCAGCTGGAAGGCGGCCAGCGCCTCGTCATCCTTGATCGGCACATATTCGACGCGCCCGCTATCCTTCAGCCAGGAATGTTCCGGGCCGATGCCCGGATAATCGAGGCCGGCCGAAATGGAATGGCCTTCCTTGATCTGGCCGTCGCCATCCTGCAGCAGATAGGTGCGGTTGCCGTGCAGCACGCCAGGGCGGCCGGCCGTCAGCGAGGCGCAATGCTCTTCGCCGTCGAGACCCTTGCCGCCAGCTTCGACGCCGACGATGCGCACGCCTTCGTCATCCAGGAAGGGATGGAACAGGCCGATCGCGTTCGAACCGCCACCGACGGCAGCCACCAGCATGTCCGGCAGGCGGCCTTCGGCGGCCATCATCTGTTCGCGGGCTTCCTTGCCGATCACCGACTGGAATTCGCGGACCATTTCCGGATAGGGATGCGGACCAGCCGCCGTGCCGATGATGTAATAGGTATCCTCGACGTTGGTGACCCAGTCGCGCAGCGCCTCGTTCATGGCATCCTTCAGCGTGCCGTGACCGGAAGTCACCGGCTTCACCTCGGCGCCGAGCAGCTTCATGCGGAACACGTTGGGCGCCTGGCGCTCCACATCCGTCGCGCCCATGTAGACGACGCAAGGGAAGCCGAAGCGGGCGGCCACGGTGGCGGATGCCACGCCGTGCTGGCCGGCACCGGTTTCGGCGATGATGCGCTTCTTGCCCATCCGCTTGGCAAGCAGGATCTGGCCGATGCAGTTGTTGATCTTGTGGCTGCCCGTATGGTTCAGCTCGTCGCGCTTGAAATAGATCTTTGCCCCGCCGAGTTCGGCGGTCAGGCGCTCGGCGAAATAGAGCGGGCTCGGACGGCCGATATAATGCGTGCCGAGATGGGCAAGCTCGGCCTGGAATTCCGGATCCGTCTTTGCCTTGTTCCACTCCGCCTCCAGATCGAGGATCAGCGGCATCAGCGTCTCGGCGACGAAGCGGCCACCATAGATGCCGAAGCGGCCATCTTCATCCGGACCGGCCCGGAAGGAATTGGGTTTGAGCGACTGGTTCACGGCTTCACTCCCTTGGAAACGCTGGAACGCCACTGATCGATCGCATCGAAGAAGGCGTTGATTTTGGCAGGGTCCTTGACCCCGGGGGCACTTTCCACGCCGGACGACAGGTCCAGCCCGCGGGCCTTTGTCATGGACAGGGCGTCCGCCGCATTGTCCTTGGTAAGGCCGCCGGAAAGCATGTAATCGATATTGGCGTCAAGCGCCGAGAGAATGCGCCAGTCAAACGAAACGCCGTTGCCGCCCGGAAGATCCGATCCTTCCGGTGCCTTGGCATCGAGCAGGAAACGATCGGCGAGTCCTTCATAGGCGTCGAGCTTGCGCAGATCGTCCGTCTCGCGGATGGAAAAGGCCTTCATGACAGGCAAGCCGAACACCGCCTTGACATTCAGCACGCGCTCCGGCGTTTCCGCGCCGTGCAGCTGCAGGATATCGGGCTTCAGGAAGGCGATGATTTCTTCCAGTTCCTCATTGTCGGCATTGACGGTGACGGCGACGATCTTGGCGCGGCCGCGCACACGGTCCGCGAGCGCCCCCGCAGACAGGGGATCGATGTGGCGCGGGCTCTTTTCGAAAAAGATGAAGCCGACATGGCTCGCGCCCCGCTCCACCGCCAGGTCGATCGCTTCCGGCGTCTTCAGGCCGCAGATTTTGATGTCTGGTGTCATGACAGGCGAAGTTGCACGAATCGCGCGCCAAGTCGAGGGCATTTGAGCAAACGGCCTCTGCGGACCGGCACGGATCAACCGAAGTCGATGGCGTGCAGTTGCGAGCCATGCGCCTTCAGCCAGCGGCGGGCCGTCTCCATTTCCGGGCAGAGTTCGCCGCACAGTGCCCAGAACTGCGGGCCATGGTTCATTTCCTTCAGATGCGCGACCTCGTGTGCGGCGAGATAATCGATCACCAGCGGCGGCGCCATGACGATGCGCCAGGAGAAACTGAGATTGCCCTGCCAGGAGCAGGAGCCCCAGCGGCTGCGAGTATCCTTCAGCGTCAGCGATCTGATCGCCTTGCCGATGCGCCCCGCATGGATCGCCGAAAGACGCTCCAGATCGTAGCGCGCCTCCTTCTTGAGGAAGGCTTCCAGCCGCCGGCCGAGATGATCCTCCAGACCGCTCACCCGGATCACGGGTTCGCCCCCCTCCTCCACCGCTTCGGTCAGGCCGCGTAGCGAGCCGGTGTGGACGATGCGATGCGGCACGCCGCGCAGCGACAGCATGGCGCCCGGCCGCAGCCCGGTTTCCGGCGAAAAGCGGGACAGCTTGGTGCGCAGCCAGCCATCGTGGCGGGCAAGAAAGGCATCGACCTCGCGGCTTTTCAAACCAACCGGCACGGTGAGGCGCAACGCCCTGCCGCCGGGCTCGATGCGCAAGGTGATGCGGGTAGCGCGGGCATGTTCGCGAATGGTGAGCGGCAGGCTGCGTTCGCCGACCGTAAGCATCCGTTCCTCGGAACGAAGCGGCTTCGTCTTGCGCTTGGGGCGGGTCAGCAGGGCGAACATGCGTGTCTTCTATCCGATTCGGCATCGGCGGGGGCAACAAAAAACCGGCACCCGAAGGTGCCGGCTGCATCTCTCATCATGCCCGATCCTCAGACGGCGGGATAGCCGCCTTCCGGGGGCCGGTTGCCGCGGTCGCGCATGAAGCGGTCGAATTCCTCCTGGTCCTTCGCGCGGCGAAGCTCGCGAAGATAGGTGTCGAATTCCTCCCGCATTTCATCGAGCTTGCGGCGCTGTTCCTCGATCCGGTCAAGTTCCGCCGTGCGCCAATCGTCAAAGGCCACGTTGCCGGTCGAGAAACCCGACCGATAGGCGCGGCGTGACGAACGGCGGCAGTTGCGGAAGAAGCCATCGGCGCGCCGGTTGGCGTCACCCTTGAATTCCCGCAGGCGATCGCCGAACAGGATATAGGCCAGCATGGCAAGGCCGAGCGGCCAGAAGACCACGAAGCCCAGGACCATGAGGGCGATCGTTGCCGGAGTCCAATCCGGACGGATCCATGCAGACTGGTTCATCGGTAGCGTTACCTCTTTAGCCGCGAGCAGGCCGAATGCCTGTCGCTACCCTTCGATGTGGTAAGCGCTCCAACCGGGTTCAAGAAAGCCCCCGCCCAAATCGGCGAAGGCCCTGAAACCATTTGCACAAATCCTGATATAGCCCGGATTTCAGGCGCTCTTGCCGCCCTTGATCACCCGCGGCACCACCGGCTTACGTACGCCTTTGGTGTGCTGGCTGGCAAAGGATAGGATTCGGGGAGCGATCTCGCGACGGAAGCGCGAGCCGTTGAACACGCCGTAATGGCCGACATCCGGCTGCACGTAATGCAGGCGCATCTCCTGCGGAATGGCGGTGCAGATTGTCTGCGCTGCTTCCGTCTGGCCGACGCCGGAAATATCGTCATTCTCGCCTTCGATGGTGAGAAGTGCCACGTTGCGGATCTTCGTGGTATCGACCGGGCGGCCGCGATGCAGCATCTCGCCCTTCGGCAGGGAGTGCTTGATGAAGACCGTGTCCACCGTCTGCAGATAGAACTCGGCCGTCAGGTCCATCACCGCCAGATATTCGTCGTAGAAGTCACGATGCTTCTCGGCCGACTCGCCGTCGTTCTTTACCAGATGCTCGTAGAAATCTTTGTGGGCAATGAGATGCCGGTCCAGATTCATCGACATGAAGCCGGAGAGCTGCAGGAAGCCTGGATAGACGGGGCGCATGAAACCGGCCTGCGGCCAGGGCACCGTCATGATGACATTGTCCTTGAACCACTTCAGCGGGCGTTCCTGCGCCAGCTGGTTGACGGCCGTCGGATTGATACGGGTATCGATCGGCCCACCCATCAACGTCATCGAGGCCGGCGCAAGCGGATCCTCGGCCGTTTCCATCAGGGCAACCGCCGCCAGAACCGGCACGGAGGGCTGACAGACGGCGACCACATGGGTATTGGGGCCAAGGTGATGGATCATCTCCACGACATAGTCGATGTAATCGTCGAGATCGAAGAGGCCTTCGGTGACCGGTACGTTGCGGGCATCCTGCCAGTCGGTGATGTAGACCTCGGCACCCTGCATCAGGGCTTCGACCGTGCCGCGCAGCAGCGTGGCATAATGACCGGACATCGGCGCAACGACCAGGATCTTCGGGCCCCTCTCCGTACCTTTCGGCAAATCCCGCTCGAAATACAGAAGATCACAGAAGGGCTTGGACCACACGACCTTCTCGGTCACCGACACTGTTTCCCCGTTGACGGTGGTGGTCGGCAGGCCGAATTCCGGCTTGCCATAGCGACGGGTGATACGCTCGAACACCTCGAGACCGGCGGCCATGGTGCGGCCGAAGGTGGTCTGCGAGAAGGGGTTCAGCGGATTGCTGTAGAGGAAGCGGAGTGTTTCCGTTGCTGCGCGGTAAGGCGCCATGGCCGCGTGGTTCAACTCATAGAGCTGGTAAAACATGCAAGGCCACCTTTCTTGTTGGTCTTGGGTCGTCGCGTTCCGGACGTGCCGAAATCTCTAGCATGGGAGGGGTAAACTAACAGGTTACAGGTGCAGCGCAACATGACCGAAAGGCGCTGTACTTTCGTAACACTCTGCATCACGGGGCTTGATCAGGACTTGCGCGACCGGGCGGGTCCGCTCGACCCTTGCTCTCTGCCCTGAGCCTTGTCCTTGAAGATATTGGCATAAGCGCCCGCCGAATGCGGCTTTCCACCCAGCAGGTGAAGAAAGTGTTTCACGTGAATCAATCCACAGAAAAGATTCACGTGAAACATATTTTGATTAGATGTCGAGATTGGCGACGCTCAACGCATTGTCCTGGATGAACTCACGGCGCGGCTCCACCTCATCGCCCATCAGGCGGGCGAACATGCCATCAGCGTCGGTCGCATCGTTCACCTTCACCTGCAGCAGCGAACGGACATTCGGATCGAGCGTGGTTTCCCAAAGCTGCTCGGCATTCATCTCGCCGAGACCCTTGTAGCGCTGCATGGAGAGACCCTTGCGGCCGGCCGCGAAGATCGCATCGAGAAGCGCGCGGGGGCCGGAAATTTCCGTCTGCCCTTCCTTGCGGCCGAGCTTCGGCGGCACCGCATAGATTTCCCGCAGGCGCGTCGTCATCTGGTCGATGTGACGCGCGTCGGCCGAACCGATCAGCGCCACGTCCAGAACCGCCACTTCCTTGACGCCGCGCACCATGCGCTCGAAGCGCAAGCCGCCTTCGGTGGTGACATGGCCGCTCCAGCCGCGTTCGGTTTCCTCCGCGATGAGATCGAGCCGGCGTGCCACCTCGTCGGCGGTCTCCTGGGCGCGCTGGCGGTTATCGGTCAGCTCCGGATTGAGCGCGCCGGCAATCGCTGCCTGTTCGACGATCGAACGGCTGTAGCGGGAGTGCAGGCCATCGAGCAGCGCCCTCAGACGCAGTGCGTCATTGATGACTTCGCGCAGATCGGGGCCGGCACGCACCTCGCCGGAGCCGAGCGTCAGGGTTGCTTCGTCTAGCCCCTGGCCGATCAGATAGTCTTCCAGCGCCTTCTCGTCCTTGAGGTACTGGATCGACTTGCCGCGCGTCACCTTATAGAGCGGCGGCTGGGCGATGTAGAGATGGCCGCGCTCGATCAGTTCCGGCATCTGGCGGAAGAAGAAGGTCAGGAGCAGGGTGCGGATATGCGCGCCGTCCACATCGGCATCGGTCATGATGATGATCTTGTGGTAGCGCAGCTTGTCGGCGTTGAACTCGTCCTTGCCGATCGAGGTGCCGAGCGCGGTGATCAGCGTGCCGATTTCCTGGCTGGACAGCATCTTGTCGAAGCGAGCCCGCTCCACGTTGAGGATCTTGCCGCGCAGCGGCAGGATCGCCTGGTTTTCGCGCGAACGGCCCTGCTTGGCGGAGCCGCCGGCCGAGTCACCCTCGACCAGGAAGAGTTCGGACTTCGACGGGTCGCGCTCGGAGCAGTCGGCGAGCTTGCCGGGCAGCGAGGCGATGTCGAGCGCGCCCTTGCGGCGCGTCAGTTCGCGCGCCTTGCGGGCGGCCTCGCGAGCCACAGCGGCTTCCACCACCTTGCCGACGAGGATCTTGGCTTCGGTCGGATGCTCTTCGAACCAGGTGCTGAGCGCCTCGTTGACGAGGTTTTCGACGACCGGTCGCACTTCCGACGAGACGAGCTTGTCCTTGGTCTGCGAGGAAAACTTCGGATCCGGCACCTTGACGGAGAGAACCGCGGTCAGGCCTTCGCGGCAGTCTTCGCCCTGCAGCGTCACCTTTTCCTTCTTGGTGATGCCGGAGGTATCGGCATAGGAGGTGACCTGGCGGGTCAGCGCGGCGCGGAACCCCGCCATATGCGTGCCGCCGTCGCGCTGCGGAATGTTGTTGGTGAAGCAGAGCACGTTTTCGTGGTAGCTGTCGTTCCACCACATCGCGACTTCGACGGTGATGCCGTCCTTTTCGCCCTTGATTGCCACAGGCTTTTCCACGAGCGGCTTCTTGGCGCGGTCGAGATAGCGAACAAAAGCTTCCAGACCGCCATCATAGAGCATCTCTTCCTGGCGGATGTCGGACTTGCGCTTGTCGGTCAGCAGGATGCGGACGCCGGAATTCAGGAAGGCAAGTTCGCGCAGGCGATGCTCCAGCGTGCCGTAATCGAATTCCGTCTTGGTGAAGGTTTCCGAGCTGGGCAGGAACGTGACTTCCGTACCGGAACGGCCCTCGTACTCGCCGGTCACCTTCAGCGGCGCATCGGCCACGCCATGGGTGAAGCTCATTTCGTGGATCCGGCCGGAGCGGCGGATCTTCAGGCTGAGGCGGACAGAAAGCGCGTTGACGACGGACACGCCCACACCATGCAGACCGCCCGACACCTTGTAGGAATTCTGGTCAAACTTGCCGCCGGCATGCAGCTGCGTCATGATGACTTCGGCCGCCGAGACGCCTTCGGATGAGTGGATGTCGGTCGGGATGCCGCGGCCATTGTCGGTTACGGTGACGGAGCCGTCCGGGTTCAGCGTCACGGTGACGATATCCGCATGGCCGGCCAGCGCCTCATCGATGGCATTGTCCACGACTTCATAGACCATGTGATGCAGACCGGAACCATCGTCCGTGTCACCGATATACATGCCGGGACGCTTACGCACCGCATCGAGCCCCTTGAGGACCTTGATGGAATCGGCTCCGTATTCTGCACTCGCGCTATCGCTGACGGGTGTATCGCTCATCAATCAACTTTCTGGTTCTTGGCTGCAGACGGTGAGGCGGCGAATCACCGTCGTCCTTATTGCGGACTATAGGAAGTTCCAACCCTCATTCCAAAGCACGGACGACGAAAAACAGGGGATGACATGCGCCGTCAGCCCCGGTTCGGAGCTTTTGCCAGCAGCTTCAGCATGTCCTCTACCACGTCCGGCTCCAGATGGCGAATATTGCGTGCAAGCGCATTGGCAAGCGCTGTATAGCGGGGCGAAAGGCCAGCGGTATCCACCGTCACGCGCGGGTCGGACCCCTCGGCCAGACGGAACAGTTCGTCCGCTTCATCCCAGATGATGTTGAAGTAACCGCAGACGCGCTGGAGGAAATCGAAGCTCGGCCGGCCGCGCCGCCCATGCTCCAGGGCCGACAGATAGGCAGCCGAAACACCGATCGCCGCGGCCATCTGCTGCTGGCTCACCCCCTTCTGCCGGCGCAGATCGCGTAGCGCCTCACCGAACGGGGTCAAGGCTCGCCACCACGCCGGCTGAGACGGACATAGAGCGCGCCCTCGCCGCCATGCTGGCGCGCCGCCGGCTCGTAGGAGGAAATCAGGAAGCGGAACTCCGCCTTGGAAAACCACAGCGGGACGGCCCGCTTGAGGGCGCCTTCGCTGCCGAGCGAACTGCCCTTGCCGGTGATGACCAGCACATGCCGCAGGCCGCGCTCATGGGCGCGCAACAGAAAGTCGAGGAGGATGCCATGTGCCTCGCTCTGGATCATGCCGTGCAGATCGATGCGCGCCTCCAGCGCGAGGCGGCCCCTTGCGATCTTGCGCTTGACCGGACGCTCCAGCGGATGATGGACGCCCTTCGGCTGCTTTGGCGTTGCTGCGTCGGCGCCAGGCGACAGGCCGGCGGGTGCCGGTTTTCCGGTGGATGCCGCCGGTGCGGACCCGTCCTCGGCCGGCGGAAAATCCGCCTCGAATTCCAGAAGCTCCTCCAGACGACCCGGCATGGGCTTGGCGGTCTTGGCCACCTTGCCCCAGAGGATGCGCTCGTCGGCGCTCAGCTTGCGCCCGCCCTTCATCCGCCGAACCTCGATGCCGCTGCCTTCGGGATCAGGATGTAGAAGTCCGCGCTGTTGCGCACCGTGCCGGCCAGTTCGCCGGCAGCATCGCCGGACCCGGTGAAGATGTCGCCCCGGGCTGCTCCGACAATGGCCGAACCGGTATCGAGCGCCAGCATCAGCCGGGCAAAGGGACGCCCCTCATCGAGATGCGTCAGACTGTCGGAGCGAATGAAGAACGGAAAGCCGAAGGTATGGATCAGGCGATCCACGGCCAGCGCCCGACCGGGCACCAGCGGCACCTTGGCGGCAGCGATCGGACCGAGATCGATATCCTCCACCTCCGCCTCGCGGAAGAAGATATAGGACCGGTTATGCCAGAGGACCTCATCCACCTTAGCCGGATTCTCCGCCAGCCAGCGGCGGATGGACTGCATGGAAATGCCGGCTGGATCGATCTCGCCGCGGTCGATCAGCAGGCGACCGATCGGCGAAAAGGGATGACCGGCCTTGGCCGCATAGGTGATGCGCTGCATCCGCCCGTCCGGATAGCGTAGCCGCGCCGCCCCCTGCACATGGGTGAAGAACACATCTACCTTGGATTTCGCCCAGGCGATTTCCAGACCCTGGCCCGCCAGACAGCCCTCATCGATGGCGCGGCGATCCGGATAGGGCTCGATACCGGAGGCAGTCTGCCGGCCGAAGACATAGGATGCATCCAGCGTCGCCGGTCTGTTCGCCGCATCGAGATCCACCAGATCGGCTGGACGGCGGTAGAAGGGATAAGGATAGCCGGAGTCCGGATGGTCCGCGACCTCTACTTCCGGCTCATAGAAGGCCGTGACGAAGCCGGAGCGGCCATCCGCAGGTATGACGCGAAACGGAACGCACTGGCTCTCGAAGAACTGCCGGGCCGCTGCCGCATCGGCGATGTCGGCAGTGGCAGCCGCCTGGAGCAGCGGGCGCAGATCCGCAGCGCTCAGCCCCAGCGCACCGGTCCGGTAGGGCTTGGCCCGTTCGAGGTGGGCAAGACAGGCAGCCATGGCTGAAAAGAGGGGGCGGGGATCATCGATCTCCCACCCCCTCAGGTCTTCATAGCGGACGGCCGCAAGGCCAGGAAGCGCGCTCTCGGTCATTGCTCGGATTCGGTTGCGACCAGCTTCCAGTTCGGATCGCGCGAGCGGATGTCGCGGGCGAAGGTCCAGATGTCGATCACCTCGGCCACCGCTTCCGCATCCCCATCCACCAGCGCACCGGCCTTGTCGTAGGTCGCCGAAATCAGCTGGCTGACGATACGCAGTGTCACCTGCTCTTCGTGGTTTTTGACCACAACCTGGATGATCTCTGCCTTGTCGATACCGACAAAGGTGGATTTGACCGTCTCACCGCGGCTTTCGCGGTCACGGATAGCGGCATCGAAGCCTTCGAAGACCTCGCGCGACAGCAGATTGCCGAGCGTCTTGCGATCGCCATCGGCAAAGGCCATCACGATCATTTCATAGGCCATCCGCGCGCCGTTGAGGAATTCCTTCGGGCGGAAGGTCGGATCGGCCTTCACCAGATCCCGCAAGCCGTCGTTCAGCGCCGTACCCGGCTTGGCCACCGCGTCGATTTCGGCAAAGCGCTGCTCCTCGTCCACCGGTTCGCGCTTGGGCAGGGTCACCACCTTGCCATCATCGGCTGCCGGCGTGCGCGCGGTGTCCCGCTGGCTGAAGGGATCGACGGGCGGCTTCTCGTGCCCCGTACGCCGGCCCAGCACGCTGCGCAATTGCAGGAAGATCAGCACCGCCGCCACGAGGAAAAACAGAGTTATGAAGTCGTTCGCGCCCATTATCACCCGCGGCATTGTTGGAATAAGAGAGGTTTCACCTCATATAGTCTGTTATGGCGCGCATTCAAATAGCGCGGCGCACGTTCCCTTTGCACCCTGATTGTCACCACCAGAGAAGGACCTCATGCCACGCTTGCTTTTCCCCCTCCTGCTCCTCGGGCTGCCGCTCGCCGAGATCGCCGGCTTCGTGGTCGTCGGGCAATGGCTGGGCCTCTGGCCGACGCTGGCGCTCGTCATCCTCTCCGGTCTCGCCGGCACGGTGCTGTTGCGGATCCAGGGTCTCGACGTACTCCGCCAGATCAATAGGGAGGGGCGCGCGGGACGGGTGCCGGGCGAAGCCATCGTGCATGGCGCGTTGATCGTCTTCGGCTCCATCCTTCTGGTCCTGCCCGGCTTCCTCACCGATATTGCCGGTATCCTGCTGTTCATTCCAGGCTTTCGCCGGCTGATCTGGCGCATGCTCGGCGAACGGCTCGTCGTGCGCAGCAGCTATTCCGCCCGGCCGACCTGGGACCCAGGCACCCGGCGCGGCACCGAGCAGCCGACGCTCGATCTCGATGCCAACGACTATCAGCGCGGGCCCAACCCTGATTCACCCTGGAAGAACGGGCCGAAAGACGGCGCCTGAGCCCACAAAAGAGCCGAGCCACCGACGGCGCCAAGGGTTGTAAGGGTCTGACCGAAATGCTAGACGGCGCCAAAGACCGCAGCCGAGGAACAGCCAATGGCAAACGAAAACGAGACGCAGTCCCCTTCCCTGACCATTCTTGCGCAGTATACGAAGGATCTCTCCTTCGAAAATCCGGGCGCGCCGCGTTCGTTGCAGGCTCGCGACAAGGCGCCCTCCATCAACATCAACGTGAATGTGAACGCCAATCCGCTGTCGCCGACGGATTTCGACGTTGTTCTGACGCTGAACGCCGAAGCCAAGGATGACGACAAGGTGGTCTTTGCTGCCGAGCTGGTCTATGGCGGGGTCTTCCGCATCACCGGCTTCCCGCAGGAACACATGCTGCCGGTTCTCTTCATCGAGTGCCCGCGCCTGCTCTTCCCCTTCGCCCGCCAGATCATTTCGGACGTTACCCGCAATGGCGGCTTCCCGCCGCTGATGATCGACCCGATCGATTTCGGCCAGATGTTTGCGCAGCGCGTTGCCGAAGAACAGGCCCGCTCGCAGGGCCAGGTGCTGAACAGCTAAGACATCCACGGTCTTCGAGATCAGGAAAAAGCCCGGTGCAAACCGGGCTTTTTTCGTATCAGCGGTAACGGGACCAGAGTGCCTTGTCGCCCATGGTCTTCACCATGGACTGGTGCGCCTCGATTTCCGCCTCGCTCAGACGGGGCTTCAGGGGCCGTGGACGGGTCAGGACGATCGTTTCCGTCTCCTCCACCTCGACCACTGTGGTGGTCTGTTGGGAGGAGCCGAGCACCAGAGCGGCCTGCCGGCCGCCAATCATCTCGATATAGACTTCCGCCAGAAGCTCGGAGTCGAGCAGCGCGCCGTGCTTGGTGCGATGCGAATTGTCGATACCATAGCGACGGCAGAGCGCATCGAGCGTGTTCGGTCCCATGGGATGCTTGCGCCGCGCCATGGACAGCGTGTCGATCACATCCTCCTGTGGCACCGGCGGCAGGCCAAGCCGGGCAAACTCGGCATTGATGAAGCCCATGTCGAAGTTGGCATTGTGCGCGACCCACTTGGCGTCCTCGAAGAAGGCCACCAGATCCTTCGCCACCTCGGCAAAGCTCGGCTTGTCCTTCAGGAAGTCGTCGGTGATGCCATGCACCGCAAGGGCATCCGGATGCACCTTGCGATCGCCGGGATTGATGTAGACGTGAAACGTGCGGCCGGTCGGAAAATGATTGAGCAGTTCGATACCGCCGATTTCGATGACGCGGTCTGCCTTGTTGTCGAGCCCGGTCGTTTCCGTATCGAAGATGATCTCACGCATTGTTGTTGCCACTCCGCTTGCCACGGCTGAGGGTCACGAGGATCTCGCGCACCTGCCGTCTCGCCTCCTCGATACCATGACCGGTATCGATGATGAAATCCGCACGGGCCCGCTTTTCCGCATCCGGCATCTGCCGCGACAGGATCAGGGCAAACTTGTCCTCGGTCATGCCGGGTCTTGCCAGCACACGCTGCCGCTGGATCTCAGGATCGCAGCTGACCACCACAACCACATCCACGCGCCCGGTCGCCCCGCTTTCGAAGAGAAGCGGAATGTCGAGCAGCACAAATGCCGCCCCCGCCGCGCGCTGCGCGCCGAGAAACGCGTCCTCCCGCGCACGCACCAGCGGATGCACAATGGCCTCCAGCTCCTTGAACCGTTCCGGCGCCTGGGCCAATTGTCGGGCGAGTTCCGCCCGGTCGATCGCGCCCTCGCGGGCAACACCGGGAAAGGCCGCCTCGACGGGCGTCACGGCCTCGCCACGATAAAGGTCATGCACCACCGCATCGGCATCATTGACGGGCACACCTTCCGCGGCGAACAGGCCAGCCGTCGTTGACTTGCCCATGCCGATCGATCCGGTCAGCCCGATGCGGATCATGCATGGTGCTCCATGTCGCGGACGATCAGATCGCGTAGCGTCTCGTCCACCTCGGGGCGGCGGCCGAACCATTTTTCGAAACCGGGCACCGCCTGGTGCAGCAGCATGCCGAGCCCGTCGACGGTCGCAAAACCTTGTTGCCGTGCCTCCGCAAGGATCGGCGTTTCCAGCGGCACATAAACGATATCGGTCACGACGGCCTGCGGCGCCATCACCGAGAAATCGATATCCAGACGGCCCTCGCCCTCCATGCCGAGCGAGGTGGTGTTCACGAACAACCCGGCTTGCGCCATCACCTCCGGAAGCGCGTCGATCGGATGCGCATGCACGCGGATGCCAAACCGATCCGCCAGTTCCTGCGCGCGGGCGACCGTCCGGTTCACCACATGGATTTCGCCAATGCCCCGATCGCGCACTGACTGGATAATCGCCCGGCTCGCGCCGCCGGCGCCGAGCACTACGGCCCGCGACACCCGATCCCAGCCCGGATGGCGCTGATCGAGATTGGCGGTAAAGCCATAACCATCGGTGTTGGTCGCCTTGACGAGGCCGTCCTCCAGCCAGAGCGTGTTGGCGGCCCCCAGTTCCTCGGCCAGCGCATCCGGCCGATCCGCAAGCTTGAAGGCACGTTCCTTATGGGGGATGGTGACATTGCCGCCGCGATAGCGACCTTCGTTTTTGAGCGCGGCCATGAAGCGTTCGAAATCCGGCTCCAGAATCTCGATTGCCGCATAATCGCCGTCGATGCCGAACGCCTTAAGCCAATGGCTATGGATCATTGGCGAGCGCGAGTGACGGATCGGCGTGCCGATGACGAAGGCGCGAAGTGTTTCACGTGAATCAGCCGGGTAATGGTCAACCATGGATCACTCCAAGGGTTCTGAGTGCCTGAAGCAGCGACAGCATGGGAAGGCCGAGAATGGTGAAGTAGTCACCGTCGATCGCGGAAAACAGCTGGATCCCCTCGCCTTCCAGCTGGTAACCGCCGACGCTGGTAAGGGCCCTGTCGCCGACACGATCGAGATAGCGATCGATGAAGGCCGGGCTCAATTCACGGACAGTCAGCGACGCCTTCGCCACCTCTTCCCAGAGAAGGGTGCCATCGCGGAGGATCGCAACACCGCTGTTCAGGTGATGTGTCTTGCCGGACAAGGATAACAAAACATCCCGCGCCTCATCGCGGCTCGCCGGCTTGTGGTAGACCCGCTCACCGAGCGACATGGTCTGATCGGAGCCGATCACGAAGGCTCCGGGATAATGTCGGGCAACATCAAGCGCTTTGGCGCGCGCCAGCTCCAGCGCCACCTGTTCCGGGCCTGCGCCGCGGCGATGGAGATCCGCTTCGATGGCACGCTCGTCGATGACAGCGGCACGGGCCGTAAAGGACAGCCCGGCATTTTCCATCAACTGGCGGCGGAAGGGACTGGAAGAAGCAAGGACAAGCGGCTGTGACACGCGGATCAACCCGTCATGAGGATCGTGATGGATGCCGGGCTTAGCGCAGCTTCGGACGCAGGGCAACGATGGCGGCAGCGGTTTCTTCTATCGAGCGGCGCGTGACATCGATGACAGGCCACTGGTTATGCGCGCAGACGGATCGCGCATATTTCAGCTCCTCACGGATGTTCGCGCGGTCTGTATAATGACTGCGGTCGAAACCGGTGACGCTGCCGAGTTCGCGATGGCCCCGCACCTGCGAAATCCGGTCGCTGGTGGCAATCAGCCCGACGATCAGCGGTTTCGTTGCCTTCAGCAGGCTGTCTGGCAGCGGAACGCCCGGTACCAGCGGCAGATTGGCAGCCTTGATGCCGCGATTGGCCAGATAGATGCAGGTCGGGGTCTTGGAGGTGCGGCTGATGCCGATCACAACCACATCCGCCTCGTCGTAGTTTTCCGGCAGCTGTCCGTCGTCATGGTCCATCGCAAAATTCAGCGCGTCGATCCGCTTGAAATATTCAGCGTTGAGCGCGTGCTGCGCACCGACCCGCCGCCGTGTCATGGTGCCGAGATAGGCCTGGAAGCTTGCCAGCACCGGCTCCAGCACATTGACGGAGGGAACTCCGATCTCCTTGCAGCGTTCCGCGACGTGGTCCGCGAGTTCCTGGTCGACGATGGTGTAGAGAACGATGCCCGGCTTTTCGTCGATCGCGTGCAGCACCGGCAGCAATTGCTGGCGATTGCGGATCAGAGGATAGACATGCTCGATGGCGAGCGCACCGCGAAACTGCGCCGCCGCGGCACGGCCGGCGGAGATCAGAGTCTCACCGGTGGAGTCAGATATCAGGTGCAGATGGAAGAAGCTTTTGCGGTTCTCCACGTTAATCTTCATCCTCTGTTCATAACCTGGGACAAACGGCACAGACGGTCCGCCCCTCGCCTGCCGGCAGGCATAACTGTCGACTTATCCACATTACCCGACGCTGTGGCCTGCTGAAATTCATGCCTGTGGGAATCGTGGAGAGATACCCGATGCCCTTGCACGGTTCGCGGCTGATCCACAGAGGATCCTGTTTTGCGGGACCCGGCAAGATCCTGATTCCATATTCTGAATCGCCCTCGTCCACATCTTTCCCCAGATGGGCATATCTTCGTCCGGCCTGAGCATCTTTGTCGCGCCATATGGGTGTGGACTGTGCAGGAGAAATGATCCCTGATAGTCACCGACTCTAAGAATCAGCAAAACAAAGATTCTGGATTTCTTTTTTTATAGGGAGGATGCCGCTTGGCTGGCGAAGGTCGCAAGGTTCTCGACGTGCTGAATGGCGCATCCCTCTCGCCTCCGCCCATCTGGCTGATGCGACAGGCCGGCCGATACCTGCCGGAATATCGCGCGACGCGGGCGAAGGCCGGCAGCTTCCTGTCGCTCTGTTATGCGCCGGATCTGGCGACCGAAGTGACGCTGCAGCCGATCCGGCGTTATGGTTTCGATGCCGCGATCCTGTTTTCCGACATCCTCGTTATTCCCGATGCCCTGAAGCGCAACGTGCATTTCGTGGAGGGCTCAGGCCCGCGCATGGATCCGATCGATGAAGCCGGCATTTCTGCGTTGGATCAGGCAGGTGTTCTCGATCACCTCGCGCCTGTGATGCAGGCGGTACGGCAAATTCGCGCCGAACTGCCGCAGGAAACGACGCTGCTTGGCTTCTGTGGCGCGCCCTGGACCGTTGCCACCTATATGATCGCCGGTCACGGCACGAGCGATCAGGCGCCGGCGCGATTGTTCGGCTATCGTCATCCGGAGGCCTTTGCCCATCTGCTCGCGGTCCTCGCCGAGCTTTCCGCCGATTATCTGGTGGGGCAGATCGATGCGGGCGCTGATGCGGTGCAGATTTTCGATTCCTGGGCCGGCGTGCTTGGCGAGGCCGAGTTCGAGGCCTATGCGATAGAGCCGGTCGCGCGCATCATTCGCTCGGTCAAGGCCCGGCGCCCGCAGGCAAAGATCATCGCCTTTGCCAAGGGCGCTGGCCTCAACCTTCGCCACTATCGCCAGAATACCGGTGCGGACATGATCGGCCTCGACTGGTCCGTGCCCTTGAGCTTTGCTGCCGAGTTGCAGAAGGACGGTCCCGTGCAGGGCAATCTCGATCCGATGCGGGTGGTAGCCGGTGGCCGTGCACTCGATGACGGCGTGGATGCCATCCTGCAGGTGCTGGGCCAGGGACCGCTGGTGTTCAATCTCGGCCATGGCATTACGCCGGAGGCCAATCCGGAACATGTGACGCAGCTGGTCAATCGGGTGCGGGGTCTGCATCATGGCGGCTGAGAAGCAGACGGATGCTTCAACCGGCCGGCGTGCGGCCCTGCGCGCCGGTGTGGCGCTGGCAGTCTTCGGTGCGATCATCTTCACTGCCTATCTGGCGCAGCCCGACAATTTCGATCGCTGGATCACGGCCTTCCATGTGATGGCGGTGATTGCCTGGATGGCCGGCCTGTTCTACATGCCGCGCCTCTTCGTCTATCACACAGATGCCCCCGTTGGATCGGTGCAGTCTGAAACCTTCAAGGTGATGGAACAGCGGCTTCTGAAGGTCATCATGAATCCGGCCATGATGATCAGCTGGATGCTCGGGCTCTATCTCGCCTGGGGCGTCTTTGGCTTCCAGGGCGGCTGGCTGCATGCCAAGATTGCACTCGTCGTGTTGCTGACGCTTACCCATATGCATCAGAGCCGCGCGGTGCGTCAGTTTGCGGCCGACGGTCCGCGGCGGAGCGCACGCTACTGGCGTATGATGAACGAAATTCCCACGGTTCTGATGATGCTGATCGTCATCCTGGTTGTCGTCAAACCGTTCTGAACCTCAAGATTTCTGGGAGCCCCCCTTGCGGCGCAGGGGGGAAGCCGCTATTTTCCTAGCACTCCTCTTTCGTGGCTTGTGAACATACCCATGTCCTCCGCGGTTTCCTGCGGCAGCGAAATCCACAGACACGCCAATTTCCCTCAAAATCCACACGGTCCCTTCTTCATGGCTGAAATGAAGCTTCAAGAACTCAAGAGCAAGTCGCCGACCGACTTGTTGACCTTTGCCGAATCGCTGGAGGTCGAAAACGCGAGCACCATGCGCAAGCAGGAATTGATGTTCGCGATTCTCAAGGTCTTGGCCAGCCAGGATGTGGAAATCATCGGCGAAGGCGTGGTGGAAGTGCTGCAGGATGGTTTCGGCTTCCTGCGCTCCGCCAATGCCAACTATCTGCCGGGGCCGGACGATATCTACATTTCGCCCTCGCAGATCCGTCGCTTCTCGCTGAAGACCGGCGACACGGTCGAAGGTCCGATCCGTGGCCCGAAGGAAGGCGAACGCTACTTCGCACTTCTCAAGGTCAACACGATCAATTTCGATGACCCGGAAAAGATCCGCCACAAGGTTCACTTCGATAACCTGACGCCGCTCTATCCGAACGAGCGCTTCAAGATGGAACTGGAGGTTCCGACCTCCAAGGATCTTTCCGCTCGGGTGATCGATCTTGTCGCACCGCTCGGCAAGGGCCAGCGTGGCCTGATCGTCGCACCGCCGCGCACTGGTAAAACGGTTCTGCTGCAGAACATCGCCCACTCCATCACGGCGAACCATCCGGAGTGCTATCTGATTGTCCTGCTGATCGATGAGCGTCCGGAAGAAGTGACGGACATGCAGCGCTCCGTGCGCGGCGAAGTCGTGTCCTCCACCTTCGACGAACCCGCCGTTCGTCACGTTCAGGTGGCCGAGATGGTCATCGAAAAAGCCAAGCGCCTTGTCGAGCATGGTCGCGACGTCGTCATTCTCCTCGATTCGATCACGCGTCTCGGTCGCGCCTACAACACCGTGGTCCCCTCCTCCGGCAAGGTCCTGACCGGCGGTGTGGATGCCAACGCCCTTCAGCGCCCGAAGCGCTTTTTCGGTGCAGCCCGTAACATCGAGGAAGGCGGCTCGCTGACTATCATTGCCACCGCGCTGATCGATACCGGCAGCCGCATGGACGAAGTGATCTTCGAAGAATTCAAGGGCACCGGTAACTCGGAAATCGTCCTGGACCGCAAGGTGGCCGACAAGCGTATCTTCCCTGCGATGGACATCCTCAAGTCCGGTACACGCAAGGAAGACCTGCTGGTGCCCCGGCAGGACCTCCAGAAGATCTTCGTTCTGCGCCGTATCCTGGCGCCGATGGGAACGACCGATGCGATCGAGTTCCTCATCGACAAGCTCAAGCAGACGAAGAACAACGGCGACTTCTTCGATTCGATGAACACCTGATCAGTAGCCGGATTCCGGTCAACCCATCCGCCGGTGGCCGGATATCGGCTGGGGCGCTTTCATGGCTGCAACCGACACCATCTTCGCTCTTTCCAGCGGTGCGACGCCTTCGGGCGTCGCTGTCGTTCGTGTCAGCGGCAAGGACGCATTTGACGCAACAGGCCGCCTTGTTGCGCTTCCAGCTGGCCGCGGCATGGTACTGCGATCGATTCGTCGCCGAAACGGTGAGCTGATTGACCGCGGTCTTGTTCTGACCTTTCCCGCTCCGCATTCCTTTACGGGAGAGAACTGCATCGAATTTCAGGTGCATGGCGGACGTGCTGTCGTTGCTGCTCTTCAGGACGAACTGCTATCCCTCGGACTGCGCGCCGCCGAAGCGGGCGAATTTACCCAGCGTGCGTTCAGCAACGGAAAACTCGACTTGGTTGAGGTCGAGGGCCTCGGGGATTTGATCTCCGCGGAAACCGAAATGCAGCGACGGCTGGCGATCGAGCAGAGTGCCGGGGGGTTGTCTGCTGCCTATCATGACTGGGCGGAACGATTGACCCGTTGCCGCGCGCTGATCGAGGCCGAGCTGGACTTCGCGGATGAGGACGATGTCCCGGGTTCCGTGTCTGACCAGGTCTGGGCGGAGGTCGCTGAAATCCAGAGCGAAATCCTGAGCCAGATTCGAGCAACGGAGAGCGCTACACGCGTCCGTGATGGTTTCAAGGTGGTGATCGCAGGTCCGCCCAATGCCGGCAAGTCGAGCTTTCTGAATGCCGTCGCGGCACGTGATGTGGCGATTGTCACCGACATTGCCGGGACCACCCGCGATGTCCTGCATGTCGATCTTGATATCGAGGGCTTTCTCGTCCGCTTCTACGACACTGCGGGCTTGCGCGAGACGGATGACGTGATCGAGCAGGAAGGGGTACGACGGGCACGGCGGGCGGTTGCTGAGGCTGACCTCGTCCTGCTGCTTTCGGAAATCGATTCTCCTCCGGAACAATCGGACGATGTGGAGTCGACAGCGCCCATTCTCGCTATCGGAACGAAGTCCGATCTCCACCCTTCGGCCAGACGGTCCTACGACGCTATGATTTCAACCTTTACCGGCGAAGGACTGGATACTGTCCGCAAGCTTGTTCTGGATCGTGTCCGGGAAAACTGGAATGCGGTAAGCTCCGTTGGCGCCGGACGTCTGCGGCATGCAGGGCATCTCCGGCGGGCTTCCCTTTTCCTGGAAGAAGGGTTATCTGGGGGACCTCTCGATCTTCGGGCGGAAAGCCTTCGTTTGGCGGCGGAAGAGATCGGTCGCATTACCGGCCGGGTCGATGTGGAAGATCTGCTTGATGTGATCTTCTCGGAATTCTGCATTGGAAAATGACTCACGTGAAACACTGCCACGGCAGTTGGTGACGGACCATGAACAGCTTTGATGTGATTGTGATCGGCGGTGGCCATGCGGGCTGCGAGGCGGCATCTGCCGCGGCGCGCATCGGCGCACGGACGGCCCTTGTTACCCACCGGCGCGACACGATTGGTGTGATGTCCTGCAATCCGGCCATCGGGGGTCTCGGCAAGGGACATCTGGTCAGGGAAATCGATGCGCTGGATGGCCTGATGGGGCGCATCGCAGATGCCGCCGGGATCCAGTTTCGCTTGCTGAACCGAAAGAAGGGACCAGCGGTCCGAGGCCCGCGCACCCAGGCAGATCGCAAGCTCTACCGCGAAGCCATGCAGACCGCGCTTTTCAATCATGCGAACCTGACGATCATCGAGGGCGACGCCTTCGATCTCACCCATGCTTCCGGTGCGGTGACGGGCGTTGTCATGAAGGATGGCAGACGCTTTCAAACTCGCGCCGTGGTGTTGACGACCGGAACTTTCCTGCGCGGGCTCATTCACATCGGTGACCGGACCACACCAGCCGGACGGGTGGGCGAAGCGCCCTCGGAAGGACTATCTGCGACCCTTACTGCGCTCGGCCTTGCGCTGGGACGCCTGAAGACGGGGACCCCCGCCCGCCTGAATGGCAAGACGATTGATTGGGACGCCATCGGGCGACAGGAAGCGGATGACGATCCGGTCCCCTTTTCCTTCATGACCGACCGGATCACGACGCGACAGATCGCCTGCGGTGTAACGCGGACCACCGACAAAACTCATCATATCATCGCGGACAACATTACCAAGTCGGCTATGTATTCGGGGCAGATCAAAGGCGTGGGTCCGCGCTATTGCCCATCGATCGAGGACAAGATCGTCCGGTTCGGCGAGCGTGATGGTCACCAGATCTTTCTGGAACCGGAAGGCCTTGACGATGACACTGTCTATCCCAACGGGATTTCAACTTCGCTTCCCGCCGAAGTTCAGGAATCCTTCATTCGAACGATCCCCGGCCTCGAAACTGTTGAGATCCTGCAGCCGGGATATGCCATCGAATATGATCATGTCGATCCACGCGAACTTGGTCTGGACCTTCAGCTGAAACGCCTCGCGGGTCTTTTCCTGGCGGGTCAGATCAATGGTACGACGGGATACGAGGAGGCCGGTGCGCAGGGCCTTGTGGCTGGTTTGAACGCCGCGCGTCTGGCCGGCGGACAGCAGGCCCATGTCTTCAGCCGTACGGACTCCTACATCGGCGTTCTCGTTGATGATCTCACGAGCCGCGGTGTGACGGAACCCTACCGCATGTTCACGTCGCGCGCCGAATATCGGCTGTCGCTGCGTGCAGACAATGCCGACATACGGTTGACGCCAGCAGGTCAGGCTCTGGGTCTGGTTGGGCCCGCGCGGTCCGATCGCTTTGATCATTATCTCGCCCGGCTGGATGCGGGACGCCTGCTGCTTCAGGAGCGGAATGTGACCCCGAAGGAAGCCGAAGCACATGGGCTTCGGCTGAATCAGGACGGGCAGCGTCGCAGTGCCTATGAGCTTCTCTCCTATCCGGAAATTGACATGAATGCGCTTCGCCGCATATGGCCTGAGCTGACTACGCTGGAGAAGCCGATTGCCGAAGCTTTGGAGATCGAAGCTGGGTACGCCGTTTACATGGCGCGGCAGCAGGCTGATATTCTCTCGGTGCGCCGCGACGAAGAGCGGATCATTCCCGATGATTTCGATTTCGATGGAATTTCCGGCCTCTCGAACGAACTGAAGCTAAAGTTGAAGCGCGCCAATCCGCGCAACCTGGCGCAAGCCGCCAAGGTTGATGGTATGACGCCTGCTGCACTGGCCTTGCTGCTTGCTCTGGTCAAGAAGGCTGGAGCCACTGCCCGCGCACTGCGAGTCTCGTAAATGGAACTGAACGGCAAACGTGTTTCACGTGAAACAATCGAGCGCCTCGAACGATTCGAGGCACTTTTTCACAAATGGGCCAAGGCCATCAATCTGGTTGCTCCTTCCACCAAGGCAGACTTCTGGCAGCGCCATATTGCTGACAGTGCGCAAATCTTTCAGTTGCATCCCCATGCCTCGACCTGGGTGGACCTTGGATCGGGCGGCGGATTCCCCGGCGTGATCACCGCCATTTTCCTGGCCGAGCTAGGTGATGGCTGGGTGCATATGGTGGAGAGCAATCAGAAAAAGGCCTCGTTTCTGCGGACGGCTCTTCTGGAAACGGGGGGGCGTGGCAGCGTTCATCCCGTTCGTATCGAGGATGCACCACGTCTGATCGAGACCTGTGACGTTCTTTCTGCCCGCGCCTTGGCAGAATTGCCGCTGCTTCTTGACTACACCTCGCCCTGGATGCTTGGCCGCGACGGAGTCAAGGCTTTCCTCCACAAAGGCCGGGATTACGCGGCTGAGGTGGAGAAAGCGCATGGTCGCTGGCAGTTCGATCTGGTACAACATGCCAGTGCTGTCGAGCGCGATTCCGTCATTTTGGAGATATCTCGGCTGCAGCCCAAGCTTTGACCTCTTCAGCAGGTGCGCCATGTACGAGACAAATCGTATTATCACCATCGCCAATCAGAAGGGTGGGGTCGGAAAGACGACCACGGCCATCAATCTGGCAACAGCGCTCGCCGCGATCGGTGAGCGTGTTCTGATTATCGATCTGGACCCGCAGGGCAATGCCAGCACCGGCCTTGGCATCGATCGCCGCGACCGCAAGATATCGTCCTTCGATGTGATGATGGGCAATCAGACGGTCAGTGATGCTGCTGTTGCGACAGCCGTTCCAAACCTGTTCATCGTCCCATCCACCATGGATTTGCTGGGGCTTGAAATGGAAATCGGCCGCGAATCGGATCGCGCCTTCCGCCTGCGGCGAGCCCTGCAGGGCGACGATGCCCGCAATTTTTCCTATATCCTGCTTGACTGCCCGCCCTCTTTCAACCTGCTGACCGTGAATGCGATGGCTGCCGCACATTCGGTGCTGGTGCCGCTGCAGTGCGAGTTTTTCGCTCTGGAAGGTCTCAGCCAGTTGCTGGAGACAGTCAACCAGGTGCGCCAGTCTGTCAATCCGGGGCTGGATATCCAGGGTATCGTGCTGACCATGTTTGATGCACGCAACAATCTGGCGCAGCAGGTGGTCAGCGATGTCAGGACCTATCTCGGCGAAAAGGTCTATCATACCCTGATCCCACGCAATGTGCGGGTGTCCGAGGCGCCGTCCTATGGCAAGCCGGCGATCCTCTATGATCTGAAATGCGCCGGCAGCCAGGCCTATCTGCAACTGGCCTCTGAAGTGATCCAGCGCGAGCGCCGCCGCAAGGCGGCCTGAATGCCGAAGGTTTAAGTGAGCATGAGTGAAGATGTTTCCAAGCGGCGCCTTGGCCGCGGTCTTGCTGCATTGATCGGTGAGATGGATCAGGTGTCTCCCGTTGGCGAGACGCCCGCCAGGTCGGTGAGTGCTGACCGACTTGTGCCGATCGAGCATGTGGTTCGAAATCCCCGCAACCCACGCAAGACTTTCGACGAAACGGAATTGCAGGATCTTTCCAGCTCGATTCGTCAGCACGGCATTGTCCAGCCTGTCGTCGTGCGTACACTGGGAACCAATTACGAAATCATCGCCGGCGAGCGCCGGTGGCGCGCCGCGCAGCTGGCTGGTCTGGTCGAGATCCCCGTCATCGTGCGTGATGTCGATGATAGGACAGCGCTTGAACTTGCAATCGTTGAAAACGTTCAGCGTTCCGATCTCAATCCGCTGGAAGAGGCGCTGGGGTATGAACAGCTGATAGCGGAACATGGCTACACACAGAACGATCTGGGCGAGATCATCGGCAAGAGCCGCAGCCATGTGGCAAACAGTCTCCGGCTGCTGAAGTTGCCGGAACCGGTTCGCGACATGTTGGCGGCGGGCGACCTGTCCGCAGGACATGCGCGGGCGCTTGTGTCCACCTCCGATCCGGCCTCGCTCGCCCGAACCATCGTGACCAAGGGGCTGTCTGTCCGCGACGCTGAACGCATGGCGCAGGCCGATATCAAGGCGCAGACCGAGCCCCGCCCCGCCTCAAGGACAGCGGAAAAGGATTCAGACACGCTGGCGCTGGAACGTACGCTGTCCGATGCGCTCGGTCTTGACGTGAAGATCAATCACAAGGGAACGGGAGGCCAGATTCGTATCGGCTATCGCACCCTGGAACAACTGGAAGATGTTTGCCGGCTTCTCGAGCGGCGGTAATCGCGCTTCCATCGATCAACTGCACATGAATGACGGCCGTGGCGGTTCCTTTCGCTGCGGCCGTTTTACGTGGTGTCAGCGCGTGAATCCCTCCGTCAGCCCAATCCGCCCTGAGGACACTGAGTCAGTGGTGTGCGTCGCGGGATTACGTTTCAACAGCAGGCGAGATCTTATTGACGAGCGGCCCGTGCCGATTGCAGCGCGGTGGCCATGAGAGTCTGGAAGGCGATGGTGTCTTCGAGAACCTGCTTCTGGCGCGATTGAAGCACCGCGACATGCAGCCGGTTCGTTTCGCGGCTGATGGTCTCGGCGGACCAGTTGCGCAGCGCTTTCTCGAAAAGCGGTTTGCGCTTGAAGTGGATATGACGGCCCGCGGTCTGCATGATCTGTGCGGCCGGCGTTCGCTTCTCGTCCATTTCGGCGCGCATGACGTCGAGCAATTGGAACTGACGCAGACAGGATTGAAGCACCAGGAAAACCGGCGTTTTCGAGGTCACGATTTTCTGGATCGCGCGATGCAGGCCGGGCAGATCGCCCCTGAGCACACAGTCCACGGCGTCATCCGTCGAGATTGCGCTCGCATCGCCGATGATCTCCTGGACGTGATGTTCCTCGATCGCGGTTTCGCCGCGGCAATAAAGCGCAAGCTTGCGCACCTCGTTGCGGGATGCGACGCGGTCGCCGCCGAGAACTTCAAGCAGCGCCTGTCGGGCATCGGAAGAAATCCGTAAGCCCTCCGCTTCCAGCTCGCGATCAATAAGAAGATTCAAGGACTTGGCATCATCGGCATAGCAGGGAACTGCAACTGCAAGCTTTGCCGGCTCACAAATCTTGCGCAGGATATTTGTCTTCTTGAGGTCGCCGGCTTCGATGATCAGGATGCTGTCTGGTTCCCGCCCGGAAACCAGCACCTGCAGGCCTTCCGCCAGGGGCTTCTCATTGCCGCTCCCCCGCACCCAGACCAGCTTGGTCCCGCCGAACAGGCCAATTGCATTCACCTCGTCCACGAGGCGGCCGGGATCACCCTGGAGATCCGAGAGATCGAGACGCGTGAAGGAGAAGGGATCGTCCAGCTTCACGCCGGCGCGTGCCGCCAGTTCAGCGGCCCGTTCCGAAACAAGGCCACGATCCGGACCATAAATCAGGAAGATCCGGTAGAGTTCTGTAGCCTTGGGAAGCAACCGGTCGAATTCATGGGCCTTGATTTCCGCCATCTTGCATCAGCGACCGAGCGTGGCGGCGATATCGGCACGGATGAATTCGGCCAGTTCGCGTCCGGCCCGGTCTTCTGCGTCACGATAGGCGCGCAGCTTGGCAAATTGCTGGTTGCCGATGTCGACCAGCGAGGTGACAGAGCGCGTCGCCGTCTTCAGCACCTTTCCATCGCCGATGTGCGAAAGCGTATAGGTCGCACTCACCGTCACGCGACCGGGCGTCAGGCCGACAGACACGCTGTCGTCAATGATGTCGGCGCGGGCCGACGTCACATTCATCGTCAGCTGGTAGTCGGCCTTGGCTGGCTCCCCTGCCCCACCGGAGGTCAGGAAGATCAGCTGGTTGCGGACCACCTGCTCCACCCGATCATCGGCCGGCGAGATCTTGATGGCGGCCAGCTTTGCGGGTGTTCCACCGGCGGAGGAGTAAAGCGGCCTGACCTGGCAAGCCGCCAGCGTCGCGCAGGCAAGAAGCACAAGAGCCGTTTGGCTGGCACGGCGAAGTGCTGGCGAGCGTTCAAACAACAATGTTGATGATCCTCTGTGGGACGATGATGATCTTCTTCGGCGGGTTGCCGGCAAGCGCTGCCTGAACCGCCTCGAGCTGCAGGACCGCCTGCTGGATGGCATTCTGGTCCGCATCGCGGGCAATTGTCAATTCGGCGCGCTTCTTGCCGTTGATCTGCACCGGAAGCAACACTTCATTGTCGGCCACAAGCGCCGGATCGAAGACCGGCCAGGCGGCTTCCGCCACCATGCCGGCATTGCCGAGCACCGTCCAGCATTCCTCCGCCAGATGCGGCGTCATCGGTGCGATGATCTGCGTCAGGATTTGGGCGGCATCGCGCACCGCAGCCACCAGCGTCGTGTCCTGGCCGCCCGCAGCAACCTGGGTCAGCGGATTTGCCAGCGCATTCACCAATTCGTAGATGCGCGCCACGGCCTTGTTGAAGGCGAGCTTGTCGAAGTCGCCCTGCACTGCCTGCAACGTCTTGTGCGCCGCCTGGGAAATGGCCAGCGCCGGGCCTTCCTTGGCAGGTACCGCCTCGACCTTCACCAGTTCCGGCGCGGCTTCGGAAATCAGGCGCCAGACGCGCTGCACGAACCGGTGCGCGCCTTCCACGCCGGCTTCCGACCAGATCACGTCGCGATCCGGCGGCGAATCCGAGAGAACGAAGAAGCGTGCGGTATCGGCGCCGTAGGAGGCAATGATGTCGTCCGGATCCACCACGTTCTTTTTCGACTTCGACATCTTCTCGATGGAGCCGATCGCGACCTCTTCGCCCGACGAAAGCATGTACGCCTTTCGCGCGCCGTCGATTTCCTCGATGCGAATTTCGGCCGGTGCCACCCACTGGCCGTTCTGGCCTTCGCCGAGCCTGTAGGTCTCATGCACCACCATGCCCTGGGTGAAAAGGCCTTTGAAGGGCTCCTTCAGGCCGACATGACCAGTCTCGCGCATGGCGCGGGTGAAGAAGCGGGAATAGAGCAGATGCAGGATCGCGTGCTCGATGCCACCGATATACTGGTCCACCGGTAGCCAATGATCGGCAACCTTGGGATCGGTCGGGTTGTTTTCCCAAGGCGCGGTGAAACGGGCGAAGTACCAGCTGGAATCCACGAAGGTATCCATGGTGTCCGTTTCACGGCGCGCATCCTTGCCGCAGCAGGGGCAGGCCACATTGCGCCAGGTCGGATGCCGGTCGAGCGGATTGCCGGGAATGTCGAAAGTCACGTCATCCGGCAGCTTCACCGGCAGATCCTGCTTCGGCACCGGCACCACGCCGCAGTCATCGCAGTGGATGACCGGGATCGGGCAACCCCAGTAGCGCTGGCGGGAAATGCCCCAGTCGCGCAGGCGGAAGTTCACCTTGCGGGCCGCCTGCGGCGCATTGCCGAGCGTCTGCCCGGTCAGCATGTCGGCCACCGTCTGGAAGGCGGCATCGGTGGAGAGGCCGTTGAGGAAGCGCGAATTGATCATCACGCCGTCGCCGTCATAGGCTTCCGTGCCGACGGTAAAGCTTGCCGCATCGCCACCTTCCGGCATCACGACGGGCACGACCGGCAGATCGTATTTGCGGGCGAAGTCGAGGTCGCGCTGGTCACCGGAGGGGCAGCCGAAAATGGCACCCGTGCCGTAATCCATCAGCACGAAATTGGCGATGAAGACCGGCAGTTCCCAGGCGGGGTCCAGCGGATGCTTGACGGTCAGCCCGGTGTTGAAGCCCTTTTTCTCGGCAGTTTCGAGGGCGGCGAGCGAGGTGCCCTGGCGACGGCACTCCTCGCAGAATTCCTGCACGTCCGCATTGCCGGCGGCGAGCGCCTTGGCCACGGGATGATCTGCGGAAATGGCGAGGAACGAGGCGCCGAACAGCGTGTCGGGGCGGGTCGTATAGACTTCGATCTCGCTGCAGTCAGCGGCGGCGCGGCTCGTGTCGCTCAGCTCCCAGCGAATGGTCAGGCCTTCCGAGCGGCCGATCCAGTTCTTCTGCATCAGCCGGACCTTTTCCGGCCACTGGTCGAGGGTGTCGAGCGCGTCGAGCAGATCCTCGGCAAAGTCGGTGATCTTGAAGAACCACTGCGTCAGCTCGCGCTGTTCCACCAGCGCGCCGGAACGCCAGCCGCGGCCGTCGATCACCTGTTCGTTGGCCAGAACCGTCTGGTCGACCGGGTCCCAGTTGACCTTGGACTGCTTGCGATAGACCAGGCCCTTTTCCATCATGTCGAGGAACAGGTGCTGCTGGCGGTGGTAATAATCGACATCGCAGGTGGCGAATTCGCGCGACCAGTCGAGCGACAGACCCATGGACTTCAGCTGGGCGCGCATGGTGGCGATGTTCTGGTAGGTCCAGTCCTTGGGGTGCACCTTGTTTTGCATGGCGGCGTTTTCCGCCGGCATTCCGAAGGCGTCCCAGCCCATGGGATGCAGCACGTTATAGCCGCGGGCGCGCTTGTAGCGCGCCACGACATCGCCCATGGCATAGTTGCGCACATGGCCCATGTGAATGCGCCCCGAGGGATAGGGGAACATCTCGAGCACGTAATATTTGTCGCGCGTATCGCTGTTGTCGGTCTCGAAGGTCTTTGCCTCGGACCAGTTCTTCTGCCAGCGGGGTTCGGCATCCCGCGGATTGTAACGTTCGCTCGCCATGTCGATGAAATTCCGGGTACGACTAAGATGGGGTGACCTTCACCACGAATGGCAGGAAGCGTCAAGTTTTCGAGGCTGTTGCGGCAAATTTCCGTTGCAAAGGCTTGGCAGGCCGGCACGCTAAGGCTATCGCCGAGGCAGGCAACAAGGAGACGGGTCATGAGTGTCGAGGAACGCCTGGCGGAGGTTCGCCGGAAGATTGCGGCGGCGGAGCAGGATGCGGGCCGGCCCGTCGGCAGCGCGACTCTCGTCGCCGTCTCCAAAACCTTCGAGGCCGATGCCATCCGGCCCGTGATCGAGAGCGGCCAGCGGATTTTCGGCGAAAACCGCGTCCAGGAAAGCGAGGCCAAGTGGCCGGCGCTGAAGGCGGAGACGCCGGGTCTCGAACTGCACCTCATCGGCCCGCTGCAATCCAACAAGGCGGCCAATGCGGTGGCCCTCTTCGACGTCATCGAGACGATCGACCGCGAGAAGATCGCACGCGCCGTGGCGGACGAGATGGCGCGGCAGGGACGCAGCCTGCGGCTCTATGTGCAGGTCAATATCGGCATGGAACCGCAAAAGGCCGGCATCGAGCCGAAGCAGACGGTGGATTTCGTCCGCTTCTGCCGCGCGGACCTTGGGCTCGCCATCGAGGGGCTGATGTGCATTCCGCCGGCGGACGGCAATCCTGGTCCCTATTTCGCGCTGCTTGCCAAGCTTGCCACAGAATGCGGTGTCGAGAAGCTGTCGATGGGCATGTCCGGCGATTTCGAGACGGCGGTCGCTTTTGGCGCGACCAGCGTTCGCGTCGGCTCGGCCATCTTTGGCCATCGCTGATCCATGCTTGACGAAGGGCAAGAGCATCCACCGATCTAACCCTTTCGTCGGGCTTTCCGGTTTCACAACCACCTCCTAAAATTTGCGCCACGGAAAAGGGCGCAAATGGTGGGAGGATCAGATGCACAGCCGGTACCGCGCGGTCTATCAGCAATGGCAGGACAATCCGGAGGCCTTCTGGGCGGAGGCGGCGAAGGCCGTCCACTGGTTCACGCCGCCGGACAGGATCTTCGATCCCGATCAGGGCGTTTATGGCCGCTGGTTCGCCGGCGGGGAGACCAATACCTGCTACAACTGCATCGACCGCCACATCGCCGAGGGCCGCGGGGCAGAGCGGGCCTTGATCTTCGACAGCGTGATGACTGGCGAAAAGCGCGTCTACAGCTATGACGACATGCTGGTGGAGGTGCAGGCGATTGCCGCCGTGCTCGCCAATCTGGGCGTCGGCAAGGGGGATCGCGTCATCATCTATATGCCGATGGTGGCCGAAGCGGTGTTTTCCATGCTTGCCTGCGCTCGGCTCGGCGCCATCCATTCGGTGGTGTTCGGCGGTTTTGCGGCGCACGAACTGGCGACCCGCATCGATGATTCCGAAGCCAAGCTGGTGATCAGCGCCAGTTGCGGGCTGGAGCCCGGTCGCGTCGTGCCCTACAAGCCGCTGCTCGATCAGGCGATCGACATGGCGCGGGTGAAGCCGCAGGCCTGCCTCGTGCTACAGCGCGACCAGCTGCATGCGCCCCTTCGTTACGAACATGGCGACGTCGATTTCGGCCAGGCGGTTGAGGCCGAACGGGTCAAGGGCACCCAGGTGCCGTGCGTGCCGGTGGCCGCCACCGATCCGCTCTATATCCTCTACACGTCCGGCACCACCGGCCAGCCGAAGGGCGTGATCCGCGACAATGGCGGCCACATGGTGGCGCTTGCCTGGACCATGCGCAACATCTACGGCGTCTCTCCCGGCGAGACCTTCTGGGCCGCCTCCGATATCGGCTGGGTGGTCGGCCATTCCTACATCGTCTATGCGCCGCTGCTTGCCGGCAGTGCCACCGTCGTCTTCGAGGGCAAGCCCGTGGGAACACCGGATTCGTCGGTCTTCTGGCGTGTCATCGAGGAGCATGACGTCAAGGTGCTGTTCACAGCGCCGACCGCGTTTCGCGCCATCCGGCGCGACGATCCTGATGGCGACCTGATCTATCGCCATGACCTGTCCGGCCTTCGGGCGCTGTTTCTCGCCGGCGAGCGAGCCGATCCGGAAACGCTGAAATGGGCCGAGCGCATGCTGAAGGTGCCGGTGGTGGACCACTGGTGGCAGACGGAAACCGGCTGGGCGATTGCCGGCAATCCGGCGGGGCTCGGTCTTTTGCCGGCGAAATACGGCTCCGCCACCATGCCGATGCCCGGCCATGCCGTGGAGGTGCTGGACGATGCCGGCCATCCGGTGCCGGCCGGAACACTGGGCAATATCGTTATCCGCCTGCCGCTGCCGCCTGGTTGCCTCGTCAGCTTCTGGCGCGCCGACCAGCGCTTTCGCAGCGTCTGCCTTGAGGAATTTCCTGGCTATTACAAGACGGCCGATGCCGGTCTGGTGGACGAGGATGGCTATGTCTTCGTGATGGCGCGCACCGACGACATCATCAATTGCGCCGGCCACCGGCTCTCCACCGGCGCGATGGAGGAGGTCTGTGCCATGCATCCTGATGTCGCCGAATGCGCCGTGATCGGCGTGGCGGACCAGTTGAAGGGCCAGATCCCCTGCGGCTTTCTCGTGCTGAAGAACCGGGTGGAGCGGGATCATGCCCTGATCAGCAAGGAGATCGTTGATCTCGTCCGCCAGGAGATCGGGCCGGTCGCGGCCTTCCGCACCGTGATGATCGTCAAGCGCCTGCCGAAGACGCGCTCCGGCAAGATCCTGCGCGGCACCATGCAGAAGATGGCTGACGGATTGCCGTGGAAGATGCCGGCGACCATCGACGATCCGGCGATCCTCGATGAAATCGGCGAGATTCTGGCCGATCACGGTTACAGCTGCAATCGCCAGGCGCTGCGCGCCTGAGCTTGCTCAAGGCTCGCCACCCAGCAAAAAAGCCGGCTGAGCGCCGGCTTTTCAGAAACGATCAGGACGCCTCCGCCGCTCAGTAGCGATCGTCCTCGTCTTCGTCGTCGCGACGGGTGGATTTCAGCGAGGAGAGCTTGGCGAACACGGCATCCGCGTCGATTTCCTTCTCCTCTTCGCGCTCGTAGCGATAGCCGAGGTTCTCGGTTTCGGCGGCCGCCTGCAGCGTGGCGCCCAGCTCGGCTGCCGTTGGCAGCGGACGGTTCTTGGCCGCGCGTTCGACTTCGAGGTCGAGATCGATCTGGCTGCAGAGGCCAAGCGTGACCGGGTCCATCGGCGTCAGGTTGGTGGAGTTCCAGTGGGTGCGCTCGCGGATCTGCTCGATGGTCGACTTCGTCGTGCCGACCAGACGCGAGATCTGGGCATCCTTCAGTTCCGGATGGTTGCGCACCAGCCAGAGAATAGCGTTCGGGCGGTCCTGGCGCTTGGAAACCGGCGTGTAGCGCGGGCCCCGGCGCTTCGATTCCGGCACGCGAACCTTGGGTTCAGCGAGCTTCAGCTTATAGTTCACATCCCTTTCACCGCGGGCGATTTCATCGCGCGACAGCTGGCCCGTGGCGATGGGATCGAGGCCCTTGATGCCCTGCGCGGCTTCCCCATCGGCAATCGCCTTCACTTCCAGCGGGTGCAGTTTGCAGAACTGGGCGATCTGATCGAAGGACAGGGCCGTGTTATCGACGAGCCAGACTGCCGTCGCCTTCGGCATGAGCAATGTTTGAGCCATGGATATGATCCTTCTATCGTCCGCGCCGGTGTCGCGGGCCGTGGGCTGTCACCACAATTTCCGGGAATTCCGCGCTCTATAACCGCAATTTGCAGAAATTGCAATTGTTCAGGCGCCATGACCCTTTGTCTAATTGCCGCCATCGCGACAGCTGATAAGAATTGCATAACGGGACCGCCGAAGCGTTTGCGCAAGGCGGCGGAGCATGAGGAGGATGTCAATGTCGGAGAAAGTCTACCCGGTTCAGAAACAGGTGAAGGCGCGCGCGCTCATCGATCGGGAGAAGTATCTGAAATGGTACGAGGAAAGCGTCGAAAACCCGGACAAGTTCTGGGGCAAGCACGGCAAGCGCATCGACTGGTTCAAGCCCTATACCAAGGTCAAGAACACCTCGTTCAAGGGCAAGGTGTCGATCAAGTGGTTCGAGGACGGACTGACCAATGTGTCCTACAACTGCATCGACCGGCACCTGAAGACGCATGGTGAACGCACCGCGATCATCTGGGAAGGTGACAACCCCTATATCGACAAGAAGATCACCTATAACCAGCTCTACGATCAGGTCTGCCGTCTCGCCAACGTGCTGAAGAAACACGGCGTCAAGAAGGGCGACCGGGTCACCATCTACATGCCGATGATCCCGGAAGCGGCCTATGCCATGCTGGCCTGCGCCCGCATCGGCGCGGTCCATTCCGTCGTGTTCGGCGGCTTCTCGCCGGAGGCGCTGGCGGGGCGCATCGTTGACTGCCAGTCGACCTTCGTGATCACCTGCGATGAGGGTGTGCGCGGCGGCAAGCCGGTGCCGCTCAAGGAAAACACCGACAAGGCGATCCACATTGCGGCGCGCCAGTATGTCACGGTCAACAATGTTCTCGTCGTGCGCCGCACCGGCGGCAAGACCAACTGGGCACCGGGCCGCGACCTCTGGTACCATCAGGAAATTGCGAGCGTGAAGGGCCATTGCGAGCCGGTGAAGATGAAGGCGGAAGATCCGCTGTTCATCCTTTACACCTCCGGCTCCACCGGCAAGCCGAAGGGCGTGCTGCACACCACCGGCGGCTATCTCGTCTATGCCGCGATGACCCATGAATATGTCTTCGATTATCACGACGGTGACATCTACTGGTGCACGGCCGATGTCGGCTGGGTGACCGGTCACTCCTACATCGTCTATGGCCCGCTCGCCAATTGCGCGACGACGCTGATGTTCGAGGGCGTCCCGAACTTCCCCGACCAGGGCCGGTTCTGGGAGGTGGTCGACAAGCACAAGGTCAACATCTTCTACACTGCCCCGACCGCGATCCGCTCGTTGATGGGCGCCGGCGACGAGTTCGTCACCCGCTCCTCGCGTTCCAGCCTTCGCCTGCTCGGCACGGTTGGCGAGCCGATCAACCCGGAAGCCTGGGAATGGTATTACAACGTGGTCGGCGACAAGCGCTGCGCCGTGGTCGATACCTGGTGGCAGACGGAAACCGGCGGCCACATGATTACCCCGCTACCGGGCGCGACCGATCTGAAGCCCGGTTCCGCCACCCTGCCCTTCTTCGGCATCAAGCCGCAGCTGGTCGACAACGAGGGCAATGTGCTGGAAGGGGCCGCCGACGGCAATCTCTGCATCACCGACAGCTGGCCCGGCCAGATGCGCACGGTCTATGGCGATCACGAACGCTTCATCCAGACGTACTTCTCCACCTACAAGGGGAAATATTTCACCGGCGATGGCTGCCGGCGCGACGAGGACGGCTATTACTGGATCACCGGCCGCGTGGACGACGTTCTGAACGTGTCCGGCCACCGTCTCGGCACGGCGGAAGTGGAATCCGCGCTCGTCTCGCACCACCTCGTCTCCGAAGCGGCCGTCGTCGGTTACCCGCATTCGATCAAGGGCCAGGGCATCTACTGCTATGTCACCCTGATGGAAGGCAATGAGGGCACCGAGGCGCTGCGTCAGGAACTGGTCAAGCACGTGCGTCAGGAAATCGGGCCGATTGCGGCTCCCGACAAGATCCAGTTCGCCCCCGGTCTGCCCAAAACCCGTTCGGGAAAAATCATGCGCCGCATCCTGCGCAAGATCGCCGAGGACGATTTCGGCGCGCTGGGCGACACCTCGACGCTTGCCGATCCCGCTGTCGTGGACGATCTGATTGCCAACCGGCAGAACAAGACGCCGGCTGCCGCCTGACGCATGCATTTGTCCGGGAGACGCGGAAACCGCTTTCCCGGACAGAACCCGGAACTGAGGAAACTCAGGGTCTGTCCCGTTCCCATGGAACCCGGCAGACCCGACCGGGGCGCGGCTGCCCCTTCTGTCGGTTAATGGTCCTCACAGAGGTCGTTCTTGCGGCCCTTGCCGGAATAGCGGGCGGCGAGGCCCGCAGCCATCATTTCGCGGGCCGGATCGCGCCCGTCTTCGAGCGACACATCGGCGACGATGCGGCCGAAATATTTGTCTGCGGCAATTTGCGTCAGTCTGACCTGCGGCGATCGGGCCGCAAGGTCCTCCAGAAGACGCTTGGCCTCCTGCGCCGCTTCGCGCCCCTTCGCGCAGTGCGCGCGAAGTTCCGGCGTATCGATGCCGCGCAACCGCACGAAAACCTCGATGGTCTGCTGCGGCCAGGGCCGCGCCATCACCAGAAGTGTGTCGCCATCCACCACCCGCACCACATCCGCCAGAACGGGCCCCTCGATGAGGGTTTCCGCATGAGCTGTCGCCTGCGGCAGCAAAGCCATCAGCAGGGCGGCAAAAGAGATCGGCAGTGGGCGGGTGTGAAAAAGCATATAAGGAAAATATTCCTTATATGCTGGGTTCGTCAATAGGAATTATAGCCTATGACATCTTACAGATGCAGGCCTGGCGCTTCGTATCCCGTCCGTTCGACATATTCGAGATAGCCTCCGCCATACTGGTGGATGCCCTCGGGCGTCAGTTCCAGCACGCGGTTGGAGAGCGCGCCGAGGAAATGGCGATCGTGGCTGACGAACAGCATCGTGCCCTCGAAGCTGGACAGCGCCTTGATCAGCATTTCCTTGGTGTCGAGATCGAGATGGTTGGTGGGCTCGTCCAGCACCAGGAAATTGGGTGGATCGAACAGCATGGCGGCCATGACCAGCCGCGCCTTTTCGCCGCCGGAAAGCACGCGGCAACGCTTCTCGATATCATCCCCCGAAAAGCCGAAGCAGCCGGACAGCGCCCGCAGCGGCGCCTGCCCGGCCTTCGGGAAACGCTCTTCCAGCCATTGCAGAATGGTCGCGTCTCCATCCAGAACATCCATTGCATGCTGGGCAAAATAGCCGAGCTTGACGCTGGCGCCGAGCGCCACCGTCCCCTGGTCCGGCTCCGTCGCGCCGGTCACCAGCTTCAGCAGCGTGGATTTGCCGGCGCCATTGATCCCCATGATGCACCAGCGCTCGCGCCGGCGGATCATGAAATCCAGCCCCTCGTAGATCCGCCTGGACCCATAGGTCTTGTGCACGTTCTTCAGGCTCACGACGTCTTCGCCGGACCGCGGTGCCGGTAGGAAATCGAAGGCCACTGTCTGGCGGCGGCGCGGCGGCTCCACGCGATCGATCTTGTCGAGTTTCTTCACGCGGCTCTGCACCTGCGCCGCATGCGAGGCACGTGCCTTGAAGCGCTCGATGAACTTGATTTCCTTGGCAAGCATCGCCTGCTGGCGCTCGAACTGTGCCTGCTGCTGCTTCTCATTCTGCTCGCGCTGGCGTTCGTAGAAGCCGTAATCGCCGGAATAGGTGTTGAGCTGCCCGGCATCGATCTCGATGATCTTGTTGACGATGCGGTTCATGAACTCGCGGTCGTGCGAGGTCATCAACAGCGCGCCGTCATAGGTCTTCAGGAAGTTTTCCAGCCAGATCAGGCTTTCGAGGTCCAGATGGTTGCTCGGCTCGTCCAGCAGCATCACGTCCGGGCGCATCAGCAGGATGCGGGCCAGCGCCACGCGCATCTTCCAGCCGCCGGAGAGTTTTGCCACATCGCCGTCCATCATCTCCTGGCTGAAGGACAGGCCGGCCAGCACTTCGCGGGCCCGGCCTTCAAGGCCGTACCCGTCCAGTTCCTCATAGCGGGCCTGCACCTCGCCATAGCGCTCGATGATGGCGTCCATCTCGTCCATCCGGTCCGGATCGGACATGGCGGTTTCCAGCGCATGCAGTTCGGCGGCCACGATGCTGACCGGCCCTGCCCCGTCCATCACCTCCGCCACGGCAGAGCGTCCGGCCATTTCGCCGACATCCTGGTTGAAATAGCCGATGGAGACATTCTTCTCGACGGCCACCTGTCCTTCGTCCGGCAATTCCTCGCCGGTGATCATGCGAAAGAGGGTGGTCTTGCCCGCGCCGTTCGGGCCGACAAGGCCAATCTTTTCGCCCCGGTTGAGGGCGGCGGAGGCTTCGACGTAAAGAAGCCGGTGGCTGTTCTGTTTGGAGATGTTTTCGATGCGGATCATGATCGGGCGCCAGACGGAGAATTGCGCGCCTTATGGCATGTGCCGGACGGTTTGTCTCCCATCCGCGTGAAAAGCGCCGGCAGGGGCCAGCCCGCCCCCGGCACGGCCGCGATCGGAAAATGAAAGCGCCGTTCTGTTTCGTCTCCGGGGCGGCCCCTTCCGTCGTCCCCTCTCCGGCAGGTCAGACCGGCGTTTGGGCCCGAACGCACCGTGATCCGGTTTGGGGCCTGCAGTTTGTAAAACCCCTGCCCATCCGGAGGCGAGACGTGTAAAAAACCTGCATGTACCGGATTCTCGCCCCCGTCACCCAGTCACAGGAGATCAAGCGCAGCCGCTTTGTCGCGGTTGCGGCACCGATTGCGGATGAGGCCGAGGCCCGTGCCTTCCTCGCCGCGCAAGCGGTGCCGGAGGCCAATCACAATTGCTTTGCCTGGCGGCTTGGCCAAAACTATCGCTTCAGCGATGACGGCGAGCCGAGCGGTACGGCGGGCAAGCCGATCCTGCAGGCGATCGACGGGCAGCAGCTGGATGGCGTGATCGTGCTCGTGACCCGCTGGTTCGGCGGCACGCTGCTCGGCAGCGGCGGCCTTGTCCGCGCCTATGGCGGCACCGCCGCGCTGTGTCTCCAGGCTGCCGAAAAACGCCGTTCTGTTGCGACGCAGGAGGTTGCGATCGCCCTCCCCTTTGGAGATCTTGCCCTGGTGAAGGCCCGTCTATCGGCGCTTGACGATGTGACTGTCGCACGTGAAACCTTTACCGCCGAGGGCGCCATTCTCTCGGTGCAACTGCCGGAGGGTGATGCTGCGGATATCCTGGCGCTGGTGACGGATCTCTCCTGTGGCCGGGTTCGCATTGCTGCTCCGTGACGTTCGGCAAGCCGGCAACCGGCACCTGAGGGGCGGTGGCCGGGTCGCGTCGAGACATGGATCAGGGGCAGCAGAAATGCCGCTCGAACGTGTTCATGATGAAGTCGATCACCTCGGCTCTCGGGTGACGGTTATCAGCTTCGAAGGGATCGGCGAAGAAATCCTTCACGATCTCATAGGACGGAAAATAATGGAGGCGGCTGTCCGTGCTTTCGCGGATCATTTCGTCGACCGCCGAGCGCAGGATGCTCTTAGACACCGAATTGGCGGTCAGGCAGGAGATCGGCCGGAACGTCGCCATTAGGGGAATGGGCGACACGGTGAAGACGATCCTTGCCTGGGGCTTCGCCTTATGAATGACGGCGCAAATGCGGCGCAGATTGTCCAGATTTTCCTAATGCGTGGAGACCCGAAACCCATGGATTTCCTCATCAAAAAGATCGGCCGGCACCGCACGCCACAGGGCATCGCCTGAACGCTTGTCATACCAGATCTCGGACAGGCCAAGGGTAATAATGAACACATCGGTGGCGTGGATGATCTGGCGGGTCGCATCCTGAATGACCTTGCCCCGTTGAACTAATCCATTTTGAAGTAAGCTCTGGCCCATTGAGAGGACCAGAGGATGAAACGCAACCGTTTCACAGACGAACAGA